>NZ_JAGGNV010000015.1 GCF_018614955.1 Variovorax paradoxus
TAGACCTCGAAGCCCTGGTCGATCGCCGACAGCGCCGGCCCGACGATGCATACGCTGGTCCACAGGCCCGCCAGCACGATGCGGTTCTTGCCGATCGCGTTGATCGCCTCGATGACGTTGGCGTCCTCCCAGGTGTTCATTGACGTACGGTCGATCATCTTCTGGCCGGGAAAGGCAGTTGTGATCTCCTCGAACATGGGGCCCGAGAAGCTCTTCTCGGCCACGGTCGTCAGGATGGTCGAGGCGCCGAAGCCGGCCGCGGCGTGGGCGACCAGGGCGGCGTTGGTGCGCAGCGTGTTGGCATCGATCGAATGGGTCGCGAAGGACATCTGCGACTGGAAGTCGATCATGATCAGCGTGTGGTCCTTAGGCGTGAGCAGCTTGGCGCCAGGGGTGGGGGTAGCTTTGGCGGGCATGGGGTGTCCTTTCAATGAATATGAGCACGGGTCAGTGCCACTCGTGGGTTGAAAAACTTTCGATGCACGCGTCCTCAAAACAACATAGTCGAGATGTGCTGAAATTCCAGCGGGGTTTTCAACAGGATCGGCCGACTGTGCTCACACCCCTGTTGGGCAGCGTCTTCAGGGCCAATCCTGGAAAAACATCGACACCCCGCGCCCTGATCCGAAGGTCCTTTGGATCAGCAATCACCCTTGGGCACCAGGCACGTGCACCTTGGCGGATCTTGGTCAGCCGCCGATCAATGCTTCTGGCGTTCCGGTGCGTCCTCGCTTCCACCTCGCGGGAACTTGCCTGCGCGGTTCGCTTCCGCATTGGCGGCACGACTGGTGGCGCTCGCGAGCTTTCGCTGATCGCGGGGGACCTTGGGTGTTGCCGCCGGAATGCTATCGCCCTCGCCCATCTGAGGGCCATGGGCCGCTTGCCTGCCGGTGGCGCCTCGCACCTTGCGAGCCTGCGCGCGTTCAGCAGGCGTCGTCGGGGCGGTGGGCGGGGCCTTCGCCTGCGCCGGGTCAGCTTCCCCGGCTGTCTGGGCGAATGCCGCGCCGGCCATCATCTGGATGAGCGCGATGCCTACCGAGACTGCGATCTTGTTCATTCGAGTAGCTCCTGAAAGTGAAGAACCCGCCAGAGCGGGTTCGAACGTGAAATGGATTCACTGCAGACCGGGTTTGCGGTTCTGCAACGATGAACGCCCCGGAAGTCGGCGAGGACAAGCTGCCAAAGTCCTGCCTGCGCAGTTCAGGAATGACGCAGGGGCGCATGTGGCGACGCGATCTCTTCAGAGCCCGAGCAGGGCGCGGCCTTCGTCGGCCAGCAGATCGTGCGTCTCGTGGTGCGCGCGCATGTAGGCAGCGAAGACGGGACACTTCGGGACCACAAGCAGTCCACGCTGCCGTGCCGAGGCCAGCCCTGCCTGCACGAGCCGGGTGGCGATGCCGCGGCCCCGCAACGCGTCGGGGACAAGCGTGTGGAGGAAAGTGATGACCCCTTCTGCCAGCGAGTAGATGGCCACCGCGCGCTCACCCTCCGACTCAAGCTCGAATTGATGCTTCGACGCATTGTCGTAAACGCAACTGGAAGCGGGTGGGACTTGAGCTTTCTCCACGTCTGTCATGTGGGTCCTTGGCGTCGTTCTCATCCACGCGGCAACGTTGCGTGTGGGTGAATCCGGAAGTAAATTTCCTTCAAGACGTCCATGCATGAAATTCATGTCAACCGCAGAAGGGGTGGCGCGATAACTAACACACTGCGCTGGAAGCCCCTGCGCTCAACTGTGACTCTTGGCCGTACTCATCAGATTGTCGTAGTCAGGCAGATGCTTGGAGAGCAAGGTAGCCAGGCCTTCTCCGGCGTTGCGCCAATCCCGTTGCAGTTCGCAGGCCAGCGCAAACCAGTTGATGAGATGGGCTCCGGCAGCGACCATCCGCTTGTGCGTTGCCTCTCGCACCGCTGGGCTGAACGTTCCTGAAGCATCGACGACCACGAAGACCTCAAAGCCCTCGGCCAAGGCATCCAGCGTAGGCATCGCAACGCAGACGTCCGTGACGATGCCCGAGAAGATCAGTTGCTTTCGCCCGGTGGCCTTCACCGCAGCGACGAATTCCGGACTTTCCCAGGCGTTGATTTCACCAGCGCGCGCAATGTATGGCGCGTCGGGAAACGACTCTTTGAGTTGAGGAAGTATGACGCCATTCGGGCCGGTTTCCATGCTGGTGGCCAAGATGGTCGGAAGCTTGAAATGTTTGGCCGTAGCGGCAAGCGCAAGGACATTGTTGCGGAATTCATCGGGCCCGAAATCTCGCACCAACGAGAACAGACCGGTTTGATGGTCCAGGAAGGCGACGACGGCATCGTCTCTGCGAACAAGGGCGGGCTTCTTTGTCATGAGAATCTCCTGGTGACGGGGAAAATGTGAAGAGAGGGACCTGCGGATTACGGTCGTTCAAGATTGAAGCACGCTGGAAACTCTGCGAAAAGCGATGCATGGAAGTTTCCAATCCGCGGCGCAAAGAAAGACGGAAATCCATGGGTCGAGACGGTCGTTCTAGTTGGATCGAATCCGCGTCTATCCAATATCAATAGGGCTGAAAATCGCCCTTGGCCTTCGATGCCAAACGAAGGTTTCAGCTCACGCACTGGCATCGCCAAGCGCCGCTGATCGACAGCCACACCCACGTGATCCGCGGTGGGCTGAACTACAACATGGAATTGTGTTGGGATGGTGCCCCCAGCGTCGCAGACGCCA
Source organism: Variovorax paradoxus (assembly GCF_018614955.1). GTDB lineage: Bacteria > Pseudomonadota > Gammaproteobacteria > Burkholderiales > Burkholderiaceae_C > Variovorax > Variovorax paradoxus_J. The sequence continues at coordinate 2,708 of NZ_JAGGNV010000015.1, forward strand.
TGGCCATGCTCAGGCGCCAGGCACAGAACACGCCCCACCGCAATGGGTGCGTGTGGTCGGCGGCTTCACGCGACACCAGTTCGCCGAGAAGCGCCTGCCCAAGCTGGACGAGATCAATGCGGCTGCGCCGGACACGCCCGTCTTCATCCTGCACCTCTACGACCGCGCCGTGCTCAACCGTGCCGCGCTGCGCGTGGTGGGGTACACCAAGGACACGCCCAATCCACCAGGCAACGAGATCCAGCGCGGCGCAGCAGGCGAGCCGACTGGCCTGCTGCGTCGCGCAATGCTGTCACAGCGTTCACGGCAGACGTCTTCGATCCCTGTATTGGCGATCTTCATGCCCCTTGCCCGCGCGCCAGGTGCTTGGGCTGACGCCCACAGCTTGCGTAAACACGCGAGACAAGTGGCCTTGATCCGCAAAACCGCATTCGGCAGAAATTTCCGAAACTGTCAGATCGGGCTGGCGCAACAGCCGTTTCGCATGTTCGATGCGCCGGTCGCGCACCCACGCGAAAGGTGTCATGCCGGTGGTTTGCTTGAAGCTCCGAGCGAACGTCGCACGCGACATGCCGGAGCAGCGAGCGATGTCCGAGAGTGAGAATGGCTGGCTGAGGTGGGCCCTGACAAACTCGTCCGCGCAGGCGAACTGGCTTTGCGTGAGCTTGCCGCGCGTCGTATAAGGGGCGGGGAGCGAACCGGATCGGCCGTACCGACGCATCAGATGCGCGGCAATGGCCAGCGTCAGATGGTCGATGAACAATTCATCGCCCCGTTCGCGCCGTACCAGCGAGGGCATAAGCGCCTGTATCAACGGGCGCATCGTTAGATCTTCTATTCCTCGGTCCAGTGCCAGGCTTGCGGGCGGCCGAACGAACAGTTCATCGCCCAACTCGGTCAGCGTGTCGCGTCTGATCTGCAGCCTGACGTTGTCGAAGCCGGAAAGGGCTTGACACGCATATTCATTGCGAAGGTCGGTCAAGGCCATGCTATGGCGAGCATGACCGCCGGAGTAGACCAGCTTGTGGTTCAGCCACAAGCGATGTGATGGGAAGGCCTCGAGCTGATAGATGACGCAGTACGAATCTGCGTTTGGAATGTGCACAACATCGGCATCGGCCTGTTCCCCGCGATGTTGCACACGCAACGCCGAAAGCAGGGGCGTATGGAGGCTGGTGATGCGAATCGGCGATGGTGAAGCCGCAACGAGTGGTGTGTCAGGCGCAAGCAATGTGGTCTCCGGAATCCTGGCAGGGCGGTCTTCAAATTTGCCTACGGGAAGACGAGATCCCAGAATTTAAGCATATCTGTGTTGTGGAAATCGTTCCGCAGGTCCGCTACGTCGCACTGTCTCAATTGCAGACAAATGCTGCAAGGGACGAGTGCGTCCAAAGGGGTTCACGCAAGGTAGGTGGCTACCTATGCGGTTCACGGGGGAGTATGGGGAAATCAATCCGGCCCTCTCGAGACGATGTGCGGCTGGCCTCATTCCAATATTTTTAATTAAAAGGAGATGATGATGAAGAGGTATGCAGTATTGGCCGTCGCGGCAATGGGGTTTGCCGCACATGCGCAATCGAACGTCACGATTTTTGGCATCGTCGACGTGGCGGTCACGAGGCTTTCCGGAGAAGGTGCGGGAGGCCGCATTGGACTCTCCAACGGGGGCGCGAGCTCGAGCAGACCGGGTTTCAGGGGCACAGAGGATCTGGGAGGTGGACTGGCGGCAGGATTCTGGCTGGAAGCGCCCCTCTCGCTTGACACAGGCAATGCCACCGGTGTCAATTTTCAACGGCGTTCCACGGTGAGCCTGAGCAGTAGTCAGTTGGGTGAGTTGCGATTAGGTCGGGACTATTCTCCGATCTTCTGGAACGTGAACAATTTTGACCCGTTTAGCTACCGAGGCGTAGCCTCTGTGTCCGGCGCGGACAATCTGGGGTATGCCTCGATTCGCAACAGTAATTCTGTGGGTTATTTTCTGCCCCGTTCCTTGGGCGGGTTCTATGGTCAGTTGCAGTTCGCGTTCGATGAAAAGCTGTCCAGCGACTTGAATTCTCGGCAGGGCCAGTCCGTGGGTGGCCGGCTCGGCTACGCCGATGGCCCGTTCAACGCTGCTTTGGCATACGCAAAATATGATCAAGTCGTTGGCGCCTCGGACGTCAGGCCAGTCGCGATCAGCCGGTCCCTCGAAGTGACCAACTTCGGTGCTTCGTGGGATTTCGGCGTAGTGCGGCCCTCGGTGTTCAGAGGTCGTGAGGAATTGAAAGGCGGAAACCCCGTCGGCGCCCGCGTTGACCTCCATGCTGGGCGTGACTGTTCCCGTCGGCGCGGGGCTCATCCGCGCGTCCGCTGTCCACCAGAAGATCGGCGGTACGGACAGTAGCTTCAATAAATTTGGCATCGGCTATGCATATAACCTGTCGAAGCGGACACAAGTCTTCGGCACGATCGCTCGCGTAAGCAACAAGGGCACCTCCACTCGCGCCATCTCGGCGGAAGGCTTGGCTGCTGTTGCTGTCCGCCCAGGCGCGACCTCAACAGGTATCGAGGCTGGTATCAAGCACATGTTCTGATGGTCAAGATGTCACTGCCTCTGCAGCCTTGGCGGGCTTCACTGCCGAGCTCAATGCGATCGCCGCGCCCATGCGCCAGAGCCTGACCTACGACCAAGGCAAGGAGATGGCGCGTCACGCCGAGCTGGCGGCCAACACCGGCGTGCGGGTCTACTTCTGCGACCCGCACAGCCCCTGGCAGCGCGGCACCTGCGAGAACACCAACGGGCTGCTGCGTCAGTACCTGCCCAAGGGTACCGATCTGTCCGTGTACACGCAGGAAGAGCTCGACGCAATCGCCGACAGCTTGAACAACAGACCGCGCGCTACGCATGATTGGCGCACCCCCTTGGAGGTCTTCGCGCAGACGCTGGCCAGCTCTCATAACCCATCAACTTCAGTTCATTGACCCCGGTGTTGCGCTTCAGTCTTGAAACCGCCGAGGCATTCATGGACGCGCCTTTACGCCGACGCGGATCGGCTGCAACTATCAATACTGGCAGGTGCGTCGTGCTGGCCCTCCAGTGGGATCAAGCCTAGTCCCATTCCTTCCGCTACTTCAACCGGGTCGAGCTCCCGATTTGAGAGATAGAGTTCGTTCGCAGCATCTGCTCTCGAGGTCAGCTTGGCCCTCAGCGAGCCGGTGCCACTCGGCGATGAACGCTACGGTCCACTCGCGCATATGCCCGATCGGCTTGCCCAGTTCCATGGGGGGCACTTCAGGTTGCCAGGCCATCTCTTCCTCCTGACCAAAAACGGTGCAGGGGAGCGCACGACCTCCCCTGGCCCGATGCCGCGGTAGATGGTCTCTCCGGTCTTGACGCAAGTAACGGTCCAGCGGTCCTCGCCGGCGTGACCTTGTAGCCGCCTATACCCAGCGGCAACTCGCGCTCTTCTTCGACCTACAGGCCCCAGCCACACCGGCATCTTCAGGAAGTTTGCCAGTCCTGACCGACCGGTAACCGCCGCGGCTCACGATCAACCTAACCTACCAGAGTCGCCGCTATTCAACCCGCCAAGATCCGAGTGTTCACCGACTTCCTAGTAGTCGAGCGCTTCGAGAGACTGGAGCTCGCCAGGAAGTGGACCGACGCGCGGCGCTAGCGTGCCTCGATTCGTCCGAGATAGTCGCGCACGCGCGAGGCCGCTTCCGGATTGACCGCGCCCTCGGGCATGCGGCCGGTCGCGATCGCGACGACTTGGCGTGCCGTGTCCATGGCTTGGTGCGCCCGCGCTTCGATCGTCATGCCGCCGATGTGCGGTGTAGCTACGACGTCGGGCCGCAGCGCGAGCGGCGAAGCGGGCATCTGGTCGGGACCGCTCCCGACATCGAGGCCCGCGCCTTTCAGATGGCCGCTGTCGAGGGCGGCTTCGAGCGCGCGCTCCTCCACCAGTTCGCCGCGCGACAGATTGACGAAGAATGCGCCGGGCTTCATCCTGGCAAAGGCCTCGGCCCCGAACATTCCCTTCGTCTGCGGCGTCGAAGCCGCGAGGCAGATGACGAAGTCCGAAGTGCGCAGTACCTCGTTGAGAGAGCGCGCGAGAGTTCCGATTCGTTCCGCAGCCGCATGCGGGTCGAAGGCCGCGACCGTCATGCCGAGCCCCCGGCCCGTGTCCGCCAGATGCTCCGCGATATGACCGAATCCGACGAGGCCCAGCGTCGAGCCTTGCAGCTGCCGCGCCTTGGCCGGCACGAAGGGCACGCCTGTCTTGTAGCCATGGTCGGCACGCGCGATGCCCCGCGCCAGGTCGAGCATCATGCCCACGCCGAGCTCGGCGACCGCCCGGCCGAAGCCCCGGGTCGCGCGTCCCACCAGGATGCCGCGCGCGGAGGCCGCGGCGAGGTCGATGGTGCTGACATCCACGGCGCCGCGCAGGAAGGCGATGAGCGCGGGCATCGCGGCGAAAGCCGCTACGGTGCCGGCGACGCTGCGGTGCGCGATCACGATCTCGCAGCCCGCCGCGGCCTCTGCCAACTCGGCGCCTTCAAGGACGCGGACCTTGTCGCCTCTAACGACCTCGGCATGCTGCGCCAGAAGCTCGAGCGCATCGGGGCTGTAGTAGCGCTCCAGTTCCACATCGGTGTAGGCGAGGAAAACACGAAGATCTGGTTTCATGCGGTGAACCCGTAGAGCGTGGCGGGGTTGTCAACGAGAATCCGATCCCGAACCGCCTTGTCGGCCACCCACGTTCCGACCAGGTCGAGAAGGCGCGCGTCGTCCGGCATGGGCTTCTCGCCAGCCATCGCGGCCGTGTGCGGCCAATCCGTTCCCCACAGCACGCGTTCGGGCGCGATGGACAGCCACGCCTTGAACACGGTCGCGGCGTCCTCGTAGTCGGGCGCGCCGGATCTGCTGTCGTGGTACGCGCCCGAGAGCTTGATCCAGGTGCGCCCCGCGTCGACGAGTGCGCGCAGCAGTGCGAAGGCAGGGTGATCGATGCCTTGCTGCAGCGGGAGGCGGCCGAGGTGGTCGATCACGAGCGGCACCGGCAGGTCGCGCAGCCAGTGAATGTTCTGCACGTAGCTGTCGCCGAGCGCGTGAATCTGGAGGTGCCATCCGAGCGGCTCGATGGCCCGCGCCAGCTTGCCGATGTCTTCGATCGCGGCGCCGGCGGGCCGGGCCAGGTTCAGTCGGGCGCCCCTGACGCCCGCGGCATGCAGGCGGTCGAGTTCCGTCCTCGAGACTTCGCTCTCGACCACGGCGATGCCGCGCGCCGTGTCGCCCATCTGATGAAGCGCATCGACCAGGCAGCGGTTGTCCGTGCCGTAGGTGGAAGGTTGAACGACGACGCTGCGCGAGGTGCCCAATCGCTTCCGCAGCAGCCGGTAGTCCGACACCAGGGCATCCGCCGGCCGAAGCGTCGCGCGCGGGTCGACGGGAAAGCGCGCGTCGTAGATGTGGTGGTGGCAGTCGGTCGCACCTTCTGGAAGCGCCAGCGTGGCGGGCGCCCATCCCGCGGACCAGGGGGCGGGTGAGGTCATGGGTGTGGCGGTGGTCATTGCTCGACGGTGATTCCTGCTTGTTCGATCACCCGCGTCCAGCGCTTGGTCTGCGCTTGAACGAAGCGGTCCAGCTCGGCGGGCGTGTTCATGATGAGCGGCTCCATGCCGATTTGCGCGAGCTTCTCCTTGAGAGGCGCTTGCGCCAGCACGCGCCGCATCATGGCGCCCAGCCGATCGAGAACCTCCGGGGGCGTGCCGCGCGGGGCATAGAGCACGGCCCAGGTGTCGATGTCGAATCCCGGCAGCGCCTCGGCGATCGTAAGTACGCCGGCCAGCTCCGGGCTGCGCTTGAGACTCCCGAGGCCCAGCGGAATGACCTTGCCGCTCTGAATGTGCGGCTTGGCCGTGGGAACGGTATCGAACAGCACATCCACCTGATCGCCCAGCAGCCCCTGGATGGCCTGCGTCTGGCTCTTGAAGGGGACATGCAGCATCTGGATGCCGGCGAGCGACTTGAACCACTCGGCATACAGATGGCTCGTGGTGCCGCTGCCGCCGGACCCATAGGTCAGCTTGCCCGGCGACGCCTTCGCGAGCGCGATGAGCTCGCCGACGGTCCTGACCTTCAGGGATGCGCGCGCGACCAGCACCAATTGGCCGATGGCAAGGCCGGCGACCGGCACGAAATCGCGCTCGACGTCGTAGGGCAGCTTCTTGTAGAGGCCGGGGTTCATCGACAAGGTGCTGATCGTTCCGATGAGCAGCGTGTAGCCGTCCGCCGGCGCCTTGGCGACGATCTGCGTACCGATCAGGCCCGCGGCACCGGCGCGGTTGTCGACCACGACCGCCTGCCCCAGGTCACGTGAGGCGAATTCGGCGAGCACGCGCGACGCGATGTCGGTAAAGGCGCCGGCGGAAAAGGGAACGACCAGCCGGATCGAGTGCGCGGGCCACTTGCTGTCGCCCGCGAGCGCGCGCCCGGGGATGGCGCACAAGCCGACAACCAGCGACATGGCGGACGCGATCCATTGCCGCCGGTGCGGGTTTGAATTGATTTCAGGGGGCATGCTTGTCTCCTTCATTCTTGGGGCGCGAGCCCTGAGCTCGCGATCAGCGGCGCAGCCTACACAGGCAGGCCTTTGGCGCGCAGCGCCGCATCGAAGCGCTCTGGGTCGGACGTGCCGATCGCGTTCGCCGCCCGGATCTTCGCTTCCTTCTCCAGATGCGCCCTGCTGCGCTTCAGCATCTCGGCCGCTTCGGCGGCGGGAATCGCGATCACGCCGTCGGCGTCGCCGACGACCAAATCACCCGGCAGCACGACCAGCCCCGCGCAGGACACCGGGATGTTAATTTCGCCCGGGCCGTCCTTGCTCGGACCCCGATGCGTGTGGCCCTTCGCGAAGATGGGCATGCCGTCCTCGGCCCATTCCGTGAGGTCGCGCACTGCGCCGTCGATCACAAGGCCGCCGAGTTTCTTCGCCACGCAGGTCGTGCGCATCAGACCGCCCACGAGGGCCTGCGTGACGTCTCCGCCGCCGTCGATCACCAGCACGTCGCCCGGCTGGACCATCATCAGCGCCTTATGGATCATGAGGTTGTCGCCGGGCCGCACGCGGACCGTGACAGCGGGGCCGCACAGCACGGTGTCGAGACGGCCGTGGTACTGGCGCAAGCCCACGGTGCCGATGTTGCGGCTCATCGAGTCGCCGATCGCGGCCACAGGAATCTCACGGAACGCCGCGACGATCTCGGCCGAGGGCCCGTCGACGCGTGGGTTGATGCGGTATCCCGCGGGCCATTGCAGCGGTGCGGTCGTGGGGATGGTAGCTGTCATGCGGTTGCTCTGGAAAGTGATGAGGTAGATGAGAGGACTTGAGGGTTGACGCAAGCCGATGCGTCGACGGGGCGGCCTTGCAGCCAGCCGAGGACATTGCGCGCCGCGCCGCTGGCCATGCCCGCAAGCGCGGCCGGCGTCGAGCCACCGACGTGCGGCGTGAGCACGACGTTGTCCAGAGCTGCGAGCGGGCTGCCGACCGGCAACGGCTCCCGCGCCATGGTGTCGAGGCCCGCCGCGTAGAGCTGGCCGCTTTGTAGTGCCACGATCAGCGCCGCCTCGTCCACCACCTCGCCGCGCGCCGTGTTGACCAGAATGGCGCCGCGCGGCATGGCCGCGAACTGGGCCGCGCCCAGAAGATTGCGGGTGTGCTTGTTCAAGGGCACGTGCAGGCTCAGCACATGGCTGAGCGGCAGCAGCGCGTCGACCGAGGGCATCAGGCGCACGCCCGGCACCGGGCTCGCGCCCTCTTTCAACGCCGGGTCGAAAGCGATGACGTCCATGCCGATCGCGAGGCAAGCTCTCGCCACGCGCTGGCCAATCTGCCCGAAGCCGACAAGACCGAGCGTCTTGCCCTGCAACTCGACGCCGTCCTGCGCGCGCGACCAGCGGCCCGCATGCAGCTCGCGGTCCATCCAGCCGATGCGGCGCGCGGCCGCCAGCATGAGGCCGAGCGTCATCTCCGCGACCGATTGCGCGTTGGCGCCCGGCGTGACGTAGATGGGAATGCCGCGCTGCGTCGCCGCATCGACGGCGATGTTGCTGACGCCGACGCCGTGCTTCGAGATCACCTTGAGCGTCGGGCAGGACGCGATGGCCTTGGCCGACAGTTCGACGGTGCGCGAGATGACCGCGTCGAAGGGCTCGCTCGCCATCAGATGTTCCACCTCCTCGACGCTGTCCGCGTTCGACAGGTACAGGACTTTGGCGCCGGCCTGGGCGAGCAGTTCGACGCCCGCGGAGGCCAGCTTGGGGGCGGTCACGAGAACAGTGAAAGTCACGGGGTCGTCCTCATTCCACCGTGATCGATGCATCGCGGGCCGTAGTGCGCCACTGGGTGGTGTCGGCCTTCACGAAGGCCGCGAAGGCTTCCGGGCTTAGGCTCACGCGCTCTGCGCCCATTTCCCGGAAAGCCTTGACGACCGCGGGATCCTTGAGCGCGGCCTCGACCGCCTCGACCAGCTTGTGCTGCACCTCCGCCGGGACCCCGGCAGGCGCGAACAGGCCGGTATAGGTCACGGCGTCGAAGCCCTTCACGCCTTGCTCCGCCAGGGTCGGAACGTTCGGCAGCAGTGCGGAGCGCTTCGAACCCAGTTGGGCCACCGCCTTGATGCGACCATCGCGCAGATAGGGCAGCGACGAGTTCAACTGGTCGATCTGCGCATCCACCTGTCCGCCGAGCAGGTCGGTCAACGCCGGCGCGGCGCCCTTGTAGGGCACGTGGGTCGCGATGAAGCCGGATTGCCGCTTGAGCAGTTCGAGCGCGAGGTGGTTCGACGACCCGTTGCCCGAGGTCGCCACGCTGATGCCGCCGTTGGCCTTCTTCGAGGCGGCAACCAGTTGGTCGAAGTTAGAGACGCCCGCGAGGCGCGAGCCGATGGTGAGGACCATCGGCACGGTGTTGAGGCCCGCGATCGCGGTGAAGTCGCGCAGCGGGTCGTAGGCGACCTGCTTGTAGACCGCCGGCGCGGTGCCGATGGTGGCGCTCGAGCCCAGCAGCAGCGTGTAGCCGTCCGGCTTGATCTTCGCCACGTAGGCGGCGCCGATGATGCCGCCCGCGCCGGCGCGGTTGTCCACCACGATCGGCTGCTTGAGCACCTCGCCCATCGCGCGGCCGATGAGGCGCGCGGTGGTGTCGATATTGCCGCCGGGCACGTAGGGCACGACGATTGTGATCGTCTTCGAGGGATAGGTCTCCGCCGAAGCGGGGGCCGTGGCCAGCAGCGCGGCGCTTGCGGCCATGAAGGCCGCGGTCTTAATCAAGTTGGGAGTCATGGGTCTTGGGTTCAAAGGTGCGGGGGAGCAGCGCACCGATCAGGGCTTTATTCGAGCTTGATCTGGGCGTCGCGAATCAGCGTGCCCCACTTCTGGTTTTCGCTGCGGATGTAGTCGCCGAACTGCTGGGGTGTCCCGCCCATCGGGGTGTCGCCGTCCTTCGCGAGCTTGTCGAGGACATCGGGTTGCTTGAGCAGTTTCTGGATCTCGGTGTTGATGCGCAGCACGACCGCCTCGGGCGTGCCGCGCGGCGCGACCAGCCCGGTCCACGTGATGGCTTCGAAGCCGGGATAGCCCGACTCGGCCACCGTGGGAACCGCGGCGAGCGAGGGCGCGGTGGTGAGGCGTGCGGCAGCGCTGATCGCCACGGCGCGCACCTTGCCGCCCGCGATCTGCGGGATCGCGGCCGCGGTGTTGGCGAAGTTGAGTTCCACTTGGTTGCCCAGCAGGTCGGTCATCGCGGGCGCAGCGCCCTTGTAAGGCACGTTGAGGATCTTGATGCCCGCGCGGCGCTCCAGCATCTCGACGGCCAGGTGGCCCACGGTGCCGTTGCCGGGGAGCCCGATGCGCAGCGACTCGGGCTTGGCCTTTGACGCAGCGACGATGTCCGCCAGGGTCTTGTGGGGCGAGGCGGCATTGACCAGCAGCACCACGGGCTGCGAGGCGACCGAACTGATCGGCGCGAAGTCCTTCAGCGCGTCGAAGGGCATCTTCGGATAGAGATAGGCGTTGATCGCAAGGTTCGCCGTCTGGCCCAACCCGATGGTGTAGCCGTCGGGCGTCGCCTTGGCGACCGCGTCGAGCCCGATGTTGCCGCCCGCGCCGGGCCTGTTGTCGACGATGACCGACCAGCCCGTCTGGACCGACAGCTTCTCGGCCACGAGCCGGGCGATGAAGTCGGTGCCGCCGCCGGGCGGAAAGGGAACGATGAGCTTGATGGGCCGGTCGGGCCAGGACGTTTGCGCGAAGGACGCGCCGGCCGAGAACGTGCAGGCCAGGGCGACCGTCAGTGGTGCCAGGCCGAGGCCGTATCCAATCTTTCGCATGCTGTTGTCTCCTGTTTTGGGTATCGCTTGCGTCGATTGTGGAAAGCACCACTCATTCCGTCTATTCGATAATGTTCATCCATCGATTCCTGAGATTTATGAATGGACATCCACCTGCGCGACCTGAAGTACTTCGAAGTGGTGGCCGAAATGGGCCACCTCGGGCAGGCGGCCGAGCGCCTGGGGCGCACGCAACCAGCGCTGACCAAGGCCGTGCAACGCCTCGAAGCCGCATTCGGCAGCGCCTTGTTCGAGCGCAAAGGCCGCGGCATCAAGCTCACGCCCGTGGGCGACGTGCTGCTGGCGCGCGCCCGCCTGCTGCGCAGCGCCACGGACGAGGCGCTGCGCGAGATCACCGACTTCGCCAAGGGCAACGCCGGCCACGTACGCATCGGCAGCGGCCCCATCGCCGCCGATCACGTGCTGCCGGAGGTCTGTAACCTGCTGCTCGCCGAAGCCCCCGAGACCACGATCGACATCACCATCGCGCCGAGCATGGCGCTGCGCGAGCGGCTGCGCGAGGGCACGATCGACCTGCTGATCGGCTTGATGCCCGAGCACGACGATGCCTTCGTCACGCACTCGATCGTCGAGGACGTGGTGGTGGTCGCCACCAGCGCCGATCACCCGGTGTTCCAGCTCCCGAAGGTCACGATGAAGGCGCTGCTGCAATGGCGCTGGGTGTTGCCGGTCGACTCGATCCCGAGCCGTCAATGGCTCGACGCCGCGTTCCAGTCACGCGGCCTCGCATTGCCCACCGTGCAGATCAACGCAAACTCGATTCCTCTGCTGCCGCGGCTCATCGCGCGCACCGATCTGCTGAGCTTCCTGTCGCGGCATACGCTGGGAACCGTCGGCGAGCGCGGCGGGTTGCAAGAGGTCATGCTGAAGGAAACGACGCTGCGTCGCAAGCTGGGCGTGACCTATCGCAAGGAAGGCTATCTCTCGCCCGCCGCCCGGCGGCTCGTTGCCTTGCTGCGTTCGCGCGGCGAAAGCCTGTTTTCCTCGGTGCTGCCGAAACGCTGAGCCGGTCAGCCGTTAGCCTGCGCTTCGGCTTCGAGAGTCCCAAAAGCAGCCTGACTCGTCAAAGGGGCTAATGATCGGCCAGGTGTAGCGGATCTAATGCGAGCGGTGGCGATTGAACGCCGGCTGTCGAGTCGTCTCAGCTTGATTTCCTGCGACCGCGACCGCGGTCCTGGCGCCCATCCTCCTTGGTCGGCCCAACCGCACGTTTCACCGCCATCGCCTCCTTGAGGAGGTCGCGGGTGGCTTCGTGCGCGCGCATCGGTGCTGGAAACCTGCGACGACTCGCTCAAGGGCAAGCGCGATCGTGCCCTCCTCCTGTTCGCCTGGGCCTCGGCGGGCGCCGGCGCTCGGAAGTCGCTGGGGCCGTGTTCGAGAACCTGCACCGGGCTGACGGCGGCACCTACCTCTACACGCTGGCGCACTCCAAGACGAACCACACCGGCAAGGTGAAGTCCGAGGATCTGAAGCCCGTGGCCGGCTCGGCTGCAGAGGCGGGGATGCCTGGCTGAAGGCGAGCGGAATTAGCCCCCTCTTCCGCCGCATCCACAAGGGCGGGAAGCTCGGCGAGGACGCGCTCACCGGTATGGCCATGCGTGACATCGTGAAGGAGCGGGGCGCGCTGGCCGGCGTCGGCGACAACTTCTCGGCGCACTCCTTGCGCTCCGGGTTCGTCACCGAAGCGGGCCGGCAGAACATGCCGCTGCAGGAAACCATGGCCATGACCGGCCACCGCAGCGCGGATGTCGTGACGGGGTACTTTCGCGCGGCGCGGCGCAGACGAGTGCGGTGGCGTCATGATGGACGCAGGAAAGCGAAGACCGGACGAAATCTAGCGGCCTTCGCTGCGCCGCTTTGCTCCAATGTTTCGTCATGAAGAAGTGGGACCCGAAGGCAAGGATGGACGAGATGGAGGCCCTCGAGCGTGAACGGAATGCTGCCGGCGAACGCATGCGTGCTGGTCGGCATGGTGTCGCCAAACGCATGCCGCCAGCCGAGCATGTCGCGTAGGCGGGTGGTGTCGCCCGCCTGTGTCCTGGCGCGCAGGCCGAGCGTCGAGAAGGTCGCATCGACGCTGCCGCCCTCACCGTACAGCGCAGCGAGTCCACCCCTTTCAACAAAGGAGTCGGTGTGCACGCGCGATGAAGCCATACGAAGAACGCAAGGCGCGCGCGCGGCAAACCGAGGCACTCAAGAAAGGTGACTCCCCGTTGCTGCCCGTTGGCAGCAACGGGGAGAGCGGTAGCGTCGCCGCCGTTTTGGCGGCCAAGGCAGGCGTGGGTGTCCATACCCCGAATTCGGGCCTACCAGCAGTGCATGGACGACACCTTTTCGATGCGACAATCGGGCTGCTTGCCTTCGAGCTTGGCAAAGCCGGCGTGTCTGGTTCAAGAGTCAAGGCTTCCGGCCGCAGATGCTGCGGGTAGCACCCAGTTCAGCGGAGCCCGAGAAAGAGATGCAACGCGGCCCATGCGAAGCAGGCGCCTCGCCATCCGTAATGCGCTTCGAGGAAAGTTGAGAGGAGCCAGCCGACCGCTCTTTGGCCGATTTCAGTAATTCAGGTCGACAGGCGCGAACGCCCGCTCGCAGTCTGAACCCGAAATCCGGTGGGACTGCGGCGGCCCGCTCCGCGTCGGATCGGTTAGAGCATGATGCCGAGGTCGCCGCCCACTGAGAATGCATGGGGCCATCCGCCCATGGCCGAGGCCGCGGCTGAGCGCGAGGATATTTTCCGGGCCCGATGCGACAAACACCACCAGGCAGGCTAGCGCGCAGGTGAGCAGGAGGTCACGTGGGAACGTCGGCAGCTACCCCGCAAGTCCCACGAACACGTTCTGCACGTCGTCGTTCGCATCGATGGCGGCCAGGAAGGTCTCGACTTCCTCCAATGCCTCAGCGCTCAGGGTGCCCGGATCAATCGGGTTCTTGGCCTTGTAGCCGAGCTTCGCCGACAGCACGGAAAAGCCCTGCGCCGGCAGCGCGCGGCTGACCATGTCGAGATCGACGGGGTCGGTCAGGAAGACTGTCACCCCCTCCTCGCCGCGCTCGAAATCCTGCGCGCCGGCCTCGATTGCGGCCAGTTCAGGGTCGGCCCCCGCTTGCTGCGGTTCGGCCTCGATCATGCCGAGGTGATCGAAATCCCAGCCGACCGACCCGGAGGCGCCCAGCTGGCCCTTGCGGAACAGTACCCGCATCTCCGGCGCGGTGCGGTTCACGTTGTCGGTCAGGCATTCGACCATCACCGGCACCCGGTGCGGTGCGAAGCCCTCGTAGACCACGTGGTCGAAATGCACCGACTCGCCGGTCAGGCCGGCGCCCTTCTTGATGGCCCGCTCCAGTGTGTCCTTAGGCATCGAGACCTTGCGCGCCTGCTCAACCACCAGTCGCAACCGCGCATTCGATGCCGGATCGGCCCCGCTGCGCGCGGCGATCATGATTTCCTTCGCGAGCTTGCCAAACAAGCGTCCTTTGGCGTTGGCCGCAAGGTCCTTGTGCTTGGCTTTCCATTGCGCGCCCATGTGTGATGTTCCTTGAGTCTCGGCTTTGCCGCGGGTAAAGGATTCTGCCGCAGGCCTGAAGGACCGCGGCACGAGGGCAGCTACAGATCCAGTCGGGCCAGACCGCCGAATTGCTTCCCGGCGGCACTGAAGGCCACCTCAACTCCGCCGGCGTGCGCCCGCTCGAGCCCCACGCTCTTGATCGACGAGCAGCTTCGCAGCGGTAACGGCCATGAGAACCATGCCTTCACGCGGCAGCCAGCTGGCGCTGGCCGGACATTCGGCCCTGGTGCAACCCGCGGGACGGCGTCCCCCGACCTTTGAAAATATAGTCGCACCAAAATTTGGGGCCGACGTGCTCGCCCGTCGAGAATGCTCAGTTGGGCGGGAGCGGCAACCAGCCGGTAGCTCCCTTTTGGACCGAAGCAGCAGACGGAGACGAACAAGAATGAAAGTCGTAAGACTGAAGATTACAAACTTTCGGAGCATCAAGAGTGCCGAGCTGCACTTCGACGGACACACTCTGATCGTCGGCCCGAACAACGTCGGCAAGAGCACGATCTGCGAAGCGCTTGACCTAGTGCTGGGACCAGATCGCATATCGAAGTTCCCGCCAGTCGAGGAGTTCGACTTCCACAACGCGCACTACCTGACTCCGGCGGCGGTCGAGGGTGAAGAGCCGACACCCGTGCTGATCAAGATCGAAGTCGTGCTCGTCGATATCAACCCCGAGGTCGAGAACCGATGCGGCCAGCACCTTGAGTTCTGGCACTCGACTGAAAAGCGACTTCTCAACGAAGGTGAGGTCGACGCCGCAAACCCTCCCCTGGCAGTGAGTTGCCTGCGCCTGGAGACCGAGGCCGTCTACAACCCGGAAGAAGACGAGTTCGAGGCGAAGACGTGCTATTCGCGCAGCCCGAACGCCGACCCCGGCGAGTTGGACAAGGTCAGCAAGGAAGTCAAGCGCCTGTTTGGCTTCCTATATCTGCGGGCGGTTCGCACCGGCTCACGCGCCCTGAGCCTGGAGCGAGGCTCGCTGCTTGATGTGATCCTGCGGCTCAGGGGCTCACGCGCGGGCCTCTGGGAGAAAGCCATCGAGCGCCTGCGCAACCTGGACATCGAGAAGGATGCCACCCACCTGCAGCCGGTCCTCAAGTCGATCGAGGCGCGGCTTGGGCGATACATCGCATCCGACGCGGACGGCAGGACGACCAAGCTGCATGTGTCCCAGCTGACGCGCGAACACCTTCGCAAGACCATGGCGTTCTTCCTGGCGATGTCCAAGGACCAGACGCCGGTGCCATTTCAACAGGTGGGCACCGGCACCCTGAATGTCCTGGTGCTCGCTCTGCTGTCGTTCATCGCCGAGCTGAAGCCGGCGTCGGTCATTTTCGCGATGGAAGAGCCCGAGATCGCGGTGCCGCCCCACACGCAGCGCCGGATCGCGGACTACCTGCTCCATAACACGATGCAGGCCTTTGCGACCTCGCACTCGCCGTATGTCATCGAGCGATTCGAGCCAGAGCAAACCCTGCTCTTGTCGCGCGGGCCCGACTCCAGCGTCACCGCCAAAAAGGTGTCCGATGCAGGTGGCCTCAAGGGAAACGACTTCAAGAGGTTTGCACGGCGTGGTTTGACGGAGTGCATGCTCGGAAAAGGCGCTATCGTCGTCGAAGGCCTGACGGAGTTTCACGCCTTGCCGGTGGCAGCCAGAAAGCTGGAGGAAAGCGACACTTCCCTCCAGCCACTCGACATCGCTGGCGCCGCGTTCTTCGACGCGGAGAGCGAGGGGGCAATGCCGAAGTTCGGCATATTCTTCAAGGCGCTCGGCCTGAAGACGTTCTCGTTCTACGACTCGATGCCTCGCCCGCCGGAAAAGAAGAAGCTCTTCACGGACGCGTTCGACGTGGATTGCGAGCATGCGCACTCAGGCTTCGAGGTGCTGATCGTGAGCGAGATGTCGCTCGATCGGCTGTGGGATTTCCTTGATGATCTTCGAACGACTGGCGACAACGGCAACTTCACGATTCCTGCCGTGCGCCCGGTCGATGCGGACCTGAAGAAGTTGGTTCGGTCGGCACTGGACGGCAGCAAGGGCGCTGGTTGGGCTGCAAGGCTCTTTGAAGGCAGCGCGGTAGCCGAGCTGCCACCGACAGTGACAGGCTTTTTGAAGCATGTGTATGCGGCCTTTCCGAAGCCGGCAGACATCCCAGTGGAGGTTGCGGTGGCGGCTGCGCCAGCGAAGCCAGCAGGACCCGCAGCAGCCGGCGCCGTGGTGCCGCCCGGTCCTGCGGCTTGATCGAAGACGCCCCCATGGAGGTCTGTGACCTTCGCCAGCAACTCCTTGATTGCAAGGGGCACGCCCTCGTCATCGGCGGCCCGGGAAGCGGCAAGACGACGATTGCGCTGAAGAAGGCGGTCGTGCGCATCGGCGATGGTCTGGCTCCCGGTCAGTCTGTCCTCTTCTTGAGCTTCTCCAGGGCTGCAGTCGCTCGCGTGGGAGAGGCCACTCGGCTAGAAGTGCCGAAGGTGCAGCGTGGCATGCTGAGCATGCAGACCTTCCACTCCTTCTTCTGGACCATGCTATCTGCGCATGCCTATTTGCTTGGTGCACCGAAGTCGTTGCGCATCCTGTTGCCGCAGGATGAGCAGGCCAAATTTGGGACGATCAAATCGAAGAACCGCAAAGACGAGAACCCGGAATGGCAAGCTTGGCTGCAGGAGCGCGAGCGGTTGTTTCGAGAGGATGGGCTGATCGCCTTTGACCTATTCCCGTCCAACGCGGCGCAGCTGCTCGAACGCAGCGCGCACGTCCGTCGCCTCATCACTCAGCGCCACCCTCTGATCATCGTGGACGAGGCGCAAGACACCAACGAACATGCTTGGCGCTGCATCGAGTTGCTGGCACCTGCTGCACAGGTTATCTGCTTGGCGGACCTTGAGCAGCAGATATTCGACCACCTTCCCGGCATTGGTCCGGAGCGGATCGTCGCCATCAAGAAGTCTCTGAACCCTTTGGAGATCGACCTCGGTGCGCAGAACCACCGCAGCGGCGGCACCGAAATCGCCACCTTCGGCCAGAACATTCTGCTCGGCAAAGTTCGCGGGTCGCCATACGTCGGCGTCTCCGCCTTCGCCTACAACCCGAAGCTGCGGACGCTGAGCGCCATCATGCGCATGTCCATCGGCATGCTTCAGCGGGCCATCAGGAAGTCGACTGGGAAGTACGGCAAGAACGTCGCCATCCTTACCCACTCCGGGGCATCGGCGGCCAAGATTTCGGCCGCGCTGAACGCCGAACCGAAACCGGTTCGACACAAGCTGTCGTTCGACGAGGCCGAGGCCATATTGACGGCTCGCTTCGCGGCGTTCCTCCTTGAACCCAAGCGAGAGCCGGATCGGATGCGCGACCTTGCAACGGCTCTTGATCTTCTGGCGACGGCGAAGCGGGCCAACGGTCTGGCAGCCGCGAAGCAGTGGCAAGCCTGGGCGTTGGCGATTCAGGCTGCTGGCAAGGCGCCTAAAGCGAAGTTCGTTCAGGCAGTGCTGGGTGCCATGGATGAACTGCGGGCCCAGGGTTTCTCAGGCGATCCGGCGAGGGACTGGACTCGGGTCAAGATCGCACTGCGAGCAGCCGGCGACGAGCACTTGACAGAGGCGGCGAAGAACCTTGACTACCTGGTCGCCTTCAACCGTGGCAAGCGGATCGGCGGAGGACTCGGAGCCGTTTGGACGCGTGATGGGCAGTACACGGGCGCCCGGCAGGTGCTCGACTTGGCTCTCGCGCAAGACCAGATTCTTGGCGGCGTTGACGACCCGCTTGGCGTGCAGGTCATGACGGTCCACAAGTCGAAGGGCAAGCAGTTCGACGGCGTCATCGTCGTCCGTGAGGGGCGGCACGACGGAGAGCAGATGGTGTCGTCGTTCGTTTGGTGGGGCGACGAACCGCCGTATCACCGAAGCCGCAAGATACTCCGCGTGGCCATCACCCGTGCCAAAGCACACACACTTATGCTCGGCCCGATTTGGCCAAGCTGCCCGATTCTCGGGCAGCATAAGCTGTAGACGGGTAGAGGGTTGGGAGCTCCTTCAAGGGTCGTTCCGACGCGAGTTAGAAATCCGGAGTTCGCCGCCCCCTTTTCGCACAAGCGATGGATAGCCTGAGGTGGGAAGCAGTCGACCAAAGAGAAGCGAGCGGGACACGTTCCCGAGGCTCATGGGGCGTCTGCTGTCGGCGCAAGCAGGCGGTTGAGACGCGCGAGAGGACCGTCCGCTCCCAGTCTGAACAGGCATACGGTTATGCGACAGCGTGGCCCCGTAGTGCAGCAAGTGACTCGGCCAATCAACGCTGGTCCCGTCCGACCTCCAGCTTCGCTTCGATGTACATGACGCGGCTCATCGTCATGTTCTGCGTTCTCGCCTCAAACCGGCTAGCTCGGGCCCCGGGCTGTTCGCGCATTTATTGACTTGTTTGCGCATTTATTGACCTGTTCAGGCATTTAATTGCCTAGAACACGGATACGGCTGCACATCAATCCCCGGGAAAACCCGAGCAGCAATTCGCGGGATCTTGCCTACATTGCTTGTATGCAAGATTACTGATCTCTTGCATGCAACCAAACACGGAAATCCCCCATGCCCCGTTTCGCCAAATCGCTCTTCGGTCAGGTGGTCATCGCGCTGGTGCTCGGCGTGCTGGCAGGCCTGTTCTTGCCCGACTTCGCCGTCAAGCTCAAGCCGCTGGGCGACGGCTTCATCAAGCTGATCAAGATGATCATCCCGGTGCTGGTCTTCTGCGTGGTGGTGCACGGCATCGCCGGCGCGGGCGACTTGAAGCGCGTGGGCCGGGTCGGCGTCAAGTCGCTGATCTACTTCGAGGTGCTGACCACCATCGCTCTCGCCTTGGGCCTGGTGCTGGCCTTCGTGTTCAAGCCGGGCGTGGGCATGAACGTGGACCCCGGCGCGCTCGACGCCGCGGCCATGAGCGCCTATGCCTCGAACGCCGACAAGCTCACCAGCGGCGGCACGGTCGACTTC
The DNA here is from genome assembly GCF_018614955.1 of Variovorax paradoxus. Classification (GTDB taxonomy): domain Bacteria; phylum Pseudomonadota; class Gammaproteobacteria; order Burkholderiales; family Burkholderiaceae_C; genus Variovorax; species Variovorax paradoxus_J. The sequence continues at coordinate 21,637 of NZ_JAGGNV010000015.1, forward strand.
CTCATGAAGCTGATCCCGACCACGGTGGTCAACGCCTTCGCCACCGGCGACGTGCTGCAGGTGCTGTTGTTCGCGGTGCTGTTCGGCTGCGCGCTGGCGCTCTTGGGCCCGCGCGGCAAGCCGGTCGGCGATTTCGTCGACACGCTCTCGCAGGTGCTGTTCAAGATCATGGGCATCATCATCAAGCTGGCGCCGCTGGGCGTGCTGGGCGCCATCGCCTTCACCGTGGGCAAGTACGGCATCGGCTCGCTCAAGCAGCTGGGCATGCTGGTGGCGCTGTTCTACGCTTCCGTCATCGTCTTCGTGTTCGTGGTGCTGGGCTTCGTGATGCGGCTCTCGGGCTTCAGCCTGATCAAGCTGCTGCGCTACCTGCGCGAGGAGCTGACCATCGTGTTCGCCACCACCTCGTCGGACAGCGTGCTGCCGCAGATCATGGCCAAGCTGCGCCACATGGGCATCCGCGACTCGACCGTGGGCCTGGTGATCCCGACCGGCTACTCCTTCAACCTCGACGCCTTCTCGATCTACATCACGCTGGCGGCCGTGTTCATCGCGCAGGCGACCAACACGCCGATCTCGATGACCGACCTCCTGACCATCCTGGCGATCGCGCTGGTCACTTCCAAGGGTGCGCACGGCGTGCCGGGTTCGGCGATCGTGGTGCTGGCCGCAACCCTGCATGCGATTCCCGCCATCCCGGCCATCGGGCTGGTGCTGGTGCTCTCGGTCGACTGGTTCATGGGCATCGCGCGCGCCCTGGGCAACCTGATCGGCAACTGCGTCGCCACGGTTGCGATCGCGGCCTGGGAAGGCGACATCGACCGCGAGCGCGCCCATGCGGTGCTGAACGGCACCCACTCGCCCGAGGACGAGCCGCTGGCCGAACCCGACTCCCCGGTCGCTGCGGCGCACGCCGCCCACGCGGCACACTAGGGCTCCTCCACAAGCCCTCGCCATGACCGACGTCACGCCCACCACCATCGCCGAGCGCGTGGTCGAAGCCATCCTGGCGCAGAAGCTCGCCCCCGGCGACCGCCTCGGCGAGCAGGACCTGGCGGAGAACTTCGGCGTCAGCCGCACCATGGTGCGCGAGGCGCTGATGCAGTTGCAGGCGCGCGGCTTCGTCGAGGTGCAGTCGAGGCGCGGCTGGTACGTGGTGCAGCCGTCGGCCGAGGAGGCGCGCGATGCCTTCGCCGCGCGCCGCATCGTCGAGGCCGGCATCCTGGCCGAGGCAGGACGTCCGCTCTCGAAGGTGATCCGCAAGCTGCGCGAGCATATCGCGGACGAGAAGCGCGCCATCGCCGGCGCGGATGCCGCGACGCGCGCCTTCCTCCTGGCCGACTTCCACGTCTGCCTGGCCGACCAGATGGGCCACCGCCTGCTGGTCGACGTGCTGCGCGACCTCACGGCCCGCACCACGCTCGCGGCCACGCTGTTCCAGTCGAAGCACGAGGCCGGGCAATCGTGCGCCGAGCATGCGGCGATCGTGGCCGCGCTGGAGGCCGGCGACACGAAGCGCGCGCGGCAGCTGATGCTCGACCACATCGGCAACGTCGAGGAGGCGCTGCAGGTCGAGGCCGAGGCCGCACCGGGCGCCGACGAGCGCCTGCGCGCCACGCTGGCGCCGGTGGCGCTCCCGAGGGCGTCGCGCTGAGGGAGCGGCAAACCCGGTCGGCTACAGTAGCCGGCGTATGAATTCACCCGAACTCCAGCGCGGCGCCTTCCTGTTTTTGCTGGTCGTCGTCACGGCCGCCTTCCTCTGGATCCTGGCACCCTTCTCCGGCGCCGTGCTCTGGGGCGTGGCGCTCGCCATCCTGTTCACGCCGCTCTACCAGCGGCTGCTTCGCAAGATGCCCAAGCGGCGCAACCTCGCGGCGCTCGCCACGCTCGCGATCTGCCTGGTGATCGTGATCATCCCGCTGTCGATGGTCACAGCCTCGCTGGTGCAGGAGGTGTCGCTGGTGACGCAGAAGATCCGCTCGGGCGAGATCAATTTCATGCGCTACCTGCAGCAGATCACGGCCGCCTTGCCGCAATGGCTGCTCAACCTGCTGGACCGCTTCGGCCTCGGCAACATGGAGGCGCTGCTCGGCAGGCTTTCGCAAGGGGCGGCCCAGACCAGCCAGATGATCGCCACCCAGGCCGTCAACATCGGGCAGAACACCTTCGAGTTCCTGGTCAGCTTCGCGGTCATGCTGTACCTGCTGTACTTCCTCTTGCGCGACGGCACCGAGCTGTCGAAGACGGTGCGCGAGGCGCTGCCGATGGCGCGGCCGCACACGCATTACCTGCTCAACAAGTTCACCACCGTGATCCGCGCCACCATCAAGGGCAACGTCGCGGTGGCGGCCGTGCAGGGCGCGCTGGGCGGACTCGCCTTCTGGTTCCTCGACGTGCAGGGTGCGCTGCTGTGGGCCGTGCTGATGGCTTTTCTCTCGCTGCTGCCTGCCGTGGGCGCAGCGTTGATTTGGCTGCCCGTGGCGCTCTATTTCCTGGCCACCGGCGCGATCTGGCAAGGCGTGTTCCTGATCGTCTTCGGCGTGGTCGTGATCGGGCTGGTCGACAACGTCCTGCGCCCGGTGCTGGTCGGCAAGGACACGCAGATGCCCGACTACATCGTGCTGATGTCCACCATCGGCGGCATGGCGCTGTTCGGCGTCAACGGCTTCGTGATCGGGCCGGTGATCGCGGCGCTGTTCATGGCCGCCTGGGACCTGTTCGCCTCGTCGAACGAGGAGCAGGACGAGCCGCCGACCTGATCCGGGGCGCTTCGCCCCGCCGCTCGCGCATTTGGCGCGCGCATTCCGCATTCCGTCGCATGGCGCTGGGCAGCGGGCGGCGCCTGCGCGATCTTCGGGGCCTCCACTTCCGACGAGGCCTTTCATGAACCTTTCTGTTCCTCTGCCGCGCCGCGGCACGCGCGCCCTGTGCGCCGCCGCCCTGCTCGCCCCGCTGGGCGCGCTCGCCGCCGACCTGCGCTTGAGCGTCGTGGACGGCCCGGCGACCGAAGCCACGCTCTATGTCGCGCTCTTCGACAGCGCCGAGGGCTACGCCGCCGGCAAGGCGCTGGCGGCCCAGACCGCGCCGCTGCGCGCCGGCGCGGCCCAGCTCGCCTTCCCTGGCCTGGCGCCAGGACGCTATGCGCTGCGGGTGTTCGCGGACGAGAACGGCAACGGCAAGCTCGACACCAACCTGATGGGCATGCCGACCGAACGCTACGGCTTCTCGAACGATGCCAAGGGCAACCGCGCCGCGCCGGGCTTCGAGGCCGCGGCCTTCAGCGTCGATGCCGATCTCAAGACCGTCATCCACCTGCGCTGAGGCCGAGATGCAAAGACGCGAACTCCTGCGCCTGCTCGCATCGGCCGGCGCCACCCCCCTGCTGACTTCCCTCGTGCATGCCGGCAGCGACAGCTGGCGGGCCGACTTCGAAGCCTCCGATGCACCCTGGAAGATCGGCTTCGCCACGCCGCCGGCCGACCTGCCGCTGGTTCGCACCGCGGTGCGCGGCCGCTTCCCCGATGCGCTCGCGGGCACGCTCTTTCGCATCGGCCCGACGGGCCACGACCTGGGCGGCGAGCGCTACCACCACTGGTTCGACGGCGACGGCATGGTGCATCGCTTCGTCATCGAAGGCACGCAGGTCCACTACCAGGGCCGCTACGTCCAGACGCCCAAGCGCGTGGCCGAAGTGCGCGCCGGCCGCCGGCTGACCGAGGCCTTCGGCACGATCCCGCCGGGCGTGGAGCCGCCGACCTCGGCCGACAGCATCAATGTCGCCAACACCAGCGTGCTGCCGGTGCAGGGCGAAGTGCTCGCGCTGTGGGAAGGCGGATCGGCCACGCGCATCGACGCGCGCACGCTGGACACGCTGGGCCTGAAGACCTGGCGCCCCGACCTCGCCGGCATGCCCTTCTCGGCCCATCCCAGGGTGGACCCCGACGGCACGATCTGGAACTTCGGCGTCGGCTCCGGCCAGGGACTGCTCGCGCTCTATGAGATCGCGCCCGACGGTGCGCTGCGCCGCGCGGCCGCAGTGCCGGTGGCCGACCTGCCGATGGTCCACGACTTCGCCGTCACCGAGCGGCACCTGGTCTTCCTGATGCCGCCGCTGGTCTACGACGTCAAGCGCAAGGAAGCCGGCGCGACCTTCCTCGACGCCCACGTGTGGCGGCCAGAGCTGGGCATGCGCGCGCTGGTGGTCGACAAGAAGAACTGGGACCGCCGCCAGCTGCTCACGCTGCCGGCCGGCTTCCTGTTCCATGTCGGCAATGCATGGGAAGAGAACACGCCGCGCGGCACGCGGATCCACATCGACTACGTGCGCTCGGACAACGCCAGCTCGGTGTTCACCACCAACCGCGAGCTGATGCGGGGGCGCCGCGTGAAGAGCACCGATCCGCACCTGACCGTGGCCACGCTGAACCTCGGCACCGGCCAGGCCATGCAGGAGGCACTGCCGTTGGATGCCGAGTTCCCGCGCATCGATCCGCGCCGCGTCGGCCTGCGCCATCGCAGCGTGGTGCATGCCACGCAAGGCATGCGCGAGCAGCCCGGTTTCGGCGCCGTCGCGCGCACCGATGTGGAGACGGGCCGCAGCCAGCGCTTCGCCTACGGCGCGCAGGCGATGGTGGAGGAACACCTGTTCGTGCCCGACGGCACGGGCCCGGGCTGGATCCTCGGCACGGTGCTCGACGTCGCGCAGAAGAAGACGCTGCTGTCCTGCTTCGCGGCCGACCAGCTGGCTAACGGGCCGGTGGCGCAGGCGACGCTGCCCTATGCGCTGCCGCTGGGCCTGCACGGGGCTTTCGTGCCGGCCTGAAGGAAGGCGGGCCCCATCATCTGCCGGTACCAGGCATGGAAGTGCCACATGCCGTCTTCCAGCGGCGACTGGTAGGGCCCGACGTCCGAAGTGCCGCGCTCGAGCAGCGCGCGGCGGCCCGCGTCCATGCGCTCGCCGATCTCGTCGTCTTCCCTGGCGGTTTCCATGTAGGCGGCGCGCTGCGCCAGGGCGAACTCACGCTCGAAGGCGGCGATTTCCTCGGGATAGTAGAACTCGACGACATTGACCGTGTCCTGCGGCCCCTTCGGCTAGAGCGTGGACAGCACCAGCACGTGCGGATAGAGCTCGATCATGTGGGTCGGGAAATAGGTCACCCACACCGCGCCGAAATCGGGCGCGGCGGTGCGGTAGTCCAGCAGGCGCTCGTGCCAGGTGCGATAGACCTCCGAGCCGGGCTGGCCCAGCGCCTGATGCACGCCGACGCGCTGCATGCTGTACCAGTCGGCGAAGTCCCAGTGCAGCTCGCTGCAGCTGACGAAGGCGCCCAGGCCGGGGTGGAAAGGCGCGACATGGTAGTCCTCCAGGTACACCTCGATGAAGGTCTTCCAGTTGTAGTTGCACTGGTGGACCTCGACATGGTTCAGCACGTAGTCCGAGAAGTCGAACTCCGGCCGCGCGAACGGCGCCGCCATATCCTGTGCCGGATCGCGCGCGCCCTCGAACAGCAGGCCGTGGCAATTGCGCAGCCCAAAGCGCTGCAGGTTCTTGCAGGGTTTTTGCTCGAACTGCGGCGCGCCCAGCAGTTCGCCGCGGTCGTCGTAGGTCCAGCGGTGCAGCGGGCAGACGATGTGACCGCCGGTCGACCCCAGGTTGCCGCTGGGGTTGGCGAGCCCGCGCACGTCGCCGGTCTCGCCGCCGAGGATCAGTGCCTGCCGGTGCCGGCAGACGTTGGACGTCAGCGTCACCCCCTCGGCATTGCGCACCAGCACGCGGCCGCCGCCCTCCTGCGCGAGCCGACGCCAGTCGCCGACCTGCGGGACGGTCTTCTCGTGCCCGACGTAGCGGGCCGATCGATCGAAGATCAGTTCCTGCTCGCGCGCAAACAGGGCTTGGTCGAAGTAGACATCGACGGGCAGCTGCGTGGACGCCGGCAGAACATGCGTGAGGCGTGCGACATCGTTCATCGGAATCTCCAAGGCGTGACGGGATGCACCGGGCCTTTGCCGGCGTCGGCGCATCGCGTGAATGGAAGGGACTACGAATCGGCCAGCAGGCGGGCGATTCGCGTGTCGAGCGGGAGCTTGGGACAGGTGCTGCACTGCTCGCCGTCGCGGCGGCGGAAGTGGTGGCAGCACACCTTGCGCTCGAGCGCGAGCGCGGGCGTGCCGTCGCGCGCCCGGTAGGCGAAGAAGCCGCAGCCGCCGGCGATGCCCAGGCGCGCGAGCCAGGCCGCGCCCAGTGCGGCGAGCTCGCTGTCGCTGCAGGCCGGTGCGTGGCGATGCACCAGCAGCAAGGCGCCGAGCACGCATTCGGCCTGCAGGCGGTCGGCGGCGCGCGCATGCAGCGCGACACAGCGAGAGCGCCGCGCGCATCGCATCGCAGAACGCACGCAGCTCGGCAGCCGCAGCATCCATGCGCGCCGGCGCGCTCCCCGTGGCCGGCGCATGAATGGGCAGCTGGAAGCCGCGCGGAAAGCCCTCGGCCACCGGCTGCGCGAGGCCGGCGAGCCGCGGCACCCGCGTGTCCAGCTGCGCGGCGATCACGCTCAGATAGACCGGCTGCCAGATCGCCAGCCCCCAGCAGCGCAGCGCCAGGTAGTGCGCGCCGGCCTCCGGGTAGGCCTCGGCCCAGTGGCGGCACAGCGCGCACAGGCTTGCCTGGTCGGCTTCGCGCAGTGCGCCGGGCAAGGTTTCGCAGCCCTGGGTGCCGCAGAGCCCGGGGACGACGCGCCGCGCGAGCCGCAGCATGCGGGCGAGATCGGAGTCGGGCCGCGCGGCCGGCATCGCGCCGGCAACGACGGCAGCACCCGCGCCCGCCTGCATGCAGAGCATCACGCCACGCCTTCCGCCAGTGCGGCCGCTTCGGCCTCTGCCGCCGGACGGCGGCGGAACTTGGCGATCGGGTTCGCGAGATTGCCCGCCATCTTCAGGCTGGAGGCCGGGTCGGACAGGTTCACCATCTGCACGTTGTTGCCGAGCTGCAGGCGGTTCAGGCAGGAATGCAGGAACTCGGGAACGAACACGTCGTAGTGCGCGTACTTGGCGGCGCGCTCCGGATGCGCATCCTGGTAGTCGTGCACGCAGTCGGCCACGGCGCGCCAGAACTCGTCTTCGGTGCAGCAGTTGTTTTCCACCAGCACCTGGTTGATGTGGCGCAGCACGCCGTCGAACACGTCGATGAAGATGCCGAGCAGCTTGAAATGATCCGGCACATCCACCGCGATGCGATCGACGCGCTCGGGCAAGCCTGCCTTGGCCGCGGTGTCGAGGATGGCGCATTCCTCGGCGATGTCTTTCATGATGGCGCGCACCGGTACGTGCCGGTCGAGCACCAGGATCAGGTTCTCGCCGTGCGGCATGAATGTCAGGTCGTGCGCGTAGAAGCAGTGCAGCAGCGGCGTCAGGTAGGCCTGCAGGTAGCGGCCCAGCCAGGCCACGGTGGGGAGGCCGGAGCGCCGGATCAGCTCGGGCAGCAACGCTTGGCCGTGCTTGTCGACGTGCAGCAGCGCGGCCATGGTCATCAGGCGCTCGCCCGGCTGCAGCAGCGGCAGCGGACTCTCGCGCCACAGCGCCGAGAACATCTTCTTGTAGGGCGTGTCGAGCGGGATCGCGGCCTCGTAGTAATGGTTGCGAAAGCCCATAGCCGCCACTTCCTGCAGGATGGTGAATCCGTTCGCGCGCAGGAACTCATCCTGCGTCACCAGCTTCTTGATGAACTCGTTGATGGCCGGCGTGCCCGACATGTAGTAAGGCGAGAGCCCGCGCATGAAGCCCATGTTCAGGATCGACAGCGAGGTCTTCACGTAGCGCTTGGAACGGTCGCTGGTGTTGAAGAAGGTGCGGATCGACTGCTGGGCGATGTAGCGGTCGTCGCCGTAGTCCAGGCAGATGATCTTGCGCCGCGCCACGTAGCCGGCGAAGGCGATCGACAGCTTGTTGAACCACTGCCACGGATGCGCCGGCATCAGGTAGTAGTCGGCCGGGGCTACGCCCAGTTCGCGCAGCCGGGCGGTGAAGCGCTCGACGGTCTCGGCGCCCAGCTCTTCGGCCACGAGCTGCTCGTAGCTCAGCGTCGAGATGCTCGCGAAGGCGGCGTTGTCCTTGTGCACGGCCAGCCAGATCACGCGGATATCGGAGCCGGCCTCCGGCGCATAGGCGCGGTAGTCGACCGCGTTGAAGCCCAGCCGCCCGTTGTTGGCGACGAAGCCCGGGTGGCCTTCGGTCATGCCGACCTCGATGGTCTGGAAGTCGGTGGCATCGGCGAGCTGGGCGCTGCTGGGCGCATCGGCCTTCATGCGCTTGAAGGCGCTGCCGAACAGGGTGCTGCTGATCTCGTCGAGGTAGATCGGCAGCAGCTCCTCGCGGATACCCAGGCGCTGGCGGCATTCGACGATGAACTGCAGCGCATCGAGCGGCGCGTCGGCGTCGTTCACCAGCTTGCGGATCGATTCCGGCTTGATGTGCCAATGGCGCAGCGCCAGGACTTGCGCCTCGAACAGGTAGCGCACAGCACCGTCGTCCGAGTGCAGCTCGTAGAGCGCGAAGCCGCCGGTGGTCGGCTTCAGCTGCTGCGGCTCGACGATTAGCTCGTGCGCGTATTCGGCAATCGCCTTGCGCAGCAGCAGGCGATTGGCCTCGGCCCAGACGTCCGGCGTCAGGTGTGCGGCGGCCTCGGCCGGGTGTTGCGAGAGTTGGTTCACGAGGGTGAGGTTCATGGATGGATTTCTTCCAGGGTGGCGGCCGTGGCCTGTTCAAAATCTCGCCAGGTGCAGAAGGCGAGGCTGGCGATCTTCTCGGTGAAGACAACGTCGCGGTCGTAGACGAAGCCTGCCAACCGGTTCAGTGCGTGGATCCTGTGATTGGTGGCGTCCGGCTCCACCACGATGCGCTGCGCTCCCAGGTGGGCGAACATGAAGCGCATCAGCGCGTGGAACACGGCGCGCGTGAAGCCGCGGATGCGCACATCCGACGGCCCGACGAAGACATGCATGCCGAGGTCGCCGGGCCTCACCTCGTAGAAGTTGCGGATGCGGTCATGCGCCGGGTCGTAGCACTCGGCCAGGAAGGCGGGCCGGCCTTCGTGCAGGCCGATGTAGGCGGTGACGGTGGCGAAATCCATCAGGGCCTGGTAAGCCTCGCGGACCTCGTCTTCGGTCTTGTCCTGCATGAGCCAGAAAGCGGCGCGCTCCTGCGTGAACCAGCGGGGCAGCATCGGCACGTCCTGCGGAATGCGCAGCGTCCGGAACACGAAGCCCTCCGCATCGCGGTACGACGCCAGCGCAGCCTCGGCGCGGCGGTGGACGCTGTCAATTCGCATGGGCCGGCACCTCCAGCTTGGCCACATGATCGGCGCTGGGTACGTCGAGGATCAGGCGATCCAGCAGCGCGGTCAGCACGAAGCCACCCGCCGCCAGCAGGAAGGGCAAGTGCAGCCCGTAGCGATCGACGATGGCGCCGGCCGCGAACGAGGACAGCAGCACCCCCAGGTTCTGGAAGAAGTTGGTAATGCTGTAGTCGTGCGCGTAACGCCCCGGCGTCGACAGGCGGAACAGGTTGACTTCGAGCTTGACGATGATCTGGAACAGCGCCCAGCCGTACAGCAGGCGCCCCAGCACGATCCACACCGGGTCCGGCGCGGCATGCAGCAGCAGGCCGACCATGCCCAGCAGCAGGTTGCCCACGGTGTGGTCGGGCAGCCGGCCGCCGCGCGCGCGGATGCGGGCATGCAGCCGCAGCGCGACGATGGCGACCACGCCTGGAATGGCGAAGGCCATGCCGGAGATCAGCTCGCTGTCGTAGCCGGTGGTCTTCTGCCAGTAGACCGAGAAGAAGGGGCGGATCAGGTAGGCGCTGAAGTCGAACAGCAGCATCACCAGCGCCAGCCGCAGGATCGGCAGCCGGGCGCGCCAGTCGAAGCGGCGCGGCGCGGCAGCGGCGGCTTGCGCATGCGCGCCGCTGTTGACGCGCACGATCTTGCCGCTCTGGATCAGGTACATGCAGACCGCCATCTGGAAGAAGTCGCCGGCGGCCATGGCATAGATGCTGGCGCGCGGCCCCCAGGCCTCCAGCACCAGGCCGCCCACCACGGCGCCGAAGATGGCTCCGAAGTGCACCACCACCGACAGCACGCCGATGGTGGCCGCATGCTCGTCCTTGGGCGTGAGGCGCATCATGTACGGGTACATCAGCAGGTAGCTGCTCTTGCACATGAACATCAGCATCGACAGCACCCAGTACGTCTCCACGTCGGGCGCCCAGTCGCAGAGCAGGCTGAAGCTGCCGGCGGCGAACTGCGTGTAGACCAGCAGGTACAGGGGCTCGACGCGCCGCGCCACGCGCGCCCAGATCGGCAGCGTGCACATCACGGCGATCGAGATGGCCGCCACGTAGGCGCCCACGTGGACCGCGCTGTCCAGCCCGTAGCGTTCACTGTAGAACTGCGGATAGAAGGGAATCAGGATGGCGTCGCTGATGACGGCCAGCACCGTCATCGTGATGATGTGGGATCGCAGGTTCATGGACGTCCTGTTTCAGAGCCTGACGAAGTCCGCGCTGGACGGAATCGAGAAATCCTGGATCGCGATGCGACGCTCGACCCGGTAATGCTCCACGCCCGTCAGTTCGCGCAGGATGAGCGAGTTGCGCCAGCAGCTCATGCCGAGGTCCTGGTTGGTCATGCCGTGGGTGTGCTGGCCGGCGTTCTGCACGAAGATCTCGTTGCCGTTGAAGTCGGCCGCGTAGTTGCGCGCCAGCCGGTAGCGGCCCTTCTCGTCCCAGCGCAGGCGATGGCGGATGCCCTCGATGAATAGCGGGATGTTCTCTCGGTAGCCGGTGGCGAAGACCAGGCCCTCGGTGCGGTGCGCGTAGCGGGCCTCGCAGTCGAGCTGGCGGAATTCGATCTCGTAGCTGCCGGCCGCGGCGTCGTAGCGGCAGTCCTGCAGCTCGCAGTTGGTGATGAGGTGCGTGCGCAGCCGTCCCTGCGTGCGGCGGTCGTCGAGCAGGTCATAGATCTGGTTGATCAGGCTGGCGTTGACGCCCTTGTAGAGGCTGTCCTGCGTACGGACGATGCGCTCCTTCTTCTCTTCGTCGAGGTTGTAGAAGTAGTCGATGTAGTCCGGCGAGAACATCTCCAGCGTGAGCTTGGTGGTCTCCATCTGGAAGAAGCGCGGCGAGCGCGTGATCCAGGTCAGGCTGTAGTCGTGCGCGTCGGGTTCCTTGAGCAGGTCGTGATAGACCTCGGCCGCGCTCTGGCCGCTGCCGACGATGGTGATGGAGCGCTTCTGCTGCAGCTGCGCCTTGCTCTCGATGTAGTCGGCGGTGTGCAGATAGCGGTGCTCGCCCGGCTTGCAGCAGGCGGGGAAGAGCGGCTTGGAACCCACGCCCAGCACCAGCTTGTGCCCGCGCAGGACGAAGGGTTCGCGCTCAGGCCCTCGCACGCCGGTCACGACATAGCAGTTGCGCTCGGCGTCGTGGACCACTTCCTGCACCTCGTGCTCGAAGCGCACATTGCTCAACTGCGCCGTAGCCCATCGGCAGTAGCGGTTGTACTCGGCGCGCGTCAGGTAGAAGCTCTCGCGGAAGTAGTACGAATAGATCTTGCCCTCTTCCTTGCAGTAGTTGAGGAAGCTGAAGCGGCTCTTCGGATCCGCCAGGCTCACCAGGTCGGCCAGGAAGGGGTTCTGCAACGTGGTGTTGTCGATCAGCATCCCCGGATGCCAGCTGAACTCAGCGTTGCGCTCGAGGAAGATGCCGTTCAGGCCATCGATGGGCTGCGCCAGGCAAGCCAGGCTCAGATTGAAGGGCCCGAGCCCGATCGCAATGAATTCATGAATGTCTTGTCTCATCGCACGCCATCTCCTTGTTTCTCCTACCACTGGTAGGTGAAGGTTGCGGTCACGTTGCGGGCGTCGCCCCAGTAGCAGTAGTCCTGGTTCATGCACGACGCCACATACGACTTGTTGAACAGGTTGTTCGCGGCGAGGCGCAGGTTGGAGCCCTTGAGCGACGGGTTCAGGCGGCCGAGGTCGATGCGCAGCATCAGGTCCACCAGCAGGTACGAGGGCACCTTGAAGCTGTTGGCGTTGTCGACCCAGCTGGTGCCCACATAGCGCACGCCGCCGCCCGCCGTGTAGCCCGGCGCGAAGCTCCAGTCACCCCAGACCGAAGCCATGTGGCGCGGCGCCTGGTAAGGCGTCTTGCCGGTGAAGCCGTCCGGCGACTCGATGTACTTCATGTCGGTGTAGGTGTAGGTCGCCAGCACCGACACGTCGCGCGTCAGCTGCGAACGCGCCTCCAGCTCGAGCCCGCGCGAACGCACCTTGCCGGCGGCCTCGAAATAGGTCGCGCCCACCGGGCGCGTGGCGACGTTCTTCTGCTCCAGGTCGTACACGGCCGCCGAGAGCAGCGTGTTCGAATCCTTGGGCTGCCAGCGGATGCCGGCCTCCACCTGCTCGGTTTCGGCCGGCGGCAGGATGTTGCCCTGCCGGTCGTTGCGCAGGCTCGGATTGAAGCCGTCCGAATAGCCGACATAGGGCGCAACGCCGTTGTCGAACAGGTAGACGGCGCCGACGCGCTTGGTGAACTTGGAGCCGCTCCATTGCGCCGCGGCATCGGTGCCCATCTGGTTCGACGCCTTCGCCCGGTCTTCGCGGCCGCCCAGCGTGAGGCGCCAGCGGCCCAACGCCATCTGGTCCTGCAGGTAGAAGCCGGTCTGCTCGAAGCGGCGGTCGATCGGGAAGCTCGTCACATCGCTCAGGCCGGGGAAGCCGTAGACGGGAGCGAAGACGTTGATCGGCAACGCGCCGCCCGATTCCCAGCTGCCGTCGACGTGGCGCTTCTGGTAGTCCAGGCCCGCGAGCAGCGTGTGCTCGACCGCGCCCGTCTGGAAGCGCCCTTCGAGCTGGTTGTCGATCGTGTGGCCGCGCGTCGACTCGCGGGCACCGGAGTAATAGCGCGTCAACTCGTCGGCGCTGACCCAGCCGTAGCCGTAGACCTGGCGCAGCGTGGTGTCGGCCGTGACGTAGCGGAAGTTCTGCCGGAACTTCAGCTGTTCGCTGAAGGCATGCTCGAACTGGTAGCCGACGAAACGCTGCGTGCGATGGTATTTCTCGATGCTCGGATCGCCATCGAAGAAGTAGCGCGAAATCCGGCGGCCGTTGTGGTTGGCGTTGATGCTGCCGTCCGCCGGCACGCCGCTGTGGTAGCTGCCCTCGGGATCGTCCTGGAGATAGGCCTGCAGCAGGAGGCGCGTGTCCTTCGAGGGCTTGATCAAGAGCGAAGGTGCGATGGCGCGCCGCTCCTCCTTCACGTGCTCGAACTGCGAGTCCAGCTTGCGCGCCAGTGCCGTCACGCGAAAGGCCGCCACGCCGTTGGAATCGACCGGCCCCGTGAGATCGACCGCGCCTTCCACGCGGTTGCGGTTGCCGACGGTGAGCTGGACTTCACGATGCGGCTCGAATTGCGGCGTCATGCTGGTCAGGGCCACCAGGCCGCCCGGCGATGCGCGTCCGTAGAGCACCGAGGCCGGCCCGCGCACGACGTCGATGCGCTCCAGGAAATAGGGATCGACCTGCATCGAGGTGTAGCTGCCCTGATCGCTCAGCATGCGCAACCCGTCGAGCAGCGTGCTGTCGACGCTGCTGTCCTTGAAGCCGCGCAGGGCCACGTAGTCGTAGCGGTTGGAAGAGCCCACGAGGCCGGTGAAGGCGCCCGGCGTGTAGTTGAGCGCCTCGTTGATGGCGCGCGGCTTCTGGTCTTCCAGCTGCTGCTTGGTCACCACGGAGATGGACTGAGGCGTCTCGATGATGGGCGTGTCGGTCTTGGAACCCGAGGCGCTGCTTCTCGCGACGTAGCCGTTCACGCCCGTGGCGCTGTCCTGCTCGGCGCTGGCGCTGACCGTCACGACCGGGAGGCCCGCGGCGTCCGATGCCGGCGGCGCCGCCTTGACGACGACGGCATTGCCGTCGACGGCCGCGACCAGTCCGCTGCCGGCCAGCAGGCGGTCCAGCACCTGCCGGGGCGTGAGCCGGCCCGAGACGGCCGGCGCCGTCTTGCCCGCGACCAGCGCGGGCGGCACCATCAGCTCGAGCCGGGTCTGACGTGCCAGCTCATTGAGTGCCTGCGCCAGCGGCTGCGCCGCGATGTTGATCGGCACTGGGGTGGAGGCCAGGTCGCTGCCGGCAGCCTGGGAGTGTGCCGCGCTGCTGGCAAAGGCCAGCGCCACGGACAGGGCCAGCGGGGCGAAGTGGAAGCGGGGGCGGGACATGCGTTCGATTTCCGGGAAAGGTAAATAAGAATCCTTCCCATGTAGACGCACCGGCTTTGCGAAACCCCAGGTGGGCCGCAAAGTTTTTTTTTCGCTTCGCGATTACTTGGCGGAAACGATCTCCGTCACGCCGTCGTGCTCGCGCAGCCGCACCGGCAGAACCTGCGGCAGTGCGCGCGAGAAGTTGTCGAGCCGGCGCGGATCGAAGGTGCCGGTGACACGCAGCGCGGCCACGGCCGGGTCGCGCACGATCAGGTTCGCGGGGCCGTAGCGCTCGAATTCGGCCAGCGCCTGGGCCAGCGACGCGTTGTCGAAACTGACGCGGCTGTCGCGCCAGGGGGCGATGCCGGCGGCAGGCACGGGGGACACGGCACCGAGCCTGCCTGCCGCATCGCTGGCGATCTGCTGGCCGCCGCGGAGTTCCACCGCGGCGCCATTGCCGGCCACGCGCACGCGGCCCTCTTCCACCGCCACGCGCACCTTGTCGTTGCCAGGAATGCCGGGCGTGTGGCGCACCGAGAAACGGGTGCCGACGACCGTGATGCGCAAGGGGCCGGCCCAGACGTCGAAAGGACGCGAGGGGTCGGCCTTGACCTGAAGCACGGCCTGGCCCTCGGGCAGACGCAGCTCGCGGCGCTGGCGATGGAAGACCACCTCGGCGCGGGTCGCGGTGTCTAGCCACAGATGGGTCGCGTCGGGCAAGTCCACGTCGAGCTGCTTGCCGCGTGCGGTGGCAAAGCTCTGAACGAACACGGGTTGCTGCCAGTGGCTCCAGGCCAGGTAGCCGCCGCAGCACACCAGCAGCACCGCTGCAGCGACGACCGCTTGCGGCACCAGGGCACTGAGTTGCTGCCACCAGGCGCGACGTGGCGACGACGCCCGCGCCGCAGCCTTGTCCCTGGCCAGCTTCTTCCGCAAGCTGCGCACGCCCTCCGCCGGCAGCGCATCGAGCGCATCCCAGTCGCGCTGCCAGCGCGCAAAGGCCTTGCCGTGGGCCTCATCCGCAGCCAGCCAGGCCTGGAGCGCGGCCTCGTCGGCGGCACCGAAGCCCCCGCCCCTTTGGCGCACGAGCCAATCCAGGGCCGTGCTCTCGGGCTCTGCGGATGACGCGGCTGGCGGTTCGGCTGGCGGCTGTGTGGTCATGGCGCAGTATTCGGCTCCTTCATGTAGACGCACGAGCGGCCTGAAACCCTATGCCGTGCCATCGAGTGAGTTCTTGCAGCGCCGGCAGGCCTGCATGGCCAGCTGGATGTGCTGCTCGACCATCTTGCGCGAAATGCCCATGCGCTCGGCCACTTCCACATGCGGCAGGCCGTCGAACTTGTGCAGGATGAAAGCCTCGCGGCAGCGCAGCGGCAGCGCGTCGATGGTGGCCAGCATGGCGCTCACCGCCTGACCCGAGGCAGCGGCGGTGTCGGGCTCGAAGGCCGGCGGCGCGGCCAGTTGGTCGAGTTCGAGGGCGGCCTTCTCGGCATCCGGCTGCAGCGCCTCGCCGCGCACTTCGCTGCGGCGGTACTGGTCGATCTGCAGGTTGCGCACCGTGCGGTAGAGCAAGGCGCGCGGCTCGGGCACCGGCTGGCCCGAGCGCTGCACCGCAAGGACGCGCGCATAGCTTTCCTGCACCAGATCGGCCGCGGCATCGCGGCTGCGCGCCGTGCGGGAGCAGAAATTCAGCAGTTCCTGGTAGTAGCGCTCGAGCACAAATCGACTTTGGGCGATGGCGGCAAATGAGAGTCATTCTCCGTATGACCGATCCGCGAAGGGCTTCGCCGCAAGTGTCGGTTTCACCCTACCTTGAATTTCTTGCAGGTTAGTTTAGAAGTTCGCGCAAATACCGTATGATGAACGTCATGCGAAACACGACAGCCAACGCTAGGACTGCGGCCAAAGAAGCGTCGCACGAACGCATCGTGTGCGTAGCTGCGCGGGCGATCCGCCGCAGCGGCTACGACGGTACCGGAGTCGCCGACATCATGAAGGAGGCCGGCCTGACGCATGGCGCCTTCTATGCCCATTTCCCGTCACGCGAGGCCATGCTGGCTGAAGCTGCGGGTCAGGCATGCGCGGAGTCCGCCGCCGCGGCGGTGGATACTGTTGCCAGCGCGCCCGCCGAGAGGGCTTTGGAATCCATGCTTCGCGCCTATCTCTCCAAGGAGCACCTGGAGCAGGTGGAGATGGGATGCCCCCTGGCCGCGCTGGGCTCGGAAACGCCGCGACAGGCCCTCGAAGTGCGCCGAGCGACCACCCGACACATCAAGGCGATGGTCGATCTTGTTGCCCGCCAGTCACCTGACTGGGGGCAGCCCGGCGCCCACGAGCAAGCACTCGCGACCATCGCCACCCTGGTCGGCGCTTTGGTGCTGGCTCGTGCAGTCGACGAACCAGCGCTGTCGGACCGCCTGCGCGAGGCTGCGCTGAAGCAACTGCTCCCCGCCGGTATCTGAATCCCATTGATGGATGCTGCCCAGGCGCTCGTCTTTGCATATGATGAACATCATGCGAAATGAATCTGATGCCCTTCTTTTGCTTCTGTGCCACGTTGAATCGCTACCCACTGTGCGTGCCGAAGAATTTCCGAATCCCACACGCTGACGGAGAAACGTCATGAACTTGAAAAACAAGGTTGCCCTCGTTACGGGAGCCTCCTCGGGCATCGGCGAAGCGACCGCGCAGCGGCTTGCGAAGGCCGGCTACAAGGTGTACGGCACCAGCAGACGTGGAGGCCAGGCGGGCCGACGATCGTTCGAGATGTTGCCTCTCGACGTGACCAAGGACGAGTCGGTCGAAGCTGCGGTCCAGAAGGTGATGCAGTTGGAAGGCCGCATCGACCTTCTCGTCAACAACGCCGGCTTCGGAGTCGCTCCAGCCGGTGCGGAAGAGAGCTCGATAGAGCAGGCCCAGTCGATCTTCGACACGAACTTCTTTGGGATGGTCCGGATGACCCGGGCCGTTGTGCCGCATATGCGCCGCCAAAGGGATGGACGCATCATCAACATTGGCTCTGTGCTGGGTTTCCTGCCAATGCCCTACATGGCGCTGTATTCCGCCACCAAGCATGCGGTCGCGGGCTATTCGGAATCGCTCGACCATGAGCTGCGCACGATGGGCATTCGCGTCTCGGTGGTCGAGCCCGCCTACATCAATACGCCATTCGATGCGAACTTGATGAAGCCCGATGCCCCCCTCGATGCGTATCGCGAGGTTCGCGCGGGCGTGGAGAAGCGGGTGAAGCAAGTTCTCGTGGGCGCGGATGGGCCTGACGTCGTGGCCGAAATCGTGTTGAAGGCGGCCATGGCGGTTCATCCAAAGATCCGCTACGCCCCCGGCCTCGCCGGCCGCATGCGCCTGCTGCGCAGGTTTGCGCCCGCCAGCGTGCTGGATGCGGGGGTTCGAAAAGACCTGCGGCTCGAGGCATAGGCGGCTGGCCGATCCGCACCCGGTCCTGACATAGCTCCATTTCAAGGAAGACGATGACATTCCACCCATGCTGGGCCGTTCGCATATCTGGGTGCGCCCGGAATAGAGAAGAGCCATGAAAGCATTTGTTCTCGATCGATACGGCAAAAAGCGTGCGTTGCGGTCGGCAGACATGCCGAGTCCGGAGTTGCGCGACGACGAGGTCTTGGTCCAGGTTCACGCCGCCGGCGTGAACATGCTGGACGCCAAGATCAGGGATGGCGAGTTCAAGCTCATCCTGCCCTATCGCCTGCCCCTCCTCCTAGGCCACGACGTGGCCGGCGTCGTGGTCAAGGTCGGACCTCTCGCGCGGAGATTCAAGCCGGGTGACGAGGTCTATGCCCGGCCAGATGACTTCCGCATCGGCACCTTCGCTGAATACATCGCGATTAGGGAGGAATCCTTGGCGATCAAGCCCAAGGCGCTCAGCATGGAAGAGGCCGCTTCCATCCCGCTGGTGGGTCTGACGGCGTGGCAAGCGCTGATTGAAAAGGCGAACCTGAAGAAGGGGCAGAAGGTTTTCATCCAGGCGGGGTCCGGCGGCGTCGGAACGTTTGCCATTCAGTTGGCCAAGCATGTGGGCGCCACCGTAGCCACCACCACGAGCTCCGCCAATATCGACTTGGTGAAGAGCCTCGGCGCAGACATCGTCATCGACTACAAGAAAGACGACTTCGAGAAAGTGCTGCAGAACTACGACGTGGTCCTGCACAGCCAAGATGCGGCAGCGTTGGAGAAGTCCCTGCGCGTGCTGAAGCCCGGCGGAACACTCATCTCGATTTCTGGTCCTCCGGATCCCGCATTCGCAACGGGAATCGGAGCGCCGTGGTTCGTGAAGCTCATCGTCCGCCTACTAAGAAGCACTACCCGCACCCCATGCTTCATGCGCCGGGGTCGGGCCTGCCCGATGAACAACTGCTGAGCTCCGGAGTCAGAAAAAGAGCGAGCCGTCGTGACCTGAGGTATTCGTTCCTCTTCATGCGAGCCAGCGGGCAGCAGTTGCGCGAGATCACTTCGCTCATGGATGCCGAAGCCATACGCCCAGTCGTGGATCGGGTCTTCCCGTTCGAATCGACCAACGAAGCGCTGGCCTATGTGGAAAAGGGACGGGCCAAGGGCAAGGTCGTCGTCAAGGTGAGATAAGCCCGACCACGAAGTGCAGGCGTAACCTGGGCGTTGCCATCGGCACCAGGGCTTCGGAGGCTGGATCGGCGAACGCCGCGAAGATGGTGCATGTCGACAGCAAGCCTCAACGCTGCCTCACGCGTCGCGAATGCGCAGGCGATGCATTCGCCGCCTCGACTCTTTGCCTCTCGGCCTCTTTCCTGAAGTCCCCCGTGCTCATGCCGAAGCGGCGCCTGAAAAGCTTGCCGGCATAGCTTGCGTCTCGAACGCCGATTTCGTCGGCCAGCGCGGCAAGACTGCTATCGGCGTTGAGCAAGCGCCAGCGAAGGTGCTGCAGCCGCATCTCCTGCCAGTACGCTTGCGCGGTCTGCTCGAACTGCTGCAGGAAGCGGCGGTCGAGCTGGCGCCGGCTGATGCCCACGCTGCTCGCGATATCGGCGACGGAACACGTGCTGGCGAGCCTCTTGCGCATCAGGCCGATGGCGCGACCGACATAGCGGCCGACCTGCGGCTCGGCACTTTGCGACTTGAGCAGATGGCGGCTTGCGCGCGGCTCGTCGACCAGCATGTCGGCCAGGCCCTTGAGCGCGCGCGCGCGGCCGCAGTGCTGCACCAGCAGCTCCACGGCCACGTCGATCGCGGCGCTGCCGCCCGCGCAGGTGATGCGCTTGCCATCAAAGAGATAAAGCTGCTCGGTCTTGATGGGGATGCGCGGGAATGCGGCCTCGAATTCCAGCGCGTGCCGCGGATGCAGCGCGACCTTGTGCCCGTCCAACAGCCCAAGCTCTGCGAGCAGGAAGCAGCCGTTGTCCATGCTCAGGAGCGTGAGGCCATGCCGCACCGCGCCCTTGACAAGCGGCGCGTAGGCCCGCGCCCGGCGCCGCGTGTCGGTGGCGCTGCGGCCGCCAAAGACGACGAGGTAGTCGTACTCGGACCAGCGTACCTGCTGCGGCGTGAGCTGGATCGAGATCTCCACGCCGCTGTTCGAAGTGACAGTGCCGGCCTTGAGGCCCACGATGTCCCAGCGGCAATAGCGCTGCCGGCTGTAGTCCTCGTCGTCGGCCGAGAAGCGCAGCTTGTCGAGAAAGCCGCCAAAGGGCAGCAGCGCGAAATCCGGCAGCGGAAGGATGAGCACGCGCACGTCCGGCGCGACGGGCTTGGGCTGCGCAGGCGGCAGCACAGCGCGGCCGGGCCGCTTGCGAACCGCGGTTTTGGCGATGTCCAAATCGGCTGGTAACACGTCCAAATCTTACTTCGTTGTTTGACGCACGGTGTGTGACAGTGCATCCACTTTCCTTCACTCGTACGGATTCGCAATCATGGCGCTCGGCACTTGGTTGATCTATCTGGTAGCGGCCGCCGGCCTGGCCTTGATGCCCGGCCCCAACGGCTTGCTCGCGCTGACGCACGGCGCGCTCTACGGGCGGCGCATCACGCTGTTCACGATTTGCGGGGGAGTGCTTGGCTTCGTGCTCGTGCTCGCGCTGTCGATGTTCGGCATCGGTGCCGTGCTGGGCGCTTCCGCACAGGCGCTCACGGTGATGAAGTGGCTCGGCGGCGCCTACCTCGTGTGGCTGGGCATCCAGGTGTGGCGTTCGCCGCCGCCTGCACTCGAGGTCGCTTCGCAGCGGCCGCGGCCGCGCCACGGATGGAGCCTCTTCAGCCAGGGCTTCCTGTCTGCGGTGACCAACCCCAAGGCGGTTCTGTTTTTCGTCGCGTTCCTGCCGCCCTTCATCGACCCGCATCGCGACCTCGTGACGCAGTTCGTCGTGATGGC
The DNA here is from genome assembly GCF_018614955.1 of Variovorax paradoxus. GTDB lineage: Bacteria > Pseudomonadota > Gammaproteobacteria > Burkholderiales > Burkholderiaceae_C > Variovorax > Variovorax paradoxus_J. The sequence continues at coordinate 42,261 of NZ_JAGGNV010000015.1, forward strand.
CGCGACATTCGCCGTGATCGAGTTCCTTGTCGAGCTTCTGATGAGCTTGCTGGCCAGCAGCATGCGCGGCTGGCTGCACCGCAGCGGCAAGCGCTTCAACCAAATCTTCGGAGCCGTGTTCGTGCTGATCGGCGCCGGCGTGACGCTGGGCCCCTGATCACTTGAAGGAGAGAAAGATGACCGAGGCATATACCGGCGGATGCGCCTGCGGGGCGATCCGTTATGAAATCTCCGGCGAACCGGTGGTGACGAACGACTGCCAGTGTCGCGACTGTCAGCGTGAGAGCGGAACCGGACACGCATCCCATCTGACCTTCCTGCGCACGGGCGTGAAACTCAAGGGCGAAGCGACCCACTGGGACATGGTTGGCGACAGCGGCAATGTGAAGACTCGTGCCTTCTGCCCCACCTGCGGATCACCGGTGTACATGACGTTCGCGGCGATGCCTGATGTTTTCACCGTGCGCGCCGCGAGCCTCGACGATCCAGGCCGATACAAGCCGCAAAATGGCGACTTATGGCGTGCGCGGCTACGCTTGGGACCACCTCGATCCGGCCCTGCCGAAATTCGACAAGATGCCACCGATGTGAGACATCGCTGCACAGCGACGTCGCCCTACCGCTCCCACCACCCTTCCCCGAAGCGCCCCTGCAGAAAGGCCACGAAGCTCGACACCTTCCCCGGCACCAGCTTGGGCGAAGGGAACACGGCGTGGATCTCCTGCTCGGGCAGTGCATGGCCGGGCAGCACCTCCACCACCTTGCCCGCGGCCAGCGAATCGCTCGCCACGTAGCGCGGCATCAGCGCGATGCCGAGTCCCTCGCGCGCCGCCGCGAGCACAGCCGAAAGGTTGTTGGAGCGCAGCCGGCCCGTGACCGGCACCGTGACCGGCTCGCCCTTGGGCGTGTGCATGCGCCAGACGTCGTCGCCCACCACGCTGCTGTAGATCAGCGCCACGTGCGCGCTCAGGTCCTGCGCGCGCTTCGGCGTGCCATGCTTCTTCAGATAGCCCGGCGCCGCCACCATGACCCACGGGTTCATGCCGAGGAAGCGCGCCCCCAGCGATGAATCGGCCAGCTTGCCCATGCGCACCGCGACGTCGATGCCCTGCGCGATCAGGTCGACATAGCGGTCCTCGAAGCTGAGGTCGACCTGCACCTGGGGATGGCGCGCCATGTATTCCAGCGCCAGCGGCACCACCGCGCGCCGGCCGAAGGCGACCGAGGTGCCGATGCGCAGCAGCCCCTGCGCCTGTGTCTCGCGAAGCCGCACCACGCTCTCGGCCTCCTCGGTCTCGCGCACGATGCTCTTGCACTTCTCGTAGTAGAGCGCGCCCGATTCGGTGAGGCTCACGCCGCGCGTGTTGCGGTTGAGCAGGCGCACCTTGAGCCGCGCCTCGGTAGCCGCGACCTGCTTGGTCACGGTGGGCTGGGTGGTGTTGAACTCGCGCGCCGCCTTGGAGAAGCTGCCGGTCTCCACCACGCGCACGAACATCTCCATTGCCAACAGTCGATCCATGCCTTGGATCGTAGCCAGTTATTCCACTGCGGAATAGCTTTTATGGCCCTGCGCCGCCTTCTGCCCGAGGCCTCGAATTCCTACAGTCGAGGCCTCTGAAGGAGACAAGCAACATGGCAAAGATGACCGCGGCCCAGGCCGCCGTTCTGGTGATGGAAAAAGAAGGCGTGACCCAGGCCTTCGGCGTGCCCGGCGCCGCCATCAATCCTCTCTACTCGGCGCTGCGCAAGCACGGCAGCATCGCCCACATCCTGGCGCGCCACGTCGAAGGCGCCTCGCACATGGCCGAGGGCTACACCCGCGCCATCGCCGGCAACATCGGCGTGTGCATCGGCACCTCGGGGCCGGCCGGCACCGACATGATCACCGGCCTCTATTCGGCCTGGGCCGATTCGATCCCGATCCTGTGCATCACCGGCCAGGCGCCGCGCGCACGCCTCTACAAGGAAGACTTCCAGGCGGTGGACATCGAATCGATCTCCAAGCCGGTCACCAAGTGGTCGGTCACGGTGCGCGAGCCGGGCCAGGTGCCGCAGGTGTTCCAGCAGGCCTTCCACCTGATGCGCTCGGGCCGCCCCGGCCCGGTGCTGATCGACCTGCCCTTCGACGTGCAGATGGCGCAGATCGAGTTCGACATCGACACCTACCAGCCGCTCACGCCCTACAAGCCGGCCGCCACGCGCGCGCAGATCGAGAAGGCGATCGCGATGCTCAACGCCGCCGAGCGCCCGCTGATCGTGGCCGGCGGCGGCATCATCAACGCCGACGCCAGCGATCTGCTGGTGCGCTTCGCCGAGGCCACCGGCGTGCCGGTGATCCCGACCCTGATGGGCTGGGGCACGATCCCCGACGACCACCCGCTGATGGCCGGCATGTGCGGCCTGCAGACCAGCCACCGCTACGGCAACGCGACCATGCTGGCCTCCGACTTCGTGCTCGGCATCGGCAACCGCTGGGCCAATCGCCACACCGGCTCGGTCGATGTCTACACCAAGGGCCGCACCTTCGTGCATGTCGACATCGAGCCGACGCAGATCGGCCGCGTGTTCACGCCCGACTTCGGCATCGTGTCGGACGCCAAGGCCGCGCTCGAGCTCTTCGTCGAAGTCGCCGAGGAAATGAAGGCCAAGGGCCAGCTCCCGAACCGCGGGCCATGGGCCGGCGAATGCCTGGAGCGCAAGAAGACGATGCTGCGCAAGACCAACTTCGGCGACGTACCGATGAAGCCGCAGCGCGTCTACCAGTGCATGAACCGCAACTTCAGCCGCGACACCTGCTATGTGAGCACCATCGGGCTGTCGCAGATCGCCGGCGCGCAGTTCCTGCACGTCTACAACCCGCGCAACTGGATCAACTGCGGCCAGGCCGGCCCGCTGGGCTGGACCATTCCCGCCGCGCTCGGCGTGCGCGCCGCAGACCCGACGCGCAAGATCGTCGCGCTCTCGGGCGACTACGACTTCCAGTTCATGATCGAGGAGCTGGCCGTGGGCGCGCAGTTCAAGCTGCCCTACATCCACGTCGTGGTCAACAACTCCTACCTCGGCCTGATCCGCCAGGCGCAGCGCGGCTTCGAGATGGACTACTGCGTGCAGCTCGGCTTCGAGAACATCAACGCCAGCGAAGACAGCGGCGTCGAGCGCAGCTACGGCGTGGACCATCTCAAGGTGATCGAGGGCCTGGGCTGCAAGGCGATCCGCGTCTACAAGCAGGAAGAGATGAAGCCCGCCATCCAGCGCGCCGAAGCCTTGATGGCCGAGTTCAGCGTGCCGGTGGTGATCGAGGTGATGCTGGAGCGCGTGACCAACATCTCGATGGGCACCGAGATCGATGCCATCAACGAATTCGAGCCGCTGGCCGAAAGCCGCGAAGACGCACCGACCGCAGTCGCCGTCGCAATGCTCGACTGATTTCCGAGGAGACACACAGATGCCCCGATTCGCAGCGAATCTCACGATGCTCTTCACCGAGCTGCCCTTCATGGAACGCTTCGAGGCCGCCGCCAAGGCCGGCTTCAAGGCCGTCGAATACCTGTTCCCCTACGCCTACGACAAGAAGGAACTGACCGCCGCCCTGCGCGCCAACGGCCTGCAGCAGGTGCTGCACAACCTGCCCGCCGGCAACTGGGACGGCGGCGAACGCGGTATCGGCTGCCACCCCGACCGGGTGAGCGAGTTCCGCGAAGGCGTCGGCATGGCCATCGACTACGCGACCGCGCTCGGCTGTCCCAAGCTCAACTGCCTGCTGGGCAAGCTGCCGCAAGGGGTGGGCGCGGAAGAAGCACGCAAGGTCGCGGTCGAGAACCTGCGTTTCGCGGCCCGCGAGCTGCAGGCGGCCGGCATCATGCTGCTGATCGAGCCCATCAACCACTTCGACATCCCCGGCTTCTTCCTGACCCGCACCGACCAGGCGCTGGCGCTGATCGAGGAAGTCGGCTCGACCAACCTGCTCTTGCAGTACGACATCTACCACGCGCAGCGCATGGAGGGCGAGCTCGGCGCGACGATCGCGAAGAACATGGCCAGGATCGGCCACATCCAGCTGGCCGACAACCCGGGCCGCGGCGAGCCCGGCACCGGCGAGATCAACTATGCCTGGCTCTTCAAGCACATCGATGCCGCTGGCTACACGGGCTGGATCGGCTGCGAATACAAGCCGCGCAGCGACACGGTCAACGGCCTCGGCTGGCGCACCGCCCTCACGCAGTAAATACACACAGACAAGGAACTCAGCGAATGTCCAACACGGCACCACAGAAGATCGGTTTCATCGGCCTCGGCATCATGGGCGCGCCCATGGCCGGCCACCTGCTCGACGCCGGCCACCAGCTCTTCGTCAACACCCAAGGCCCGGTGCCGGAGCTCTTCGTTGCCAAGGCCACGGTGTGCGCCTCGGCCGCCGAAGTGACGAAAGAGGCCGACATCGTCTTCATCATGGTGCCCGACACGCCCGACGTGGAGAAGGTGCTGTTCGGCGAGAACGGCGTCGCCGCAGCCTTGACCAAAGGCAAGACGGTGGTCGACTGCAGCTCGATCGACCCGATCGCGACCAAGGGCTTCGCCAAGAAGATCACCGACCTCGGCTGCGGCTGGATCGACGCGCCGGTCTCGGGCGGCGAGGTGGGCGCCAAGGCCGCCAGCCTGACCATCATGTGCGGCGGCGACGAAGGCACCTTCGGCCGCGTGCGGCCGCTGCTCGAGAAGATGGGCAAGAACGTCACGCTGGTCGGCGGTGCGGGCGACGGCCAGGTCTGCAAGGTGGCGAACCAGATCATCGTGGCGCTCAACATCGCGGCCGTCGGCGAGGCGCTGGTGTTCGCCAGCAAGGCCGGCGCCGATCCGGCCAAGGTGCGGCAGGCGCTGATGGGCGGGTTCGCCTCCTCGCGCATCCTCGAAGTGCATGGCGAGCGCATGATCAAGCGCACCTTCGCGCCGGGCTTCCGCATCGCCCTGCACCAGAAGGACCTGAACCTCGCGATGCAGAGCGCCCGCTCGCTCGGCGTCGCGCTGCCGCAGACCGCCGGTGCCGCGCAGCTCATGAACGCCTGTGCCGCTTTAGGCCACGGCCAGTCCGACCACTCGGCGCTCGTGAAAGCGCTGGAAGCGCTGGCGCAGCATCCTGTTCAGCCGGACTGATAGCGTTCACGCGATCAAGAACGTAGAAGCGCGCTCCAGCATGTGCGGTGCGCTGCAAAGGCGTCCGCGGGTCCGGCGCGGCGCTTCGGTGTGGCGGTCGGCGCTGCGCGCCGACTCCCCTGCGATGCTCGCGCAGCCGGCCTGCCGCAGAACTCGCTGCGTTCACTTCGTTCACTCTGCTCAAACAGCTGCGGCAAGTCAGATCACGAAGCGCGCGTGTCTTCGCACGCGCACAGCCGGCTGCACTGCGCTTCTCGGCGCCACACAGGCGCGCCGCACCGGACCCGCGGGCGCCTTTGCGGGATGCGTTGCGCCGGTATCCAAACAACCCGCAACGCTTCCACCGCGGAAGGTGGTCTGCGGCACGGGCGATTTCTGGGGCGGCGAGGAGCGCAGCCTGGGGGACGGGCGCGTGCGCAGCACGCGCTTCGTGAACTGACTCGCCGCAGCTGTCTGAGCGCAGCGCCCCTCAGGGGCGCGTAGCGAGTTCTGCGGCGCCGTCCCCCAGGCGAGCACCGCAGCGAAGTCGGCGCAACGCGCCGACCGCCCCAGCATGAGCCCGGGCCGCAGACCACCTTCCGCGGCGCGCAGCCTCGTGGTTCCACTACACGAAGTGCCCGCGCTTTTGGAGTAGCCTCATTGGTCGTCAGAAACAAAGGAGATTTTCATGGCCGCCTCCCTGTCACCGGCAGAAGAAGCATTGCGCGACGCCGCGCGCGAATACCACCGCTCCCCGGCCAAAGGCAAGATCTCGATATCCCCGACCAAGCCGCTCTTGAACCAGCGCGACCTCTCGCTGGCCTACTCGCCCGGCGTGGCCTATCCCTGCCTCGACATCGAAGCCGACCCGTCGATGGCGGCCGAGTTCACCTCGCGCGGCAACCTGGTCGGCGTGGTCACCAACGGCACCGCGGTGCTGGGCCTGGGCAACATCGGGCCGCTGGCCGCCAAGCCGGTGATGGAAGGCAAGGGCTGCCTGTTCAAGAAGTTCGCCGGCATCGACGTGTTCGACATCGAGCTCGCCGAAACCGACCCCGACAAGCTGGTCGAGATCATCGCCGCGCTCGAGCCCACGCTGGGCGGCATCAACCTCGAGGACATCAAAGCGCCCGAGTGCTTCTACATCGAGCGGAAGCTGCGCGAGCGCATGAACATCCCGGTGTTCCACGACGACCAGCACGGCACGGCCATCATCTCGGCAGCGGCGCTGATCAACGGGCTCGAACTGGTCGGCAAGAAGATCGAGGAGGTGAAGATCGCCGTCTCGGGCGCAGGCGCGGCCGCGATCGCCTGCCTGGACGTGATGATCGGCCTCGGCGCCAAGGCCGCCAACATCTACGCGGTCGACTCCAAGGGCCTGATCTACATCGGCCGCCCGGGGGGCTTCGACGATTCGAAGTCGCGCTACGCGCAGAAGGACACCGGCGCCCGCACGCTGGCCGACGTGATGAAGAACGCCGACGTGTTCCTCGGCTGCTCGGCGCCCGGCGTCGTCACGCAGGACATGGTCAAGAGCATGGCCAGCCAACCGATCATCCTGGCGCTGGCCAACCCCGAGCCGGAGATCCGGCCCGAGCTCGCCAAGGAAGTGCGGCCCGACTGCATCATCGCGACCGGCCGCTCGGACTATCCGAACCAGGTCAACAACGTCCTCTGCTTTCCCTACATCTTCCGCGGCGCGCTCGACTGCGGCGCGAGCAAGATCACGGAAGAGATGAAGCTGGCCTGCGTGCGCGAGATCGCCGATCTCACCAAGGCCGACATCAGCGAGGAAGTGGCCAACGCCTATGCCGGCCAGGAGCTTGCCTTCGGCCCCGACTACATCATCCCCAAGCCCTTCGACTCGCGCCTGATCCTGCGCATCGCGCCGGCGGTGGCCAAGGCCGCGGCGGCTTCGGGCGTGGCTGCGCGCCCGATCGAGGACCTCGAGGCCTATCGCCAGCATCTCACGCGCTTCGTCTACCAGACGGGCATGTTCATGCGGCCGGTGTTCAGCGCCGCCAAACTCGCGAGCGCCAAGCGCGTGGCCTACTGCGAGGGCGAGGACGACCGCGTGCTGCGCGCCGCGCAACTGGCGGTGGACGAAGGCCTGGCCAAGCCCATCCTGATCGGCCGCCCGGCGGTGATCGAGACGCGCCTCAAGAAGGCCGGCCTGCGCATCAAGCCCGGCGTGGACGTGGACGTCGTCGACCCCGAGGACGACCCGCGCTTCCGCACCTACTGGGAGGCCTACCACCGCATCATGGGCCGGCACGGCATCACGCCCGAGGCCTCGAAGGCGATGGTGCGGCGCTCCAACACCACCATCGGCTCGCTGATGGTCCAGCTGGGCGACGCCGACGCGATGCTGTGCGGGCTGGTGGGCCGCTTCGACAGCCATCTCAAGATCCTGCACAACGTGCTGGGCCTGAAGCGAGGCGCCCCGGGCTTCGCCACCCTCAACGCGCTCACGCTCGAGAAGTACACCCTCTTCATCGCCGACACCAACGTGCACGAAGACCCGAGCGCCGAGACGCTGGCCGAGATCGCGCTCATGGCGGCCGAGGAAGTGCGCCGCTTCGGCCTGCCGCCCAAGGTGGCCTTCCTGTCGCACTCCAACTTCGGCTCCTCCGAGCGCGCTTCGGCGCGCAAGATGCGGCTGGCGCGCGACCTGTTCGCCAAGATGGCGCCCGACATCGAATGCGACGGCGAGATGCACGGCGATTCCGCGCTGTCAGACACGGTGCGGCACAACGCGCTGCCCGAGACCACGCTGAACGGCGAGGCCAACCTGCTGATCTGTCCGAACCTCGATGCCGCCAACATCCTGTTCAACGTGCTGAAGATGACCGGCGGCAACGGCGTGACGGTCGGCCCCATCCTCATGGGCGCGGCCGGCTCGGCCCACATCCTGACGCCCTCGGCCACCGTGCGCCGCGTGCTCAACATGACGGCGCTCGCCGTGGCCAACGCCACCTCGCCCAAGTAGACCGTGCACCAGGATCGACGCCCCGCCGCAGTGCATGCAGCGGGGCGTTTTTACGCCCTTTCCGAATGGCGATGGCCGTTGACCGTGCACCCCATTGGCTCATCGGGAGGGTTCGCACCAAGTGCGTGCCGGCACCGTTTTTGCTTGAATCCCGTGCATTCACCCTCTTACGGAATTTCATGAACAAGCGCCAACTGATCCAGTCCTTTCTTGCCGCCTCGGCGCTCAGCTTCGGCCTCGGCAGCCTCCACGCCCAGGCGCTCACGCCGATCAAGTTCCAGCTCGACTGGCGTTTCGAAGGGCCGGCCGCGCTGTTCCTCCATCCGGCCGCCAAGGGCTATTTCAAGGATGCCAAGCTCGACGTGACGATCGACGCCGGCAACGGCTCCGGCGGCACGGTCACGCGTGTGGCCTCGGGCGCCTACGACATGGGCTTCGCCGACCTGGCCGCGCTGATGGAGTTCCACGCCAACAACCCCGACAGCCCGAACAAGCCGGTCGCGGTGATGATGGTCTACAACAACACGCCGGCCTCGGTCATGGCGCTCAAGAAGAGCGGCATCGCGAAGCCGGCCGACCTGGCCGGCAAGAAGCTCGGCGCGCCGGTGTTCGATGCCGGCCGCCGCGCCTTCCCGATCTTCGCCAAGGCCAACAACATCGGCGCGGTCAACTGGACCGCGATGGACCCGACGCTGCGCGAGACCATGCTGGTCCGCGGCGACATCGATGCCATCACCGGCTTCACCTTCACCTCGCTGCTCAACCTCGAGGCGCGCGGCGCCAAGGCGGCCGACATCGTGGTGCTGCCCTACCCCGACTACGGCGTGAAGCTCTACGGCAACGTGATCATCGCCTCGCCCAAGCTGATCAAGGAGAACCCGGCGGCGGTCAAGGCCTTCCTCTCCGCCTTCACCAAGGGCGCGAAGGAAGTGATCGCCAATCCGGTGGTGGCCATCGAATCGGTCAAGAAGCGCGACGGCATCATCGACAGCGCGCTCGAGACGCGCCGCCTCAAGCTCGCGATCGACACCGTGATCAACAGCCCCGATGCGCGCGCCGAAGGCTTCGGCACGGTGAATGCCGGTCGGCTCTCGCTGATGGCCTCGCAAGTCTCCGATGCCTTCAACACCAAGACGCGCGTGAGTCCCGAAGCGGTGTGGACCGCCGCGCTGCTGCCCCCTGCGGCCGAACTGAACATCCTCAAGAAGTGATGGCGGGCGCTGAGACCACGCCCTTCGTCGACTTCCAGGACGTCTGGCTCGCCTACAACGAAGAACTGCTCGCCGCCAACCACTTCGCGGTCGAAGCCATCGACCTGAAGGTGAAGCAGGGCGAATTCATCGCCATCGTCGGGCCCTCGGGCTGCGGCAAGTCCACCTTCATGAAGCTCACCACGGGCCTGAAGATGCCCTCGATGGGCAAGATCCGCATCGACGGCCAGCCCGTGACCGGGCCGGTCAAGATCTCGGGCATGGCCTTCCAGGCGCCCTCGCTCTTGCCATGGCGCACCACGGTCGACAACGTGCTGTTGCCGCTGGAGATCGTCGAGCCCTACCGCTCCACCTTCAAATCGAAGCGCAAGGAATACGTCGAACGCGCGCGCAAGCTGCTGCAGAAGGTGGGCCTCGGCGGCTATGAAGACAAGTTCCCGTGGCAGCTCTCGGGCGGCATGCAGCAGCGCGCCAGCATCTGCCGCGCGCTGATCCACGAGCCCAAGATGCTGCTGCTCGACGAGCCCTTCGGCGCGCTCGACGCCTTCACGCGCGAGGAACTCTGGTGCATCCTGCGCGACCTCTGGACCGAGCAACGCTTCAACGTGATCCTGGTCACGCACGACCTGCGCGAATCGGTGTTCCTGGCCGACACGGTGTACGTGATGAGCAAGAGCCCGGGCCGCTTCGTCGTCAGGCGCGAGATCGAGCTGCCGCGCCCGCGCGAGCTGGAACTGACCTACACCAAGGAATTCACCGACATCGTGCTGGAGCTGCGCGGCCACATCGGCGCCATCCGGAGCAATGCCATCGCGGCCGCCGCCGCAGCGAGCCACGCATGAAGAACGGCAAACAGATCGAACGCTGGTCGCCCTGGCTGCTGCTGGTCGCGGTCCTCGTGCTGTGGCAGATCATCTGCGCGGGCTTCGGCGTCTCGGAGTTCATCTTCCCGAGCCCGTGGCGCATCTGGACCCAGTTCTGGGAATTCAAGGAAATCATCGCGGGCCACGCCTGGCGCACCTTCTGGGTCACGATGGCGGGCTTCGGCCTCGCGATCGTGGTCGGCGTGCTGTTGGGCTTCGTGATCGGCAGTTCGCGGCTGGCCTACGCGGCCGTGTATCCGCTGATGACGGCTTTCAACGCGCTGCCCAAGGCGGCCTTCGTGCCCATCCTCGTGGTGTGGTTCGGCATCGGCATCGGGCCGGCGATCCTCACGGCCTTCCTGATCAGCTTCTTCCCGATCATGGTCAACATCGCGACCGGCCTGGCCACGCTCGAGCCCGAGCTCGAGGACGTGCTGCGCGTGCTGGGCGCCAAGCGCTGGGACGTGCTGGTGAAGATCGGCCTGCCGCGCTCCATGCCCTACTTCTACGGCTCGCTCAAGGTCGCGATCACGCTGGCTTTCGTCGGCACCACGGTGAGCGAGATGACGGCCGCCAACGAAGGCATCGGCTACCTACTGATCTCGGCCGGCTCGGCCATGCAGATGGGCCTGGCCTTCGCGGGACTGATGGTGGTGGGCGCGATGGCGATGGGGATGTACGAGCTCTTCAGCGCGATCGAGAAGCACACGACCGGCTGGGCGCATCGAGGCTCTCAGAACCAATGACTCCTGAGCAGATCGTCAAGGCTCTGCGCCGCGCCGACGAGGTCGCGCGGCGCGCGATGGCGATGGGCCGCCATCCCTTCGGCGCAGTGCTCGTCGCGCCCGACGGCGCAACGGTGCTGGCCGAGCAGGGCAACATCGACACCGTGCAGCACGCAGAGGCCACGCTGGCGCGAAACGCCTCGCTGACCTACCCGGCCGAGTACCTCGCCCAGTGCACGCTCGTCACCACCTTCGAGCCCTGCGCGATGTGCGCCGGCACCATCTACTGGGCGAACATCGGGCGCGTGGTGTACGGCGCCGAAGAGAGTGCGCTTCTCGCGCTCACCGGCGCCCATCCTGAGAACCCGACGCTCTCGCTGCCCTGCCGCGAAGTCTTCGCACGCGGGCAGAAGAAGATCGAGGTCATCGGACCGGTGCCGGAAGTGGCGGACGAGATGATCGCCACGCACCGCGGCTTCTGGGAAAGGGGCTGCTGACCGCGCGCCGCGAGGGCAAGTTCGTCTACTACAGCCTCGCCAGCGCAGAGGTCGTGGCAGTGATGCAAACGCTCTACGGCATCTTCTGCGCCAAGGCCGCCCGCACGAAGAAGGCGCCCGCGCGCAAGACCGCGGCGAAGTCGCGATGAGCATCGACTGGTCCCGCTTCACGCCGTGGAGCGCCCTGGCCGGCGGCCTGTTGATCGGGCTCGCCGCCGCGTTGTTCCTGCTGCTCAACGGCCGCATCGCCGGCATCAGCGGCATCGTCGGGGGCCTGCTGCAACGAGGCGGCGGGCGAAGCTGGCGGCTGGCTTTCGTCGCCGGGTTGCTGGCGGCACCGTGGGTCTGGCAGCTCGCAGGCGCACTGCCGCCGGCCGCCATCGCCGCGAGCACGCCGGTGCTTATCGCGGCCGGGCTGCTGGTCGGCGTCGGCACGCGCTACGCGAGCGGTTGCACCAGCGGCCACGGCGTCTGCGGCCTGTCGCGTGGCTCGCCGCGTTCGCTGGTGGCCACGGCCGCCTTCATGGGCGCGAGCTTCGCAACCGTCTACCTCGTGCGTCACCTGCTGGGAGCCTGAACTATGTTGAATGCAAGCGCAGCGCTGGCCGGACTTTTGTTCGGCCTGGGCCTGATCCTCTCGGGCATGGCCGACCCGGCCAAGGTGCTCGGCTTCCTCGACCTCGCGGGCAGCTGGGATCCGTCGCTCGCCATCGTGATGGGCGGTGCGGTCGCGGTCGGCGCGGGCGCCTTCGCGCTGGCGAAACGGCGCCGCCGGACCTGGCTTGGGCAACCGATGCAACTGCCCGCCGCCAGCCGCATCGACCGGCGGCTCCTGCTCGGCAGCCTGGCCTTCGGCGCCGGGTGGGGACTGGCCGGCTTCTGCCCGGGACCGGCGCTGGTGAGCGCGGCCGGCGGCAGTGCGCAGGCGCTGATCTTCGTGGCCGCCATGCTGGCCGGGATGCTCGCATTCAGTCTGGTCGAGGGCCTCCGCCGCAGGCGCTCGAGCTCTACTGGCACGGAACCTGCACCAGACTCCGCGGAGTAGAAGCGTTCACCGTTTCGCCGTGAAGACGCCCAACGACGGTGCGGCTTCCCGGGGCGTCGGCCGGAAATTGCTCCGAGGGCAGCACGCAAGCGCTGCCTCCGGTGTTCCATTTCCAACCGCCTGCGGAGAGTTTTCATCATGCAACGTCGTTCTCTTCTGCGCGCCGCCGGCGCCAACGCCCTCGCTGCCGCCGCGCCCTTCGTGCGTGCCCAGGGCTCGCTCCAGAAGTTCAAGTTCAACCTCGGCTGGAAGGTCGAGGCCTCCGGCGCCGGCTTCCTGCTCGCGCAGCAGCGCGGCTACTACAAGGACGCGGGCCTCGAGGTGGCGATCGACACCGGCAACGGCTCGGCGTCGGCAATCAGCCTGGTCGGCAGCGGCGCCTACGACTGCGCCTCGGCCGACCTCGCGACGATGATCGAGTTCAATGTCAACAACCCCACGGCCGGTCTCAAGGCCGTCGCAATCCAGTACGACCTGAATCCCAACGCGATCCTGGTGCGCAAGGGCGGCCCGATCGCCAGGCCGGCCGACCTAGCCGGCAAGAGCATCCTGGGCCAGCCTTTCAACGCTTCGCGCAAGCTCTTTCCCGCCTTCGCCAAGGCCCAGGGTTTCGACCCCTCGGGCGTCAAGTGGGAGAACGTCGCGCCCGACATCGGCGACACGCGCTTCGTCAAGGGCGACTTCGACGCCTCGGCCTATTTCTTCTTCACCGGCCTGCTCAACCTCAAAGCCCGCGGCATGGGGCCGGAGCAGATCACGGTGTTTCGCTTTTCCGACTTCGGCATGAAGTCCTACGGCAACGGCCTGGTGGCCAACGCGAAGAGCATGCAGGAACAGGGCGATGCCATGAAGGCCTTCGTCAAGGCCTCGACACGCGGCTGGATCGAGGCGATCGCCGACCCGAAGGCCGGCGCCGTCGCCATCAAGACGCGCGAACCGCTCGCCAACGAAGAGATCGAGTTCGAGCGCCTGAAGCTGATCGTCGACGGCACCATGAAGACACCCGACACGCGCAGCAACGGCTGGGGCGCCGCCACGACCGCGCGGCTGCAGGCCACGATCGACGAGACGGTGGGCGCATTCGGCCTGAAGAGCAGCCCGGCGGTGGCGGACCTCTGGACCGAGCGCTTCCTGCCGCTGGCGGCAGACCGCAAGCTCAAGGCCTGACGAGATGTACCGCAAGACCTACGGGCTGAAAGCCGGCGCGCCGGGTGGGTAGCAGGCCATACGGCCGGGTTGTTTCCCGCCGCGCCTTCTCCTATGCTGGCGGCCCCCCAACAAGGAGATAAGCAATGATCAAGGTCAGCGTGATGTACCCCCACACGCCCGGAGCGCGATTCGACCACGACTACTACCGCGACAAGCACCTGCCGCTGCTCAAGAGCAGGATGGGCGACGCCTGCAAGTCCTACACGATCGACAAGGGGCTGGCCGGCGGGGCACCGGGCGAGCCGCCCACCTATGTCGCGTCCTGCCACATCTTTTGCGACTCGGTGGAAGCTTTCCAGGCCGCCTTCGGCCCGCACGCCAAGGAGATCCTCGGCGACATCCGCAACTACACCGACCTGAAGCCGGTGATGCAGATCAGCGAGGTGGTGGTGGGCTGAGGCATGCCCATCACGCGCCGCCGATGCCGGCGGTGATCTTGCCGGTGCCGCCGCACTCCGGACATGGCTTGCCGTCGTCGCTGCGGCCGGTGCCGCCGCAGCTGCGGCACAGGGTTTCGCCGGTTCCGGGCGTGCCGGCAGGCACCTCGTCGCCGGGCCGCATGGGCGGAATCTCGACGGCTGCGCCGGGATCCTCTTCGCCCGCAATCGATTCATTGAACGGCTCCGGCGGCTCCGGCTTCGGTCCGGTCCCGGAAGAGGCGGTGTTCTCTTGCGGCTTCATGGCGTACTCCTTCTGCATGGAGAAACCAGCTTTGCCGTCGGCGAGAAGGCTTGGCGCGGGTTGCGTTCTCGATCCGGGGTCGGACGGCGCCTCTTGCCGCCGCCTCAGACCAGCCGTGTCTCGATCTCCGTCTTGACCTCGGTCATCAGCCGATGCAGCGGGCACTTGCCCGCCACGCGCAGCAGCGCGGCCCGCTGCTCGTCGCTGAGCGGGCCGGTGACGTGCAAGGTGGAATCCAGCCTGTAGACGCCCTTGCGTTCCTCGCTGTCGTCGCGGTTCACCACGACTTCGATGTCTTCCACCGGGATGCCTTTGTGCTGGGCATAGACCAGCACGGTCAGTGCCTTGCAGGCGGCCAGCGCGGAATCGTAGAGGTCGTGCGGCGTGGGGCCCGCGTCCTGGCCGCCCGCATCGGGCGACGCGTCGACCGCGATCTCGTGGGCGCGGACCTTGAGGATGTGGCGGGTGCCGGTGGTGCCGTCGCGTCGGACCGTGATGCTCATGGAATTTCCTTTGAAAGCTGGGGATTCAATCGGCGCCGCCGTAGCGCTCGGTGCGGATGATGCCTGCGGGCAGCGAAGCGTCGGGCAGCCCGCGCGTCACGCCTTCGACGAAGCGGTTGGAGCCGCAGACATAGACATGGCGCGGCAGATGCCGCCAGTCGGCCAGCATCTGCCGCAGCGAAGCGGCGTCGATGCGGCGCCCGCTGTCGCCAGCGCGCTGCTTCGGCCCGCGCGTGACGGCCGCGATGAAACGAAAAGCCGGATGCCCTGCTTCCAGCTGCAGCAGCTCGTCGCGAAAGGCCAGCTCTTCCCAGGTGCGCGCGGAGTAGACCAGGAGCAGTGGCGTCGGCCCGCCGCCGCGCGCCCAGTCGCGCACCATGGCCATCAGCGGCGCGATGCCCGAGCCGCCGGCGAGCAGCAGTAAAGGCCCGCCGTCTTCGGCGCGCCAGATGAAATGGCCGCCCAGCGGGCCGCGCGCCTCGATCGTGTCGCCAGCCTGCGCCACCTCGTGGAAGTAGGGCGAGACCTCGCCGTCGTCGAGCCTCTCGATGATGAGCTCGACGAGCGCTTCGCCCGGCGCCGAGGCAATCGAATAGGCGCGCTGGGCTTCGTAGCCGTCGGGTGCCGTGAGCCGCACATCCAGGTGCTGGCCGGCGATGTGGCGCGCGATGTCCGCCTTCAGGAAGACGCTGGCGATGCGCGGCGTCTCCGCTTCGATCCGATCGATCACCGCCTCCTGCCAAAGGCTCACTGGCGTACCTCCGTGCTTCGCACTGCGGTGCGAGCTTGCTTGGGGCGGCCCGGCGCTGCGCTCATGGATCGTCCGAGTAGCGTTGCTGCCGCCACGGATCGCCGTACATGTGATAGCCGCGCAGTTCCCAGAAGCCGGCCTCGTCGCGCGCCGTGAAGCGCAGGCCCTTGATCCACTTGGCGCTCTTCCAGAAGTAGAGATGCGGCACCAGGAGGCGCGCCGGCCCGCCGTGCTCGGGCTCGAGCGGCCGGCCGTCGTAGCGGGTGGCGACCATCGCGCGGCCGCCCAGCAGGTCGGCCACCGGCACGTTGGTGTCGTAGTCGTCGTGCGAGAGCGCGAGCAGCCAGGCGCTCGGCGGCGCGATGCCCGCCGCGGCGAGCAGCTCGTCGATGCTGACGCCTTCCCACACGGTGTCGAACTTCGACCACTTGGTGACGCAGTGGATGTCGCCCTGCCAGCGCGTGCGCGGCAGGGCCTCGAACTCGGCCCAGCTCCAGCTCGCGAGCGGGCGCGGCCCGTCGCTCAGCGTGAAGCGCCAGCTCGCGAGGTCGACGCGCGGCGTCGGGCCCTTGGCCAGTACCGGGAAATCCTCGGTTTCATACTGGCCCGGCGGCAGGCGGCGCGCAAAGGCCGCGGTCGGGCGTCGTCCTGTGAATCCACGCGTTGCCATCGGGCGCTCCTGCTGGTGAAAGCGCCCGATGGTAGTCGCTTGGGGCCTGTCAACAGGCCCTAGTGGCTTTCGATCTCGAAGGCCTCGACCTGGCGGCCGTCGATGTCGGTGAAGCCGTATTCGCGCGCCAGGTCCGCGACGCGATGCACTTCGCCGCTCTTGTCCACCACCTTCGGGTCGCCCGCCAGCGCGGCCACGGCACGGCCCAGGTAGCGCGGCGATTCGGTGCGCGCCAGTGCCGGGCGCTCGGTCCAGTGCGCGTCGTCGGTCTTGTGGCCGGTCAGGACGAATTCGGTGCGCATCCAGCCCGGCGACACGGCCAGCGAAGCGACGCCGTGCGGGCGCAGCTCCTGCGCCATGCCGAAGGCCAGGCGGTTCATCGCGGCCTTGGCCAGGTCGTAGAAAAGGTTGCCGCGCAGGTAGCGATCGCGGTCCCAGAAGGTGGTGGTCACGATCAGCCCGCGGCCCTGGGCGACCATCATCGGTGCGGCAAAGCGGCTGGCCAGCAGGTGGTTGCGCACGCCGCGGTCGAACATCGAATCCCATTGCGCGAGCGAGTGCTCCCAGAACGGCGCCTCGAACACGCCGTTGAAGGTCTCGTGGCCGCCCCAGGCGTTGTTCACGAGCAGGTCGAGCTTGCCCTCGTCGCGCTGCACCTGCGCGAACAACTTCGCCACTTCGTCTTCGCGCGTGTGATCGCAGCGCACCGCGATGCCGCGGCCGCCGGCCTGCGTGACCTCCTCGGCGGTCGCATCGATGCTGCCCGGCACCGCATCGAGCCCCGAGAGCGCGAGGATGTCTCCGTAGGTGCCGGCGGGCTGCGCCCGCGTGCTGCGCCCGGTGACGTACACCGTGGCCCCCGCGGCGCCCAGCTCGATGGCGATGCCGCGCCCGGCGCCGCGGCTGGCGCCCGTAACCACGGCAACGCAGTTCTTCAGCGTTGGGTCCATTCGTCTCCTTTCGTTCCTCTTCAGCCGATGCCCGAAGCTAACGCCCGGTCAGCCCGCCGTCTTGGAAGAAACCGAAACGCGGCGGCCGAGGAACTCGGTCGGCGTGAGGCCGCAAAGGGCCCGGAATTCGTTCACCAGATGCGACTGATCGTAGAACCCGCCTTCGACAGCGACCTCCGCCCACGCAGGCGCCTCCTGCGAGCGCAGCGCGCGCAGGCAGGCATGAAGCCGCGCCAGCCGGCGCCAGGCGCGCGGCGAGAGCCCCACGTGTTCGTGGAAGAGCTGCTGCAGGCGGCGCTCGCCGATGCCCAGCAGAGCGGCCGCTTCGCGCAGCGCAAGCAGGCCGCCCGAGGCGGCGATGCGCTGCGCCGCATGCATGACGGCCGGGAGCTGCGGCGATGCCTCGCTCGCGCGCAGGCGGCGTTGCAGCGCGGCGCCGAGCAGCGCCACCCGCGCGGCATCGTCGCGTGCTTCGGCGATGCGTGCGAGCAGTTCGGCGCCCTCGCCGCGCCACAGCGCGTCCAGGTGCACGGCGGTGCCGCCGATCTCGCCGGCCGGTATCCCCAGCAGGGCCGCCGCCGCGCCGGGGCGCAGCGTGACGCACAGGCCTTCGATCCTGCCGCGCAGCCGCACCAGGGCCGGTGCCGCCGATGCGCCTATCGCCTCGACGGGCTCACCGGCGCCCTCGCCTGCCGCCGGCGCCGCACCGAGGTTGAAGACCAGGCGCACCGCGCCGTCGGGCAGCACCCGCTCCAGCACCTCGTGCCCCTCGGGGATCGTCTCGCGGCACAGGAGGATGTGCGAAACGTGCATGCGCAGCGGCGCTGCCACTTCGAAGGATTTCAGCGTGCCCGCGGGAACGCCCGCTTCCGGCCCGTGAAGCGGATCGTCGTCGAGGCGGAGATAGAGGCGCTCGCCCATCTGCCAATGCTAAGCGTTCGAGATCGAGCCAGAGCGAGGCATGGGAAGCGCAAGCAGCTCAAGGTGCGTTCGTACACGACCTTCGCGATGCGCTGGCTCATTCCGCGGCTTTCCGGATTCCACCAGGCCCATCCGGACATCGAGGTGCTCCTGACCGCCTCGCTGGACGAAGTCGACTTCCGCGACCTGCGCCACTTCACCTTGCTGCACTCGATCGCCCGTCCTGACGACTGGGGTTACTGGCTGGACGCCAACGGCGTGGCGCAGCAGGTCGACAGCGCTGCGGGCATGACCTACCAAAGCTCCGCGATGGCCTACGCCGCCGCGATCGAAGGGCAAGGGCTGGCCATGGCGCAGCTCTTCCTGGTCGAGGACGACCTGCGCGACGGCAAGCTGGTCATGCCCTTCAAGAAGACGCTCGACATGGGCAGCTATACCTACTACCTGCTGACGCCGGCCGGGCGGCCGGAGAGTGCATCGATGAAGCAGTTCCGGACCTGGATGCTCGCGCAGTTCGCGCTGCAGCCATAGTCGCTTTCGGTGGGGCGGGAACGAAGATCTATTCAACCCTCGACGAGGAAGCTTGGCAGCAGCCTGGCTGCACCCTGCAGAAGCTCGAACTCGTCATCGGAGAGCGGCAGGGGTGCCATGTCGAAATGGCTCAGCGTGCCCCAAAGCTCGCCGGCATTGCTCACCAGCGGAACGCTGTGATACGAGACGACGACGCCTTGGTAAGGATGACCTTCAAGCCTTGGGTCAGCCGCCGAGTCATCGGTACGGAACGAACTATCCCGAAGAACGAACTGACAGAAGCTCTTGTCGAACGGCACTGCCGCAAGGTATTCGGGCCGCATCTCCCCCGCCTTGTCGTGCAGCAGGACGTTTCGCAGCATGGGGCCGGCGAAGCGGTAGACGGCGCTGTACCGGTGCGGGACGCCTTCGTTCAGGTAGGCAAGTGCCGCAGCCGGGCCCTCGGCATGCAGGATGGCCGAGAGCGTCTCCAAATTGCGGGGCAATGCCATCCCTTGATTTTTTCGCCTCGAGGGAGGTGGCGGACATGATGGATACCCGAAGTCCAGGTCGCCCGGCTTGACGGCTTCGCGCACTGCCGCTGAGGCTGGGCAGTTCCGGCAGGACGGCTTCGCGCGAACCTACTGCCCCACGACCGACCAGCCCGCTTGCTGGTTCGTCTTGTCGTTCTCGTATTCCCACCGCGTACCGCAGGCGTCGCACCTGTAGCTGGTGACGTTGACGGTGCGACCGCCGCGGTCGCCATCGCTGCGCTCGACCTTGCGGCTGGACACCTGCACGAGTTCGGCGTGCCCCGATGCGCGGCGCCAGTTTCTCTGGATGCCCGCGCACGAGGCGCACAGCGTCATCCTCTTCAGTTCGTCTCTTCGGTTGGACTCGTTCGCCATGCGGCTTCTGCTCTCTATCGATTGGCTTTCAGCCGAGCATGTTAGCAAGACGGCCTCCGCAGGACACGATGCGCTCCGCGAGCAGCCGCTCGATGTGCATCGCGTCGTAACCCGCCACCGCCAGGATCTCGCGCGTGTGCTGCCCTCGGCGCGGCGCCGGCGCGTGCGGCAGGCGGTTGGTCTCGGCGCTGTTGATCGGGAAGCCCGGCGTCCGGACCGCGCCTGCGGTCGGATCGTCGAGCGTGGCGATCATCTGGTTGGCGGCCACCTGCGGATGCCGCTCGACATCGCCGTAGTCGGCGACGCGCGCACACAGGATGTCGGCGGCGTTGAGTTCGGCGAGCCAATGGTCGGTCGAGCGGGCGCGGAATGCCTCGGCCAGGGCGGCACGCATCGCACCCCCGGTGGGCCACGCGCAGGGACTGCCAGCGGGGAAGCATCCGGCAGTGCAGGAAAAATCAGTTCGCCGGAATCGACGGCGCGCGACGCAAGCAGGCTGGGATCGGGGTCAGGGCTGGAGCTATGGTTGTCTTTTGCGCCCGCGCCGACAAACGACTTCTATGGCCTGATCGCTTGAAAAAATCTCAACTGAACGGGGCGAACCGGCCTCAAGCCGGCTGCGCCAGCGGCACCACCCGCAGCCCGCGATGCACCTCCGATTCGCCGTGCTTCGCGAGCAGCTGCATCAGGTGCTTGCGGATCAGCATGCCGGGCCGGTCGGACTCCATCGAGTACTCGACGCCGCGGCGCCGCGTGTCGACCAGCGCGTCGGGGTCGGTCGATTCGAGGATGTCCTTGTCCTCGCGCGTGATCTGCGCGTCGAAGGCGATCAGCATCTGCGCCGCGCAATCGGCCTCGGTGTCGTTGCGGAACAGCCATTGGCACAGCTGCATGCGGCCATCGTCGATGGGCGTGAAGCAGTTGATGATGATGTGGCGGATGCCCGAGGGATATTCGATGTCGAGCCGGCGCGAAAAGGGCAGGAAGTAGGCGTTGCGCATGTGGCGCGTGGTGATGGGGTCGGCGACGCCGCTGATGGCGTGGAACTTGGCCGGGTTGGACGCCTCGATCACGGTCTCGGCATAAAAGCCGCTCTCGTTCTCGACCAGCTCGTACCTGCTCGGCTTCGGGCTCGCGGCTACGCCGAAGGTGGCGCGGTGCACGAAGCTGAAATGCGAGTTGTCGAAGGAGTTCTCGAGCGCGCGCATCGGGCTGGTCTGCCACTCCTCGTAGAACTGGAAGATGGTGCGGTAGGCGGGATCGCCGAACTCGGGAATCTGCGGGATCTCCGCGATGGGGTCTTCCAGCGCGACCCAGGCATAGCCGTAGCGCGCCGTGCAGTGGTAGGCCGTGGTGCGGTACTCGGGCGAGATCTGGCGCTCGGCCTCGTACTGGGGGATGCGGATCACCTGGCCGCTGCGGTCGTAGGTCCAGCCGTGGTAGCCGCACTGAATGGCGCCCTGCGCGCAGGCCTTGCCTTCGGCGTCGACGCACCAGCCCTTGGAAAGTTTCGCCGTGCGGTGACAGCAGCGGTCGCGCAACGCGGCGGGCTGGCCTTCTGCATCGAGAAAAAGGACGATGTTCTCGCCCATCAGCGTGAAGGGCCTGGGCCCCTGCTGCAGATCGGCCAGCGGCATGACGGCATGCCAGAACTTGCGGAAAACGGGTTGCTGCGTGACGAGCATGAAAAAACTCCTTCGGTTGCGTGGGGACGACAATGAAAGAGCAATTTCCTGCGCGGCTCCCGTCGAAACCAGGAACCGGGCTGAACGCTTCTACTCTGCGCAGATCTCATTGCAAGTTGCGCGCCCGGATTGTCTCGCAGACACTGGCATGCGCCACGCATTTGTCATACCAAAGCGGTAAGCATTTCGCGGGTGCACGCACCGCCGAAGTGCACCGCACTTAATATCCTCCCAACATGAGCCCCCTTTCCCTTTCCAGCGAAATCGAACTCGACGAGCGCGACGGCCGCTACCTGCGCAAGGCCATCGTCTGGTCGCATGCGGCGCGCCGCCGCGGCAACCGGCCCTTCGGCGCGGTGGTGGTGTCGGCCGCCGGCGAGGTGCTGGCCGAGGCCTACTGCAACACGGCCGAAACCGGCGACGTCACCGGCCATGCCGAAACCAACGCCGTGCGCGCGCTCAGTGAACGCGGGCTGTCGCGCGAAGAGCTGGCCGGCGCCACGCTCTATTCGTCCGCCGAGCCCTGCGTGATGTGCGCCGGCGCGATCTTCTGGTCCAACATCGGCCGCGTGGTGTTCGGCATCGACGCCGAGCGGCTGCGCGTGTTCCGCGGCGAACATGCCGACCAGCGCGATGCCGAACTGACTTGCCGCGACGTGTTCCGCGCCTCGCCGCATGCGATCGAATGCATCGGGCCGGCACTGGTCGACGAAGCGGCCGCGGCGCATGTGGGGGCGTGGAAGGACTGAGCGACCAGGGCATCATCGAACTCCTGTCCAATAGCGACATGGAAACCCTACAAGACGCAGAACACCGCCTGAACGAGCTGGAGATCAAGGCCAGTTTCACCGAAGACCTGCTGGACCAGTTGAACCTGACCCTCTACAGGCAACAGCAGCAGATCGACAGCTTGATCCTTCAGGTCACGCAGCTTCGGCAGCAGAGTCCTGATTCCGGAGCCGGCGCGACGCGCAACCTGCGCGACGAGCTGCCGCCTCACTACTGAAAGCGACGGAGAACCGATGCTTGTCGTATTCGCAGGCTTGCCGGGGGTCGGAAAGTCGACCGTCGCACGCGAGCTCGTGCGCCAGTGCCAAGCTGCCTACCTGCGGATCGATGCCATCGAGCAGGCCATCCGGAATTCGAAGGTACTGGCCGCGGACATCGGTCCGGCCGGCTACATGGCGGCTTACGCGCTCGCGAGATCGAATCTCGAGCTCGGCCGCGTGGTGGTCGCCGACTGCGTCAACCCGCTGCCGGTCACGCGCGCGGCATGGAGATCGATAGCGCGCGACACGGCTGCGGCGCTGATCGAAATCGAAGTGATTTGCTCGGATGCGAACGAGCATCGGCGCCGCGTCGAGAACCGCATCGGCGACATCCACGGACTGGTCCTGCCGAAATGGCCCTCAGTGACCGGGCACGACTATGCGCCCTGGACGAGTGAACGCCTGGTCATCGATACGGCACTGCTGAGCCCTCAGAGCGCGGTGGACGCGGTGGTCGACGCGATGGATCGCGCCCGATCCGCATCCCTACACTAGGGTCTGTTGACATATGCCATGGCACGCGCGACTAGACCTCGCCTACAACCTAGAACATCAGCGCAGCGTCGCCCGCTTTCGCCATGAAGGCCCGCTGCGCATCCTGCAAAGCCTCTACCCCGAAGGCGACGCGGTCTGCCACAACGTGCTGGTGCATCCGCCCGGCGGGCTGGTGGGCGGCGACACGCTGGACATCGCGGTGCGCGCCGCGGCGGGCAGCCACGGGCTCATCACCACGCCGGGCGCCACGCGCTTCTACCGCTCAGAGGGCGAACTCGCGCTGCAGCGCACCGAGCTCGCGCTCGAGGCCGGCGCGCGGCTCGAATGGCTGCCGCTCGAAGCGATCTGCTACAGCGGCTGCCGCGCCGAGAACCGGCTGACCCTGCGCGTCGCCGACGGCGCGGAGCTGATCGGCTGGGACGTGACGGCGCTGGGCCTGCCCGGCGCCGGCAAGCCTTTCGAGCTCGGCACGCTGCAACAGCACATCGAAGTGCCGGGCGTGTGGCTGGAGCGCGGCCGCATCGATGCGGCCGACACTCGCCTGCTGCAGAGCCCGATCGGCCTGGCGGGACACCGCTGCATCGCGTCGATCTTCTTCGTCGCGGGTTCACCGATCGCGCGTGCGCGGCGCGACGCGGCGCTCGAGGTCGCGCGCGCGCTGATCGATGCGCACGGCCTGCGCGAGAGCGCCGGCGCGACCAGCCCGCATGCCGAAATCATCGTCCTGCGCGCGCTCGCACCCGTGGTCGAACCGGCCATGCAGCTGCTGCGGCAGGTGTGGCAGGCATGGCGCGCCGAGCTCTGGCACATGACGGGCACGCCGCCGCGCATCTGGGCGATGTAGGGGCCTCGTCCGACGAGGCGGACCGGCGGGTCTGCCTAGACTGCCGGGCGATGCAACAACAAAGCACGACCCCGGCCGGCAGCGACATCCCGGCCCGTCTCGACCGCCTGCCCTGGTCGCGCTGGCACTGGCGCGTGGTGATCGCGCTCGGCGTGGCCTGGGTGCTCGACGGTCTCGAGGTCACGCTGGTGGGCTCGATCGGCGGCGTGCTCGAGCGGCCCGACACGCTGGGCTTGAGCGCCGCGCAGATCGGCTGGTCGGGCTCGCTCTACGTCGGCGGCGCGGTGATCGGCGCGCTGCTCTTCGGCCGGCTGACCGACCGGCTGGGCCGCAAGAAGCTGTTCCTCATCACGCTCGCGGTCTATGCGCTGGCCACGCTGGCGACCGCCTTCTCGCCCGACTTCGCCTTCTTCGCGCTGTGCCGCTTTCTCACCGGCCTGGGTATCGGCGGCGAGTACGCGGCCATCAACTCGGCCATCGACGAGCTGATTCCGGCGCGCGTGCGCGGGCGCGTGAACCTGGCCATCAATGGCAGCTTCTGGGTCGGCGCGGCGCTCGGCGCCGGGCTGAGCCTGTGGCTGCTCGATCCGCAGGTGCTGGGCCCTGTGTGGGGCTGGCGGGCCGGCTTCGGGCTCGGTGCACTGCTCGCAGTGGCGATCCTGCTGGTGCGGCGCAACGTGCCCGAGAGCCCGCGCTGGCTGATGGCGCATGGCCGGGCCGAAGAGGCCGAACTCATCGTTGCGGGCATCGAGGCCGAGATCGAGGCGCAGCAGGGTCCGCTGCCGCGCGCCGTGGGCCGGGTGCACTTCGGCGGCCGCGCAAGCCCCGGCTGGCGCGAGGTCGCGCACGTGCTGCTCTCGCGCTACCCGCAGCGCAGCATGGTGGCGCTGGCGCTGATGATCTCGCAGGCCTTCTTCTACAACGCGATCTTCTTCACCTACGCGCTGGTGCTGACGCGCTTTCACGGCGTGGCCGAGGGCAAGGTGGCGCTCTACATCTTTCCGTTCGCGCTCGGCAACGTGCTGGGGCCGCTGCTCTTGGGCCCGCTGTTCGATCGCGTGGGCCGGCGCCGCATGATCGCGCTGACCTATGTGCTCTCGGGCGTGGGGCTGGCGCTGACCGGCTGGGCCTTCATGCAGGGCTGGCTCGATGCGCGCAGCCAGGCACTGTGCTGGTCGGCGGTGTTCTTTCTCGCATCGGCGGCGGCCAGCTCGGCCTACCTCACGGTGAGCGAGGTGTTCCCGCTCGAGATGCGCGCGATCGCGATCGCGATCTTCTATGCCGTGGGCACCGGGGCCGGCGGCTTCGTGGCGCCGGTGCTGTTCGGCGCCTTGATCGAAACCGGCAACCGCGGCGCCGTGGCCATCGGCTATGCGATCGGCGCGGCGCTCGTCATCGTGGCCGGGCTGCTCGCGCTGCGCTGGGCGGTGGATGCGGAGCGCAGGCCGCTCGAGGACGTGGCGCCGCCGCTCGGATTGCATACGGACGGCGACGCCGCCGCCATCACTCGACAAGAGCGCGCTTGACGTCTTCCTGCAGGCTGCGCAGGTGTTCGCGCATCGCCGTCCTGGCCCGCTCCGGATCCCGGGCGCGCAGCGCGCGGACGATCTCGCCGTGCTCGTCGTGGTTCTCGCGCTGCCGATGCAGCGGACTGTGCAGGCGGAACAGCCGCGCATTCACGCGCAGTTCCTCCACCAGCCGCGGGAACACCACGTTGCCGCTGGCGGTGGCGATCAGCAGATGGAAGCGGTCGTCGAAGTGCCAGTGCTCGGTTTCGTTGTGCTCGCCGCTGTCGAGCGCGCGGATGTCCGCCTCGAGCGTGTCGATCTCCGCATCCGTGATCTTGCCGACGGCGAGCGCGATGGCCTCGCACTCGATCACCTCGCGCGCCCGCATGCAGTCGAAGTATTCCTTGGTGCCCAGCGCGCGCACGGCATAGGAGCGCGCGTCGCGCCGCACCAGCAGCCCCTCGCCGGCCAGGCGCACCAGCGCTTCGCGCATCGGCGTGCGCGAGATGCGCAGGTCTTCGGCCAGGCGCGCTTCCTGCAGCGGGCTGCCGGCCGAGATCTGGCGGTCGAGGATCAGCGTGCGCAACCGTTCGTAGGCCTGCTCGGCAAGGCTGGCGGAGCGCACCTCGAGCGGTGCGATCGTGATGGTGGCGGGTTGCGCCGGACTGGGGAGGCTTGGCATGCGAGAGGAGGCTGATTCCACGAGGGGGCGGGGAAAAGCTTATCAGGCCGGCATTGCGAGGGCGGCAATCGTCACAGCCACTTGTCCAACGGGTTGCCGTCGTTCGGCGCGCGCGGCCGCAGGCAGGGCTGGAAGCGGCCCGAGCCGGCCTCGGCCGAGAACACACCGTCCTGCCAGACCACGCGCCCACGCGAGAGCGTGACGCCGGGCCAGGCACGCAGCTGCATGCCTTCGTAAGGCGTGTAGTCGGCCGCGTGATGGAGCATGTCGTTGGAGATCCGCTTCTCCTGCCCCGGGCCGAAGACGTCCCACACCACGAAGTCGGCATCGCTGCCGACCGCGATCGTTCCCTTCGTCGGGTACAGGCCATAGAGGCGCGCCGGGTTGGTGGAGGTGAGCTCGACGAAGCGATGGATGTCGATGCGGCCCGCGAGCACGCCTTCGCTCATCAGCAGCGGCAGGCGCGTCTCCACGCCCGGAATGCCGTTGGGGATGCGGTCGAAGGAAGGCTGATCGCCGGCGACGCGCTTGCCGTCGGCGCCGTTGATGTTGAAGGGTGCGTGGTCGGACGAGAAGATGGTGAAGAGCCCGCTCGCGAGCCCGTTCCAGATGAACTGCTGATTGGCCTTGTCGCGCGGCGGCGGACTGCAGATGCAGCGCGCGCCGTGCATCGGGTCGTCGGGATCGATGCCCAGATCCTCGGCGCTCAGGAACAGGTACTGCGGGCAGGTTTCCGCGTGGATGGGCAGCCCGCGCCCGCGCGCCCAGTGGATCTGCTCGACCGCCTCGCGGCCCGACACATGCACGATCAGGATCGGCGTGTCGACCAGCTCGGCCAGCGCGATGGCCCGGTGCGTGGCCTCGCGCTCCACGGCCATCGGCCGCGAGCTGCCGTGGTAGCGCGGGGCCGTGAGGCCGGCATCGAGCAGCTGCTCGGTGAGCCAGGCGATGCAGTCGCTGTTCTCGGCGTGGATCATGGTCATCGCGCCATGCCGGCGCGCGACCGCGAGCACCTCGATGAGCTGCCGGTCGTTCAGCTTCAGATCGTCGTAGGTCATGTAAATCTTGAAGGAGGTGTAGCCCTTCTCGATCAATGCCGGGAGTTCGCGCTGCGTCACGTCCTTGGTGGCGTCGGCGACGATCAGGTGGAAGGCGTAGTCGATCACCGCCTTGCCCTCGGCGCGCCGGTGGTAGTCGTCGACCGCTTCCTGGATGCTGCGCCCCTTCTGCTGGGTGGCGAAGGGCAGCACGGTCGTGGTGCCGCCGCAGGCGGCGGAGCGCGTGCCGGTGAAGAAGTCGTCGGCGAAACGCGAGCCGTCGCTGGTCGGCTGGTCGAAATGGCAGTGGCCGTCGACGCCGCCGGGCGTGACCAGGCGGCCGGCCGCGTCGATCTCGCGCGCTGCAGCGGCATCGAGTCCCTGCGCGATGGCGTAGATGCGGCCGTCGCGCACGCCGATGTCGGCGCGGTAGCGGTCGCCGACGGTGGCGATGTCGGCATTGCGAAGGATCAGGTCGTAGCTGCTCATGGGAGGTCTCCGGCTAGCGCTGCTCGAGCACGACGTCGGCGGCCACGACCGGCGCGCTCGCGTTGCCGTAGGCCCGGCCGTAGTGGCGCTCGATGCGGCGCTGGACGAAGTCCCACGCGGTGGTCATCAGCAGATAGTAGATGGCGGCGACGAGGAAGAGCTCGAGCACCATGAACTTCTCCTGGATCAGCACCTGCGTGCGGCGCAGCAGCTCCTCCATCGAGATCACCGAGGTGATCGAAGTGGTCTTGAGCAGGCCGTTGATGCTGTTGCCCAGTGTCGGGATGATGAGCCGCATCGCCTGCGGCATGACGATGTAGCGCATGGTCTGCGCGTTGCTGAAGCCGACGGCGCGCGCCGCGTTGGTCTGGCCCACCGGCACCGACTGGATGCCGCCGCGCACGATCTCCGCGAGGTAGGCCGCTTCATTGAGGATCAGGCCGAGCAGCGCCGACTCGATCACCGACAGCTTGAGCCCGAGCTGCGGCAGGCCGGTGTAGATGATGATCAGCTGCACCAGCAGCGGCGTGCCGCGGAACACCCAGATATAGAAGTGCGCCGGCCCGGTCAGCCAGCGCTGGCTCGACAGCCGGGCCAAGGCCAGCGCGCATCCGAGGACCAGCCCGCCGGCGATCGCCGCGAGCGTGAGCCACAGCGTGGTCACGGCGCCGCTCAGGATGTACGGATTGAACAGATAGTCGGCGAACCCCGACCAGTTCCAGCCTTGTCCCATGGACTTTCCTTCGTGTACGGAGGGGCCGCAGCGCGCTCAGCTCGCGGGGCCCTTGACGGTCACGGCGCCGTCGATCGCCTTCACGCCGTACTGGTCGAACAGCTTCTGGAAGCTGCCGTCGGCCTTCATGTCGTTGAGCACCTTGGCCATCGCGACCGCAAGTTCCTTGTTGCGCGTGGCCAGCGCCACCGGGGTCGGGAACAGGCCGTTCAGCACGCGGTCGAAATCGCCGCGCTTCTGGTATTCGGCGCCGGTGGAGTCGATCGACAGCGCCACCTCGACCTGGCCCGCGCGCAGCGACTGGAAGGCCATCGCGAAGTTCTCGAAGGTGCGGATGGTCATGCCCTTCATGCCCTTGTCGGTGAGCTGCTTGTCGAGCTCGCGCGCCTTGCGCTCCTCGAAGCCACCGATCTCCACGCCGATGCTCTTGCCCGAGAGGTCGTCGGGCTTGCTGATCTTGAGCGGGTTGCCCTTGGCCGTGCTGATGCTGATGGCCTGGTCTTCGTACTGCAGCATCTGCATCAGCTTGGCGCGCTCCTCGGTGTAGAAGATGCCGGTGTTGATCACGTCCCAGCGCCCGGCCTGCAGGCCCGGGATCATGGCCGAGAACTCGATGCGCACGTATTCGGGCGTGAGGCACAGGCGCTTGGCGATGGCCTCGCCGAGCTCCACGCGCATGCCCTTGAGCGCGCCGGACTGGTCGACAAACTGCATCGGCGGCAAGGTCGGGTTGACCGACATCACCAGCGTGCCCTTCTTGACCAGGGCCGAGTCGGGCACCGGCGACTTGCAGGCCTGGGCCTGGGCTTGAGCTTGAACCCCGTCCATGCTGAAGACGAACAGAGCCAATGCCGATGCGAGAGCGGGAAGCAATTTCATGATGGATTCCTTCAGGAGATGGACGAGACGAGAAAGGGGAAAGGGGGCGCTCAGGCGCGGATCGAGTCGAGCAGGCCGAGCTGGTCGAGCGCGCGCCGAAGATCGACCGCGTCGGCCTCGGGCAGCGGCAGGCGCGGCGCGCGGGGCTTGCCGACCGGCAGGCCCATCATCGAGAGGCCGTCCTTGGAAGCGGCGACGTAGCGGTGGCCGCCGACCCAGCGCACGATCGGCAGCATCTTCTTGTAGAGCGCAAGCGCGGCAGGCATGTCGCGTTCGTCGGCGACCAGCTCGAAGAGGCGCGCCGACATCTTCGGGATCAGGTTGGAGCACACCGCGACCCAGCCCTGGGCGCCGAGCCAGAAGGATTCGTAGCCGAGGATGCCGGCGAACACCGTCATGCGGTCGCCGCAGAGCTCGATGATGTCGCGCACGCGCGTGACCTCGAGCGTCGACTCCTTGATGTACTTGCAGTTGTCGATGCGCGAGAGGCGCGCCACCAGCTCGGGCTTGAGGTCGACGTTGGCCGTGGCCGGGTTGTTGTAGACCATGATCGGGATGCCGATCGCCTCGCCCACCTTGCGGTAGTGCGCGAACAGCTCGTCGTCGGTGGGCGTGCTGTAGAAGGGCGGAATGATCATGACGCCGTCGGCGCCCATGGTCTCGGCCTCGCGGCTCAACCGCACGCACTCGTCGGTCCACTCCGCGCCGGTGCCGATCAGCACGGGCACGCGTTTTGCTGTCGTGCTCACGCAGGTTTCGATCACCAACTGTCTTTCCTCGGCCGTCAGCGACAGGAATTCGCCGGTGCTTCCCAAGGGGATGAGCCCGTGGATGCCCTCCTCGATCTGCCAGTCGACCAGCTTCTTCAGTGCCGGCACGTCCACGTGCTTGCCGTCGGCGGTCATGGGGGTGATGAGCACCGTGTAGGTGCCTCGGAACGCTGTCATTGCACGGTCCTCGGTGAAAAATCGAATGACGAAGTATATGTATACGTGTAGTATACGTATACATTGAATCGCGTCAATGCGGTTTTTGCTTCGATCTGCAATGAGCGCCAGACTGATCCACCCTTCCATCACTGCGAGCGGGCGCCCCGTGCGCTTCTGGTACGACGGCCGGCCCATCGACGGCCTGGAGGGCGAGACCATTGCCGCCGCCCTGGCCGCCGGCGGCATCCGGCAGCTGCGCCACACCCGCGGCGGCGAGAACCGGGGCCTGTACTGCGGCATGGGCGCCTGCTTCGATTGCCTGGTGACGGTGGATGGCCAAGCCAGCCAGCGCGCCTGCCTCACCAAGGTGGCCGAGGGCCAGCAGGTGCGCTCCGCCATGCCGGCAGGAACGCCGGCGGAGCCGCTGCGCCCGCTCGCGTCCGAAGCGGCCGCCGAGCCGGCAGGCCGGCAGGTCGACCTGCTGGTCGTCGGCGCCGGGCCGGCGGGCCTGTCGGCGGCGCTCGCGGCGCGGCGTGCCGGGGCCGAGGTGCTCGTGCTCGACGAGCGCCTGCAGCCGGGCGGGCAGTTCTACAAGCCGCTGGCGCCCTCCCACCAGGCGACCGCGCCATCCGATCGCCAGTTCGCGGATGGCCTCGCGCTCGAACAGCAAGTGCGCGCTGCAGGCGTCACCGTGCAGCAAGGCGCACAGGTGTGGGCCGCGTTCTCGCCCCGGGAGGTCGGCGCGCTGATCGACGGGCACGCGACCGTCATCGGCTGCCGGCAGCTCGTGATCGCACCGGGCGCCTACGAGCGCCCGGTGCCCTTCCCCGGCTGGACGCTGCCCGGCGTGATGAGCACCGGCGCCGCCCAGACGCTGGCGCGGGCCTACCGCGTGGCGCCGGGCCAAAGGGTGGTGATCGCGGGCAATGGGCCGCTCAACCTGCAGCTGGCCGCGGAACTGCTGGCGGGCGGCGCCGAAGTCGTCGCGGTGCTCGAATCGGCCGCGCGCCCTTCACCGCGCCAGTGGCGGCAACTGTGGACGGCCGCGCGCACCGCACCCGATCTGCTGCGCGACGGCTGGCGCTACATGCGGCAGCTGCGCGCCCATCGCGTGCCATTGTTGTGGGGCCATGCGGTGGTCTCAGCCGAAGGCGAGGACGAACTGCGCGCCGTGCAGGCCGCAGCAATCGATGGGCAATCGGCGGCGCTGCGTTTCGAGGCCGACACGCTGTGCCTGGGCTACGGCTTCATTCCTTCCACCGAACTGGCGCGCATGCTGGGCTGCGAGCACCGCACGGTGGATCGCCATCTCGGCTACCTCGCCACGGTGACGCGCGAAGACGGCGCCACCAGCCTGCCCGGCGTGTTCGTCGTGGGCGACGGCGCCGACCTGGGCGGCTCGCGCGTCGCTCTGGCGCGCGGGACGCTGGCCGGCACGGCGGCGGCACGCAACCTGAACCTGCCCGCGCCCGAGCCGCGCAAGGAGCTCGGCCAATTGCGGCAGGCCGAGCGCTTCCAGCAGGCGCTGTGGTCGCTCTACCAGGCGCCGCCGGTCTCGCTCGCAACGACGCCCGACGACACGCTGCTGTGCCGCTGCGAGGAGATCAGCTTCGGTTCGGTGCGCGAGCAGATCCGCGCCGGCCGCGACACGCTGGCCGCGCTCAAGCGCAACACGCGCCTGGGCATGGGGCGGTGCCAGGGGCGCTACTGCGCGGTGACTGCGGCCAAGCTCGTGGGCGAGCTGACGGGACGAGCGCCCGAGGTCGAGCAGTACTTCGCGCCGCGCCCGCCGGCCAAGCCGGTGCCGGCCGGTGCGCTGGGCTTCGAGAAGCCCGAATGGGGCGGCCATAAGCCGGCCATCACCCCCAACCTCGCCCGGCCCGTGGAGCACACGCCCTTCGCACCGCTGCACACCGAGGTGCTGGTGATCGGCGCCGGCGTGCTCGGATCGTGCCTCGGCTACTACCTGTCGAAGGCCGGCCGGGAGGTCACGGTGGTGGAGCGCGACGACATCAACCTGCAGGCCTCCGGCGCCAACGCGGGCAGCCTCCACGTGCAGCTGCTGTCCTTCGACTTCGGCGCCAAGGCGCAGGAAGGCGGCGGCCCGGCCGCGGCCACGCTGCCGCTCGGGCCGATGTCGGTGCGCCTCTGGCAGCAGATCGAGGCCGATTGCGGCGAGGACCTCGAGATCAAGATCACCGGCGGCCTGATGGTGGCCGACAGCGTGGCCGGCATGCGCTTCATCGAGGCCAAGGCCGCGCTGGAGCGCAGCCACGGCATCGATGCGCAGGTGATCGACGGCGCCGAGCTGCGCCGGCTCTCGCCCGCCCTTTCGGAACAGCTGCTGGGTGCGGAGCTGTGCCCGATGGAAGGCAAGATCAATCCGCTGCGCGCGACCTATGCGGTGGCGACGCGCGCGCAGCAGCAAGGCGCGCGCATGCTGCGCGGCTGCGACGTGCAGGACATCGAGCGGCTGCCCGGCGACCAGGCCGGCTTCATCGTCCACACCTCGCGCGGCACCATTCACGCGGGCCGCATCGTCAACGCGAGCGGCGCCTGGTCGAGCACGGTCGGCGACATGCTGGGCGTGAAGATCCCCGTCAAGGGCGCGCCACTGCAGATGATCGTCACCGAGCCGGCACCGCCGCTGGTCGACCACCTGATCGCACATGCCGACCGGCACCTGAGCCTCAAGCAGGCGGCCAGCGGCGGACTCATCATCGGCGGCGGCTGGACGGCCGCCTTTCACGAAGGCATGCGCCTGAACCGCGCCGAGCGCGCCAGCATCGAGGGCAGCCTGTGGGTGGCGCGCCGGGTGCTTGCCGCCGTGAGCGGCCTGCACATGGTGCGCTGCTGGGCCGGCATGAACGTCAACATCGACGGCGCGCCGATCCTCGGCGAGGTGCCCGGCGTGCCCGGCTTCTACAACGCCGTCAGCTCCAACGGCTACACGCTGGCGCCCGTCGTCGCGCAGCTCGTGACCGACCTGATCGTGCACGGCAGCACCGAGATCGACATCACCCCGTTTCGCATCGACCGTTTTCTCTGACCTCCCACCATGACCGACTCTTCTTCCGCGCGCGACACGCTGCGCCAGTTCATCGACACGCATTTCGACGAGCAGGTGCGCACGCTCGCGCAACTGGTGCAATGCCCTTCCGACAATCCGCCCGGCGACTGCGCGCCGCATGCGGAGCTCACTGCCCGCCTGCTCGAGGGCATGGATTTCGAGGTCGAAAGGCATGCGGTGCCGGCCGAATTCGCGGCGGCGCACGGCATGCGCAGCGTCACCAACCTGATCGTGCGCGAACGCTTCGGCGACGGTCCCGTGGTGGCGCTCAACGCCCATGGCGACGTCGTGCCGCCGGGCTCGGGCTGGAGCGTCGACCCATATGGCGGCGAAGTGCGGGACGGCTGGCTCTACGGCCGCGGTGCAGCGGTGTCGAAGTCCGATTTCACGACCTATGCCTTTGCCCTGCGCGCGCTGAAGCAGCTGCACGCATCCGGCATGCCGTTGGCCGGCACGGTCGAACTGCACTTCACCTACGACGAGGAAACCGGCGGCATGACCGGACCGGGCTGGATTCATTCGCAGGGCCTGAGCCGGCCCGACTACGTGCTCTCCGCCGCCTTCTCGCACCACGTGGTGGTGGCCCACAACGGCTGCCTGCACCTGGAGGTGACGGTGCGCGGCAAGTCGGCCCATGCGGCGCGGCCCGACACCGGCCACGATGCGATCGAGGCCGCGGCCACGCTCCTGCCCGCGCTCTACCGCTACCGCGATGCGTTGACCGGCCGGCCTTCGCAGACGCCCGGCATCACGCATCCGACGATGGTGGTCGGCCTCATCGACGGCGGCATCAACACCAACGTGGTCGCCGACAGGCTCCTCCTGCGGATCGACCGGCGCATCGTTCCGGAGGAAGTCCCAGAAGCCGCGGAGGCCGAACTGCGCGGCGTGATCGAGGACGCCTGCTGCGCGCTGCCGGGCATCTCGGTAGAGATCAGGCAGATCCTGCTGGCCCAGCCGTTCGCACCGGCGCCCGGCGCCCAGGCGCTGGCCGATCTCGTGTGCTGCGAGGCCAGCGCCGTGATGGGCAAGCCCGTGACGCCGATCGGCGTGCCGCTCTATACCGATGCGCGCCTCTACAGCGAGGCCGGCATCCCCACCGTGATGTACGGCGCCGGCCCGCAGACGCTGCTCGAAGCCAACGGCCACCGCGCCGACGAGCGCGTTCCGCTGGACGAACTGCACAAGGCGACGCTGGTGGTCGCCAACACCCTGCTGCGGCTGCTGGCCCCCTGAACTTCAGTGCTGCGTGGTCGGCCGCCCAGCCTCCACCCAGGCTTCGAGCCCGCCGGCGAGCGGCCGCGCGCGCACGAAGCCGCGCGCCATCAAGGCCTGCGCGGCCAATGCGGCCGACACCTCGTTGGGACAGTTGCAGTACAGGATGATCTCGCGTCCCCTGTCCTCGAAGGGCAGTTCCCCTCGCCGCTGCTGCAAGGCCTTCAGCGGGATCGGCAGCGCGCCCGGGATGCGTCGCGGATCGACCTGCACGCCGGCCTCGCCGCGCACGTCGACCACGAGCGGCGGTGCCTCGCCTTCCATCAGGGCAAGCAGTTCGTCGATGGTGGCGCGCGGCATCCTGGTGATGCGGAGCATGGCGCGGCGGCGCCACCAGCGCAGCGCCAGCATGGCCGCCAGCACGACCACCAGCGCCGCGGTCGCGGCGCTGCCGGTATTGGCCAGCGCCTCCAGCACCGCCTCGATCTGCTCGCGGAACAGCCAGCCCAGGCCCAGGAACACGCCGGCCCACAGCAGCGCGGCCGCCGTCTCGAAGACCAGGAAGCGCGGCGTGGACATGCCCAGCGCACCGGCCATCGGCGGCGCCACCACCGAGACGCCGGGCACGAACTTGGCGGCCACCAGCGACAGGCCGCCCCAGCGGCCGATCAGCGTTTCACTGCGCCGCACGCAGGAGTCCGGCGAGATCGAGATCTTGCAGAGCAGGCGCATGAAGCGGTAGCCGTAGGTGCGGCCGGTGTAGAACCAGACGCCGTCGCCCAGCACGTTGGCGAGCACCGCGGCCAGCACCATGGTTGCGAGGAGGGCCGGCTCCGCTACGGCCGCCAATCCGCCCGCCACCACCAGCACTGGCGCTGCCGGCACCGGCAGCCCGACGCGGGCCGCGAAGCTCACGAGGAACACCACGGCGATCGCGTGGTCGACCATCAGAGCAATCAATTCCTGCATGCCCGGAGCGTACCGCCATCGGGCGCGGCCGGCCTGCGGGCGCGCTCAGATCGCGACCAGCTGGCGCACGCCCTGCGCTTCCATGTCCTTGCCGAGACCGCGCGCGATCACCTCGCCGCGCTCCATCACGAGGTAGTCGTCGGCCAGTTCCTGCGCGAAGTCGTAGTACTGCTCGCACAGCACGATGGCCATGTCGCCGCGCTCGGCCAGCATGCGGATCACGCGGCCGATGTCCTTGATGATGCTGGGCTGGATGCCTTCGGTCGGCTCATCGAGGATCAGGAGCTTGGGGTTGGGCGCGAGCGCGCGGGCAATCGCGAGCTGCTGCTGCTGCCCGCCCGAGAGATCGCCGCCGCGGCGGTTGAGCATCTGCTTGAGCACCGGGAACACTTCGAAGAGTTCCGGCGGCACCGGCGTGCTGCCCGACTTGTAGGCCAGGCCCATGCGCAGATTCTCCTCGACCGTGAGCCGCGCGAAGATCTCGCGGCCCTGCGGCACGAAGCCCATGCCGGCGCGGGCGCGGTCGTAGGGCGTCTTCTTGTGGATCGGCACGCCGTCGAATTCGATGCTGCCGCTCTTGATCGGCACCAGGCCCATCAAGGACTTGAGCAGCGTGGTCTTGCCGACGCCGTTGCGGCCGAGCAGCACGGTGACCTTGCCGGCATGGGCCTCGAAGCTCACGTCGCGAAGGATGTGGGAGCCGCCGTAGTACTGGTGGATGTTCTTGACTGAAAGCATGGTCACCTTCCCAGATAGACCTCGATGACGCGCTCGTCCGCCTGCACCTCGTCCAGCGTCCCCTGCGCCAGCACCGACCCGTCGCACAGCACCGTCACGATCTCGGAGATGGTGCGGATGAAGCTCATGTCGTGCTCCACCACCATCAGCGAGTGCTGGCCCTTGAGCTTGAGGAAGAGCTCCGCGGTGCGCGCGGTCTCCTCGTCGGTCATGCCCGCCACCGGCTCGTCCAGCAGCAGCAGCTTCGGGTCCTGCATCAGGAGCATGCCGATCTCGAGCCATTGCTTCTGCCCGTGGCTCAGGTTGCCCGCCAGCCGCAGCACGCTGCCTTCGAGATGGATGGTGTGCAGCACCTCGGCCAGCCGGTCGCACTGCGCCGAATCGAGCTTGAACAGCATCGACGCCTTCACGCCCTTGTCGGTCTTGAGCGCGAGCTCGAGGTTCTCGAACACCGTGAGGTGTTCGAACACTGTCGGCTTCTGGAACTTGCGGCCGATGCCAAGCTGGGCGATCTCGGCCTCCTTGTGGCGCAGCAGGTCGATGGTGCTGCCGAAGAACACGGTGCCTTCGTCGGGCCGAGTCTTGCCGGTGATGATGTCCATCATCGTGGTCTTGCCGGCGCCGTTGGGGCCGATGATGCAGCGCAGCTCGCCCGGTGCGATGTCGAGCGAGAGCTTGTTGATGGCCTTGAAGCCGTCGAAGCTCACGCTCACGTCCTCGAGGTAAAGGATGCGGCCGTGCGTGATGTCGACCTCGCCCGCCGCCGCATGTCGGCCGTAGCCGGCTTCGCGTCCGCCCGATTCGGTCAGGCTGGCGTGCGCGCCGTGGCTGTGCCGCGCGATGCGCTCCGCGCCCGCTTCCATCAGATCGGGCGTCATGCGCGGGCTCCCTTGGTTTCCACCGCCAGCGGCGCAAGCGCAGAAGGCTCGACGCCCTGACCGGCGGCCATGGCGCGCTGCCCCTCGCGCCGGCCTTCGCTCGGCGCCTTCTCCCTGGACGCCCATTTCTTGATCAAGCCCACGATGCCGTTCGGCAGAAACAGCGTGACAGCAATGAAGAGGGCCCCGAGGAAGTAGAGCCAGTACTCGGGGTAGGCGACCGTGAGCCAGCTCTTGGCGCCGTTGACGATGAAGGCGCCGAGGATCGGGCCGATCAGCGTGGCGCGGCCGCCGACCGCGGCCCAGATCGCGATCTCGATCGAGTTGGCGGCGCTCATCTCGCCGGGATTGATGATGCCCACCTGCGGCACGTAGAGCGCGCCGGCCACGCCGCACATGACGGCCGAGATGACCCAGGTCGTGAGCTTGTAGGGCAGCGGGTTGTAGCCCGAGAACATCACGCGCGATTCGGCATCGCGAATCGCCTGCAGCACGCGGCCGAACTTGCTCGCGATCAGCCATCTGGCGAACAGGAAGAAGCCGAGCAGCGTGAGGCCGGTGAGCGCGAAGAGGGTCATGCGCATCTCCTGCGTCGCGATCGGCACGCCGAGGATGCGCTTGAAGTCGGTAAAGCCGTTGTTGCCGCCGAAGCCGGTCTCGTTGCGGAAGAACAGCAGCATCGCCGCGAAGGTCATGGCCTGCGTGATGATCGAGAAGTACACGCCCTTGATGCGCGAGCGGAAGGCGAAGAACCCGAACACGAAGGCGATCAGGCCCGGCACCGCGACGATCAGCACCAGCGTGGCGACGAAGCTGTCGCTGAAGGTCCAGTGCCAGGGCAGCGTCTTCCAGTCGAGGAAGACCATGAAGTCCGGCAGGTCGCTCTTGTAGTTGCCGTCGCGGCCGATCTGGCGCATGAGGTACATGCCCATCATGTAGCCGCCCAATGCGAAGAAAAGGCCGTGGCCGAGAGACAGGATGCCGGTGTAGCCCCAGATCAGGTCCATGGCCAGCGCGCAGATGGCGTAGCACATGATCTTGCCGACGAGCGCCACCGCGTAGTCGCTCATGTGAAGCGGGCTGCCCGCGGGCACCAGCAGGTTGAGCACCGGCGCCAGCGCGCAGACGGCGATCAGCGCGACGAAGAAGGCGGTCCAGCCCTTGCCGCTCAGGAGCGGGCCCTTGGAAGGAAGTGCGACTCGGGTCATGCCTCGGCACTCCGACCTTTGACTGCGAAGATGCCCTGCGGCCGCTTCTGGATGAAGATGATGATGAAGACCAGCACCGCGATCTTCGCGAGCACCGCGCCGGCCCAGCCCTCGATGAACTTGTTGAGCACGCCCAGCCCCATCGCCGCGTACACGGTGCCGGCAAGCTGGCCGACGCCGCCCATCACCACCACCATGAACGAATCGACGATGTAGCTCTGGCCGAGGTCGGGCCCCACGTTGCCGATCTGCGAGAGCGCGCAGCCCGCGAGCCCCGCGATGCCGGAGCCGAGCGCGAAGGCATAGGTGTCGATGCGTGCCGTGTTCACGCCCATGCAGGAGGCGATCGGCCGGTTCTGGGTGACGCCGCGCACGAAGAGGCCGAGGCGCGTGCGGCCGATGAGCCAGCCCATCGCCAAGAGCACCAGCCCCGCGAAGATGACGATGCAGATGCGGTTCCAGGGCAGCGTCACGTTGCTCAGCATCGTGAAGCCGCCGCTCATCCAGGCCGGGTTCTCGACGCCGACGTTCTGGGCGCCGAATAGCGAACGCACCAGCTGCTGCAGCATCAGGCTGATGCCCCAGGTGGCGAGCAGGGTCTCGAGCGGGCGGCCGTAGAGGAAGCGGATCACGCCGCGCTCCAGCACGGCGCCGACCAGCGCCGAGGCCAGGAAGGCGACGGGAATCGCGGCCACCAGATACCAGCCGAAGGCGGCTTCGGGCATGTAGCGCTGGAAGATGCCCTGCATCACGTAGGTGGCGTAGGCGCCGATCATCATCAGCTCGCCGTGCGCCATGTTGATCACGCCCATCAGCCCGTAGGTGATGGCGAGGCCGAGCGCGGCCAGCAGCAGCACCGAGCCGAGGCTGATGCCGCTGAAGATCGCATTGATGCGGTCGCCCCAGACCAGCGCGCCGTCGATGCTGCGAATGGACGCATCGATGACAGCCTTGACCTCGGGGTCGGTCTCGTCGGCAAGCCGCTGGTTGAGCAGCAGCTTGGTGTCGGGATTGCGGCTCTCGCCGAGCGCCTTGGCCGCGGCGATGCGCTTGGCCTTGTCGGCGCTGCTCAGCATGCTGGCGGCGCGCACCAGTTCGAGCCGGGCCTTGATCCCTGCGTTGGTCTCGGCGGCCAGCGCCTTCTCGACCAATGGCAGGCGCGACTCGTCAGGCTCCTTGAAGAGCGCCTGCGCCGCCTCGGCGCGCACCGCTTCGTCCTTGCTCGTGAGCTTGAGCGCGGCCTGCGCGGCGTCGAGCGCGCCGCGCATCAGGTTGTTGTTGACCACGTCTTCGGCGTTCTCGGGCAGCTTCTGTTCGGCGCCGCTCACGGGGTCGTAGGCCTTGTCGTCCTTGATGACGAACACCTTGTCCTCGGTGTACTTGACCGCATCGTCGGTCATCGCTTGGATGAAGGCCGAAGTCTTCTCGTCGGCCGTGACGACGGCCTTGTTGAGCGCGGCGATGCGGTTTTCGGAATCGCCCGAAGCGATGGCCTTGGCTTCGTCGGCGGTCAGCGCGTGGGCGGCGCTTGTCAGCAGAAGCGCAGCAGCGAACGCGGATGAAAGAATGTTCCGGAGCATGGGAAGCCGGTGAGAAGAATCGAACAGGTGAAGGCGAACAACCTTCATCACGAAGCGGCGCGCCGTGGCGCGCCGCTTTCAGAGTCGAACTACAGCGATTTGCCAGCCGGCTGATCCGGCTTCTTGTCGTTGCCTTCGATGTATGGGCTCCACGGCTTGGCCTTGACCGGACCCGGCGTCTTCCACACCACGCCGAACTGGCCGTCGGCCTTGATCTCGCCGATGAACACGCTCTTGTGCAGGTGATGGTTCTTCTCGTCCATCTTCGAGACGATGCCCGAAGGCGCGGTGAAGGTCTGGCCCGCCATCGCCGCGATCACCTTGTCGGTGTCGGTGCTCTTGGCCTTCTCGACTGCCTGCTTCCACATGTGGATGCCGATGTAGGTGGCTTCCATCGGATCGTTGGTGAGCGGCTTGTCCTTGTGGCCGGCGATGTTCTTGGCCTTGGCGTAGTCGCTCCACTGCTT
Source organism: Variovorax paradoxus (assembly GCF_018614955.1). Lineage (GTDB taxonomy): Bacteria > Pseudomonadota > Gammaproteobacteria > Burkholderiales > Burkholderiaceae_C > Variovorax > Variovorax paradoxus_J. The sequence goes on from NZ_JAGGNV010000015.1 coordinate 82,279, forward strand.
GATGAACGCCGTGTTGGTCGGGTTCTTGATCGACATGAAGTAGTTCCATGCGGCCAGGTGGCCCACCAGCGGCTTGGTGTCGACGCCGCGCAGTTCCTCTTCGCCGACCGAGAAGGCGACCACCGGCACGTCCTTGGCCTTCAGGCCGGCATTGCCGAGCTCCTTGTAGAAGGGCACGTTGGAGTCGCCGTTGATGGTCGACACCACGGCCGTCTTGCCGCCGGAAGAAAACTTCTTGATGTCGGCCACGATGGTCTGGTAGTCGCTGTGGCCGAAGGGCGTGTACTTCTCGTCGATGTCCGAATCCTTCACGCCCTTGCTCTTGAGGTAGGCGCGCAGGATCTTGTTGGTGGTGCGCGGGTAGACGTAGTCGGTGCCCAGCAGCACCCAGCGCTTGGCGCCGCCGCCGTCCTTGCTCATCAGGTAGTCGACCGCCGGAATGGCCTGCTGGTTGGGCGCGGCGCCGGTATAGAACACGTTCTTGCTGAGCTCTTCACCCTCGTACTGCACGGGGTAGAACAGGAGGCCGTTCATTTCCTCGACCACCGGCAGCACCGACTTGCGCGACACCGAGGTCCAGCAGCCGAAGATCACCGAGACCTTGTCCTGGCCGAGCAGCTGCTTGGTCTTCTCGGCGAAGAGCGGCCAGTTGGAGGCCGGGTCGACCACCACGGGCTCGAGCTTCTTGCCGAGCACGCCGCCCTTGGCGTTGATCTCGTCGATCGCCATGAGCACGGTGTCCTTGAGCACGGTTTCCGAGATCGCCATCGTGCCCGACAGCGAGTGCAGCACGCCGACCTTGATGGTGTCGGCCGCGAAGGCCGGCACGGCCGACAGGCTGGCAAGCGCCACGGCGGCGGTGAGCGCCTTGAGGGTGAAACGACGTTGTTGCATGAAGACTCCTTCTCCTGGTGGTTTGAACGATGGAGGGAGTCTGCGGAATCGGTCACACAGCGGGAATACGCCGGGTGGCGTACAAGGCTCAGCCGCGCAGGAGGTTCGGATGATTTCTTTTCAGATGCTTCTTCAGCATCTCCAGCAAGCTCTTCGCCTGTCCCCTGCACTCCTCCGCCATGTCCGCAGTGACGACGTCGCCCGTGTAGTCGTTCGAGTTGCGCTTGCGGCGCAAGGCATCCAGGACGACCCACGCATCGTTGGCAATGCCCATCGTCAGCGGCAAGGACTGGATCAAGGTGGCGTGATGTCCTGGTTCACTGGTGGACGGCCGGTAACCCGACGCGATCATGGCGGCCAATGCGCACTGCATACTGCTTTGTAGGCCGCATCGAACCGGTTTTCGTCACTGACCTGGGTCACGGCCGAATCGGCCAGGTTGCGCTCGATCGACGCCAGCAGCCGCTTGATCTCAAGTGCGGTGGCGACGTGCGCCTTGAGCCTTCCGATGCTCAACAAGTTCTGCAAAGTCATTTTCTTCCCCCTTCAGCCATATCTTGGGGCCGGCGGCGACGTTGACCGCGAAGCCCTGCCCTTCCTTCAGCTTCCTTGCGAAATCCGCCACGCTCATGGGCGTGGGATTCACCTCTCGGCCCAAGGTCGCCTGGGCTTCGGTCAAGGCCAAGGCGACATCGGCGAATCCTGCGCTTCCCAGCACCATCACGTCGACGTCGCTGCGTGGGCTCTCCGCGCCCGAGGCCATCGAGCCATAGACGAAGGCCAGCGACACCGATTCGCCAAGGGGGGACAGCGCATCACGCAGCACGTCGGCGACCCCGGCCGTCTTCCGAAGCAAGCCGGCGAGTTCATTGAACACCGGGCTTTGCGCGTTTGCCTGGTAGTGAACCTGGCGGCCGACCTCGCTGCGCCGCAACAGCCCGGCATCGCTCAGGCCGCGCAGTTCTCGATGCAGCGAGCCGGCCGACGCGCCCGTCAGGCGTGCCAGCTCTCGTACGTGCAGCGCCTTCTCCGGGTGCAGAAACAGGTCGGCCAACACGCGCGAACGTGTCTGACCCAGCAGATATTCGGCAATACCAGTCATGTTCTCAATTTTGCTTCAATTGTAGCAATTATGAGAACATCCTAAATCCGTCACGTGAAGAACGCCCTCGCATAGTTGATCGGCGCATGGTCCGCCAGGTCGCGCAGCAGCACGGCGCCGCGGCGCCAGGCATGGTCGATCACGTAGCGGGTGCGGCCCTGGGTGCGGTCGGCCTCGATGAAGCTGGCGTCGGGGTTGTGCAGGCACTCGCCGGCGCAGGTGATATAGCTGGTGGCCCCCGCATGCGCATAGAGCGAAAAGGCGGGCGGCAGTTGGGTCACGAGATCGCAGCCGTCGACCAGGCGCACGATCTCGACCCCGGCGAGGGACGCGACGAACTCGGTGTTGCCCACGCGCGGCGAGCCCAGCGTGACCAGCAGGGTCGGCGGCAGAAGGGTCGCGATCAGCGTCGCGAGCGCGCCGCCGAGGCTGTGGCCGGCGAGGATCAAGGCGCTGCGGCCGGCAGCCTCGCCTTCCGCCCACTCGCGCACCGCGGGCCACAGGGCGCGCGCCGAACGCGCGAAGCCCGCGTGCACGCGGCCGCCGGCTTCGGGCCAGTCGACCTGGTGCGCCTGCAGGTTGGTCGCGTGATCGCGAATCTCGTCGGGCTGCGTGCCGCGGAATGCGACCAGCGCGCTGCCGTCGGCATGCAGGGCGGCAAAGGCGAAGCCGTGGGTCTCGGCATGCGCGATGAGCGTCGGCGCGCCGAAGCCGGCGTGGCGCAGCGCCTCGGTCAAACGCCGCCGCTCGGCCTCCGAAGTCTCGGCGCGGTAGTAGGCGAGCCGCGCGGCCTCGACAGCCCATTGCGTGGGCGTGTAGCTCCCGCCGGGCTCGAACAGCGTCTCGCGCCGCTCGGGCGAGTAGAGCGCGGTGCGACTGGGGTCGTAAGGAACGCCGGGCATGGCGTCAGGCCGCCGCGACCGCCTTGAACTGCTTGGCCGCAAAGGCCCAGATCAGGCGCGTGGCGTTCGGCCCGGCGGCGTCGCTGAAGGGCAACCGCGGCGCCCCGCCGCTCCATGCATGGCCCAGGCCGGCCACCTCGCACAGCATCACGAAGGTGCGGCCGCTGCGCTTGAACTCGGTCACGCGCATCGCATGCCGCTTGCCGCGCTGCAGCGTGCGTTCGGCGCCCGGCTTGGCGCCGGTGGCCGTGGCCCAGACCTCCGCCGTGCTGCCCGCATTGCTGGCCGAGACCACGACGTCGGCATCGCCGTGCAGCACCAGCAGGGGCGGCAGCGTTGTGAAGGCGGCGGCAGCGCCCATGGCCTTGCCGACCGCGGTCGCGGGCATGGGCGGCACGTGGCGCCCGCGCATGGCGCCCAGCGCGGTGGCCGGCGATCGGGCGGCACCGGGCGCCACGCCGGAGTGCATGGCCAGCGCCTTGAAGCGCACCGGGTAGCGAGTGGCCAGCAGGGCGGCCATGCTGGCGCCGGCGGAGAGGCCGGCCACGGCGACGCGCTCGCGGTCCACCGGATAGAGCATGCAGGCCTGGTCGAGCGCGGCCATCAGGGTCGCGGCTTCGGCATCGGCCTTGCCGGAGCGCCGGTCGTACCAGTTCCAGCAGCCCTGCGGATGGGCGAGCCGGTCCTGCTCGGGGTAGAGCACGAAGAAGCGCTCGCGTGCCGCGAGCAGGTTCATGCGCGTGCTGACCGCGAAGTCGCGCCCGGTCTGTCCGCAGCCATGCAGCATCACCAGCAGCGGCAAGCGTTCACCGCTCTGGAGATCGGGCGGCCGGTACAAGTGATAGCGGCGCGCACCGCCGGGGCCGATGGCCATGCCGGAAAGCCAGTCGCCGGGACCGCGCGGCGGCTTGAGCTGCTTGGCGGCGGCGCGCGTCACCTCTCCCGCGATGCGCGTGCCGCTGCGCAGCGTGGCATTGGTGAGCGCCTTCAGGCTGCGCTGGTAGGCGCGACTGAATGCCGAAGAGGCGAAGGTCGGGGGGCGACGGGCCATGGTGCATGCATAGGCCGGATCCACCGGCCCAGCACACCTTAGCAGCTTCTGCGCCTAGCCTAGGCTAGTACACCTCGGGCACGTACATCGACTCCGGCACCGGCTGGCGCAGGTAGTCGGCATTGCGCACCCGCGCCGGCAGTTCGACGGGCGGGTGCGGCACCTCGTGGTAGGGCAGCTGGTCCAGCAGGTGGTTGATGCAGTTCAGGCGCGCCTTCTTCTTGTCGACCGCCTGCACCATCCACCAGGGCGCCTCGGGGATGTGGGTGCGCTCGAGCATGGTTTCCTTGGCCTTGGTGTACTCCTCCCAGCGGCGGCGGGATTCCAGGTCCATCGGGCTCAGTTTCCACTGCTTGAGCGGGTCGTGGATGCGGCCCAGGAAGCGCATGTGCTGCTCTTCGTCGGTGATCGAGAACCAGTACTTGATGAGCTTGATGCCCGAACGCACCAGCATGCGCTCGAAGTCGGGCACGGTGCGGAAGAATTCCTCGTACTCGTCGTCGGTGCAGAAGCCCATCACCCGCTCGACGCCGGCGCGGTTGTACCAGCTGCGGTCGAACAGCACGATCTCGCCCGCGGCCGGCAGATGGGCCACATAGCGCTGGAAGTACCACTGCGTGCGCTCGCGGTCGTTGGGCGCCGGCAGCGCCGCCACGCGGGCCACGCGCGGGTTGAGCCGCTGCGTGATGCGCTTGATCACGCCGCCCTTGCCCGCCGCGTCGCGGCCCTCGAACAGGATCACGACCTTCTGCCGGCTGTGCTGCACCCAGTCCTGCAGCTTGACCAGTTCGCCCTGCAGGCGGAAGAGTTCCTTGAAATAGGCCTGGCGCGCGGCCTTGTCGGCGGTGCGGCCCGATTCGAGCTCCTCGAGGTTGCGATCCTCGATCTCGAGCTCGAACTCCTCGTCGTAGCTGTCGACGAGGTCGCGGGCAATGCGCCCCATCAGGTCGTTGTGGTCGCTGAGGGTGCTGGGCAGCGTCATGGTCGGCTCGAAACGGGGAAAACCCCATGCTGCCCCGCCTGCATGACGAACACGTGACAGAAAAGGCGCTTTCGGCGTGTCGTCACGACACTGACATATGAGATGCACAGCATTGGAGGATTCGCCTGCCTTTCCGACCTTCGACGCTCTGAACCGCTCCGCCTTGCCCTCACCCCGGGATATCGCCGCCGCATCGTATGGCGGAGACGAAGCGGGCCTGATCTGCGGCTATCTCTTCGACGCAGCGGCCGAAGAGCCGGCGCGCGCCATCGATTCGGCCGCCGCGGCCGCCTGGCTGCAGCAGGCCGAGCAGCCGTCCGGCGCCTTCCTGTGGCTGCACTTCAACCTGAGCCACGCGCAGGCCGAGCGCTGGCTGCAGCGGCACGCGGACCTGTCCGACACCTTCTTCGAGACGCTGAAGGACGGCCTGCACTCGACCCGCATCGAGCGCGCCGACGATTCGCTGATCGCCGTCATCAACGATGTGCATTTCGAATTCAGTTTCGAGCCCTCGGACATCTCCACGCTGTGGATCAGCGTCGGCCCGCGCCTGGTGGTGACGGCGCGCGCGAAGCCGCTGCGCTCGGTCGATGCGCTGCGCACGGCGGTAAAGGCCGGCGATGCGCCGCGCTCCACCACCGAGCTGCTCGAACACCTGCTGCGCGCGCAGGCCGAGGTGCTGGTGAGCATCGTGCGCGGCGTGACGGCGCGCATCGACACGATCGAGGACGAACTCCTGGCCGGCCGCCTCGACCACAAGCGCGCCCGGCTCGGCGCGATGCGCCGCCTGCTGGTGCGGCTCCAGCGCCTGCTGGCCCCCGAGCCGGCGGCGCTGTTCCGGCTGCTGCAGCGCCCGCCCTCCTGGATGGCCGAGGCCGATGCCCAGGAACTGCGCGGCTCGACCGAGGAGTTCTCGGTGGTGCTGCGCGACATGGGGGCGCTGCAGGAGCGCATCAAGCTGCTGCAGGAAGAGATCGCAGCCAACGTCAATGAGGACAACAACCGCAGCCTGTTCGTGCTGACGGTGGTGACCGTGCTGGCGCTGCCGATCAACATCCTGGCCGGCCTGTTCGGAATGAACGTGGGCGGCATCCCGCTGGCCGAGGACAAGCACGGTTTCTGGGTGGTGGTGGCGATCGTGCTGAGCTTCACCGTGGTCGCGGCCTGGGTCGCATTGCGCAAGAAACGCTGAAAAGACGAAAAGAATAAGATCGTGGCGTGTCTTCCATCCTCAATGCAGACCTGCACTGCCACTCCGTGGTGTCCGACGGCACCCTGACCCCCGAAGAGCTGGCCGCCCGGGCCGCCGCCAACGGCGTCGAACTCTGGGCCCTGACCGACCATGACGAAATCGGCGGCCAGCACCGCGCAGCCGCGGCAGCCCGCGCGCAGGGCATGAAGTACCTCACCGGCACCGAGATCTCGGTCACTTTCGCCAACGAAACGGTGCACATCGTGGGCCTGGGCTTCGACCCCGACGACGCGGCGATGAGCGAGGGCCTCTACGACACGCGCGGCGGCCGCGGCAAACGCGCGATGGAGATGTCCGAAGGCCTGGCCAAGGTCGGCATCCATGGCGCCTACGAAGGTGCGCTCAAGTTCGTCGGCAATCCCGAGCTCATCTCGCGCACGCATTTCGCGCGCTTCCTGGTCGAGCAGGGCCATTGCCGCGACACCAACGAGGTGTTCCGCAAGTTCCTCACCGAAGGCAAGCCCGGCTACGTGCCGCACCGCTGGGCCACGCTGAAGGATGCCGTGCAATGGATCACCGGCGCGAAGGGCGTGGCCGTCATCGCCCATCCCGGCCGCTACAAGTTCACGGCCAACGAGGAGTACGCCCTCTTCCTCGAATTCAAGGAGCACGGCGGCCGGGCGATCGAGGTCGTCACCGGCAGCCACTCGCCGGCCGAATACGTCGAATACGCCGACAAGGCGCTGGAGTTCGGCTTCGCCGCTTCGCGCGGCAGCGACTTCCACAGCCCCGACGAAAGTCATTGCGACCTGGGCAAACTTCCCTGGCTCCCCGGCAAACTGACGCCGGTGTGGGAGCTGCTGGAGCACCGCATCCAGTGAGCGGGCCGTCCACGAGCGGCGGCCTGGCTGCCCGGAAGAGCACGCGCGACATCGCATCCGAGCGCATCCTCGCCGGCATCGGTCTCGTGATCCTGGCCGTCGCCTGCTTCGCGACGCTGGACACCGCCACCAAGCTTTCGACCGCCGGCGTGCCGATTCTGATGGGCGTGTGGTTCCGCTACGCCTTCCAGGCGGTGGCGACCACGGTCGTGCTGCTGCCCAGGTACGGCCCCGCGCTGCTGCGCACCCAGCACCCCAAGTACCAGCTGCTGCGCGGCGCCCTGCTGCTCGCGTCGAGCACGCTGGCCTTCCTCAGCCTGCGCTACATGCCGCTGGCCGAATTCACCTCGGTGGTGCTGATCGCGCCGCTGGTCATCACGCTCCTGGCCGCCACCACGCTCAAGGAACAGGTCTCGCCGCTGCGCTGGGCGCTGGTGGCGGGCGGCTTCGCCGGCACGCTGGTTATCCTGCGCCCGGGCGGCGAGGCCTTCAGCTGGGCCGTGCTGCTGCCGATCGGGCTGGTGCTCACCAATGCCTGGTTCCAGGTGCTGACCAGCAAGCTGGCGCAGACCGAGAACCCGCTCACGATGCACTTCTATACCGGCTGGGTCGGCACTCTGCTGGCCTCGCTCGCCCTGCCCTTCGCGTGGGCGGCACTGCCGGGCTGGCACTGGTGGGCCTTGCTGTGCCTGATGGGCTTCATGGGCACGGTTGGCCATTTCATCCTGATCCTGGCCTACCAGCGCGCGCCCGCTTCCACGCTCACGCCCTACCTCTACGCACAGATCGCGTTTGCGATGCTGGGCGGCTGGCTCATGTTCTCGCAGGTGCCGGACCGGCTCTCGCTGATCGGCATCGCGACGATCGCGATCTGCGGCGCGGCCGGCGCCTGGCTCACGGTGCGCGAGCGCCGCGTGCCTATAGAGCCCGCGGAGTCTTGAACCGGCAGAATGAAGCATGGCCCAGTACTTCGAACTCCACCCCGACAACCCGCAGCAGCGCCTTCTCAAGCAGGCTGCAGCCCTGCTGGCGCGCGGCGAGATCGTCGCGGTGCCGACCGATTCGAGCTATGCGCTGGCCTGCCACCTGGACGACAAGGACGCGGTCGACCAGCTGCGCCGCATCCGCCAGGTCGACGAGAAGCACCACCTGACGCTGATCTGCCGCGACCTGAGCGAGCTCGCCGCCTATGCGCGGGTCGACAACAAGCAGTACCGGCTGCTCAAGGCGGCCACGCCAGGGCCCTACACCTTCCTGCTGGAAGCCACCAAGGAAGTGCCGCGGCGCGTCAGCCATCCGCAGCGCAAGACCATCGGCCTGCGCGTGCCCGACCACCGGGTGCTGGGCGAACTGCTCATGCTGCATGGCGAGCCGCTGCTGGCCACCACGCTGATCCCGCCCGGCGAGACCGAGGCGCTCAACGATGCGCAGCTGATCCGCGAACGCTTCGAGAAGCAGATCGGCGCCGTGATCGACGCCGGCGCCTGCCCTTCGGAGCCGACCACGGTGGTCGATCTCACGCCCATGGGCACGGGCGGCGACCCGGTCCTGGTGCGGCAGGGCCGCGGCGCGCTTGCGGTGCTGGGTCTATAGCCGGGGCCCCGAGGCCGGTCTGAGACAATTCGTCGGTGGATATTTCAAACCTGATTCAAACCGTGCTGATCTACGCACTGCCCGTGGTCTTCGCGATCACGGTGCACGAGGCGGCCCACGGCTATGTGGCCCGCTACCTCGGCGACAACACGGCCTACGCGCTCGGGCGCGTGACGCTCAACCCGATCAAGCACATCGACCCCATCGGCACCATCCTGATGCCGCTTCTGCTGTACTTCGCGACCTCGGGCGCCTTCCTGTTCGGCTATGCCAAGCCGGTGCCGGTCAATTTCGGCCAGCTGCGCAATCCGAAGCGCGACATGATCTGGGTGGCGCTGGCCGGGCCGGCCTCGAATTTCATCCAGGCCATCCTGTGGGCCCTGTTGCTGGTTGGCCTGGTCGCGGCCGGCGTCGATGAAACCTTTTTCATCAAGATGGCGCAAGGCGGCGTGCTGGTCAATCTCGTGATGTGGGCCTTCAACCTGTTCCCGCTGCCGCCGCTCGACGGCGGCCGGGTGCTGGCCGGCCTCCTGCCGCGCGGCGGCGCGCAGGACTTCCTCGCGCGCATCGAGCCTTACGGCTTCTTCATCGTGATGGCCCTGGTCATCGCCGGCATCGTCAGCACCTGGTGGCTGCGCCCGCTGATGGGCTTCGGCTATCAGGCCATCAACCTGCTGATCTCGCCCCTCACGGCCCTGCTGCGCTGAGCTTTCTTCCATGGCAACGTCTTCCACCGCTCCCGTCCGCTTCCTCACTGGCATCACCACCAGCGGCACGCCGCATCTGGGCAACTACGTCGGCTCGGTGCGTCATTCGGTGCGCTTCAGCCGCCAGGCCCATGTGCAGAGCTTCTACTTCCTGGCCGACTACCACGCGCTGATCAAGGTCGACGAGCCGGCGCGCATCCAGCGCTCGACCCTCGAGATCGCCGCCACCTGGCTGGCCTGCGGACTCGATCCGGAGCGCGTCACCTTCTACCGCCAGTCCGACATCGTCGAGATCCCGGAGCTCACCTGGTTCCTGACCTGCGTCACCGGCAAGGGCATGCTGAACCGCGCCCACGCCTACAAGGCGCAGATGGACAAGAACATCGCGCGCGGCGAGGACCCGGACGCCGACGTGAGCGCCGGCCTCTTCATGTACCCGGTGCTGATGGGCGCCGACATCCTGTTGTTCAACGCCCACAAGGTGCCGGTGGGCCGCGACCAGGTGCAGCACATCGAGATGGCGCGCGACATGGCGCAGCGCTTCAACCACCTCTACGGCGAGCACTTCACGCTGCCCGAGGCCGAGATCGACGACGCCGTGGCGACGCTGCCGGGCCTCGACGGCCGCAAGATGAGCAAGAGCTACGACAACACGATCCCGCTCTTCACCCCGCGTGCACAGCTGCAGAAGCTCATCGCGGGCATCGTGACCGACTCGCGCGCACCCGGCGAGCCCAAGGACATCGAGGGCTCGGCGCTGTTCCAGATCTACCAGGCCTTCGCCGACAGCGAGGAAACCGAGGCGCTGCGCCGGGCCTACGCCGACGGCATCGGCTGGGGCGACGCCAAGCAGATCCTGTTCGAGCGCATCGACCGCGAGGTCGCACCGATGCGCGAACACTACGATGCCCTGCTCAATGACCCGGCGCAGATCGAGAAGATCCTGCTGGCCGGCGCCGACAAGGCGCGAGCGCTTTCCCGCCCCTTCATGGCCGAGCTGCGCCACGCCGTCGGCCTGCGCAATCTCGGGGCCCGGGGCCAGGGTACGGCCCGCAAGGCGGCCAAGGCCGCGCGGCCGAGCTTCAAGCAATACCGCGAAAAAGATGGGCTTTTTTATTTCAAGCTGCTCGACGCGACCGGCGTACAACTGATACAAAGTCTGGGTTTCGCGTCGCCGCAGGAGGCGGGCCGGGCCATCGCCATGCTGCGCGAGCAGCGCGGCGGCGGACTGGCCCTGATCGCCGCGCAGCTCGAACCCATCGACAATGCAGGCATGCGAACGGCAACGGAGGCCCTGGAAGCGCTTGCATCCGAGGCTGCAAACGAGAAGAACTAGGGAAGATTCCGCGCGTAACGACCGGCACCGCCGGCCAGCGCGCACACAGTGAGAAAAAAGTTATGAGTATTTATGTCATCGACGATCATCCCCTGATGCGCGACGCCATCGTGATGGTGTTGCGGCGCCTGCGACCGGCCGAGAACATCGTGGAGCTGGAACGGCTCGACAAGCTGGCCAGCGCCGTCAAACAGCACGGCGCGCCGGGCCTGTTCTGCCTCGACCTGAAACTGCCCGATGTGACAGGCGTTTCAGGCGTGATCGCGGTGAAGCAGATCTACCCCGACGTTCCGGTCGCGGTCTACTCGGCCTCGCCGGCAGCCGACATGGAAGAGGCCTGCATCGAGGCCGGCGCGGATACCTACATCGAGAAGTCGGCCAGTTCCGCAGAGCTCACGGCCGCGCTGCGCGGCCTCCTGATGGCCGACTCCGACGCCGAGGAGCCGGTGGCCGCCGCCAACAGCAAGCTCTCGAAGCGCCAGACCCAACTGATCGCCATGCTCGACCAGGGCATGAGCAACCGCGACATCGCGACCGAGCTCGACATCAGCGAGCACACGGTGAAGGTGCACCTGTGGCGCCTGTTCCGCCGCCTCGGCGTGAAGAGCCGGACGCAGGCGCTGCACCACGCGCGCACCAACGGGCTGCTTTCGAGTAACAGTTAGCTCACCCCCAGGCTTCGCGCACTTCGTGTCGCTACGCCAACCCCCTCACGGGGGGCAACACCAGCGGCCCGGCAAAGCCGGTTCCGCGGTGTTCCTGGAACAAAAAGGCCGCTGAACGCGGCCTTTTTATTAGCCCACGGCGCCCGAAATGCGCGTCTGGGCCTGCGATTCGTCGGCGTCGTGCAAGGCGACCCGGAATACGCTTCCCCTGCCCAGCCTGGAGCGCACGCTGACGGGATGCCCGAGCGCATGCGACAGCCGCGCCACGATGGCCAGGCCCAGGCCGAAGCCGTCGGAGGTGCCGGCATGGTCGGCCACCTTGTAGAACTCCAGGAACACGTCGCGCAAGTGCTCGCGCGCGATGCCGATGCCGGTGTCCCACACCTCCACGCGCAGGCCGTCGCGCGTGTGCCGCGAGGCCAGCAGGACGCCGCCCTCGGCGGTGTACTTGATCGCGTTGGCCAGCAGGTTGCCGATCATGCGGCGCACGCGGATCGGGTCGGTCAGCACGGCGCCGGAACTCACATGCATGCGAAAGGTCAATCCCTTGGCCTCGGCCACCGGTCGGTACTGCAGCTCGAGGTCGTGCAGCAGCTGGGCGACGTCCACCCGCTCGATGTGCAGCCGCACCTGGCCCGAATCGATGCGTGCGAGGTCGAACAGCGAATCGAAGAGCGCATTGACCGCGTGGGTGGCACGCACGATCTTGGGTGCGATCTCGGCCACCAGTTCAGGCTCGTTGCGCAGCCAGTCGGCATAGAGCGAGAGCGCCAGCACGGGCTGGCGCATGTCGTGCGCGGCGCTCGCCAGAAAGCGGTTCTTCATCGCCACCGCCGACACCGCCGCCTGCCGCTGCTGCGTGAGCGAGTTGATCAGGATGTGGTTGTGGAACAGCAGCTCGAAGCTGTTGCGCGCCGTCTCGTGGATGCGCCGCCCCGCGCGCAGCAGCAGCCACCAGTGCAGGCCCGGCAGCAGCAGGAAGCCGTAGTGGAAGTGCGGCCGTTCGAACTTGAGCTCGATCACGCGGAAGACGATCGCCAGCAGCATCGTGACGAACAGCGTGTTGACGTAGCGCTTGAGCAGCGGCGGATGCAGCGCCAGTCCGTTGAGCGGAAAGGTCGCCACCCCGGCGACGATCAGCCAGCTCATGAACTGGTTCACCAGCGGCGTGCGCTCGAAGAAGATCAGGATCGACAGGCCCCAGGCGAAGGCGCTGGCGCTCCAGAGAAAGCGGTAGCGCTCGACGAAGTACTGCTGGGCGGCCGAGTCGCGGTCGGCGTAGTGCCGGCCGTAGAGCTGCTCGCCCCAGATGCGGCAAGCGGTGGCGCCGATGCCGATGGCGAGCCAGGCGAACAGCTGCCAGGGCGGCACGTGGCCCCAGCTCAGGCCGACCATGGCCGGCATCAGGGCCGCAGCCAGCAGGTACGAGCCGCGGGACGCCCGCATCAGGCTGCGGATCAGCTCGCCGCGCACCCACGGTTCGGCCTCGTCGGCGGATGCCGGTGCCGGAGTGAGGCTCGCAAAGGACGAGTTGCCCAAGCCTGCGAATGACGAATTACCCATCATGGCTTACTGCCCTCTCCCACTGTCAGTTCGGCCATTAAAAAGCCCCTCGCGAGGGGCCCTGCATCCCGCCGCGCCTACGGCGGCGACGAGCGATCTTAACTGCGCACGAAGGAGGATCCGCTATTCGCCGCCGAAGTAGCGCATCGCCGTGCGCCCCAGCGGCGTGACCGCGTTGACGACCGCGGCCGCGCCGTCGTCCAACGGAATGTCCGCCTTGACGTAACCCGCGTCGCGCAGGATGCGCAGGTGCTCGATGTCCTCCTCGTGCGTGACCGTCATCGGCAATGCGCCGGCGATGATCCGCCTCAGCAGCTCGTACGCCATCTCTCCTCCTTGCCCGTTGTGTTTCTCTTCTTCCGGAGATTGTGGCGTATGGCAAGGCATGAACAGCGCGGGCAGGATCGGGCCTTACCCTGAGCAGCAAGGCCCGAAGCGCGGCTATCCGAGCGCTCGCAATTCCCGCAGCGCCACCGCCAGCATCGCCGCGTCGGGCGCCGCCACGGCACGCAGTTCGCCCAGCAGCTGCGCTGCGCGCTCGAGCGTGCGGCCGTTGCTGGCCTGCCAGGCCTCGACCAGAGCCGCCGGCGACTCGCGCTCGCCGCCGCCGGCCAGCACCGCGCCGGTGATCGAGCGCTGCAGGCCCGACAGGTCGTCCTGCATCGCGCCCTTGGCCAAGGCCTGCCAGTGCTGGTCGCCCGGCAGCGCAGCGATCCGGTCGCGCAGCCAGGGCATGCCGAGCCGGTTGGCGAGATCGAAGTAGATGGCCGCCACCAGTTCCACCGGCCAGCGCGCGCTGCCGGCGATCTCGGCGATGTCGAGCGTGGCATAGAGCGTGCCGAAGGTGACCACGCGCTCGGCCAGTTCGCGCGGCACGCCCTTGGCGACGTAGTGCGCCATCGCCGCATCGACGCGGCTGCGCTCTTCGGCATCGAGCAGCTGCGGCAGCCGCGCCGACAGCGCATCGACGTTGGGCTTGAAGTGCTCGATCGTCGCGGCCATGTCCTCGGTCAAGCGGCGCGAGCGCAGGAACCACATGGTGCCGCGCTCGAGCTGCCGGCTGGTGTCGATCAGCATGCTCGACTGCACCTCGTCGTCGACCTGGTTGTCCAGCGCCTGGATCGCCAGCCACAGCGGCACCATGCCGAAGATCTCGCGGCTCATCAGGTAGGCGCGCACGATCTCGAAGGCGCGTGCGCCGGTGGTCTCGGCCAGGCGATGCGCGAAGGTGCTGCCGACGCGGTTGATCGTGCTGTTGGTCACGTGCGTGGCGATGATCTCGCGCTTGAGCGGATGGCGCGGCATGTAGCCGGCGAACTTGGTCGCCAGCAGTGCCGGGAAGTAGCGCGCGAGCGCCGTCGCGACCCAGGGGTCGTCGGGCAGCGGCGAGGCCAGCAGCTCGTCGTAGAGCCAGATCTTGCTATAGGCGAGCAGCACCGCGCGCTCGGGGCTGGTCAGGCCCTGGCCTTGCGCGCGGCGCTCCGCCAGTTCCTCGTCGGAAGGCAGGTACTCGATCGCCCGGTTCAGGCGCCCGGCCTTCTCGAGGTACTGCATGAAGCGCGTCTGCGCATCGAGCAGCTGCGGCGCGATGCGGCCGGTGACCGACAGCACCTGGGTCTGGAAGATGTTGTCGCGCAGCACCAGCGCGGCCACGTCGTCGGTCATCTCCGGCAGCAGCGTGTTGCGCTGCTTCTCGGTGAGCTCGCCCTCGGTGACCGGCAGGCCGAGCAGGATCTTGATGTTGACCTCGTGGTCGGAGGTGTCGACGCCGGCCGAGTTGTCGATCGCGTCGGTGTTGATGCGCCCGCCGGCGAGCGCGTACTCGATGCGCCCGAGCTGCGTGCAGCCGAGGTTGCCGCCCTCGGCGAAGACCTTGCAGCGCAGCTCGCGGCCGCTGACGCGCAGCGCGTCGTTGGCGCGGTCGCCGACCTGCGCGTGGCTCTCGCTCGCCGCCTTCACGTAGGTGCCGATGCCGCCGTTGTAGATCAGCGCCACCGGCGCCTTGAGGATCGCGTTGACGAGATCGGTGGGTGTGAGGGCATCGGCCTTGATGTCGAGCACCTGCTTCACCTCGCGCGTGATCGGGATCGACTTGGCGCTGCGCGCATGGATGCCGCCGCCTTCGGAGATCAGCTTGGCGTCGTAGTCGACCCACGAGGAGCGCGGCAGCTTGAACAGGCGCTCGCGCTCGGTGAAGCTCTTGGCCGCGTCCGGATTCGGGTCGAGAAAGATGTGCCGGTGATCGAAAGCCGCCACCAGCAGGATGTGCGGCGACAGCAGCATGCCGTTGCCGAACACGTCGCCCGACATGTCGCCGATGCCGGCGACGGTGAACTCGGTCGATTGGGTGTCGATGCCCATCTCGCGGAAGTGCCGCTTCACAGACTCCCAGGCGCCGCGCGCGGTGATGCCCATGACCTTGTGGTCGTAGCCCACCGAGCCGCCGGAGGCGAAGGCGTCGCCGAGCCAGAAGCCGTATTCCTTGCTGATGCCGTTGGCGTAGTCGCTGAAGGTGGCCGTGCCCTTGTCGGCCGCGACCACGAGGTAGGGGTCGTCCTCGTCGTGCCGGCGCACCTGCGGGGGCGGCACGATCGCATCGCCGACCCGGTTGTCGGTGATGTCGAGCAGGCCGCGCAGGTAGTCCTGGTAGCAAGCCACGCCCTCGCGCATGAAGGCATCGCGATCGCTCGCAGCGGGCGCGCGCTTGAGCACGAAGCCGCCCTTGGAGCCCACCGGCACGATGACCGTGTTCTTGACCATCTGCGCCTTCACCAGGCCCAGCACTTCCGTGCGGAAATCTTCCGGCCGGTCGGACCAGCGCAGCCCGCCGCGCGCGACGCGGCCGCCGCGCAGGTGCACGCCCTCGAAGCGCGTCGAGTAGACGAAGATCTCGAACATCGGCTTCGGTGCCGGCAGGTCGGGCACCTTCGCCGAGTCGAACTTGAACGAGACGAAGCTGCGCCGCTTGCCTGCCGCGTCGCGGCGCCAGAAGTTGGTGCGCGTGGTGGCCAGGATCAGCGCCAGGTACTGGCGCAGCACGCGGTCTTCCGAGAGATTGGCCACCTGCTCGAGCGCGGCCTCGATCTCGCGCACCTTGTCGTCGGCGTCGGCGGCCTGCGCCGGATCGAAGCGCAGCTTGAACAGCTCGACCAGCGCGCGCGCGATCGGCCCATTGCTCACCAGCGTACTTTCGATGAAGGATTGCGAGAGCGCGAAGCCGATCTGCCGCATGTACTTGGCATAGGCGCGCAGCACCACGATCTCGTGCGCCGGCAGGCGCGCCGCGAGCACCAGGCGGTTGAAGTCGTCGTTCTCGACCTCGCCGCCCAGCACCGCGCCGAAGGCTTCCTCGAACACCGGACGCAGCGCATCGACCTCGATGTCGGCATCGCCGATCGCGCTCTGCAACCCGAAGTCATGGATCCAGATCGGCGCCGCACCCTGCGGCGCGAGCCGGTGCGGATGCTCGTCGAGCACCTTCATGCCGAGGTGTTCGAGCATCGGCAGGCTGGCCGACAGGGTGAGCGGCTCGCCGCGGCGCAGCAGCTTGAATCGCAGCGTGCCGGGCGGCGCCTCGAGCGGCCGGTAGAGGTTCATGCCGAGCGGCTGCGCGTCGCTCAGCTGCGCCATCAGCTCGATGTCGTACACCGCGGCGCGCGCTGCGAACTCGTCGCGGTAGCCGGCCGGGAAGGCGCCGCCGAAGCGGCGCAGCAATTCGTTGCCGCGCGCCTCGCCGGCCGATTCGATCAAGGCCGACTTCAGGTCGTCGTCCCAGCGCCGCGCCGCGGCCACCAGCCGCTGCTCGACCTCGCGCACATCGAAGGGCGGGATGCTGCCGGGCTTGGTGCGCACGGTGATGTGGATGCGTGCCAGCACCGACTCCGACAGATGCACGTTGAACTCGGAGCCGATGCCGTTGAACTCGCGCATCAGGATGTCCTGCCACTTCTGCCGCAGCTCGGTGGTGTAGTTCTCGCGCGGCGCGTAGATCAGGCAGGAGAGAAAGCGCTCGAAGGGATCGCGCCGCACAAAGAGCCGGAAGCGCTGGCGCTCCCCCAGGTGCAGGATGCCGGTCGCGGTGTGCAGCAGCTCGTCGTCGCTGGTCTGGAACAGCTCGTCGCGCGGATAGGTCTCGAGGATGTTGATCAGTGCCTTGCCCGAGTGGCTGCCCGCGGCCAGGCCGGCGCGGTCGACCACGTTCGCGACCTTGCGCCGCAGAAGCGGAATCTCGGCCGGATTGGCGCTGTAGGCGGTGGAGGTGAACAGGCCCAGGAAGCGGTCTTCGCCGCACACCTGGCCCGCGTCGTCGAAGCGCTTGACGGCCACGTAGTCGAGGTGGCCGGGGCGATGCACGGTGGAGCGCGACGTGGACTTGGTCACCACCAGCAGATCGGGCCGGCGCGCATGGGCACGCACCTCGGGCGGCAGCGCGGCGAAGGCGGCATTGGCGCTCGGCGTCGGGCCGTCGCGCAGGATGCCCAGGCTCGAATCGGGCACGATCTTCAGCACGTCCTCGCCGTCGACCTTGTCCAGCTCATGGCTGCGGCAGCCGAGGAAGGTGAAGTGGTCGTCGGCCAGCCAGCGCAGGAAGGCCTGGCCCTCGGCCAGCTCCTGCGGCGGAATCGGCGGCGCGCGCTCGTCGAGGCCGCGGACGATGTCGAGCACGCGCTGCTGCATCTTCTTCCAGTCGACCACGGCCAGACGCACGTCGCCGAGCACACGCGTCAGGTCGGCGGCCAGCGCTTCGAGCCGGGCCGGCTCGGGCACGCGGTCGACCTCGACATGGATGAAGGATTCGCGGCGGGCGTCGGACGACGCGCCGCCCTCGCCTGCCAGGCCCTGCAGGACGCCATCGTCGCCGCGACGCACGGCCACCAGCGGGTGGATGATCAGGTGCAGTGTGAGCCCGTTGCGGTTGACCTCCATCGTCACCGAATCGACGAGGAAGGGCATGTCGTCGTTGACGATCTCGATGATGGTGTGCGTGGACTGCCAGCCGTGCTCCGCGATCGTCGGATTGAAGACCCTGAGCTTCGCGCGCCCCGGCTCGCGCTTGCGCGCGAAGCTCCAATGCGAGAGCGCCGCGCCGTACAGGTCGGCCGCCTGGCGCTCGGCCAGGTCTTCCGGGTCGACCTGGCCGAAGTACTGGCGAGCGAAGGCGGCGAGTTCGTCCGCCGCCTCGGCCGCGACCTTGGCCCGAATCAGTTGCACCACTTCTTCGAGGCGCTCGTCCCTGCGTCCTGATTCGACTGTCTGGGTGGTCATCAGCATGCTTGTCTCCGAGTTGGCGTCGTAAATCTACATCGCAATACGGTCAAAAGAATGACTTGCGCTGGCGCGGCCGGCGTCGGAGACTGGAAAGCTCGAACGGAGGGCCACGCCATGAGCACCGAACTTCAAGCCACTGTGGACGCGCTGGTCCAGAAGGGCAAGGGCATTCTTGCCGCCGACGAGAGCGGCCCGACGATCGCAAAGCGCTTCAAGGCGATCGGCGTCGAGTCGACGGAGGAGAACCGGCGCGCCTGGCGCAGCCTGATCCTGTCGGCGCCGGGGCTGGGCCAATTCATCAGCGGCGTCATCCTGTACGAGGAGACCCTAAGCCAGCGCAGCGGCGAAGGCGAAGCGCTGCCGCAGTTGGCCGCCCGCCAAGGGATCGTGCCGGGCATCAAGGTCGATGCCGGCAAGATTCCTTTGGCGCTGGCACCGGGCGACGAGATCACGCAGGGCCTGGACGGGCTTGCGCAGCGCCTCGATGGCTACAAGCAGCATGGCGCGCGCTTCGCCAAGTGGCGTGCGGTCTACAACGTTTCCGACGTGTTGCCGAGCCGGGCCGCGATCGAGGCCAACGCCGAAGCGCTCGCGCGCTACGCGGCGATCTGCCAGGCCGAGGACGTGGTGCCGATCGTCGAACCCGAAGTGCTGATCGACGGCGATCACACGCTGGCGCGCTGCGCCGAGGTCACGCAGGCCGTGCTGCAGGAGGTCTTCCGCGCGCTCTGCCGCCACCAGGTGGCGCTCGAGCACATGCTGCTGAAGCCGAGCATGGTGGTGCCGGGCAAGGCCCATGCGCAGCAGGCTGCGCCGGAGGTCGTGGCTGCCGAGACGCTTCGCGTGCTGCGGCGCGCGGTGCCGGCGGCGGTGCCGGGCATCAATTTCCTTTCCGGGGGCCAGTCGCCCGCCGAAGCGACGGCCAACCTGGATGCGATGAACCGCCTGGGCGCTCACCCATGGTCATTGAGCTTTTCGTACGGGCGCGCCCTGCAGGACACCGCGATGCAGGCCTGGCAAGGACAGCCGGCCAATGCGCGCCGGGCTCAGGATGCGCTGCTCAAGCGCGCGCGATTGAACGGTGCAGCATCCATGGGGACGTAC
Organism: Variovorax paradoxus; assembly: GCF_018614955.1. Classification (GTDB taxonomy): domain Bacteria; phylum Pseudomonadota; class Gammaproteobacteria; order Burkholderiales; family Burkholderiaceae_C; genus Variovorax; species Variovorax paradoxus_J. The sequence goes on from NZ_JAGGNV010000015.1 coordinate 101,519, forward strand.
AGCGCTTCGATGGAAAGCACCGACTAGGTCTTGCGCCACAAGCTTGCCAGCCAGGGCTGCTGCTCGCGCGGCAGGCCGGCGGGGCGGTAGTAGTGGGCAACCTCGGTGAATCCGGCGTCCGACATGTGACTACGCCACGCCTCCAGATCATGAAAGGCGCTGTAGCGCTCACCGCTCCAGCCTTCCTCGCCTTCACCGCGCGGATTCGAGCTGAACAGCACGCCCCGCGGCTTCAGCGTCGCGTGCAGTTCCCGCAGCACGCGCGGCAGTTCCTGCGTCGGGACATGGAACAGCGCTGCATTCGCGAACACGCCGTCGAAGCGGCCTGGCGGCAGATCCAGCGCGAGGAAATTCTGCTGGAGCACCTCGCAGCCGCTGTAGGCGCGCGCCATCTCCGCCAGCCGCGCAGCCCCCTCCAGCCCGGTCGCGAGATGCCCGAGCCGCTTGAAGGCGAGCAGATCGCGCCCGGGCCCGCAGCCGAAGTCCAGGATCTCGAAGGGGGGCGGCGCCTCGATCGCCCCGAGCAGCGCCGCGATGTTCTGGCTCACGTCGTGATCGCGCGTGGCGGCCCAGAAATCCTCGGCCCGCCGGTCGTAGTGCGAGAGCGTCGACGCGGCGATCCGTTCGAGGTCTTCTGCCGAGAGGTTCACGGGATGGCAGGCAGCGCGGCCGGAGATCAGGCACGCTCCCCGGTGATGTAGTGCTGCAGCTGCTCGATGATGAACTTCTGCTCCGAGATGATGCCCTTGACCAGGTCGCCGATCGAGATCAGGCCGGCGAGCTTCCCCTCCTCGATGACCGGCAGGTGGCGCACGCGGCTCTGGGTCATCAGGGCCATGCACTCCTCGCTGGTCTGGTCGGGGCGCACGTAGATGACCGAGGTCATCATGATCTCGCGCAGCGGCGTGTCCTTGGACGAGCGCGCCATCAGCACGACCTTGCGCGCATAGTCGCGCTCGGTCAGCATGCCGACGATGCGGCCGTGCTCCAGGACCAGCAGCGCGCCGATGTTCTTCTGCGCCATCCGCTCGACGGCCTCGAATACCGACGCCGTGGATTCGATGGTGTGAACCGTCCGGTCGCCTTTTTCCTTGAGGATTTCTGCCACGGTCTTCATAGGTCATTTCTCCGCAGAAGGCATTGCGCCTTCAGACTACTCTAAGCTCGGAATCAATGCACGGAGGCTTCATGGATCTTCAATTGACCGGCAAGCACGTACTCGTCACCGGCGGCAGCCGCGGCATCGGCCTGGCCTGCGCGCGCGAGTTTCTGCGCGAGGGCGCGAAGGTCAGCCTGGTCGGCCGCACCGCGGCCCGCCTGCAAGACGCCGTAACGCAGCTGCGGACGGAAGGGCATGACGCGGTCCGCGGCCACGGTGTGGACCTCGGCGACGCGAGCGCTGCGCTGGCCATGCTCGACGCCGCGGAAGCCGAGCTCGGCCCGATCGACATCCTGGTCAATTCCGCCGGCGCCGCGCGCCGCACGCCTTTCGGCGAACTGGAGCCGCAGGCCTGGCAGGACGCGATGCAGGCCAAGTTCTTCACCTATATCAATGTGATGGATCCGGTGATCAAGCGCATGGGCGAGCGCGGCGAAGGCGCGATCGTCAACGTCATCGGCATGGGCGGCAAGGTCGCCACGCCCACTCATCTCGCCGGCGGCGCCGCCAACGCCGCGCTGATGCTGGCCACCGCCGGCCTCGCCACCGCCTACGGTCCGCACGGCGTGCGCGTGAACGCCGTCAACCCCTCGCTGACGCTGACCGACCGCATGGCGGAAGGCATCGCCGCCGATGCGCGGCTGCGCAGCAAGAGCGAAGAGGAAGTGCTGCGCGACGCCCAGGCCCGCATGCCGCTGGGCCGCCTCGCGAAGCCGGAAGACATCGCCAACGCCGTCGTCTTCCTCTGTTCGCCGCGCGCAGCGTACATCTCCGGCGCCATCGTTTCGATGGATGGCGCGGCGACGCCGATGGTGGTTTGAAGAGAAAAAGAGCCGCGGCGGCTAGCGCAGCGCCTGGAAGGATCCAGCGTCCTTGTTCGCGGGCCGGGTCTCGATGAGCCAGTCGACCGGCTCGCCGGCCTTGCGCGTGTCTGCGAAATCAGCCATCGGCACCGCCGGCCATGTGGGGCTCCGGCTCATCAGACGGCGGTGTTCGAACATGGAGAGCAGGTACTTGACGCGTGCTGCGCCCAGATAGGGGAATCGCATGTGTATCTCCGTCCTGGCTTTCGACGCTTGCGTACACGACAACCCGATGAACGGGTTGCGGGACTGGGATCTCCCTGGCGAGGCGCAACGATAGCGGAAGCCGGCACGCACGCCAAGCCGCAAGATGTGACTTTTTGGAAGGCCGCCCTCATCTGCCACCGGAGAAGTGGCCGTGCAGGTGACCGACGGTACGGGAGGCCCTGCCGCCCGGCCAATTCGCAATGCGCGCCGCGGCAAGCCGGTCGATCCGGTCCTGCCGCTTCAGCGCCGACTCGATCGCTGCTCGCGTGCGCTCTCTTCGAACTTCGAGCCAAGCCAGCGGCGTCGCGATGACGAGGCCCGCGAAGGATGCGAGCGCCGCCACCAGCGCGGCAACCATCACCAGCAGTTGCAGGTCATGCAGGTCGAAGGCGTTGGGATTCACGGTCCCTGCCGCAGCTGCGGCCGGCGCGGCGGCCGGCACAGGCGGTGGCGGGAAGGCGAGTTCCGCCCAGAACAAGCCAAGCGCCAGGATCGTCGCGAGCACGAACGTCCAGGCGAAAAAATGCTGGTACCTCTTGCGCACCACCACGGGTGAATCCATTGCGATCTCCGGGACTCGAGGCGGAAAGCTCGATGGTGCGAGTTGGGGAGGCGGATGCTGTCAGACAAAGTAAGCACCGGTCGCCGGACTGCGTCGACTCGAAATCGCGTCGCTGCATGTACTACAAAATGTGTACAACTTTGCAGCGCGGCGTGTTGGTTGCGTGAAAACGAGAGGAAGGTTCTCCACCGCCGCAGTGGACAAGACTGTGGAAAAGGATGTGCTCATCCCTCCAGACCGTGCCAGACGGGCATCGCCTTGCGGTGCCTGCAAAAGCGACACCTGGCCCTGGCCCTGGCCCTTCTCCCTCCCAACTCGGGGCCCCGCTGCAGCGGATCGGTCGAAAGCATGTGAAATCTTCACATTTTTTAACCACTTCTTGTATATTGAAACGCCGCTGTACGCCAAAGCCATTAAGGAGCCACCCGATGGACTCGGATTTTCATCTTCGCAAAGTACAGACGCTCAGCCCCAAGGCGGCAAAGATCGCATTGCGGATACTGGACGCCGACCCGAGCATTCCCGTCGAATCGGTCCTGGCACTGCGTCCTGCCCTGGTTGAACGCTGCAGCGAGTCGCAGTCTTTCAGAACTACCGACTGGATGACGATCGCTGCGATCGAGCGCCCCGCCATCCGTCGCTTCACCGAGCACTTCGAAAGCCGCGAGCAACGCCATGCTCGACTTTGGGTGACGAGTCTTCGCCAAGAGTCGCGCAAGGCCCCTCGTTCGTCGTTTGCCGACAGCGCCTACGGCTCGCAAGGCATCGGTCTTCCTACGAAGCCCTGACAACGAGCACCGGCCTCCTGCTCGGCGAGGTCATGCGCCGGTGCGTCCCCGACGTTCTCTCCGGTCGCCTGAAGAACGATCGTCGTGCATCCACGCGATCAGGGCGGCGGACAGTGCAGCGCCCCCGACAGCGGCGATCAGCACGGCTTGGGCTGGATGCTCAGCCACATGGTCGCGAGTCACGCTCAGCACGTGACAGGCTTGATCCGTCAGCCCTGCCGGCGGCCTCCGCGTGGAAGGCAGCGTCTTGGATATCACCTCCGCGTCGTCAACCACGGTGCTGACTTCGTCGGCCACCGACGGGGTGGGGTCATCGGAATTGTTCGGACTCATCAATCGCCTCTCGCTTTGAATTGCGGACATGACCTGCCCTGCAAATGGGCAAGTGAGTGAATCGTTGCGGATCGACTCAGGTCGCGTGTCAGCACTGAAGGGCGCGCGATGTAGGAGCAATCGACTGGTTTCAGGCTCGCGTCCACAAAATCGTGGCCTCTGCAGGCTCCATGCGGTGGGATTGCAGTGGTACGGGCGAAAAAATAGCCCCTTGTTGGGGCTATCTTGGAGGAGAGGGAGGGATTCGAACCCTCGGTCCGTTCGCACGGACGCCTGATTTCGAGTCAGGTACATTCGACCACTCTGCCACCTCTCCGGTGTCTGTCGAGCCCGCGATTCTAGCAGAGGCTTTGGGCGCTTTTCAGGCCCGCAGCACGCCCAATCCGCCCAGATAGGGCCGAAGGGCCTCCGGCACGGTGATCGAGCCGTCCGCGTTCTGGTGGTTTTCCAGCACCGCGACCAGCGTCCGGCCGACTGCCAGGCCCGACCCGTTCAGGGTGTGCACCAGCTCGTTCTTGCCCTGCGCGTTCTTGAAGCGGGCCTGCAGGCGGCGGGCCTGGAAGGCCTCGCAGTTCGAGACCGAGCTGATCTCGCGGTAGGTGTTCTGCGCCGGCAGCCAGACCTCGAGGTCGTAGGTCTTGGTGGAACCGAAACCCATGTCGCCGGTGCACAGCAGCACCACCCGGTAAGGCAGTTCCAGCGCCTGCAGCACGGCCTCGGCGTGGCCGGTCATGGTTTCGAGCGCCTCGTAGCTTTTTTCGGGATGCGTGATCTGCACCATCTCGACCTTGTCGAACTGGTGCTGGCGGATCATGCCGCGCGTGTCGCGGCCCGCGCTGCCGGCCTCGGAGCGGAAGCACGGCGTGTGCGCGGTGAGTTTGATGGGCAGTTGCGACTCGGCCACGATCTCGTCGCGCATGAAGTTCGTAAGCGGGACTTCGCTGGTCGGGATGAGATAGAGCGCCGAATGGTCGGGCGCCGGCTCGCCGTCCTGCCCGCCCTTCTTGGCGGCGAACAAGTCGCCTTCGAACTTGGGCAGCTGGCCGGTGCCGCGCAGCGTGTCGGCATTGACGATGTAGGGCACGTAGCACTCGGTGTAGCCGTGTTGCTCGGTCTGGATGTCGAGCATGAACTGGGCGAGCGCGCGGTGCAGGCGCGCGATCGGCCCCTTCATCACGGTGAAGCGCGAGCCTGCTAGTTTGACGCCGGTCTCGAAGTCCAGTCCCAGTGGCGTGCCGAGGTCCACGTGGTCCCTGGCCTCGAAGCCGAGCGCGGGCGCATCGGCGCCGTTGCCGCCCCTCGGGCTCCAGCGCCGAATTTCGAGATTCGCCGTTTCGTCATCTCCAACCGGCACACTCGCATGCGGCAGATTGGGCACCGCGAGCAGCAAGGCCTGCAATTCGGGCTGGATGGCTTCCAGCCGCACGGCCGACGACTCTTGTTCGGCCTTGAGCGCGTTGACCTCGGTCATCAGCGCATCGACCGATTCGCCCTTGGCCTTCAGCGGCCCGATCTGCTTGTTGAGCGCATTGCGGCGCGCCTGCAGTTCCTCGGTGCGGGTCTGCAGGGTCTTGCGCTCGGCCTCGAGTGCGCTGAAGCTGGCCACGTCGAGAAAGGTCTGGTTTTTCTTGCGGGTTTCGAGGCGGGCAACGACCGAGGCGAGGTCCTTGCGTAACAGAGTGATATCGAGCATCGCGTGATTTTAGGCGGGGCGTAGGATCGCCTTCCCCCTTAACCCAAGGAGATCGAATCGATGGAAGCCTATCTGTCCTTCAACGGAAACGCGGCCGAGGCGCTGGCCTTCTACGCCAAGAGCCTGGGCGGCAAGATCCTTTTCAGCATGACCTTCGGCGAGAGCCCGATGGGCGCCGAAACGCCGGCCGACCACAAGAACAAGATCATGCATGCCACCCTCGAAGCACGCGGCAAGCAGATCATGGCCTCGGACCTGCCGCCCGGCATGGCCTTCGACGGCTACAAGGGCTTTTCGCTCTCGGTGCAGGCCAAGGATGTGAAGGAAGGCGAACAGCTCTTCAAGGTGCTGTCGGAAGGCGGGAAAGTCACCATGCCCTACGCCGCCACCTTCTGGTCCCCCGGCTTCGGCATGCTGGAAGACAAGTTCGGCGTGCCGTGGATGGTCAACGTCGACCAGCCGCCGGCCTGATCAGACAACGGTTGCCGGGTCCACGTTCGCGCCGCAGACGATGAGGCAGAGCCTCTCGCCTTCGCGCGGCACATAGGCGCCGCTCTGCAGCGCGGCCAGCGGCAGGGCGGCCGCCGGCTCGACGGCCAGCTTGAGCTCCTTCCAGAGCCATAGCTGCGCCGCGCGGATCGCCTCGTCGGGCAGGAGCAGTGCATCGCGCACGTGGCGCTGCGTGATGTCCCAGGCGATCGCGCCGATGCGCCTTGCGCCGAGCGAATCGGCCGCGACGCCGCCCACCTCGACATCGACCGGCTCGCCCGCTTCGCGCGCCCGGAACAGCGTGGGCGCGCGCTCGGGCTCGAGCGCAACCACGCGGCTGCGCTGTTCGAACCATGCCGCGAGCCCGCCGATCAGCCCGCCGCCGCCGACGCTGACCAGCACGGCGTCCGGCAGGCCGCCCTGCTGCTCGATCTCGCGGCCGAGCGTGCCGGCACCGGCCACCACCTCGGGCTGGTCGTAGGCATGGGTGAGCAGCGCACCGCTCTCGCGCTGCCGTTCGAGGCAGGCCGCCAGCGCGTCGCCGTAGACCTCGCCGCCCACCACCACCGTCGCGCCCAGCGCACGCAGGCGCGCGCGCTTGGCCTCGGGCGACACCGTGGGCAGAAACACTTCGCAATGCACGCCGAGCGCGTGCGCGGCCGCCGCGGTGGCGATGCCGGCATTGCCGCCCGAGGCCACGATCGCGCCGCTTTCGGGAATCTCGTTGGCCAGCAGCCGGTTCATCATGCCGCGCGCCTTGAAACTGCCGCTGGCTTGCAGGTGCTCGAGCTTGAGCCAGACCTCGACGCCCGGCACTTCCACACCCAAAGCCCGGCCCGACAGCTTCCACAGCGGCGTCTCGCGCAGGAAATGCGGCGCACCCTCGTGGAGGCGACGGGCGGCGGCCTCGATGTCGCGGCGCCAGTCGATGCTTGCGGCGCCGCTCACGAGATATGGCCCGGTGCGGGAATGTCGTCGAGCTTCAGGCCCTTGGGCAGCGGGAACTTGAGCGTCTCTTCGATGCCGTCCATCTTGCGCACCGACACCGCCCCCAGCGCCTTGACGCGCTCGATCACCTCGCGCACCAGCACCTCGGGCGCCGAGGCGCCGGCCGTCAGGCCGACGCGGCTCTTGCCCTCGAACCATTCGGGCTTCAGTTCAGCAGCCGAATCGACCATGTAGCTCTCGGTGCCCAGCCGTTGCGCGAGCTCGCGCAGCCGGTTGCTGTTGGAGCTGGTCGGGCTGCCGACCACGATCACCAGGTCGACCTGCGGACTCAGCAGCTTCACCGCATCCTGCCGGTTCTGAGTGGCGTAGCAGATGTCCTGCTGCTTGGGCTCGCGCACGTTCGGAAAGCGCGCGCGCACCGCGGCGGAGATCTCGGCCGCGTCGTCGACCGACAGCGTGGTCTGGGTGACGACGGCGAGCTTGGTCGTCTGCGCCGGCGACACGTGCGCCACATCTTCCACGTCCTCCACCAGGTGGATGCCGCTCGACAGCTGCCCCATCGTGCCTTCGACCTCGGGATGCCCCTTGTGGCCGATCATGATGAATTCGTAGCCTTCCTTCGCGAGCTTGGCGACCTCGACGTGCACCTTGGTCACCAGCGGGCAGGTGGCATCGAAGACCTCGAAGCCGCGCTCGCGCGCCTCGGCCTGCACGGCCTTGCTGACGCCGTGCGCGCTGAACACCAGCGTGGAGCCCGGCGGCACCTCGGCCAGGTCCTCGATGAAGATTGCGCCCTTGGCCTTGAGCTCGTTGACCACATAGGTGTTGTGCACGATCTCGTGGCGCACGTAGATCGGCGCGCCGAACTTGGCGAGCGCGCGCTCGACGATCTCGATCGCGCGGTCGACGCCGGCACAAAAGCCGCGCGGCTCGGCCAGGATGACCTCTTGCACGCCGGTGCTCACAACACGCCGATCAGCTGCACCTCGAAGGTCACGGGCTGACCTGCGAGCGGATGGTTGAAGTCGAAGCGCACCGCGGTCTCGTTCGATTCGATCACCGCGCCGGCGTAGCTGCCGGTGCCGTCGGGCGTGGGGAACTGCACCACGTCGCCGACCGCGTACTGCTCGTCGGGGTCGCCCATCTGCGCGAGCAGCTTGCGCGCCACCCATTGCTGCATCTCGGGGTTGCGCTCACCGAAGGCATCGCCGGCCGGCAGCTCGAAGGTGGTGTGCATGCCTTCTTCCAGCCCCAGCAGCCGCTGCTCGACCGCGGGCGAGAGCTCGCCGGTGCCCAGCGACAGCGTGGCGGGCTTGTCGTTGAATGTGTTGATGATGTCGCCCGCCGGCCCGGCCAGCCGGTAGTGCAGCGTGAGAAAGGAGCCGGGCGTGACGACGCCGGTGGTTGTGGAGGACAAGATGGGCGATCGCTATAGTCTGGACCGGTATTTTAGGGAGGGGCCCTTGAGCCCGCATGAATCATGTCTTTCAAGGATCTGCCGGCCGGGGCGCGCCAGCGCGAAAAGCTCATGGCGCAGGGCGCCGCAGCGCTCGGCGATGCCGAACTGCTGGCCCTGCTGCTGCGCACCGGCGTGGCGGGCAAGAACGTGCTGCAGCTGGCCCAGGAGCTGCTCGACGGCTTCGGCGGGCTGGCCGGCCTGCTCCATGCCGGGCTCGACGACCTCAAGCGCATCAAGGGCCTGGGCGGAACCGCCAAGCGCGCCGAGTTGACGGCCGTGCTCGAGCTGGCGCGCCGCGCGCTGGCCGAGCGCCTGAAGGAGCGCGCGGTGTTCGACTCGCCCGAGGCCGTCAAGCACTACCTGCAGCTGCACATCGCCGCACGGCCGCACGAGGTGTTCGCCGCCCTCTTCCTCGATGCGCAGCACCGCCTGATCGCGCTGGAAGAACTTTTTCGGGGCACGCTGACACAGACCAGCGTGTATCCGCGCGAAGTGGTCATGCGCGGGCTGCATCATCACGCAGCGGCCGTGGTGCTGGCGCACAACCATCCGAGCGGCTGCGCCGAGCCTTCGCGTGCCGACGAGGCCATCACGCAAACGCTCAAGGCCGCGCTGGCGCTGGTCGACGTGCGGGTGCTGGACCACATGATCGTCACGCGTGGCCGGACCCTGTCGATGGCCGAGCGCGGCCTGGTCTGAGCGCGAGACGACGAAGCCTTATCCTGAGCTCCATGCCGCTTCCACCCAAAGCCATCAAGAGCCTCGCCGACCTGAAAACGCTGCAGCACAAGCTGGCCGAACAGCGCGAGCGCGAAGCCGCCGCGGCCGCTGCGCGCGCGGCCGCCGAGAAGAAGCGCCTGGCCGAGCAGGACCTGTTCGCGCGCGCGATCGGCGCCACGCAGCCGCTGCGCCGCAAGGCCGCCGTGCCGCTGGCGCCCGAGCCGCCGGCGCCGATCCCGGTGCAGCATCAACTGGACGAGCAGCGCGTGCTGCGCGAATCGCTGTCCGACGAGTTCGACGTCACGACATTGCTCGACGCCGACGACGCGATGAGCTTCCGCCGCCCCGGCATCCGCACCGATGTCACGCGCAAGCTGCGCGCGGGCGAATGGGCGATCCAGCGCCAGATCGACCTGCACGGCATGCGCAGCGACGAGGCGCGCGAGGCGCTCGGCGCCTTCATCCGCGATGCCTACAAGCAGGGCCTGCGCTGCGTCCGCGTGGTGCACGGCAAGGGACTGGGCTCGCCGGGCCGGCAGCCGGTGCTCAAGGCCAAGGTGCAGCGCTGGCTGATCCAGAAGAATGAGACGCTGGCTTTCGTGCAGGCCAAGCCGGCGGAGGGCGGGGCCGGGGCGCTGCTGGTGCTGCTGGCGCCGGCGCGGCGCTAGCCTAGCTGCCCTTGTTTCGCATCCAGTCGGCGGTCTGGAAGAAGGAATCGCGCAGCCGGGCACGCAACGCCTCAGGCACGCCGGTCTCCCCCATCGCCTGGTCCATGCAGGCCAGCCACTGGTCGCGTTCCTTGATGCCGATCGAATGGCCGCCGATGCTCTGCGGCAGGTGCCGCGCACGCAGCATCGGATGGCCGAAGCGATCGGTGTAGTGCTGCGGCCCACCGAGCCAGCCGCAGAGAAACCAGAACAGGCGCTGGCGCGCGTTGTCGAGCGTGGTGCCGTGCACGGCGCGCAGCTGCGCATAGGCCGGCTCCAGCTCCATCAGGTCGTAGAAGCGCTCGACCAGCGCGTGGACCTTGGCTTCGCCGCCGATCCATTCGAAGGGCGTGTCGAAGGGCGACTTGTCTTGAATCTGCATGCCGGCAGTATGCATATGTGAAAGAGCTATTTCTCGGCACAGGCTTTTGTTGCTATGGTGCGGGCCGACTTCCACTGGAGATAACAACATGCGTTTCCGAATCGCCGCTTTCGCCATTGCCGCGGCCGCCCTGCTCCTGGGCAGCGCCGTCCACGCCGACCAACTCGCCGACATCAAGAAAAAAGGCCAGCTGGTCGTCGGCGTACTCGGCACCGACGAGCCCGCCACCTTCATCGATCCCAAGACGCGCGAGATCATCGGCTACGAGGTCGATCTGGTGAACGCCATCGCCAAGAAGATCGGCGTCAAGCCGGTGCTGAAGCAGATCGCCGTCGCGGCGCGCATTCCCGAGTTGCAGCAGGGCCACGTCGACCTGGTGGCCGCCGGTCTCACGCACAACAAGGAGCGCGAGGCGCAGATCGACTTCTCGCTGACCACCTTCGTCACCGGTCAGAAGGCCATCGTCAAGAAGGACAGCGGCATCACCGCGGTGCCGCAGCTCTCCGGCAAGAAGGTGCTGACCATCCGCGGCGGCACGCAGGAGCCCAACATCAAGAAGGCCGTGCCCGGCGCCGAGGTCGTGACCTTCGACACCAGCCAGCAGGCCTTCCAGGCGCTGCAGCAGGGCAAGGGTGTGGGCTATGTCGACGACGAGGCCGCGCTGCTCAACAGCTACGCCAAGCTCGGCCCGCAGAAGGCGCAGTACGTGGTGCTGCCGCAGAACCTCAGCACCGAGGCGCTGGCCATCGGCATCAGGAAGGGCGAGACCGGCCTCAAGACAGTGGTCGACGAGACGCTGCGCGAACTCGAGAAATCGGGCGAGGCCGAGAAGATCTTCTTCAAGTGGTACGGCCCGAAGACCAAGTCGGGCTTCGACAAGCGCAGCTTCAAGATCGAGACCGACAAGATCGACAGCTGAGTCCTGATTCGGGCAGGGCTTCGACAGGCTCAGCCCGAACGGTGGCTACCGTTCGCCCTGAGCTTGGCCTGTCCTGAGCCTGTCGAAGGGTCGAAGGGCTTTCAGGGCGTTGCGTACGATACGTCCGCAACACAACCGCCCATGTTCTTCGACTATTCGCTGCTTCTCACGGGGAAGTACCACGACATGCTGGTCGCGGGCTTCCTGCTGTCGCTGCAACTGCTCGCCGCCTCGCTGATGCTGGCGCTGCCCATCGCGCTGATGGTGGCGCTGTTGCGCCTGGCGCCGGCCGCGCCGCTGCGCTGGCTGGGCTTCGCCTATGTCGAGTCGATACGCAACATCCCGCTGCTCGCGCACATGCTGTTCTGGTACTTCGGCGCGCCGGAGCTGCTGCCGGAAGACATCAAGCAGCGCCTCTACGCCGGCCGCATCGAGGCGATGAGCGCGGTGGTCGCGCTGGGCCTCTACACCGCGGCCTACATGGCCGAGGACATCCGCAGCGGCATCCGCGCGATCCCCGCGGTGCAGATGGAAGCCGGCCGGGCGCTCGGCTTCGGCTTTCTCGCGACCATGCGCCGCATCGTCCTGCCGCAGGCGCTGCGCGTCACGATCCCGCCGCTGATCTCGCAGACGCTCAATCTCTGGAAAGGCACCAGCATCGCGACCGTGATCGGCGTGGCCGAGCTCATGTACCAGGCCGGCCAGGTCGAGAGCGCCACTTTCCGCAGCGCCGAATCCTTCGCCTTCGCTACCGCCGCCTACCTCACGGTGTCGATGATCATCACCGGCGCGGCCAGCTGGTACCAGCACCGCTTTCCGCCGAGGGCTGCATGATCGAGCTGGTCCAGACCTACTGGGTCTACTTCCTGATCGGCCAGTACCCCAACGGCCCGCTGGGCGGCCTCGCGCTGACCGTGCTGCTGGCCGCGCTGGGGCTGGTGCTGGCCCTGCCCTTCGGCCTGCTGCTGGGCCTGGCGCGCGTCGCCCCCTGGCGCTGGCTGCGCTGGCCCGTCACCACAGTGGCCTTCGTGGTGCGCGGCACGCCACTGCTCATGGTCGTGTTCTGGGCCTATTTCTTCCTGCCGAGCGTGACCGGCGTCAAGACCGACCAGTTCAGCACCATGCTGATCGCGCTGGTGGTGTTCGACGGCATCTACATCGGCGAGATCGTTCGTGCCGGCATCCTGGGCGTGCCGCGCGGGCAGGTCGAGAGCGCGCGATCGCTGGGCCTGGGCTATGGCCGCGCGATGCGCTTCGTGGTGCTGCCGCAGGCGCTGCGCAGCATGCTGCCCTCGCTCGTGAACCAGTTCGTCTCCACCATCAAGGAGACCTCGCTGGGCTACATCATCGGGCTGGCGGAGGTGTCCTTCATCGCCTCGCAGATCAACACCCAGGTCTTCACCAAGCCGGTGCAGGTCTACCTGATCCTCGGCTTCACCTACTTCGTCATGTGCTTCGGCCTCTCGCGCTTCGCCTACTGGCTGGAGGCGCGCAGCCCCCGCCCGGCCGTTCCGAAGGGGGCTCCAACCGCAGCGCGTAGCGCGGAGGTTGCCTTATGAGCCGGCGCACGCTCGTGCGTTCCGCACCGAAAGCCCCCGCATGATCCAGTTCGACAACGTCAACAAGTGGTACGGCGACTACCAGGCGCTGGTGGAGGTGAACGAAACCATCGCCCGCGGCGAGGTCGTGGTGGTCTGCGGGCCTTCGGGCTCGGGCAAGTCCACGCTGATCCGCACCATCAACCGGCTCGAGCCGATCCAGTCGGGCCGCATCACGGTCGACGGCCGCGACATCCACGCGCGCGGCATCGACCTCAATGACTTCCGCTCGCACATCGGCTTCGTGTTCCAGCAGTTCAACCTGTTCCCGCACCTCACGGTGCTCGGCAACTGCACGCTGGCGCCGGTTCAGCTGCGCGGACTTTCGCGCGCGGCGGCCACCGAGCGTGCGATGGCGCTGCTCGATCGCGTCGGCCTGGCGCACAAGGCCAGCGCCTTTCCTTCGGAGCTCTCGGGCGGCCAACAGCAGCGCGTGGCGATCGCCCGCGCGCTGGCCATGCAGCCGCCGCTGATGCTGTTCGACGAGCCCACCAGCGCGCTCGACCCCGAAATGGTCGGCGAGGTGCTGTTGGTGATGCGCGACCTCACGCGCGAAGGCATGACCATGGTGGTCGTGACGCACGAGATGGGCTTCGCGCGCGACGTGGCCGACCGCGTGCTCTTCATGGATGCCGGCCGCGTGCTCGAGCGCGCCACGCCCGACGACTTCTTCAACCGGCCGCAACACCCGCGCGCCCAGCAGTTCCTTGCCGACATCCGCACGCCCTTCGCGCATGCCGTTTGATACCCTGGACACCGTCATGACTTCGCTGCCCCTGATCGACATCGCGCCGCTGGCCGCATCGACGCGCGAGCGCAGCGCGGTCGCCGCACAGATCGGCGAGGCCTGCCGCGCGCACGGCTTCTTCTACGTCACCAGCCACGGCATCGACCCGGCGCTGACGCAGCGCCTCGAAGACCTGAGCCGGGCCTTCTTCGCGCTGGACGAAGCGACCAAGATGCAATGGCGCATGGAGCTCGGCGGACGCGCCTGGCGCGGCTATTTCCCGGTCGCGGGAGAACTCACCTCGGGCCGGCCCGATTGGAAGGAAGGGCTCTACCTCGGCACCGAACTGCCGGACGACGACCCGCTGGTGCTGGCGCGCACGCCGGTGCACGGGCGCAACCTGTTTCCCGATCTGCCCGGCTTCAAGACCGCGATCCTCGACTACATGCAGGCTGCTACGCGCCTCGGCCACACGCTGATGGAAGGCATCGCGTTGAGCCTGGGCCTCGACGCCTCCTACTTCGCCGAGCGCTACACGGCCGACCCGCTGATCCTGTTTCGCATCTTCAACTACCCGACGCAGCCGGTGCCTGCGAACCTCGACGTGCAATGGGGCGTGGGCGAGCACACCGACTACGGCCTGCTCACCATCCTGCGGCAGGACGACATCGGCGGCCTGCAGGTGCGCACGGGCCAGGGCTGGATCGATGCCACGCCGGTGCCCGATGCCTTCGTCATCAACATCGGCGACATGCTCGACCGCATGACCGGCGGCCTCTACCGCTCGACGCCGCACCGCGTGGTGCGCAACACCTCGGGCCGCGACCGGCTCTCGTTCCCGCTCTTCTTCGATCCCAACTTCCACGCGCGCGTGCGGCCGATCGAAAACCTGCCGAAGCCCGCCGTGGTCGACGACAGCGCCACGCGCTGGGACCGCGCCAACGTGCATGCCTTCAACGGCATCTATGGCGACTACCTGCTCGACAAGGTGTCGAAGGTGTTTCCGCAACTGCGCAGCGCGGTGCTGTAGACGCGCCGCGGCAATCCGGCCCTCAGATCTTCGCCAGCGCCTGCTGCAGGTCGCTGCGCAGATCGTCCAGGTCTTCCACGCCCACCGACAGCCGCACCAGCCCATCGCCGATGCCCAGCCGCGCGCGCGTCTCGGCCGGGATGGTGGCGTGGGTCATGATGGCCGGGTGCTCGATCAGGCTTTCGACGCCGCCCAGGCTCTCGGCCAGCGAGAAGACCTGCACCGCCTCGAGAAAGCGCCGCGTGCCGGCCAGGTCGGTTCGCAGGTCGATCGAGATCATGCCGCCGAAGCCCTCCATCTGGCGCCGGGCCAGCTCGTGCTGCGGATGCGAAGGCAGGCCCGGGTAGTGCACCCGCGCGACCTGCGGCTGCCGTTCGAGCCACTGCGCCAGCACCAGCGCGCTGCTGCAATGCCGCTCCATGCGCAGCGCCAGCGTCTTCACGCCGCGCAGCGTGAGGAAGCTGTCGAAGGGGCCCGCGATCGCACCCACCGAGTTCTGCAGGAAGCCCAGGCGCTCGCGCAGCGCCTCGTGCCGCGCTTCCCGGCCGACGATGGCGACGCCGCCGATCACGTCCGAATGGCCGTTCAGGTACTTGGTGGTCGAGTGCACCACGACGTCGAAGCCCGCCTCCAGCGGACGCTGCACCCACGGACTCGCGAAGGTGTTGTCGGCCACGCTCAGGATGTCGCGTTCGCGGCAGATCTCGGCGATGGCGCGCAGGTCGGCCAGGCGCAGCAGAGGATTGGTCGGCGTCTCGACCCAGACCATGCGCGTGTCCGGCTGCAGCGCGGCGACAAGCCGGGCGGGATCGGTGAGGTCGACGAAGCTGAAGCGATGCCCCGCGCTGCGCGCACGCACGCGCTCGAACAGGCGGAAGGTGCCGCCATAGACGTCGTCGCCAGAGACGATGTGCGAATTGGCGTCCAGCAGCTCGAGCGTGGTCGAGATCGCGGCCAGGCCGGAGGCGAAGGCGAAGGCCGCCGAGCCGCCTTCGAGGTCGGCGATGCAGCGCTCCAGCGACCAGCGCGTGGGGTTGTGCGAGCGGCCGTAATCCAGCCCCTTGTGCACGCCGGGGCTCTGCTGCACATAGGTCGAGGTCGCGTAGATGGGCGTCATGATCGCGCCGGTCGACGGGTCGGGCGACTGGCCGGCATGGATCACGCGGGTGGCGAAACCCCTCTTCGGGGTGTTGGATGGGTCCTGGCTCATTTCAAGCTTCTCCGCAGGTGATTCAGCAGATCGACACGCGTGATGAGGCCGTGGAATCCGGACTCGTCCGCGATCATGGCCACCAGGCCGCGGTCGAGCACGGCCTCGAGCTCGGCCAGGCTCGCACTGGACGGCAGGGTCTCGGGCACATCGGTCATCGCGCTCTGCACGTTCGAACGAAAGCGGCCGGCGTCCGCATGCACGGCCAGCAGCAGATCGGATTCGTCGATCACGCCGACCAGCTGCTCGCCTGCGAGCACCGGCAACTGCGACACGTCGGCCAGCCGCATGCGCTGGAAGGCGGTGAGCAGTGTGTCCTCGGGGCCGACGCTGATCACGCTGCCGTCCTCGAAGCGGCGCGAGACCACGTCGCGCAGATCGCGATGGCGCTCGCGCACGAGCAGGCCCTGGTCGAGCATCCACTGGTCGTTGTAGACCTTCGAGAGATAGCGCGTGCCGGTGTCGCAGACGAAGGTCACGACGCGCAGCGCCTTGGTCTGCGCGCGGCAGAAGCGCAGCGCCGCGGCCAGCAGCGTGCCGGTGGAGGAGCCGCCAAGGATGCCCTCGGCCCGCAGCAGCTCGCGCGCGGTGCCGAAGCTTTCCTCGTCGCTGATCGAATAAGCATGCTTCACGCCGGAGAGATCGGCGATGCCCGGGATGAAGTCTTCGCCGATGCCTTCGACCGCCCACGAGCCGGCCTCGCCCACCTTGCCGCTTCGCGTGTACTCCGCGACCACCGAGCCCGCCGGGTCGGCCAGCACGAAGAAGAGCTGCGGCTGCAGCGCGCGGAAGTAGCGCGTGAGCCCGGTGATGGTGCCGCCCGAGCCGACGCCGACCACGATCGCATCCACGTCGTGGCCGCATTGCTGCCAGATCTCGGGGCCGGTGCTGGACTGGTGCGCGAGCGGGTTGTCGGGATTGTTGAACTGGTCGGCGAAGAAGGCGCCGGGGATCTCCGCGGCAAGCCGCGCGGCATAGTCCTGGTAGTAGTCGGGATGGCCCTTGCCCACGTCCGAGCGCGTGGTGTGCACCTCGGCGCCGAGCGCCTTGAGGTGCAGCACCTTCTCGGTCGACATCTTGTCGGGCACCACCAGCACCACGCGGTAGCCCTTGGCGCGCGCCACCAGCGCCAGGCCGAGGCCGGTGTTGCCGGCCGTCGCCTCGACCACCGTGCCGCCGGATTGCAAGCGCCCGTCGCGCTCGGCCGCATCGATCATCGCCAGGCCGACGCGGTCCTTGATGGAGCCGCCGGGATTCTGCGACTCGAGCTTGAGGAACAGCGTGCAGAGGCCGGTGTCCAGCCGCGTGACCTGCACCAGCGGCGTGTTGCCGATCAGGTCCAGCACCGCGGGTCGGGTTTCAGTCGTCATGTCGTCCACCTTGTGCAGTCGACATGATCGTAGTCGCCCCGCGCCTACTCCGCTGCCCGCCGCAGCGTGTCGACCACCGGCCGGCGCAGCACTTCGCGCAGACCCCACCAGCCGGCCGCGAGCGCGAGCACGGCGCCGGCCAGCGAGCCGGCGATCGGCACCAGCGGCGAAGCGGTCCAGGTGAAGTCGAACACATAGCGCGCCAGGCCCCAGCCGATCAGCGAGGCGACGATGCTTGCCAGGAAGCCGGCCAGCAGGCCCACGCCCACGAGCTCGGCGCGCTGCACCTGGCGCAGCAGGCTGCCGCGCGCGCCGACGGCGCGCATCACGGCAAATTCGCGCGCGCGCTCCTCGCGCGTGGCGGTGACGGCCGCGAACAGCACCACGAGGCCGGCCGCGAGCGTGAAGCCGAACAGGAACTCCACCGCGCGGATCACCTGGTCCAGCACGCGCTGCACCTGGCCGATGGTGGCGCTCATGTCGACGTTGGTCACGTTGGGGTAGCTGCGCACCAGCGCGTTGTCGAAGCCCTTCACGTCCGGCGCGCGGAACGCGCCCATGTAGGTGACGGGCACCTCGGGCAGCGCATCCACCGTGTACATGACGAAGAAGTTGGCATGCAGCGAACCCCAGTCGACCTTGCGCAAGGAGGTGATGCGCGCATCGTTCTGCATGCCGCCGATGTCGAATCGCAGGCTGTCGCCGAGCTTCATCCCCAGGGTCTCGGCCAGCCCTTCCTCGACGCTCAGCTCGCCCGCGGCGCCGGGCTTCCACGCGCCGGCCGTTACGACGTTGTGCGCCGGCGCCTCGGCGCTGGTGCTGAGGTTGAACTCGCGGTCGACCAGCCGCTTCGCGCGGTCGTCCACGTAGTCGTCGGGCGAGACCGACTTGCCGTTGATGGCGACCAGGCGCCCGCGGATCATGGGATACCAGTCGAACTTCCGCACGCCGTTGTCGCGCAGGGTCTTCTGGAAGCTCTCGCTCTGGTCGGGCATGACGTTGATCACGAAGCGGTTCGGCGCGTCGGGCGGCGTCGCCTTGCGCCAGCTCGCCACGAGATCGGTGCGCAGCAGCACCAGCAGGATCAGCGCCAGCAGGCCCACCGCCAGCGCGCTGACCTGCACCACCGCATAGGCCGGCCGCGCCGAGATCTGGCGCGTGGCCAGCACCAGCCAGCGCGGCGCGGTCGATTCGTTGACGCTGCGGCGCAAGAGCAGCACCGCGACCCAGCTCAGGAGCGCGAACACCGCCACCGCCGCCGCGAAGCCGCCGACCGCGATCAGCCCCAGCTTCAGGTCGCTGCTGGCCGCCACCAGCAGGGCGGCAAAGCCGGCCACGCCGAGCGCCAGCACCGCGATCGAGGCCGGCTTCAGGTTGCCGACGTCGCGCCGGATCACGCGCAGCGGCGGCACCTGTGCGAGCTGCAGCACCGGCGGCAGCCCGAAGGCGAACAGCAGCGTGAGTCCCATGCCCAGGCCGAAGGCGACGGGCCAGAAGGTGGCCGCGGGCAGCGCGGTCTCGACCAGGCCCGCGAGCAGCAGCACGAAGACATAGTGCACGCTGTAGCCGATGGCGACGCCGAGCATGCTGGCGAAGAGGCCGATGGCGGCGAACTCGAAGGCATAGGCCTGCGCGATGGTGCGCTGGCTCTGGCCCAGCACGCGCAGCATGGCGCAATCGTCGAGATGGCTGGCCGCGAAGCCGCGCGCAGCCAGCGCCACCGCCACGGCCGACAGGAGCGCCGCCAGCAGCGCCACCAGGTTCAGGAATTTCTCGGCGCGGTCCAGCGTCTGGCGCATCTCGGGGCGGCCGCTTTCGAAGGAGTCGAGGCGCAGGCCGCGCAGCTCGCCCTTCTTGATCGCCGCATCGGCCCAGTCGCTGAAGGTCTTGACGGCGCGGTCCTCGCCGGCCACGGCGAAGCGGTAGCTGACGCGGCTGGCCGGTTGCACGAGGCCGGTGCGCGGCACGTCGGCCTGGTTGAGCATCACGCGCGGCGCGAAGCTCATGAAGCCGGCGCCGCGGTCGGGCTCGAACGTGATCACGCGCGCGATGCGCAGGCCGGCGTCGCCCAGGAGCAGCGTGTCGCCCTCCTTGAGCGCCAGCGATTCGAGCAGCGACGCATCGACCCAGGCTTCGCCCGGCGCCGGCACGTCCCGCGTCGGCCGGCCCGGCATGCCGGGCTCGGTGCTCACCTGCAGGCTGCCGCGCAGCGGATAGCCGTCCTCCACCGCCTTGAGCGCAACCAGCTTGCTGGCGCCGCCCTGCTCTTCGCTCGCGCGCGCCATGGTCGGAAAACCATAGGTGCTCGCGTCCTGCAGGCCGAGTGCGCGTGCGCGCTCGACGAAAGCCTTCGGCGTCGGGTTGTCGCTCGCCAGCACCGCGTCGCCGCCGAGCAGCTGGCGCGCATCGCGCTGCAGTCCGCCCTTGAGCCGGTCGGCGAAGAAACCGACCGCGGTGAGCGCAGCCACGGCGAGCAGCACGGCCACGATGAGGAGCCGCAGCTCGCCGGCGCGCAGGTCGCGCCAGAGGGTGCGCCAGCCTAGGCGAAGGGAAGCATTCATGGGTTGGGGTCTCGACAGACCCTCGACGATAGCCGAGGCGGCACGCCCGGCCAAACCGAAGGGCTTAAGCTGGAGCGCGCGCGCCCGCGAGTTCAGGCTGAAGCGCCAGCCGCTCGGCCCCCGCATAGCAGACGAAGCGCTTGTTGGTCGCGCGGCCGATCGCGCAAAGGCCGACGCGCATCGCGACCTCGTGGCCCATCTGCGTGATGCCGCTGCGCGAGACCACGATGGCCACGCCCATCTGGGCCGACTTGATCACCATCTCGCTGGTCAAACGGCCGGTGGTGTAGAACACGCGGCCGCCCGCGAGCCTTTCTGCGGGCTGCATCGCGATCCAGCCGGCGATGGTGTCGATCGCGTTGTGGCGGCCTACATCCTCGACGAAGCATTGCATGTGCGCTTCGTCGCTGTCGCCAATGCCCAGCGTGAACAGCGCGCAGCCATGCACCGAACCGGCCGACTTGTAGGTGCTCTCCTGGAGCCGGATCACGTTGACGAGCGCATAGAGCTGCGCCTGCCGCATGCGCGTGCCGGGCAGTTCCAGCTTGTCGATGCCTGCCATCAGCTCGCCGAACACGCTGCCCTGGCCGCAGCCGGTGGTCACCACCTTCTTGGCGGTGCGTTCCTCGATGCGGTCGATGCCGGCATGCGTCTTCACAGCGGCCGCGCCCACCTCCCAATCGACGGTGATCGATTCGACATCGGCCGCCGACTCGATGAGCCGCTGGTTCAGCAGGTAGCCCAGCACCAGCAGCTCGGGCTGGGCGCCCAGCGTCATCAGCGTGACGAGTTCGCGGCGATCGACGTAGACCGTCAGGTCGCGCTCGGCCGGGATCGAGACGACTCCGCGTTCGCCGTGCTCGTCGACGACCTCCACTTCGCGCGTGAGCTCGGCGCGGGCCGAGGTCAGGCGCGGAAGCGGCAAGGCGTGCGTCACTGCTTGGGCGTGGGATTCACGGCCGCTGCGGGCTGGTTGGTGCTCGGCGGCGAAGACGCGTTGCCGGCCGGCGAATGGGCGCCCGACGCCTCGATCGGCTTGTCCTGCGGCGGCGTGAAGGCGAAGGGGCCCGGATCGGCGCAGGCAGGCGCGGCCGGTGCCGGCGGCAGCTGCTTGCCGGCCGCTGCCGCACTCGCACGGTACTTGGCCGCCACCTTGTCCTGCGACTGGCAGAGCTGGTAGGCGTCGACCTTGCCGGTCCATGCGGTCTTGGCGGCAGTCTCCGCAGCCTTGAGCTTGGCCTCGGGCGTGGAAGGCGGCGCCGGCAGCTTGGCGAACGCGGTGGAGGCGGCGGCCAGGCCCAGGGCCAGGGCCAGGCCGCAAACGGTCAGCATCTTCTTCATGAGGGGCTTCCTTCGACCCGGACGGTCTTCGCGGGCGCGGCGGCCGAGGCCTCGGCGCTGCGCTGGACGGGAATCTTGCCGGCAGCGATGTCGTCGTACCAGAGCTCGTGATGTTCGCGGGCCCAGGTCTCGTCGACATAGCCGTGGCGCATGGCGCTGTAGGCGCCCTTCATGCCCAGCGTGCCGATGTAGATGTGGCCCATGATCATGGCCATCATGAGCAGCGTGGCCACCGCGTGGACCATGTGCGCGATCTGCATCTCGCCGCGCGTGTAGAGGAAGCCCGGCAGCAGCTTGTCCAGGAACAGGCCCGAGCCGGCCACGATGCTGCCGAGCACGAGGATGCCGCCCCAGAACACCACCTTCTCGCCGGCGTTGAAGCGGTGCGAAGGCACTTCCTTGCCGCCGAACAAGCCGCCGAAGTGGGCCAGCCACTTGAGGTCCATCCTCGTCGGGAAGTTGTCGCGCACGAAGGTGATGAACATCAGGATCAGCGTGACGACGAACAGCGGGCCGACGAAGTTGTGCACCGTCTTGAGCGCATAGGTCAGCCAGCCGAACAGGGCGGCGCCGATGATGGGCAGCAGGAAGAACTTGCCGAAGGCCATCACCAGGCCCGAGACGGTCAGCGTGACGAAGGCGATCGCATTCGACCAGTGGGTGGCGCGCTCGAAGGGCGTGAAGCGCTCGATCTTGCGGCCGGTTTCGGTGCCGTGCAGGCCGATTGCGCCGCGCGTGAAATAGAAGATCGCGATCGCCAGCAGCACCACGAAGAGCAGCGCCGCGCCGTAGGGAATGATCCAGTCGTTGCGCACCTGGCGCCAGGCTTCGCCGGCGTTGGTGTAGCGCGAGCCCGGATACTGCACGAAGGGCTGGATCAGGTTGCCGGCCTCGGGCGCCTGCGCACGCGGCAGGCTGCTGTAGCCCGTCACGCCCTCGCCCACCTGCCGCCACATCGGCGCGTTGTTGCCGGGCTGCACCTTCGCGCGCTCGGCGTTGCTTTGGTTCAGGTAGTTGGGGTCAGCGCTCGCCTCGGGCTTGACCTCGAAGATGTTCTGGCTTTTGATGCCGCCGGCCTGCTGCTGCGGAGTCGCAGCGGCGGCAGGCGGCTGGGCAACCGCGCCACCGGCGGCCGGGTTCGGCGCCTGGGCCAGGGCCGGGCCGGCAACCAGCGCGGCCATGAGGACCAGGGCGTTCAGAAGAGCCTTGTTCATGCAGCCTTCCTTCCGCTCAGTTGTCTCGGACGTAGTCGTTCTGGCCGTTCTGCGCGCGCGTCTTGAGCTGCTGCTGCCAGGCGTTCTTGTCGCCGACCTGCCAACCCGACGCGGTGAATGCCGTGCCCGCGTTCTGCTGCGTGCCGGTGCCGCTCCAGGGCGCGGCATCGAGCTTGACGCCCTGGGCGTTGGTCTGCGGCTTCTCGCCGCAGGCCGCCAGCAGCACCGCGGCCGAGCCGAGCGCCATCGTCAATGCCAGTGCGCGCCTCATTTCGTGCCTCCGTTGGTCGGCGTGCCGGCCTGCTGCGAACCGTAGGCCGTGCCCCAGCCCCAGACTTCGGCGCCCTTGCCGCGATGCAGCACGCGGGTGCGGAAGATGTCGGCCACCACGTCGCCGTCGCCGGCGAGCAGCGCCTTGGTCGAGCACATCTCGGCGCAGGCCGGAAGCTTGCCTTCGGCCAGGCGATTGCGCCCGTACTTCTCGAACTCGGCCTGCGAGCCGTTGGCCTCGGGGCCGCCGGCGCAGAAGGTGCACTTGTCCATCTTGCCGCGCGCACCGAAGGTACCCTGCGAGGGGAACTGCGGCGCACCGAAGGGGCAGGCGTAGGAGCAGTAGCCGCAGCCGATGCAGACATCCTTGTCGTGCAGCACCACGCCTTCTTCGGTGCGGTAGAAGCATTGCACCGGGCACACCGCCATGCAGGGCGCGTCGGAGCAGTGCATGCAGGCCACCGAGATCGACTTCTCGCCCGGCACACCGTCGTTGAGCGTCACCACGCGGCGGCGGTTCACGCCCCAAGGCACCTCGTTCTCGTTCTTGCAGGCCGTGACGCAGCCGTTGCACTCGATGCAGCGCTCGGAATCGCAGACAAATTTCATTCGTGCCATATCGATTCCTCTTTATGCTTTCTCGATGTTGCAGACCGTGGTCTTGGTCTCTTGCATCATGGTGACGCTGTCGTAGCCGTAGGTGGTCGAGGTGTTGATCGCCTCGCCGCGCACCACCGGCGCCGCGCCCTTGGGGTAGTAGGCGAGCATGTCCGCCCCCTGCCAGTGGCCGGAGAAGTGGAAGGGCATGAACACGGTATCCGGCCCCACGCGCTCGGTGACCAGCGCCTGCACGTTGAGCTTGGCGCCGGTGGGCGTGTGCACCCAGGCGCGCTCGCCGTTGCGGATGTTCTTGGCAGCCGCCACCTTCGGGTTGATCTCGATGAACATCTCCTGCTGCAGCTCGGCGAGCCACGGATTGGAGCGGGTTTCCTCGCCGCCGCCCTCGTACTCGACCAGCCGGCCCGAGGTCATGATGAAGGGGAACTTCTCGGCCACCTTGTCGGCGATGTTCTTCTGCTGCACGCTCTTGTAGAGCGTAGGCAGGCGCCAGAAGGCCATCTTGTCGTCGTGCGTCGGGTACTTGGCCATCAGGTCCGGCCGCGTGCCGTAGAGCGGCTCGCGGTGCTGCGGGATGGCGTCGGGGAAGTTCCACACCAGCGCGCGCGCCTTGGCGTTGCCGAAGGGATGGCAGCCATGGTTCTTCATGGTCACGCGGATGATGCCGCCCGAGCTGTCGGTCTTCCAGTTCTTGCCCTCGGCCTTGGCCTTCTCTTCCGCGGTGAGCTCGTCCCACCAGCCGAGCTTCTTGAGCAGCAGGTGGTCGAATTCCGGATAACCGGTGGTGATCTCGGCGCCCAGCGAATGCGAGCCGTCCTCGGCCAGGAGGTTCTTGCCGTTGCGCTCGACACCGAAGTTGGCGCGGAAGTTGCCACCGCCGTCCATTACGTGCCGCGTGGTGTCGTAGAGGTTCGCGCTGCCCGGATGCTTGAGCTCGGGGGTGCCATAGCAGGGCCAGGGCAGGCCGAAGTAATCGCCCGACAGGTCGTAGCCGTTGATCTTGTCCTTGCCCGACTTGGCGCGCAGCGTGCGCACGTCGAAGGCGCCCATGTTGCGCATGTGGGCCTGCAGCCGCTCGGGGCTCTGGCCGGTGTAGCCGATGGTCCAGCAGGACTTGTTGATCTCGCGCAGGATGTCGTCGGGCACGGGCTCGTCCATGCCCTTGACCTTCTGCATCTTGTAGTTCTTGCTGAGCTCCTTGCCGAAGCCGAGCCGGTCGGCGAACTGCTGCATGATCATGTGGTCGCTGCGGCTTTCCCACAGCGGCTCGATCACCTTCTCGCGCCATTGCAGCGAGCGGTTCGAGGCGGTGACGGAGCCGCTGGTCTCGAACTGGGTGCAGGCCGGCAGCAGATACACCGCGCGATTCGGGTTCTGGTCTTCGGGCCGGCCCGGCATCGCGGCCATCGCTGCGGTGGCCGAGGGGTACGGGTCCACCACCACCAGCAGATCCAGCTTGTCCATGGCCCGCTTCATCTCGAGGCCGCGGGTCTGCGAATTGGGCGCGTGGCCCCAGTAGAAGACGCCGCGCAGGTTCGAATCCTGGTCGATCAGCTCGTTCTTCTCGAGCACGCCGTCGATCCAGCGCGAGACCGTGAGGCCCGGCTTGCTCATCATCGCGGGCGAAGCGTACTGCTTCTTGATCCACTCGTAGTCCACGCCCCAGGCGGCGGCGAAATGCTTCCACGAGCCTTCGGCCAGGCCGTAGTAGCCGGGCAGCGAGTCGGGGTTGGGGCCGACGTCGGTGGCGCCCTGCACGTTGTCGTGGCCGCGGAAGATGTTGGTGCCGCCGCCCGACTTGCCCACGTTGCCCAGCGCCAGCTGCAGGATGCAGGAGGCGCGCACGATCGCGTTGCCGATGGAGTGCTGGGTCTGGCCCATGCACCAGACGATGGTGCCGGGGCGGTTCTCGTTGAGCCAGGTCGCGACCTTCAGCACCTGGGCCTCCTTGACGCCGCAGACTTCCTCGACCTTGTCGGGCGTCCACTTGGCAAGCACGTCCGCGCGCACCTCGTCCATGCCAAAGACGCGGTCGTTGATGTACTTCTTGTCTTCCCAGCCGTTCTTGAAGATGTGGTGCAGGATGCCGAAGAGGAAGGCAATGTCGGAGCCCGAGCGGATGCGCACGTACTCGTCGGCCTTGGCCGCGGTACGCGTGAAGCGCGGGTCGACCACGATCATCTTGCAGCCGTTTTCCTTGGCATGCAGCATGTGCAGCATGCTCACCGGGTGGGCCTCGGCCGCGTTCGAGCCGATGTAGAGCGCAACCTTCGAATTGCGCATGTCGTTGTACGAATTCGTCATGGCGCCGTAGCCCCATGTGTTCGCCACGCCGGCGACCGTGGTCGAGTGGCAGATGCGCGCCTGGTGGTCGCAGTTGTTGCTGCCGAAGAAGCTCACGAACTTGCGCATCAGGTAGCTCTGCTCGTTGCTGTGCTTGCTGGACCCGATCCAGTAGATCGAATCGGGGCCGCTGGCCTGGCGCAGCTCCTTGAGCCTGGCGGTGATCTCGTCGAGCGCCGTGTCCCAGCTGATGCGCTCGTATTTGCCGTTCACCAGCTTCATCGGATAGCGCAGGCGGTACTCGCCGTGGCCGTGCTCGCGCAGCGCAGCGCCCTTGGCGCAGTGCGCACCCAGGTTGAGCGGCGAATCGAACACCGGCTCCTGCCGCACCCAGACGCCGTTCTCGACCACCGCGTCGGAGGCGCAGCCGACCGAGCAGTGCGAACAGACCGTGCGCTTGATCTCGATCTTGCCGGCGCCGACCGCGGCCGGCTTGCCGTCGCCGGCGGCTTCGGCCTTGCGCATCAGCGCGAGCTGGCCGGCAGCCAGGCCCACGCCGACACCCAGCCCCGAGCGCCGCAGGAAGGCGCGCCGGTCCATGGTCGGCAACGCATTGGCGAGGCCGCGCCGCAGGCTGTGGATGAAGGGCGAGGAGGAGGAAGAAGAGGAACGGGAAGAGGCACTGTCGAGCGCAGCGCCGGTCGCTTTCCGGGTCAACAACATGGTGGTGTTCGTCCTCAGGCCGAAGTGGTCTTGTAGTAGTGCTTGACGTGCTCGCTCAGCGTGTAGCCGCCGCCCTTCTCGGGCGCAGGCTTCGGAACGGGCGTGGCGGCGGAGGCGGGCTCCGGCGCGACCCTGGGCAGCACCGTGACGGCTGCTGCGGCTGCGCCGACCGAGGCGGCGCCGAAAAAGAACCTGCGGCGGGACGCCGGCTTCGAACCGGCGGATTGGCTGTCCTGCATTAACAACTCCAGGAGTGGCTGGGTGGAATCAAGATATGAAACCAGTTACATATATTTGGATACTAGTCGAGACCCTGATATTTCGTAAATCTATTTCCCTTGGACTCAGTTCAGCATGTCAAAGCCTTGCGCTTCGACCTCTGCGAATGCGCGCGTCAGCACGGCCAGCGCGGCATAGAAATTCGCCTTCGGATGCTGCGCCGCCGCATCGCACATGGCGGGCAGCCAGGGCTGCACGTGGGTCGAGAAGAAGGCCTGCTGCTGGGTGAGATTGGCGACCGCGACGTCTTCGCCCGCGATCAGGTAGCGCATCACTTCGAACAGGCAGGCGATGTGGTCCTCGGTCTCGGAAATCGCCTGCTCGCGCGCCAGGCCGAGCCGGTCGAGGTCCGTGCGCAGGTGTGCAAGCGGCTTGTCGTTGAGAAAGCCGCTCAGGTAGTGCGAGCCGAACAGGTAGACCTCGGGCTTGCCGATGCCGCCGAAGAGCGCGTCGTACTCGCTCTTCGCCGCGGCAGCGTCGATGCCGCGCGCCACGCCCACGAGCTGCCGCCAGGGCTCCTCGAGAAAGGCGCCGGCGGCCGGGGCCTCGGTCGGGGCGACCTGGAAGGCGCCGAGCAGTTCGGCATCGGGCGCCGCATACCAGAGCCGCGCGAGCAGGCCGTAGAGCTCGGCGCGCGCAAGTTCCTCGTCGAGCGCGGAGGAAACCGGAAAGCTATCGCTCATTAAAAAACCTCCGCGCTGCGCGCTGCGGTATTCGCCTTGGGAACGGCCCGACGGCTCATGCTCATAACTGCGTGATCTTCGTTTCGTTCTGCGCGCTGTATAGGTCGATGACCCGGCAGTCGCTGCACATCTTGAGGCGCTCGAGCGCCTCGCCCTGGAACATCGCGTGGCCCGCGAGCTTGCCGAGCATGGACTCGATCGCCTTCTGCGTGCCGAAGGGCTTGCCGCAGCGGATGCAGCTCCACGGCTTGGCCTCGTTGAGCACCACCGGCTGCTTGCGCTCGGCCGCGACCAGCAACCGCGGCACCAGCGAGATCGCGTCTTCGGGGCAGGTGGTGGCGCAGAGACCGCACTGCACGCAGTTCTTCTCGACGAAGCGCAGCTGCGGCGCGTTCGGGTTGTCCTGCAGCGCGCTGGCCGGGCAGGCGCTGACGCAGGCCAGGCACATCGTGCACTTGTTCTTGTCGACCTCGATCGCGCCGAAGGGCGAGCCGGCCGGCAGCGGGATCGCGAGCGGCGCTTCGGGCGCCGCCTTCAGCGCCGGGGCTGCCTCGATCAGGTGATCGAGCGCGAGTTCGAGCGTGCTGCGCTTTTCGGCGCCGACTGCGAAACGAGCCGCCGTGGCCGGCCGCTGCTGGCGCGTGTCGCGCAAGGCGGCGAGCGCCGCATCGAGGGCCGCGGGCGATGCCGCCTCGATCAGCCGGAAGTGGCTGCCGGTATAGCCCAGCCCGAGCAGCAGCGCCTGCGCGATCGCCATCTGCTTGCGCAGCGCATCGAGGTAGTCCGGCGCTTCTTCGCCGGTCGCGAGCACGGCCACCTGCGAAGCGCCGAAGGCGATCGCGCTGAGCCAGAGGTCGATGCCGGTGCTGGCCGCATGCCAGAGGCCGACCGGGATCACGTTGGCGGGCACGCCCTGCGCGCGGCCGAGCTGCGCCTCGCGTCCGAGCCGCTCGACCAGCGCCTGCCCGCCTTCCTGGCTGTGCAGCAGCAGCGCGGCATCGCGCCCGCCGGCGCTGGCATAGGTCGTGAGCAGCGTGCGCAGCTTCAGGCCCTGGTCGGGCGTGCGCGGATAGGTGTAGCCGAGCGCGCCCGTCGGGCAGACGGTGGTGCAGGCGCCGCAGCCGACGCAGAGGTTCGGGTTGACGACGATGCGCTGGCGTTCCTTGTCGCTGGTCACCGCGTGCGCGGAGCAGACCTCGATGCAGGCATTGCAGCCCACCACTTCGTTGCGGCTGTGCGCGCAGAGCTTCTGCTTGTAGTCGAAGAACTTCGGCTTCTCGAACTCGCCGACCAGCTCGCGCAGACGCAGCAGCGTCTGCAGGCCCTGCGCATGCGCGAGACCGCCGGCCAGGTGGAAGTAGCCCTGGGGCGGCGCATGCCAGTCGATGAGCGGCGCGGCGCCGAGGTCGAGCACCAGGTCGAAGGCGCCGTCGAGCTGCGCGGGCGCACGGCTGAAATCGATCGCGCCGGCCACGGTGCAGGCGCGCTCGCAGTCGCGGTGCGAGGTGCACTTGGTGTTGTCGATCTGGTAGTCGAAGCCGATGGCCTGCTCCGGGCAGACGGCGAGGCAGGCGTTGCAGCGCGTGCAGAGGTCGAGGTCGATCGCGTTGTCGCGCGTCCACTGCAGCTTGAAGGCACCGAGCCAGCCCGCGAGCGAATCGATGCGGCCCGCGATCACCGGCCAGCGGCGTTCCTGCGCACCGCCGGCGGCACCGGGGCCCTGCGAAAAGATCGTGACGTCCAGCGTGTCGCCGACCAGCGCGGCCGCCTTCTCCGCTTCGTCGAGCGCGCCGACGATCAGCAGGCGGCCCTGGCTCGCATAGCCGACGGTCGACACCGGATCAGGCTCGGGCAGGCTGGCGGCGGCGAGCAGTGCGGCGATCTTCGGCATCGCGCTCTTCGCATCGCGGCTCCAGCCGCCGGTTTCGCGGATGTTGACGAAGCGGATCGGCGACACCGCATCCGGGGTCTGCTGCGCGAGCTCGCCGAACAGGCGCTTCTCCTGCGTGCAGGCCACCACCACCTCGTCGCCGGACTGGATGGCGCGCTGGAAGGCCGGCGCCTCGCGCCGGCACAGTGCCGAATGGAGTGGCAGGGTCTCAGCCAGTGCCGTCCCGAGCGTCTTCGGCTCGAGAGGCATCGTCTTGTTGCAGTCGCAGATCAGCGTGGTGGTCATCGGTCTCTTGGCTGGCGGGTTGCGCATCGGCAACCGGCAGGCTGGGAACTTCCTCGGCAGGCATCGACTGTGCCACGTCCGGAGGTGTGTGGGCCTCAGGGTCTTCTTTCGATTCTTCTTCCTCGAACAGGTTCAGGAACTTCGCGCTCGCCATCTGGCGCAGCACGCTCTCGGGCACCGGGGTCGACTGGGAGTAGTCGTCGATGTAGGTGTCCAGCCCGTCCATCACATTGAAATGCGGATCGGCGAACAGCTTCTTGAAGGCGGCGTTCTTGACCTCGGGCGCGACGTTCTCCGCGACGAAGGGCTTGAAGTCGGAGTCGATGGTCAACGCTTCGGCATCAGCCAGCGTGGGCGGCGGCGGTATTTCTCCTCCCCCCTCTGGCGGCAGGTTGGGATGGGGGCCCGGCATCTCGACCAGCGCCGCCCCTTCCACCGGCGCAGCCGCCACCGGCTCCGGCGGCGGCACCTCCCCCACCCGCACCTGCTGCTTGCGCCGCGACCAGCGATCGAAGAAGCCCTCAGACATCGCCCGCTCCCCGGCCGCGCTTCTTCTCGGTCGACACGCTGGCCGCATTGCCGAAGCGGTCGACCAGCGGCTTGAAGCTCTCCGGTCGCTTGCGGCGCTTGGGCTCGACAACGTAGTGTTCCTCCACGAAGGCGCGCAGCCACGCGACCACCTCCCAGGGCGCCGGCACCTGCTCGACGTTCTCTTGCGCATCGAGCCAGCGGCCCGCTTCGTTGTAGCTCAGCGTCACCGTCAGCGGCCGCGCGATCGGCTCCGGCGCGAGGCTCGCCTCTTCTTCCATGCGCCACATCACGAACCAGCAGGGCGCGGGCGTTGTTGCGTTGAGCTGGTAACCCTCTGCTTCATCGCGAAACAATTCGACCTGGAAACCGGGGTGCAGCCAGCGCTGCGCGCCCTCGTCGTCGCGCAAGAGGCGCGGCGCGTCGCCGAAGCCGGGCTCGTCGGGCACGACCTGGTCGAGCGTCCAGCGCCAGGGCTGCCAGTGGCTCGACGGGCCGTGGAGCCGCTCGCGCCGCATCACGACCGCCACGGCGAGACCAGGGTGTGCGCCCTCGGATGGGGTTTCGGATGGGTCCATGCGGCGGACGATAGCCGATGCACCGCCGGCGACACGCAAGCGGGGTTTCGCGCCGGCGCAGCCGCCTTGCACGCTCAAAGGCGGACCTTGCCGTCCTGCGTCAGCA
This sequence comes from Variovorax paradoxus, assembly GCF_018614955.1. Classification (GTDB taxonomy): domain Bacteria; phylum Pseudomonadota; class Gammaproteobacteria; order Burkholderiales; family Burkholderiaceae_C; genus Variovorax; species Variovorax paradoxus_J. The sequence goes on from NZ_JAGGNV010000015.1 coordinate 132,043, forward strand.
TCGACAGGTCGACGTAGCTCGATGCCGCGTGATTGCGGGCGCTGAAGTCGACGCGGAAGCCGCCGAAGTCGAAGTTCTGGATCGACTCCAGGCCGGCGACCAGCGCATCGCGCGTCGGCGCCCGGCCGGCGCGGCGAAGTCCCTCGGCCAGCACCTTGGCGGCCACGTAACCTTCCATGCTCGAATAGTTGGGCTTGGCGTCGGGGCCGGCCTTGCGCGCGGCCTCCAGGTACTCGCGCGAGATCGGCGTGTTGGTCGAGAACGGCGAGGGCATCACCTGGCTGACCATGATGCCGCGGGCTTCCTTGCCGAGCTCGTCGCCCAATGCCTCGGTACCGACGAAAGAAACGTTGAAGAAGGTGCCGCCGTAGCCGGCCTTGCGCGCTTCGCGGATGAAGGCCGCGCAAGCCTTGTAGGCGCCGATCTGCACCACGGCCGTGGGGGCCGCGGCCGTGATGTCTTTCACCGCCTGCGCCACGTTCACCGAATTGCGCTCGACCTTGCCCACGGCCACCGGCTCCAGGGCGAGCGGCTTGAGCGCGCGCTTCACGCCCTCCAGCCCGGCCTGGCCGTAGGCATCGTTCTGGTGGAACACGGCGATCTTGCGCAGGCCCAGCGAGGTGAGCTGCTTCACGATCAGCGCGGTCTCGTCGTAGTAGGAGGCACGGACGTGGAACACCGTCTTGCGGAAGGGCTCGCGCAGGGCCTCGGCACCGGTGAACGGGCCGAAGAACGGGATCTTCGCCGCGTCCACCAGCGGCATCGCTGCCAGGCAGGTGGGCGTGCCGACGTAGCCGAAGAGCGCGAAGACATCGTCCTTGATGAGCTTGTCGGTGTTCGCCTTGCAGCGCTCGGGCTCGTAGCCGTCATCGAGCGTGCGCAATTCGATGCTGCGGCCGTTGATGCCGCCCGAGGCATTGAGCGCATCGAAGAAGATGCGCGCGCCCTTGTTCATCTGGATGCCCAGCTGCTCGGCCGGGCCGCTGAATGCGGCCGATTGCCCGAGCACGATGCGTGCGGGTTGGGCCCAGGCCGGGAGTGCCAGCGCGGCGCTGGCGGCGGCAAGGCGCTGGATCGCGTGCCGGCGTTGAATGGGTTTTTCCATCGAGTAAGTGAGTCAGGCGCTCATGTAACGAGTCGTCACTTACTGTAACGGAAAATCGACGCGCCCAAGGGTTAACCCTAGATCGAAGCGTCGTCCGACGCCTCAGGCCGCGAGTGCCGCAATCTCGGCTGCGCTCAACGCGCCGCTGTAGATGCGAAGGTCCTGCATGCGCCCATTGAAGCAAGGGTCGGCCGGGTACTGCGAGCGGCCGAGCCAGTTCTGGGTGGTGTCGCCGAGCTGGAAGGGCGCGAGCGCAATCGCATTGTTGCTGCCGGCAGCCACGCCATCGACGTACAGCGTGCCGGTGGTGCCCGACAGCGTGACCGCCAGGTGCACCCAGCGGCCGGTGGGCAAGGCGCTCGTCGCCACGATGCTCTGCTCGCCGTACCAGGTGGTGCCGGTCACGGTGAAGCGCATCGAGCCGCCGGCATCGCGCGGCAGCAGTGCGAGGTAAGCGATGTCGCTGGAGCCGAAGTCGAACACGCGGGTGTTGGTGACGGCGGCGTTCCAGTGCACCCACACCGCGATCGTGAAGTCGCCCAGGGTGGAGAGCACACCGGTGGGCAGCGCGAGGTGGCCGCTGCTGCCGTCGAGCGCCAGCGCGCGGCCGCTGCTGCGGCCTTCGCCCCAGCTGGCGCCGCCCTGCAGCGTGCCGCTTTGGCCGTTGCCGCTGCCATCGGTGGCCGTGGTTCCGCTCGCCGCATCCAGCGGCAGTTGCGCGCGCAACTCGCCGGGCAAGGCCACGCGCGCCACGTTGGAGACGCTGCTCTCGCCGCTTGCGCTGACCGCGGTGACGACGTAGTGCCAGACGCCGTTGCCCGGCGTGTCGGTGTAGGTGCGAGGGTCGGTGACGCTGGCGACGTTGGCGAAAGGCCCGTTCGCCGAAGTGCCTCGCTTGACCTTGTAGCTCGTCGCGCCTGCGCTGCCCCACCACGACAGCAGTACCTGGCCGGCGGTGAGGTAGGCCGTGAGGCCGCTGGGCGGCGTGCCCGCGGCTGCTGGATCGCGGCTGTAGGTCAGCGTGCCGAAGCTCGGCTGGTCGCCGCCCCATTCGCTGCGCTCGGGGCGTATCTGGGCGGCGATGGTCGCCACCCAGGGCGCCGCAAGCCCCTTGCGATTGACGTAGTGGTTGTAGATCGACTCCCAGCACGGGCGCAGGTTGGGCTGCCCGGCCGTCGAGACCACGGTGAAAGTCCCCTGCCTGTTGACATAGGTCGAGAACGGCGGCGAGTAGTACTGGCCGTTGCCGTCCTGCAGGTTCGACATGGCCACGTACTCGGCGGCGGCGAGCAAGCGGTTGTTGCCGTAGCCGTACAGGTCCTCGCCCTGGCTCCAGGCCATTTCGCACAGCAGGCCGGTCAGCGCCATGCCGAGCGTGGAGTGTCCCTGGTCGCGGCCGCTTTCCTGCCATTGCCCCAGGTAGCCGGGGTGGAGCATGTAGACGTTGTGTGCCGCCGCGCCGTTGCCGCGGCCGGTCTTGTAGTAGGCGATGGCCTCGTCGTAGAGGTCGGTGCGATCGCAGAAGACGCCGATGGCCAGGATGGCGCAGATGTTGCACAGATCCCAGTTGGCCCAGTAGTTGGTGATGTTCGCGCCGTTATGGTTGAGCAGGAAGTCGTGGCTCAGCGGATAGAACACCTCCAGCAGCAGCTTCTGGAAGCGCGCGACGCCTTCGGACGACCAGCCCGGATAGCTGCGCATCGTCTCGGCCGCATTGGCCCACTGGTATCCGTAGATGCCGGCGGCCAGGAAGCGGTCGGCGTTGCCGTTGAGTGCCGTCATCGTCGACGACCATGCGTCGAGGTATTGCACCGCCAGGTCCGCGTAGGCGGTGTTGCCGGAGACCTTCCAGCGCAGCGCGAACTGGTAGGCGCGCTCCATGTCCTCGACCATGGTGCGGTGGTTCTCGCCGTCGCCGCCGCGCACCACCGTTGCCAGCGGGACGGGCGCGCGGCCGAGCTGGGCACGGCTGCTGGAGGTGAGCGCATTCCAGCCGTCGACCCAGGGTTGGGCGCCGGCCGCGATTTTGGTTCGCATGCGCTCGAAATCGGCCTCGGTGTGCAGCAGGCCGGGATGCGTGAACTTTCGCGCTTGCGAGGTCGAGGTCGAGTTGGCGACAGGCTCGGTCGCAGCGACTTCGGTGGACGTGGCCGTCGAAGTCGCCGCATTCTGTTGCGTGCTGCCAAGGGCGCCGGCACTGCCGAACCCGCCGCTCCCGCCGTCTCCGCAGCCCGCGGCTCCGAGGGCTGCAAAGCTCACCGCACCCACGCAGAAGAGGCGGCGATCCAATGAAATGTTGTTGTCGTTTTCTGGCTGGTCCACGTTTGACTTGGCGTTGTGATGTGCTGGATAAGTTACAGCCAGCAACATATATGCCAGTCCGTCGCGCCAGGATCCTCCAGCAGGGCCGCACCTGGCATGCATGTCCGCGGCGCGCCCTGCGGCGTCAGAAAGACGCCGAATATGCCAAAAATGTCACATCACGATGCCGCTTCTCAGTGCGCCGTCGCCGCTTCCCCCGTTGCCACCGCGCCGGTTCCATAGCCCGCCGCCGCTACCGGCGTGCCGCCGCGCAGCACCTTCACCGCGCAGTACTTGAACTCCGGGATCTTGCCCATCGGATCGAGCGCCGCATTGGTCATCAGGTTGGCTGCCGCCTCGTAATAGGCGAAGGGCACGAACACCGCGCCGTTCGGGGTGCCATCGTCGCGGCGCACGTGGATCGCCACCTCGCCGCGGCGCGAGCGGATCGTGACCACGTCGCCCGCCTGCAGGCCCAGGGTTTCCAGGTCGCCCTGGTTCATCGACGCGGTGGCCATCGGCTCCAGCGCATCGAGCACGGAGGCGCGGCGCGTCATGCTGCCGGTGTGCCAGTGCTCCAGCTGCCGGCCGGTGATCAGCACGAAGGGGTACTCGGCATCGGGCCGCTCGTTGGCCGGAATGATGTCGGCCGGCACCAGCTTCACGCGGCCGTCGGCGGTCGGGAAGTCGTCGATGAAGACGGTCGGCTGGCCCGGGTCGTCCGCGTCCAGGCAGGGGTAGGTCACGCTCGATTCGCGCTGCAGCCGCTCCCAGGTGATGCCGCTGATGGCGGCATGCATGGCCTGGCGCATCTCTTCGTAGACGGCGGCCACGCCGGACTCCTCGCCTACGTAGTTCCATTGCAAGCCCATGCGTTGCGCGATCTGCTGAATGATCCAGAGATCGGGCTTCGCATCGCCCGGCGGGTTCAACGCCTTCTTGCCGAGCTGCACCATGCGGTCGGTGTTGCTGACCGTGCCGGTCTTCTCGGGCCAGGCGGTGGCGGGCAGCACCACGTCGGCCAGCCACGCGGTCTCGGTCATGAAGATGTCCTGCACCACCAGGTGCTCCAGGCTCGCGAGCGCATGGCGTGCGTGGTTGAGATCGGGGTCGCTCATCGCCGGGTTCTCGCCCATGATGTACATGCCGCGGATCTTGTGCGGATCGCTGTCCGGCGCCAGCGCCTTGTGCATGATCTCGACCACCGTGTAGCCCGGCTTCTCGTCGAGCGGCATGCCCCAGAAGTTCTCGAACCACGCGTGCACGCCCGGGTTGTCGACGCGCTGGTAGTTGGGGAACATCATCGGGATCAGCCCCGCATCGCTCGCGCCCTGCACGTTGTTCTGGCCGCGCAGCGGATGCAGGCCGGAGCCGGGCTTGCCGATCTGGCCGGTGACCGTGACCAGCGCGATCAGGCAGCGCGCGTTGTCGGTGCCGTGCACGTGCTGGCTGATGCCCATGCCCCACAGCACCATCGCGCCCTTCGCCTTGGCGAAGGCACGGGCCACTTCGCGCAACGTCTCGGCCGGGATGCCGCAGATCGGCGCCATCGCCTCGGGGCTGTAGCCCTTGACGTTCTCGCGCAGCGCCTCGAAGTTGCTGGCGCGCTCGCGCACGAAAGCCTCGTCGACCAGGCCTTCGTCGATCACCGCATGGATCAGCGCATTGAGCATGGCGACGTCGGTGTCAGCCTTGAACTGCAAGGTGCGCCAGGCGTGCTTGCCGATGTCGGTGACGCGCGGGTCGGCCAGCACGATCTTGGCGCCGCGCTTGGCGGCGTTCTTCATCCAGGTGGCGGCCACCGGATGGTTGGCGGTGGGGTTGGAGCCGATGATGAAGATCAGGTCCGCGTGCTCCACGTCGTTGACCTGGTTGCTCACCGCGCCCGAGCCTACGCCTTCGAGCAGCGCCGCCACGCTGGAGGCATGGCACAGCCGCGTGCAATGGTCGACGTTGTTGCTGCCGAAGCCGGTGCGCACCAGCTTCTGGAACAGGTAGGCCTCTTCGTTGCTGCCCTTGGCCGAGCCGAAGCCGGCCAGCGCCTTCTTGCCGTGCGTGTCGCGCAGGCTCTTGAGCTTGCCGGCGGTGAGCGCGAGCGCTTCTTCCCAGCTGGCCTCGCGGAACGCGTCGTGCCAGTCGCCGGGCCGCGGTGCGTCGTTGAAGTCCTTGGGGACGCCGGGCTTGCGGATCAAGGGCTTGGTCAGGCGCTGCGGATGGTGCGCATAGTCGAAGCCGAAGCGGCCCTTGACGCAGAGCCGGCTGTGGTTGGCCGGGCCGTCGCGGCCGTCGACGCTGACGATCTTCTCGTCCTTGACGTTGTAGGTGATCAGGCAGCCCACGCCGCAGAAGGGGCAGACCGAATCGACCTTGCGGTCGACCTGCTGCGAGCCGATCCGCGTCTTCGGCATCAGGGCGCCCGTCGGGCAGGCCTGCACGCATTCGCCGCAGGCCACGCAGGTGCTGTCGCCCATCGGATCGTCGAGGTCGAACACGATCTTCGAATCGCCGCCGCGCATCGCGTAACCGATCACGTCGTTGACCTGTTCCTCGCGGCAGGCCCGCACGCAGCGGTTGCACTGGATGCAGGCGTCGAGGTTGACGGCCATCGCAGGATGCGAGACATCGGACTTCGGCTGCTCGCGGCGCAGGGCCTTGAGTTCGGGGCGGACTTCGATGCCGAGGCGTTCGGCCCATTCGCTGAGCTCGCCGTGCTGGCCGGCGGATGGGCCGCCCTCCTCGTCGTTCCACTTGTAGCCCTCATCCGGCATGTCCGACAGCAGCATCTCGACCACCATCTTCTGGCTCTTCAGCGCCCGCTCGCTGTTCGCCTGCACCTCCATGCCGGCCGTCGCGTTGCGGCAGCAGCTCGGCGCCAGCGTGCGCTCGCCCTTCACCTCGACCACGCAGGCGCGGCAGTTGCCGTCGGGGCGCAGGCCCTCCTTGTAGCAAAGGTGCGGGATGTCGACGCCGTGGCGCTGCGCGGCCTGAAGAATGGTTTCGCCTTCGAAGGCCTGGACGGCGCGGCCGTCGAGCTTGAACTCGATGGTCTGCGGGATCACTTCGGCAAGTCGTGTGGGAGCGTTCACGCGATCTCCTCGGGGAAATACTTCTGGATGCAGCGGATCGGATTGGGCGCGGCCTGCCCGAGGCCGCAAATCGATGCGTCGCCCATGACCTGGGCGAGGTCTTCCAGCGTGGCGTTGTCCCACACCGGCACCTGCATCAGCGCCGCCGCCTTGGCGGTGCCGACGCGGCAGGGCGTGCACTGGCCGCAGCTCTCGTGCTCGAAGAAACGCATCATGTTGAGCGCCGCATCGCGTGCGCGATCGTGCTGGCTCAGCACCATCACGGCGGCCGAGCCGATGAAGCAGCCGTAGGGCTGCAGCGTGTCGAAATCCAGCGGGATGTCGTTCATCGAGGCCGGCAGGATGCCGCCCGAGGCGCCCCCGGGCAGGTAGGCGTAGAGCGTGTGGCCGTCGAGCATGCCGCCGCAGTATTCGTCGATCAGCTCCTGCACCGTGATGCCCGCCGGCGCGAGCTTGACGCCGGGGTTCTTGACGCGCCCGCTGACGCTGAAGCTGCGCAAGCCCTTGCGCCCGTGGCGGCCGAAGCCGCTGAACCACTGCGGTCCTTTCTCGACGATGTCGCGCACCCAGTAGAGCGTCTCGAAGTTGTGCTCCAGCGTCGGCCGGCCGAACAGGCCGACCTGCGCGATGTAGGGCGGGCGCATGCGCGGTTCGCCGCGCTTGCCCTCGATGCTCTCGATCATCGCGGACTCCTCGCCGCAGATGTAGGCGCCGGCGCCGCGCCGCAGCTCGATGCGCGGCAGTACGCACGGCGGGTCGGCCTTGAGCTTGGCCAGCTCGGCCTCGAGCAGCCGGCGGCAGTCGTGGTATTCGTCGCGCAGGTAGATGTAGCAGGCCTCGGTGCCGACCACCTGCGCCGCCACCAGCAGCCCTTCGAGGAAGCGGTGCGGATCGCGCTCGAGGTAGGTGCGGTCCTTGAAGGTGCCGGGCTCGCCCTCGTCGATGTTGACGGCCATCAGCCGCGGCGCCGGCTGCTCGCGCACGATGCGCCACTTGCGGCCGGCCGGAAAGCCCGCGCCGCCGAGGCCGCGCAGGCCCGAGTCTTCCATCGCCTTGATGACGGCCTCGGCATCGTGCTCGCCGTTGACCAGCGCGGCCGCGAGCGCATAGCCGCCGTTGGCGCGGTAGGTGGCGTAGTCGGTGAAGGCGGGGATTTCCGCGATGCCCTCGGGCGGCGGCGAGACGCTTTTTTCGGCCAGCGCCGCCGGCACGAAGTTGAAGGTCTCGCGCGCTGCCGGCCTGGCGTCCAGCGCCTGCAGCAGCCGGTCGGTGGTTGCCAGCGGCACGGCACGCTGGTGCACCGCCGCGGCCGGCGCCTGCTCGCAGCGGCCGATGCAGGGCGCCGAGATCACGCGCACGTCGTCGCGGCCGGCCGCGCCCAGCAGCGCAGGCAGCCGAGCGAGCAGGTCCTGCGCGCCGGCCAGTTCGCAAGCCAGGCCGTCGCAGACGCGCACCGTGAGCCCGGGTGCCTGCTCGTCGCCGCGCAGCACTTCGAAGTGGTGATAGAAGGTCGCGACCTCGTAGACCTCGGCCATCGGGATGTTCGTGAGCGAGGCCAGCGCCACCAGGTGGCGGTCGTGCAGACCGCCGTGCGCATCGTTGAGCAGGTGCAGCTGCTCGATCAGCAGGTCGCGCCGCCAGCCGTCATCGGGCCGCGGGCCGATGAGCGCGCGCACCTCCGCAAGCGCTTCGGTCTCGGGCTGGCGCCCCTTGAGCTTGCTCTTGCGGCGGATGCGCTCGCGCAGTTGATCGGGGGTCGCGAGCGGGATCGCCTGGACGGCGTTCTGGGTGCCTGGGTAGTTCATTGCCTCGGCCGTTGTTGCGGACTGTCCGGCCGCGCGAAGGCACGGCCTGCCCAACTGTCGCCCCGCTTGCGGTTTTCGGCAAATTGAATCCGCACATGGGGCGATTCAATAAAGAAATGATGCGGCGCACCTCACTACCCCCGCAGCGCCCCGCTGTGCGTCGCGACTTCCTGCTGCCACGCCGGGCTCTGGACCAACGCCAGCGCCGCATCGAGGGCACGCGAGGGCCGCACGGCGGTCTGCGTCATGAAGCCGATCGGCGTGCGCACCTCCGGCGCCACCAGCGGCAGCGCTTCGAGCTCGCCGTGGCTGCGCACCGCATCGACCATGCCGCCGGGCAGCACGGCGCAGACGTCCCCGGCGCTCACGCTGAGCGCCAGCGTCAGCACCGAATTGGTCTCGATGGCCGGCTTGACCGTGACGCCGGCATCGGCGAAGGCCTGGTCGACGATGGAGCGGTTATGCATTTCCGGCGTCAAAAGGCACAGGGGCAGACGCCCCGCATCGGCCCAGGCGATCGGCGCGCCGAACTGCAGCGCCGGCTGGCCGGCGCTCGCCGACCGGCGCACCAGGTAATAGTGTTCGATGCTCTGCGGCCAGGCCGTGAGCTTGACCTCGCCGCTTCGCATGCGCTCGGTGTAGCCGAGGGCCAGGTCGAGCGACAGGTTCTCCAGCCCGGTTTCGAGCTCGAGCGAACTCATCGACAGCACGGTCGGCACGATGCCCGGATGGCGCGCCCGCAGCCGTCCCGCGAAGCGCGCCAGCATCGGCATCGCCGTCGGCACCGCGGCCATGCGGAGGTTGCCGCGCGGATGGTCTTCCTCGCTCTTGAGCAGCTGCTGCAGCACCTCGTTCTCGTGCAGCATGCGATGCGCCGCGGCCAGCACGGCCTCGCCTTCGTGCGTCAATCCGGAATAGGTCCGCCCGCGCTTGACGATGACGACGCCGAACTCGGCCTCCAGCGCGCGCAGCGCGTTCGACAAGGCCGGCTGCGTGATGTGGCAGGCCTGCGCGGCGCGGCCGAAGTGGCGGTGCTCGTGCAGCGCGCTGAGGTAGCGCATGGACGCGAGCAGGTTCATGAGCGCTGGATCAGGTGTTCTTGCTGACCGTGATGGTCGGGAACTTGGCCGAGAAATCCTTCGCCTTTTCGGCAATACCGACCGCCACGCGGCGCGCAACCGACTTGTAGATGCCGGCCACCTCGCCATCGGGATCGGCCACCACCGTCGGCTTGCCGCTGTCGGCCTGCAGGCGGATGTTGATGTCCAGCGGCAGCGCGCCGAGGTAGTCCATGTTGTATTGCGCCGCCATTTTCTTGCCGCCCTCGGCGCCGAAGATGTGCTCGACGTGGCCGCAGTTCGAGCACACGTGCACTGCCATGTTCTCGACGATGCCGAGAATCGGCACGCCGACCTTCTCGAACATCTTGATGCCCTTCTTGGCGTCGAGCAGCGCGATGTCCTGCGGCGTGGTCACGATCACTGCGCCGGTCATTGGCACGCGCTGCGAGAGCGTGAGCTGGATGTCGCCGGTGCCGGGCGGCAGGTCGACGATCAGGTAGTCGAGCTCTTTCCAGTTGGTCTGGCGCAAGAGCTGCTCCAGCGCCTGGGTGGCCATCGGGCCGCGCCAGATCATGGCCTCGTCCTGGTCGACCAGGAAGCCGATCGACATCACCTGCACGCCGTGGTTTTCCAGCGGCTCCATGGTCTTGCCGTCCTCGCTCTCGGGACGGCGGTCGATGCCCAGCATCATGGGCAGGCTCGGGCCGTAGATGTCGGCATCGAGCAAGCCGACGCTGGCGCCCTCGGCCGCCAGCGCCAGCGCCAGGTTGGCCGCGGTGGTGCTCTTGCCCACGCCGCCCTTGCCCGAAGCGACGGCGATGATGTTCTTGACGTTGGGCATCAGCTGCACGCCGCGCTGCACGGCATGGCTGATGACCTTGGTCGCGATGTTCACCGACACGTTCTCCACACCGGCCACACCCTTGGCCGCCGCCACCAGCGCCTTGCGCATCGCCGGCACCTGGCTCTTGGCCGGATAGCCGAGCTCGATGTCGAAGGAGACGTCGCCCTCCTGGATCTGCAGGTTTTTCAGCGCCTTGGTGCTGACGAAGTCCTTGCCCGTGTTGGGGTCGAGGACGGTCTTGAGCGCTTCGGTGAGCGCCGCCTGGGTAACTGCCATTGATAGCTCCTAATGGCAGATAGTCTAGTCCGCCGCGTCGCGGCGCCTATTCAGAGCACGCGAAAGCCATGCGTGCCATCGGACTCCAGCTGCGCGACCAGGCCGAATTCCCAGTCGAGGTAAGCCTGCATGGCCTCCGGCGGCGCGTCGGTGCCTTCGTAGGGCCGGCGGTAGCGGCCGATCTGCGGTGCCGCAGGGCCAGCCGATCCGCTCCCGGCCGATGCCGCGCCGCGCTCGCTGTACGCCGACGCAGGCTGCGCCGCCAGCACGTACACCTCCCACCCCATCTGCGCCAGCCACGAGGCGGTCATCGGCGCCCGCACGCCATCGTCGTCGGCCAGCACGATGCGGGCGCCGCGCACCGGCACGTGGTGATCGGTCTCCTGCACCAGTTGCCCTCCGGGCGCGCTCGCGAAGCCTGGCAGGTGGCCGGCCTCGTATTCGTCGGGCGTGCGCACGTCGAAGCGGTAGAGCGTGCGGCCCGGCGCTTCGAGCGTGGCGAGCGCATCGGCCTCGATCCAGCGCCCGCCGGCACGCCGTGCCACGTCTTCTGCCGAAGTCCGCGCCGCGGCAAGGTTCACCTCGCTCGCTTTGGGCGCCCGCCGTGCGGCGCCGTGGTCGAGCACCTGCCCTGCCAGCTTCCAGCCGATGGTGCCGTTGCGCAGCGCCGCGACCGGGTTCGGAATGCCCGCATTCACCAGCGACTGGGTGCCGATGATGCTGCGCGTGCGGCCCGCGCAATTGACGATCACGCGCGTGGCCGGATCGGGCGCCAGTTCGCGCACGCGCAGCGCCAGTTCGGCGCCGGGCACGCTGGTCGCGGTGGGGATGCTCATGGTCTGGTATTCGTCGAAGCGGCGCGCGTCCAGCACCACCACATCGGCCTTGGCATCGATCAGCGCCTTCACCTCTTCGGCCGCGAGCGAGGGCGTTTGGCGCTCGTGCTCGACCAGTTCGCCGAAGGCCTTGCTCGGCACGTTGACGTCGCGGAACAGCTCGCCGCCGGCACTGCGCCAGCCTTCGAGCCCGCCTTCCAGCACGCGCACTTGGGTGTAGCCCAGCGCGGCCAGTCGCTCGACCGCGAGCGGCGCGAGATCGATGCCGTCGTGCTCGCCATAGACCACGATCAGCGTGTCGCGGCGCGGGATGCGGCGCCAGGCATCGAGCTCGATGCGCGAGAGCGGAAGGTTCGCGGCCCACAGCGGATGGGCCTGTGCGAAGGGATGTTCCTCGCGCACGTCGAGCAAGGCGATCTCGCCGGCAAGCAGGTGGGCGCGCACGGCGGCAAAGAACAGCGTGTCGGTCATGGATGGCGAAGTTCGGCGGATCGGTCCCAGAGATTGGGCAGTTGCGTGTTCGAATAACCCGAGACGAAGGGCTTGCGCCCGCCGCCTGCAGGGTAAGTATGGCGCCGCACCGCGCCGATGTTGGCGCCGTAGACATGGATGCTGATCGACACGCGGTCGTCGTAGGCGTTGTGCACGCGGTGCACGTCGCCGATGCGGGGCGACACCGCCTCCACATCCCCCGGCGCAAGCCACGAGGGCTCGCCCTCGGGGCGCAGCTCGCCATGCCGCTCGCGGTAGGCCTGGCTGTACTCGGCGCCGCGCAGCATGCCGATCAGCCCCCACACCGTGTGGTCGTGCACCGGCGTGGCCTGGCCCGGGCCCCAGACGAAGCTGACCACCGAGAAGCGCTCGGTCGAGTCGGCATGCAGCAGGAACTGCTGATAGCGCTCGGGGTGCGGCTCGGCATAGGCATCGGGCAGCCAGTCGTCGCGCGCCACCAGCCGGCGCAGCAGCGCACCGCCCTCCTGCACGATGCGCGGCTCGCCGGGATGCGTGTCGAGCAGCCGGCCGAAATCGACCACGAACTCGCGCAGCGGCGCCAGCGCGCTCACGCTGCCGGCTTCCAGACCTGCGTGTCGGTGATGGCCCGCACGTCCACGCGCAGCGGCAGGATGCCGTCGCGCGCCGAGCGGTCGGCCACGGCCTGCAGCGCGACGATGTCAGCCTCGCTGACCGGCCGGCCCGTGACGGCCGCGCGGGCGGTGATGGTGCGCGAGGTCTCGAGCGGCAGCCGCGTGAGCTCGGCGTAGACCTTGGCATAGGCCTCGGCATTGGCGTTGGCCCATTCGCCGGCGCGGCCCAGCCGCTGCAGGAAATCGGCGATGGCCGCGCGCTTGGCGGCATCGGCCAGCGCCGGCTCGCTCGCGGTGATGAAGGCCAGCGCGGTGTTGATGCCGCGGCCGTCGCGCAGGATGCGCCCGCCCTGCTGCAACGCGATCGCGTAGTAGGGGTCGAAGACGGCCCAGGCGTCGATCTGGCGCGATGCGAAGGCGGCCGCGGCATCGGTCGGCAGCACGAAGCGCAGGTTGACCTCCTCGCGCTTGACGCCCGCCTCTTCGAGCGCGCCGTAGAGCTGGTACTGCGAGATGCTGCCGCGCGCGGACGACACCACCACGCTCCGGCCGCGCAGATCGGCCACGCGGCGCAGCGGCGAATCGGGCTGCACGACGATCCCCAGCGCTTCGGGCTTGCCGACGCGGGTGGCGACGATCTTGAGCGGCGTCTTGCCGACCGCGGCAGCAAGCACCGGCAGGTCGCCGGCGACTGCGGTATCCACGGCCGCGCTGCGCTGGGCTTCGAACAGCGGCGCGGCGCCCTGGAAGTTGGCCCAGCGGTACTGGAAGGGCGCGCCTTCGAGTGCGCGCGAAGCTTCGAACAAGGCACGCAGGCCGCCGGCCTGGTCGCCGAGCACCAGGGTCGTGGTCGCGCGGACCTGCGCCAGCGCGCCCAGCGGGCCGGCCAGCGAGAGAGCGGCGCCCTGCTTCAGCAAGTGACGGCGAGAACTCATGAACGCACCCCCAATGCCGCCTTGCCCGCGCCGACCAGGATCGCATCGTTCTGCGGCGTGTGGATGCGGCTGCACAGCACGTCGCGGTAGTGGCGCTCCAGCGGGTTCTGGCGCGCCAGGCCGTGGTTGCCGGTGAGCTGCAGCGCGAGCTCGACGGCGCGGATCGCGTTGTTCGTGACCGTGTACTTTAAGAGGCCGCTGTCGGTGGCGGCCGGCGCATGGCCGGCGTCGACCTCGGCCGTGGCCTGCTCCAGGAGCACGCGGTTGCTGCGCAGCAGGGCCTCGATCTCGCCGACGTGTTCCTGCACGCGCGGCAGGCTGGCGAGCGATGCGCCCAGCACGCTCGGCGCGCGACGGTTCAGGAAGCCGACGAGCCAGTCGCGCGCGGCGCGTGCCACGGCGTCGTAGAGCGTGCCCAGCAATACCACCATCCAGGCCTGCTGCGTGGCATGGGCATCGATATCGGTCTGGCTTCCGGCATCGGGCGCCCACTCGGCCGGCGCGCGCAGGTCGACCGCGTGGTCGAGCGGGATCGCGACGTCCTCGAACAGCACCTCGTGGCTGCCCGAGGCGCGCAGGCCCAGGTGGTCCCAGCTCGCCACCACGCGAATGCCGGGCGCGCTGCGCGGCACCAGGAAGAAACCGGTGCGCGGCGCTGCCTCGTCGGTGCGAGCCCAGACCGCGAGCCAGCTCAACCCCTCGATGCCCGTGGTGTAGAGCTTGTGGCCGTTGATCTTCCATCGATCGCCTTCGCGCCGCGCCGTGGTCGCGGGCAGGCCGCCGCGTGCCGGCGAACCCAGCGCGGGCTCGACGCGCAAGGCATTGATCAAGGCTCCCTCGCGCACCGCGTCGCGCAGCACGCGCTCGCGCAGGTGGGCCGGCCAGCGGCTGTCGGTGCGGGCGATCGCATGCTGCTGCAGCCAGCTCATGGTGAGGATCAGCGCGGTCGCGGGCTCGCCCCAGGCCACGGCCGCGAGCACGCGGCGCGCCGCCGCCAGCGAGGCGCCGCCGCCGCCATGGGCCTGCGGCGCCACCAGGCCGATCAGGCCCTGCGCCTGCAGCTCGGCGAAGTTCTCGCGCGGGAAGGCGCCACTCTTGTCGTGGTCGGCAGCGGTCTCGGCAAACAGGGCGGACAGGCGGGCCAGCAGCGCGGCATCCGTCACGGGATCGGCCGGCAGGCGGCGCAGGACTTGGGAACTCATGGTGCGGCACCTTAAAGGCCGCCCCGCACGCGGTAAACGACGAATCCCGCATATCCAAACTCGCATTCCTGCGTTCGCGTTCGGCGCCGAGCGAACTACGGTCACGCCTTCCTCAGAACCGCGACGACAAGGAAGCACCCATGAGCGACAGCACCATCGAATTCATCGGCATGATCCAGGCCCAGAAGGTCTCGGAGATCCATCCCGCGCGCGGCCCGGCGATCGACCGCGACTACGTGCGCGCCTTCGCGCAGGCCCATGAGCAGGCCGGCTTCGACCGCGTGCTGGTGCCGCACCATTCGACCAGCCCCGATGCCACGCTGACCGTGGCCTACGCGGCCTCGGTGACCGAGCGCATCCACTTCATGCTGGCACATCGCCCCGGCTTCGTGGCGCCGACGCTGGCGGCGCGCCAGTTCGCCTCCCTCGACCAGTTCAGCGGCGGTCGGCTCGGCGTGCACTACATCTCGGGCGGCTCCGACGAGGAGCAGAAGCGCGACGGCGACTGGCTCGCCCACGACCAGCGCTATGGGCGCACCGACGAGTACCTCGAGGTGCTGCGCAAGGTCTGGACCAGCGACAAGCCTTTCGACCACGAGGGCGCGCACTACCGCTTCAAGGACGCGTTCTCCGAAGTGAAGCCGGTGCAGACACTGAACGGCCGGCCGCACGTGCCGGTGTATTTCGGCGGCGCCTCGGAAGCCGCGATCCCGGTGGCCGGCAAGCATGCCGACGTGTATGCGCTGTGGGGCGAATCGCTGGCCCAGGCGGCCGAGCTCACGGGCCGCGTGCGCGCGGAGGCCGCGAAGCACGGGCGCAACGTGCGCTTCTCGGTCTCGTTCCGGCCGATCCTGGCCGAGACCGAGGCCGAGGCCTGGGAGCGCGCGGACAACATCCTGGCCGAGACCCGGCGGTTGCGCGTGGTGCAGGGCTTCGGCCGCGGCGGTCCGCAGCAAAGCGAGGGTGCGAAGCGCCTCTTGGCCGCAGCCGAGCAAGGCACGCGCCTCGACAAGCGGCTGTGGACCGCGGTCGCGCAGGAGATCGGCGGACGCTCCAACAGCACAGCGCTGGTGGGCACGCCGGAGCAGGTGGCCGATGCGCTGCTCGACTATCACGCGCTCGGCGTCACCACCTTCCTGATCCGCGGCTTCGATCCGATCGAGGACACGATCGACTACGGCCGCGAACTGATTCCGCGCACGCGCGAACTGGTGGCGCAACGTGTGGCCGCGCAACGCAAGGTAGCCTGAATCATGAGCGCCGTTCTTTCCATCGACCGCCCGGCCGAGCGACTTCGACTCAACCCGAACCCGCAGCAGAAATACTGGTTCGATCCGCCCGCGCAACGCCCTGGCATCGAAGCCGAGCGCCGTCATCGCCAGGAGCGGCTGGCCGGCGCCTTCCGCCTGTTCGCGCGCTTCGGTTTCGCACAGGGACTTGCCGGCCACATCACGGCACGCGACCCGGAGCTCACGGACCATTTCTGGGTCAACCCGCTGGGCGTGCACTTCTCGCGCATCAAGGTGTCGGACCTGCTGCTGGTCAATTCAAGGGGCGAAACCGTGATCGGCGAGCGGCCGCTCAACAAGGCGGCCTTCGCGATCCATGCGGCGATCCACGAATACAACCCGAAGATCATCGCGGCCGCGCATACGCACTCGACCTACGGCAAGGCCTGGTCGACGCTGGGCCGCAAGCTGGACACGCTGACGCAGGACAGTTGCGTGTTCCATGACGACCACGCGCTCTTCGACGACTTCACCGGCATGGTGGTCGACGAGAGCGAGGGGCTGCGCATCGCCAAGGCGCTGGGCGACCGCAAGGGCGCGATCCTCAAGAACCACGGCATCCTGACGGCTGGCCAGACCGTCGAGGCCGCGGCCTGGTGGTACATCGCGCTCGACAACGCCTGCCACACGCAGCTCTTGGCCGAGGCCGCCGGCACGCCGCAGCCCATCGACGAAGCGGTCGCACGCCACACGCACGGCCAGATCGGCGGGCCCGAAGGCGCGCTGCATGCCTTCGAAAGCCTCTACGAAGGGCTGGTCGAGGCCGAGCCCGAACTTCTTCTCTGATCCCGCAAGAACTTCCCATGAACACATCCTTTTTCTCGCGCCGCCGCGTGCTGCGCGCCGGCGGCGCCGCTGCCGTCATTGCATCGAGCGGCCTGCTCGCCTCGCGCGCCTGGTCGCAGCCGCGCAAGCTCAGCTTCGCCTGGAACGCCACCGCCTTCTGCCTCTCGCCCGTGGTGGTGGCGCAGGAACGCGGCTTCTTCGAGAAGAACGGCTTGCAGGTGGACCTGGTCAACTACACCGGCTCCACCGACCAGTTGCTCGAATCGCTCGCCACCGCCAAGGCCGACGCCGCGGTGGGCATGATCCATCGCTGGCTGAAGCCGCTCGAATCGGGCTTCGACGTCAAGATCGTCGGCAGCTCGCATGGCGGCTGCGTGCGCCTGGTGGGCGTCAAGGAAGCCGGCATCACCGAGCTGCAGAAGCTCAAGGGCAAGACCATCGGCGTCTCCGACATCGCGAGCCCGGGCAAGAACTTCTTCTCGATCCTGCTGAAGAAGAACGGCATCGATGCCGACCGCGATGTGAGCTGGCGCCAGTACCCAGCCGACCTGCTCGACATCGCGGTCAACAAGGGCGAGATCCAGGCCATTGCCGACGGCGACCCGACGCTCTACCTGATCGAGAAGCGCAACAAGGGCCGCTACGTCGAGCTCGCATCCAACCTCTCGGGCGAATACAAGGACAAGGTCTGCTGCATCGTCGGCGCGCGCGGCGAGCTGGTGCGCAAGGAGAAGCCGGTGGTCGCGGCGCTGGTGCGCGCCATCGTGCAGGCCTCGGACTTCGTGGCCGAGAACCCGAACGAGTCGGCCAAGCTCTTCGCCAAGTACTCGCCCAAGGTGCCGGTCGAAGACTTGCAGGCGCTGCTGGGGACGCTGACGCACGGGCACCACCCGGTGGGCAAGAGCCTGCGCGACGAGGTCGAGTTCTATGCGCGCGACTTCCGCTCGGTCGGCGTGCTCAAGCAGAACACCGATCCGGCGCGCTTGGCGAACCACGTCTCGGTGGATGTGCTCGCATGACCACGGCTGAACAGGTACTGGACGCGCCACTGGCGCAGCCGCACGCGCTGCGCGAACCGGTGCTCGCCGGCGTCTGGCGCACCGGCACTCTCGCGGCGGCCGCATGGCTCGCGCTCGGCGCAGTCACGCTGGCCCGGCCGAATCGCGAGGTCGGCTTCAGCGACTGGAACTTCACCACCGAATTCGGCGGCGCCGCGACCGCGGTGGCGCTGCTGCTGCTCGCGATCGCGCTGCTCGGCGCGCGCGCCGGCCGCATCGGACGCGTGCTTCGCCCGGCCGGCCAGTGGCTGGTCGCCGCCCCGCTGCTGCTCGCGTTGTGGGAAGTGGCGACCGCCAAGCTGGGCCTGCTGCCACCGCCCTTCTTCGCCCCGCCGCAAAGCCTGATCGACGTCGCCTACGAGGACTGGCGCCGGCTCGGCCTCTCGACCGCGCATTCCGCGCGCCTGCTGGCGCACGGCTTCGTGCTCGGTGCGTTGGTCGGCTTCGCGACCGGCGTGTGGATCGGCTGGTCGCGCATCGCCGGCTACTGGGTGCATCCGCTGCTGCGCTTCCTCGGGCCGGTGCCGGCCTCGGCGCTGCTGCCGCTGGCCTTCTTCTTCGCGCCGTCGAGCTATGCGGCCGCGGTGTTCCTGATCGGGCTCGCGACCTTCTTCCCGGTGGCGGTGCTGAGCTGGTCGGGCGTGGCCTCGGTCAACAAAAACTACTACGACGTCGCGCGCACGCTGGGTGCGCCCGAATGGTTCCTGGTGCTGCGCGTGGCGGTGCCGGCCGCCCTGCCGCAGGTCTTCGTCGGCCTCTTCATGGGACTCGGCGCCTCCTTCTCGGTGCTGGTCACGGCCGAGATGATGGGCGTGAAGGCCGGCCTCGGCTGGTACCTGCAGTGGGCCCAGGGCTGGGCCGCCTACGCCAACATGTATGCGGCGCTGCTGGTGATGGCGGTGCTGTGCTCGGGCCTGATCACGCTGCTGTTCGCGGTGCGCGACCGCGCGCTCTCGTGGCAGAAGGGGACGGTCAAGTGGTAGCCGCAGCAACGACGACGACCGGCGCGCACATCGAGGTGCGCAACGTTGGCCACTGGTTCCAGTTGCCGACCGGCGTGCTGCAGGTGCTCGACGGCATCGATCTCACGGTACAGCCGGGCGAGTTCGTCGCGCTGCTGGGGCCCAGCGGCTGCGGCAAGTCGACGCTGCTGCGGCTGGTGGCCGGGCTGGAGCCGGCCACTACCGGCAGCATCACGCAGGACAGCGAGCGCATCGCGCGGCCGGACCCGTCGCGCATCGTCGTGTTCCAGGACCCGACGCTCTATCCGTGGCGCAACGTGTGGGACAACGTGGCGCTCGGCCTGCAGGCGCGCGGCCTCTTGAAGACGCAGCGTTCGCGCGTCGACGATGCGCTTCGGCTCGTCGGCCTTTCCGACTTCGCGAAGAGTTTTCCGCACCAGCTTTCCGGCGGCATGGCGCAGCGCGTCGCGCTGGCGCGGGCGCTGGTCAACGACCCTCAACTGCTGGTGCTCGACGAGCCGCTCGGCAAGCTGGATTCGCTCACGCGCATCGCGATGCAGAGCGAGCTGGTCAACCTGTGGCAGCGGGCCGGCTTCTCGGCTCTCTTGGTCACGCACGATGTCGAAGAGGCGTTGTTCCTCGCCAACCGCGTGATCGTGCTGAGCGACCGGCCCGCGCGCATCACGGCGCAGCTCGATGTCGACCTGCCCTATCCGCGCCATCGCGGCCATCCGCGACTCGCCGAGCTTCGGCACGAGGCGCTGCGGCATCTGGGACTCGATGCGACCTGGTAGCTTTTCATGACACCGCTGGCCGAGGCCGATTGGCTAAACGCGCTGATCGGCTTCATGCAGGCCGCGCAACTGGGCTTGCTGCGGCTGCTCGCATGGCTCGGCATCGCTGGCACGAGCCACGACCAGTCCACCTGGCCGTGGCCGCTGCGGCTGTCGGGCGAGAACCTCCTGATCGACCTGGGCCAGGCACGCCGCCTGGCCCTGACGCTGCTGGTGCTCGCGGCTGCACTCCTCGCCTTGCTGCTCGCGCTGGCCTGGCGCCGCCAGCGGATCGTGCTCGTCGCAATGGTTCCGCTGCTGCTGGCCGCGGCGCCCTGGCCCGAGGCCCATGTGGTGCTGGTGCCGGCCCATCCCACGAGCTTCCATCGCTCGACCACCGGCTTCAGCGCGGCCTCGATCGCGCAAGGCCGCGCGCTCTATGCGCAGCACTGCATCGGCTGCCACGGTGCCGATGGCCGCGGCCAGGGTCCGCTGGCGGCCGCACAGCCCGTATGGCCGCCGAACCTGAGCAGCCCGCTGCTGTGGCGGCGCGCCGATGGCGACCTGCTGTGGCGCGTGCTCCACGGCACTCAGGACCGGCACGGCGCGTCGACCATGCCGGCCTTCGACGGACAGTTCGGTGCGCGCGAGGCCTGGGCGCTGATCGATTTCATGAAGGCCCAGGGCGCAGGCCAGAGCCTGCGCGCGACCGGCTTCTGGGCCCAGCCGATCGGCCTGCCCGACGTCGCGGTGCGCTGCGAGGGCCGCGCGCCGCGCACGTTCGCGAGCTGGCGCGGATAGCGGCTGCGCATCGTGGCCTCGGCCGCGGCGGCGCCCTTGCTGGAAGACCCGCGGCTGGTGACCGTGCTGTTGCGAGCTCCAGGCGACACCTCCTCGCAGGCCGGCATCGACTGCATCGCCGACCCGAATGCCTGGGATGCCTTCGCGCTGGTCGCAGGCACCGAACAACTGGCCGGCACGCAACTGCTGGTGGACCGCGACGGCTGGCTGCGCGCCCGCAGCGCGCCGGGCCAGGCCGGCTGGTCGGAGGACGACCTGCTGTGCCGGACCGACACGGCCCCGCGTGACGCGCGCACCGTCCTGCCGGCCGACGGCCTCGGCGCCCTGATCGCGCGCATGGACGCCGAGCCGGTGCGCTTCGTCAAGGGCGGCTTCGTGCACTGAGCCCGACCTAATCCATCACTTTCCAAGGAGTCTTTTGCCATGAGCCATGCATCCCGCCGCCGCTTCATCACCCACACGCTCGCCGGCGCCACCAGCCTGGCGCTGCCCGTCGCCGCACTGCACACACAGTCGCGCCCCGTGCTCAAGGCCGGCGACCAGAAGGGCGGGCTGCGCGCGCTGCTCGAAGCGGCCGGCAGCCTCGAAGGCTTGGGCTACGACATCCAGTGGTCCGAGTTCCCGGCCGCCGCGCCGCTGGCCGAGGCGCTCAATGCGCAAGCCGTGGACTCGGGCCCGATCGGCGATGCGCCGCTCGTCTTCGCGCTCGCGGCCGGCACGCGTGTCAAGGCAATCGGCGCCAACCGTTCCGATGCCTACGGCACGGCAGTGCTGGTGCGGCCCGACTCGCCGCTCAAGAGCGCCGCCGACCTCAAGGGCAAGAGCATCGCGACCAACCGCGGATCGATCGGCCACTACATCACGCTGAAGGCCATCACGACGGCCGGCCTCAAGCCGGAGGACGTGAACCTGCGCTTTCTCGCGCCGGCCGATGCGAAGCTGGCGCTGACGCAGGGCTCGGTCGATGCCTGGGCCACCTGGGAACCCTACACCGCGCTGGCCGAAACCAGCAGGCACGCGCGCGTACTGGCGAGCGGCCGCGGCCTGCTGCCGGGCCTGAGCTACCTGGCCGCGACCGACGCCGCGATCGCCGCCAAGCGGCCGGTGCTGCAGGATTTTCTGCAGCGCGTGGTGCGTGCGCAGCGCTGGTCGTACCGCAACGTCGATGCCTTCTCGGCCACGCTGGCGCGCATCGTCGGCATCCCGGCCGATGCCGCGAAGCTGCAGTTCGAGCGGCGCCAGCAGAAATGGGTGGCCATCGATGCGCGCGTGATCGCCGACCAGCAGGGCACGGCCGACTTCTATCACCAGGTCGGGCTCATCAAGCAGCCGCTGGACGTGCGTTCCACCTTCGACCTGTCGTTCTCTGCGAACGGTTAGATGAGTTGATTATTTGGAATCAACGAATCGGTCGTTCCCTGATTCGAGGCCGCTGCGGACAATGGCGCGCCACGCCCCTTGCGGCGCCGTTTTCCGTTCGAGTCCCATGAATTTCCAACAACTGCGCTCGGTGCGCGAAGCCGTGCGCTGCGGCTTCAACCTCACCGAAGTCGCCCACACGCTCCACACCTCCCAGCCCGGCGTGAGCCGGCAGATCCGCGAACTCGAGGAAGAGCTCGGCATCGAGCTCTTCGTGCGTGCCGGCAAGCGCCTGACCGGCCTCACCGAACCCGGCGGCCATGTGCTGCCGATCATCGAGCGCATGCTGATGGAGAGCAGCAACCTGCGGCATGCCGGGCAGGAATTCGCCGCGCGGCAAAGCGGCCTGCTCTCGGTCGCCGCCACGCATTCGCAGGCGCGCTATGCGCTGCCGGTGGCGGTGCAGGAGTTCCGCAGCCAGTTTCCCGGCGTCAAGCTGCACCTGCACCAGGGCTCGCCCAAGCAGATCGCGCAGATGCTGATCGACGGCGAGGCCGACGTCGGCATCGCGACCGAGGCGCTGGGCGACTATCCACAGCTCGTGGCCCTGCCCTGCTACCGCTGGACGCATTCGGTGATCGTGCCGCCGGGGCATGCGCTGCTCGATGCGCCGCTGACGCTCGAAGCGCTTGCCCGCCATCCGCTGATCACCTACGACACCGGCTTCACCGGCCGCACGAAGATCGACCGGGCCTTCGAGGATGAAGGCCTCGCGCCCAGCATCGTGCTGACCGCGATGGACGCCGACGTGATCAAGACCTATGTGCAGCTCGGCATGGGCGTGGGCATCGTCGCCGGCGTCGCCTACGAGGCCGAGCGCGACACGCAGCTGCGCGCACTCGACGCCGGCCCGCTGTTCGGCATCAACCTGACCAAGCTCGCGGTCCGGCGCGGCGCCTATCTGCGCGGTTATGTGCATGCCTTCATCGAGTCCTTTGCGCCGACGCTGACGCGCGAGGTGGTCGAGCAGGCGCTGGCAATGGATTCGCCGGTGCCCGACGCAGCGTAGAGCCGAAGGAGTGCGCAGAAAACACGCAAACCTTCCGTCGGGCGCGCGAAGCTAGAAGCCGGACACCGAGAAGTCCTGGCCCGAATAGCCGCCCTGGAACGTCCGGACCGGATTCGAGACGTAGCGTCCGATATCCGTCTTCAGTCTCGCGTACTCCGGACTGTCCATCTTGTACGCGTAGGTCGAGCCGATCTTCAGGACCGGCGCACCATCGATTCCGAACGCACTCGACTCGTGGTAGCCGGAGAGCAGGACCGCCGAGATCTTCCGGCCGCTGTTCTGAACGATCCAGCGCACAGGCTCGTAACTCGAGAGCACGAGCACCAGCGGCGTCGAAGCAGGAAGGACGGAAACCCGCACGCTTCCGGCGGTCCTCGCAACGCCCGGGCCATGCGCTCCCGATTTCGACTCGTAGACACCGATGACCGCCACCTGCGCATTGGCCGGTACTTGCGAAAGCATCGGAGCAATCGATGGAGCACGCTCGGCGGTCTCCGCCTTGAGCTTGGCGAGCTGCACTTCGAGTTGGGCAGAAGCGATGGCCCGTTGCAGGTCTTCGCCGGATCCCGACTCCATCGAGCCGCCCACTTCCACCACGTTGCCGGTCCGCAGGTACCCGCTTCTGGGCGTCAGGGCCAGGATCATCCCGTCGTTGCGCTGGTTCTTCGAGATGGGTGACACCGTCGTTTGCTCGATGTCGATCACCCTGCCCTGGCTTCCCATGGACCCCGCGACCGAGCTGGCGAACAGGATCGAGGTGTCGTCGAGCTTGGCGTATCCGTATCCATTGAAGGCCGAGGTATCCCAATAGCCCTGATCACCGGTCGAAAGATCGAGCGAGGCGAGGCTTCTCATCGTGACATAGACGAGCTTCCTTCCCTTGCTCATCAGGAACGGTGTGGACGATGTCACCGGCTTGGCAAGTCTCCAGAATCCGAGCTGCGTTGCCGACAGCGTGCCATCGGCATCGCGGGAGTGGTCCATCAACGCTGCATTGCTGGAACCGCCGATCAGATGCCTGTTGACGCTTTCCGGCACTGGCGCGGCCCAGCTCGGATGTCTGTCCGGCGCTGGATAGAGGATCGCCTTTCCATTCAGGGTGTCGACCATCGCGGGCGCCTGGCCCTGCGAACTCTGAATGAGGACCAGCGCCTTCAGCGCCGGCAACCATGCAATGAGCCGCCGGTACTTGTCGGTGCTCCAGAGCGTGTCCCCGGTTTCGACGTCGATGAACTTCAATCCGCGGTTGGAACCGAGCGGAGCGGCGAAGATGCGGCCGTTCGGCGAGAGCTCCAAACCTGATCGCGTGTTGTCCGCAATCTGGAACTCCTTGATGGTTTTCCCATCCGGAAGCCGGACGGACGTGAAACTTCCGCGATCGGAAATCAGGACCGCGACGTTGGCATTGGCCGATGCGACGACCCCGACCGTCGCCTCCCTCGTTGCGGGCAGTGTCTGCCGGGCGGGGAGATCGGCAAGCGGATACAGCGCAGCCTTGTCCATGAGAACGGACACGCGCCGCAGGCCGATCCAGTCGGCCAACTGCGCGTCCTGGTCATTGAAGCAGGCAGCGTCCGTGAACTTCTTCCTGATGTCCGCCGGCGCATCGAAACGGCCGACGGGCGAGCTTGCAGTGCAAGTGAGTGCCCTGACATTCATCAGCCGCTCGTACTGATCCTTCGCCGCCTTCGTCGCACCGTCGTCGCCCGCCATGGACGCGAGCAACCTGGTCATCGAAAGCGAGACTTCGTCGGGGATGGGAAAGGCCTGGTTGATGCGCATCGGGGCCGACGTGAAGGCGGCCGAGATCCTGTCGCATCCGCTCAGGGTGCAGAGAGCGACCAGGAAGACAAGTACACGAAGCATCTCTAGTCCCTCCGAGGCTCGCCCGATGTTGGAGTCGCCTCTGTGCGTAGTTTTCGGATCGGGTCCTGCTGCAAGGCCCGCTGTCGTTGATTGCCTCTCGGCGCCGCGTCGTAACAATTTGCTGCAGCTCGGTCCCGGCCCCACAAGGACTGCAGGCTTCAGCCGGTCGAGCACAGCTTCATGCCGCCGGGATCAAGTCGGATCCGAGATGCCGAGCTCGGAGCAGATCCGCGCCGTCAGCGTCTTCAATGCAGCGACCTCCGCCTCGAGCCGCGCCACATTGAGCTTCAGCGCGGCCACTTCGCCGAGCGAGGCGTCTTGCGGACCGCTCGCGGCGCGGGTCTCCGGCGTGCTCTCGGGCGGCTCGCCGGCGAGCAGATGGGCCCAGCGGCTCTCGCGTGCGCCCGGCAGGCGCGGCATCTTCACCACCAGCGCGCCGGCCGGACGGGCCGCGAGCTCTTCGAGAAAAGCCTCGACCGAGGAGATGTCGGCGAAGTTGTGCATGCGCTCGCAGGCGATGCGCAGCTCGCCGGCGGTCTGCGGCCCGCGCAGCATCAGCACCGTCAGCAGAATGGCCGACTGCGAGGGCACGCGCAGCACCCGCTCGATGTTGTGCTCGTAGCGCGAGACGCGCCCGCCGCTGGTTTCCATGACCAGGCTGTAGCCCTTGAGGCTGTCGAGCGCGGCCTGCACGTCGGTGTCCGTGGCTTCCATCAGCGGGTTGCGGCTGGTCTTCTGGTTGCAGCCGGCCACCAGCGCATTGAGGGTCAGTGGGTAGCTGTCGGGCACGGTGCGCTGCTTCTCGGCCAGGACGCCGAGCACGCGGGTTTCGATCAGGGAGAGGGTGGGGAAGGTCGGAGTCATCGCCGAGTCAATTCGCAGAGGTGGGGCGCCGCTTGCGTGTGCTGTCGCGCCGCGGTTGATCGGTGCGCTCAGGCTGCTCTGCCAGGCGGCCCGTGACGTACTTGTGAAGCACGCTGGCAATCAGGGTTTGATAAGGCATGCCCTCTTCGAGGGCCTTGACCTGGATGTCGTTCAAGTCACCCGAGGAAAGACGGATATTGACGCGCCGATCCTTGATGGCCGTGGCACGCGCCGCCGCCCTGAACTTGGCAAGCTCGCTCTTGGTCGCGATCGACTTGAGTTTTCCCTTGTCGTAGGCGCTGGAAACTTCGCTTTCGTAGTCGTCAATGTTCTGCATCTGATTCACCTGTATCCACGTAATCGCGTGTTGCCTTGCGGCTCGGAATGACGGTCT
This sequence comes from Variovorax paradoxus, assembly GCF_018614955.1. GTDB lineage: Bacteria > Pseudomonadota > Gammaproteobacteria > Burkholderiales > Burkholderiaceae_C > Variovorax > Variovorax paradoxus_J. The sequence goes on from NZ_JAGGNV010000015.1 coordinate 157,800, forward strand.
TCAAGAAGAAATAGTCTTCCTCCTCGACGAACGGCACCAAATAGGCGTAGCCGTCGTAGGCCACGACGAGCACCTGCTGCTTTGGGTACTTCATCTGATTGGGGTGGGCCAGGATGTCCAACAGCCCGCCCGATTCGACGGCGACAACGATGCTCTCGAAAGAGACTCCTCGATCGGCCCTGAGCATGTCGTTTTTCTCCGGGCTCCATCGAAAGGGCTTCATGCCGGCATCCTACCGTCTTGTGTGCCTTTTGTCACCACACTGCCCGCCCCTCGCGACGAGGTTGCCAGTGGATCAGCCGTGCTTTTCGACCAGCCGCACCACCGTGTTCCAGGCCCGGGTGCTCGCCGGTGCGCCCAGCAGCATTTCGAGGAAGGCGTTCGGGCTGCCCGGCGTGTTGCCGACCACGCGGCTGATGCTGAAGGCCTCGCCCTCGGTGGCGTGGAGGACTTCGACGTCCTGGCGCTGCGAGACCAGCGGCAGCGCAGGCAGTGCGACATGTTTCGCATCGAGGAAGCTCACGCACACCTCGTAGACGCTGCCGCGGTCCACCGCGGCGAAAGGATCGAGGGCGACGAGTTCGGCCAGGTGGTCCACGCTGCGCAGAAAGGCCGGTTCGCGCAGACCGCATTCGGCTGCGAGCGCTTCGCGGGCCTGCGCCAGCAGCTTGCGCGCCTGGGTCTTGTTGCGGGCCTCGAAGACCAGCGTTCCGTTGGTGAGGAAGGAGGATGCGGATCCAGCGCCGGCCGCCAGGAAGGCCGCTTCGAACTGCGCCCGGGTCGGGCAGTTCGGCCGGCCCAGGTTGAGGTTGCGGAAGAAGACGGCGTGCTTCATGTCCCGCGGAATCTATCAGCAGGCCCTGGCCGCCTAAAATGCCCCTCCCCGCCGGTTCCCTGTTCCCCAGAAAGCGCCCCTCCCGATGTCCCAGCGCAAGCTTTTCGTCACCACCGCCCTGCCGTATGCCAACGGCAAGTTCCACGTCGGCCACATCATGGAATACATCCAGGCCGACATCTGGGTGCGGTTCCAGCGCATGCAGAGCCACATGGTGCACTTCGTGGGTGCCGACGACGCGCATGGTGCGCCGATCATGATCGCGGCAGAGAAGGCCGGCAAGACGCCGCAGGAATTCGTCGGCGAGATCGCCGCCGGACGCAAGGAATACCTCGACGGCTTCCACATCCGCTTCGACAACTGGCACTCAACCGACAGCGCCGAGAACACTGAACTCGCCCAGGGCATCTATCGCAAGCTCAAGCACAGCGGCATGATCGCCACGCGCACCATCGAGCAGTTCTACGATCCGGTCAAGGGCATGTTCCTGCCCGACCGCTACATCAAGGGCGAGTGCCCGGTGTGCCACGCCAAGGACCAGTACGGCGACGCCTGCGAGGTGTGCAGCAGCGTCTATTCGCCGACCGAGCTGATCAACCCCTATTCGACGCTGACGGGCGCAACGCCCGAGCTGCGCAGCTCCGAGCACTTCTTCTTCAAGCTCTCCGATCCGAAGGTGGTCGAGTTCCTGAAGACATGGACGCAGGACGGCAAGCTGCAGCCCGAGATGGCGAAGAAAGCCAGCGAGTGGTTCGAGGCCGGCATGGCCGATTGGGACATCTCGCGCGAGGCGCCCTACTTCGGCATCGAGATTCCCGATGCGCCGGGCAAGTACTTCTACGTCTGGCTCGACGCGCCCGTGGGCTACCTCGCGAGCCTGAAGAACCATTTCGACAAGGGCCAGGCCGCCAATCACTGGCACGAGGCTTCGCGCACTCCGCAGAGCTTCGACGAGTTCGTCGCCGATCCGGCGGTCGAGCAGGTGCACTTCATCGGCAAGGACATCGTCTACTTCCACACGCTCTTCTGGCCCGCGATGCTGCAGTTCAGCAGCCGCAAGACGCCGAGCCAGGTCAACGTGCACGGCTTCATCACCGTCTCGGGCGAGAAGATGAGCAAGAGCCGCGGCACCGGCATCGACCCGCTCAAGTACCTCTCGATCGGCATGAACCCCGAATGGCTGCGCTACTACATCGCGGCCAAGCTCAACGCCAAGGTGGAAGACGTCGACTTCAATCCCGACGACTTCATCGCCCGCGTGAACGCCGACCTGATCGGCAAGTACATCAACATCGCGAGCCGCGCGGCCGGCTTCGTCGCCAAGCGCTTCGGCGGCCATCTGGGGCAGGTCAGCAGCGACGGCCTGCATGTGCTGGAGGTGCTGCGTCTCGAGGCAGAGAACATTCGCGCCCTCTACGACAGCCGCGACTTCGCACGGGCGCTGCGCGAGATCATGGCGCTGGCCGATCATGTGAACGCCTACGTCGACGCCAACAAGCCGTGGGAGCTCGCGAAGCAGGCAGGCCAGGAGGCGCGGCTGCACGACGTGTGCTCGGCCTGCATCGAGGCCTTCCGCCTGCTGACGCTTTACCTGAAGCCCGTCTTGCCGACGCTCGCCAGCAAGGTCGAGGACTTCCTGAAGATCGATCCGCTGGCGTGGGGCGACGTTCATGCACCCTTGCCTTCGGGCCACCCGATCGGCGAGTACAAGCACCTGATGCAGCGCGTCGACGCCAAGCAGCTCGACCAGCTGTTCGAGCCGCCCGAGCCGGCCCCGGAAGCCGCTCCCGCCACCGCCCTGCCCGGCGGCGAAGGCATCGCCCCGACCATCACCATCGACGACTTCGCGAAGATCGACCTGCGCATCGCGAAGATCGTGGCCTGCCAGAAGGTCGAAGGCTCGACCAAGCTGCTGCACCTGACGCTCGATGCCGGCGAGGGCAGGACCCGCAACGTCTTCTCTGGCATCGCCTCGGCCTACGAGCCCGAGCAGCTGGTCGGCAAGCTCACGGTGCTGGTCGCCAACCTCGCGCCGCGCAAGATGAAGTTCGGCATCTCCGAAGGCATGGTGCTGGCCGCCAGCCATGCGGACGAGAAGGCCCAGCCGGGCATCTACGTGCTCGAGCCGACGAGTGGCGCAACGCCCGGCATGCGGGTACGCTAGCGCCGCTCATGAACCGCTGCGTCCTCATGGCCGCCCTGACCCTGGCCCTCGGCCTGCCGCTCGGCGGCTGCGCAGTGGTCAGCGTCGCCAGCACGGCGGTGAGCGTGGGCGCCGGCGCGGTCGGCCTGGCGGCCGATGCTGCGATCGGCACGGCCCGCATCGCGGGCAAGGCCGTGGGCGCCACGGCCGATGCCGTGCTGCCCGACAGCGAAGATCGCTGAGCGAAAAGGCGCATCCACAATAGCGTCATGACCTCGCCATTGAAGCCTGCGCACTTCCGCCCCCGACTGATCGACGCGCTGGCCGGCTACGACAGGGAACGCTTCTTCAAGGACCTCGGCGCCGGCGCCACGGTGGGCATCGTGGCGCTGCCGCTCGCGATGGCTTTCGCGATCGCTTCCGGGCTCAAGCCCGAGGCCGGCATCTGGACCGCGATCATCGCGGGCTTCCTGATCTCGGCCCTCGGCGGCTCGGCAGTGCAGATCGGCGGGCCGGCGGGCGCCTTCATCGTGATCGTCTACGGCATCGTCGAGCGCTACGGCGTGGCGAACCTGCTGATCGCGACCGCCTGCGCGGGCGTGCTGCTGCTGCTGATGGGGCTGTTCCGGCTCGGCAACCTGATCCGCTACGTGCCGGTGTCGATCGTGATCGGCTTCACCAACGGCATCGCGGCGCTGATCCTGATCTCGCAACTCAAGGACTGGCTCGGCCTCTCGATCGCCAAGATGCCGGCCGACATGTTCTCCCAGCTGCACACGCTGGCCACGAACCTCGGCAGCTTCAATCCCTACGCCTTCGGGCTCGGCCTGGTCTGCCTCATCGGCCTGTTCGCCTGGCCGAAGCTCCTGCACGACAAGACGCGCTTCGGCTACGCGGTGCACCTGGTGCTGGGCCGCATGACCGAGCTGCGCGCCGTGCGCGCCGGTTCGCGCATGCCGGGGCCGATCGTCGCGCTGGTCACGCTGACGCTGGTGTCCTGGGGCTTCAGCCTGCCGGTGGAGACCATCGGCACGCGCTTCGGCGGCATTCCCGAAGGCGTGCCGGGCTTCGCCCTGCCCGATTTCTCGTGGGAAACCGTCAAGCAGCTGGTGACGCCCACGATCACCATCGCGCTGCTCGGCGCCATCGAGTCGCTGCTGTGCGCGCGCGTGGCCGACCAGGCCAGCGGCCAGGCGCGCCACGACCCCAACCAGGAACTGATGGCGCAGGGCATCGCCAACCTGGTCACGCCTTTCTTCGGCGGCATGCCGGCCACCGGCACCATCGCGCGCACCGTGACCAACGTGCGCGCCGGCGCCAGCTCGCCCATCGCCGGCATCGTTCACGCGCTCACGCTGCTGGTGGTGGTGCTGGTGGCGGCGCCGCTCGCGCAGCACGTGCCGCTGGCGGTGCTGGCCGGCATCCTGGTCTTCGTGGCCTGGAACATGGGCGAATGGCACGAGTTCTCGCCCTACATGCTGCGCCGCTTCAGCCAGCACTACAGGTTCCTGATGCTCGGCACCTTCTTCCTCACCGTGGTGTTCGACCTCACGGTGGCGGTGCAGGCGGGCATCGTGCTGGCCTGCGCCCTGTTCATCCGGCGCATGAGCACGCTGTTCAGCGTCGAGATGGTGTCGCTGCAGCCGCCGGTGCTGACCTTCAGGCTCTACGGCGCGCTGTTCTTCGGCGCCGCGGCCAAGCTGGACCCGACCGTGCAGGCCGTCGAGCGGGCCCCGCGCGGCATGACGGTCGTGCTCGATGCGATGCAGCTGATCTCGCTCGACGCCACCGGCCTGGACGCGCTGCGCCAGCTGCACAAGGCGGTGCTGGCGCGCGACGGCGTGCTGCGCATCGAGTCGCTGCAGCCGCAGCCGCTCGAAGTGATCGTGCGCTCCGGCTTCGCGGACGAGATCACCTCGGGCGCGCCCGATCAGGCTTAGTTCGAATTGGCTTCGGTGCTGCGGTCGGGCGAGGAGCCGGAGCGCACCACGCGCTGGTCGTCATTGAGCGTGGCGATGAACACCATCGGCGAATTCGGCGGCTGGAGCCAGCGCCATTCCCAAGCGGTCTCGTTCTTGAGCGGGTACGGCGTGCGCCTGGCCGGCTTGCCGAGCAGCCGGCGCAGGTCTTCCATCGCCATGCCGGGCTGCACCCGGGCGAAGTTCTCGGGCGTGAGCACCTGGCGCAGCGCACTCATCTTGCCGTCGGCGCCGATGGTGATCATGTAGTTCTTCTGGCCCGCGGGCTGGCGGTTGTATTCGAAGACGTGGCCGGCGGGCGAATCCCAGATGTTCTCGGGCTGGCCGAAGCGGGCCCGCACGTCGGCTTCGGTCGAGACGCCTTCTTCAAGCTCACTGATGCGCTGTCGATCGCAGCCCCCCAGGCACAGCACCGCCGCCAAAGCGGCGAAGTAGGCAAGCCTGGGGGTGAGCCTCATTTATTGTGCGAAGCAGTACATCAAGCCGCCGCCACCGGTTGACTTGAGAGCGTCCAGGCTGCAGCCGCGGGTGGGGTGCGAGGAGTTCCAGGACTTCGCGGGCGCACTGTCGTCCAGCCCCCTGCGGTCGTGGTGACCCACGATGGCCGAGCCTTCGCCACTCTTGGTCCAGTTGCCGCAGGTGTTGTCCTTGTCGTTACTCACGGCACGGCCGTCGGGCGACGAGCCGGTCAGGATGTCGTGCAGGTTGACGGGGTCGCCGCCCCCGCTGACGATCTGGCCCTTTTCGGTCAGCGCCGTCTGCTTGTTGAGCTTGTTGTCGGGACCGTGCAGCCCGTCGACATTGCTGGCGATCAGCTCGCCCTTGGCGTTGAGCCACGGGCCGCTGCCGATCCGGTCGCGCGCATTCACCGCCGGGCTGCCGGCCAAGGCGCTGTTGCTCAGGTAGGCGCGCCAGGTCCGGTTGCCGGCGCCCGCGCTCGCCGCCAGGCTCTGGCAGTAGCGGTCGGCGCCCGCGAGGCCGCCGAAGTCGGCGCCCTTGCCGGGGTTGGCACTGGTCAGGAAGAAGCTCATCTTGCTCTGCGGTGCGGCGGGGCCGCCGGCGCTGCAGGCCGTCAGCAGCGCGACAGCCGCGGCGGTCGAAACGAGGTACAGCGTGGATCGGCGCGTCATGAGCGGTCCTTGGTTGTTTTGGAGCCGCCACGCTAGCGCATGGCGCCCCTGCCTTCAAGGAGGAATCCACCGGTGCGCAGGCGGGGAATTCAGCCCCGGTAAAATTCGCCGCAAAGGTCCAAACCCCATGTCCATCTTCGCCCGCCCCCACTACACCTCCGAGATCACGAACTTCATCGAAGAGATGAAGGAAAAGAAGCCGACGCTCGAAGCCGAACAGCGCGCCGGCCGCGCGCTGCTGTGGGACAAGCACCTCGACCGCGACGCGCTCGAGGAGTACGGCCAGGCCAATGTGCCGCAGCAGCCCTACGTCTACCAGACGCGCGTGAAGTAACAAGTGCCCATCCGGCCTGTAACGCACTCCCGGGCCACCATGGCGGGCGACGATGCCCGCGCCGTGGAGGCAGAGGACGTCATCGACGAAGACGCGCCGCCGATCGCCGCGATGCCCGAGGTGATCGACCAGGTCGCGCTCGCGCGGCTCTACGGCGAGCCGCTGTTCGCGCTGCCGAACGACCTCTACATCCCGCCCGAGGCGCTGCAGGTCTTCCTCGAGGCCTTCGAAGGGCCGCTGGACCTGCTGCTCTACCTGATCCGCAAGCAGAACTTCAACATCCTCGACATCCCGATGGCGGGACTGACGCGCCAATACCTGACCTATGTGGACCAGGTGCGCCAGACCAACCTCGAGCTTGCGGCCGAGTACCTTCTGATGGCAGCGATGCTGATCGAGATCAAGTCGCGCATGCTGCTGCCGCCCAAGAAGACGGCCGAGGGCGAGGAGGTCGAGGACCCGCGCGCGGAACTGGTGCGCCGCCTGCTCGAGTACGAGCAGGCCAAGCTGCAGGCCGCATCGATCAGCGCAATGCCGCAGGCTGGGCGCGATTTCTGGAAGGCGCAGGTCTACATCGAGCAGTCGCTCAAGCCGCGTTTTCCCGACGTGAACGTGGTCGACCTGCGCGAGGCCTGGGCCGACATCATGAAGCGCGCCAAGCTCATCCAGCACCACAAGATCTCGCGCGAGGAGCTCAGCGTGCGCGAGCACATGAGCATCGTGCTGCGCCACCTGCAGGGGCGGCAGTTCGTCGAGTTCGAGAAGCTGTTCGACGTAACGCGCGGCGTGCCGGTGCTGATCGTCACCTTCATCGCGATGCTCGAGCTCGCGAAGGAAACGCTGATCGACATCACGCAGGCCGAGGCCTTCGCGCCAATTTACGTCCGCCTGGCCTACGCGCCCGCCTGACCCTCCTTCCATGGCATCGCATGATTTCGACGTCCTGATCGTCGGCAGCGGCCTCGCCGGCCTCAGCGCCGCGCTGCACCTGGCGCCCACGCACAGCGTGGCCGTGCTCACCAAGCGCGCGCTGAACGACGGCTCCAGCCAGTGGGCGCAGGGCGGCATTGCGGCAGTGCTGGGCGAGGGCGACAGCCTGCAGTCCCACGTGGACGACACCCTGATCGCCGGCGCCGGCCTCTGCGACCTGGCCGCGACCCGCTTCGTGGTCGAGCATGCACCCGAGGCCATCGCCTGGCTGCGCGAACTCGGCGTGCCCTTCTCGCTCGAGAACGGCGAGCTGCACCTGACGCGCGAAGGCGGCCACAGCCAGCGCCGCATCGCGCACGTGACCGATGCCACCGGCGCCGCGGTGCAGCGCACGCTGATCGAGATCGTGCGCCGCACGCCCGGCATCACGCTGTTCGAGGAGCACACGCTGGTCGACCTGATCACCGGCCGCAAGCTCGGACTGGCCGACCCGGCATGCCTGGGCCTCTATGCGCTGGACGAGGCGACCGACGAAGTGATCACCTTCCGCGCGGCCCACACCATCCTGGCCACCGGCGGCGCCGGCAAGGTCTACCTCTACACCACCAATCCCGACACGGCCACCGGCGACGGCATCGCCGCGGCCTGGCGCGCGGGCTGCCGGGTGGCGAACATGGAGTTCATCCAGTTCCACCCAACCTGCCTGTACCACCCGCATGCCAAGTCCTTCCTCATCAGCGAGGCGGTGCGCGGCGAGGGCGGACTGCTCAAGCTGCCCGACGGGACCCGATTCATGCCCGCGCACGATGCGCGTGCCGAGCTCGCGCCGCGCGACGTGGTGGCGCGCGCCATCGACTTCGAGATGAAGAAGCACGGGCTGGACTGCGTGCACCTGGACATCTCGCACCAGAGCCCGGTCTTCCTGCAGGAGCACTTTCCGAACATCCTCGCGCGCTGCGCGGAGCTGGGCATCGACATCACGCGCGAGCCCATTCCCGTGGTGCCGGCCGCGCACTACACCTGCGGCGGCGTGCTGAGCGACTTGAGCGGCCGCACCGACGTGCCGGGCCTCTACGCCATCGGCGAGACCGCCTGCACCGGCCTGCACGGCGCCAACCGGCTGGCCAGCAACTCATTGGTCGAATGCATGGTTTTCGCGCGCGCGGCTGCTCTGGCCATCGCCGAGGCACCGGCGCACGCCGGCGCCGAGCTGCCGCCCTGGGACGACAGCCGGGTCACCGATGCCGACGAGACCGTGGTCATCTCGCACAACTGGGACGAGCTGCGCCGCTTCATGTGGGACTACGTGGGCATCGTGCGCACCAACAAGCGGCTGGAGCGCGCCGCCCACCGCATCGCGCTGCTGGCCGCCGAGATCCACGAGTTCTACGCCCACTTCCACGTCACGCGCGACCTGCTGGAGCTGCGCAACCTGGTGCAGGTGGCCGAGCTCATCGTGCGCTCGGCGCAGGCGCGGCGCGAGAGCCGCGGCCTGCATTTCAGCCGCGACTACCCCTCGCTCGCCGCGCCCGCGGCACCGACCATCCTGGTACCACCGGCCGCCTGAGGCGCCGCCCGGTTTGAACCTACGGCGCGCTGCGCCATTGCTGAAGAAGCCCACCATGCCGAACGCCACTCCTTACGGCACCCTGCCGCCCGCCTCCCCGCCCTCGCTGCGCAAACCGCTGAGCCTGCCGCGCCTGGCGGACCTTCCAGCCTTCTCTTTTAACCATTTCCCAGCCCACGAGACTAAAG
>NZ_JAGGNV010000016.1 GCF_018614955.1 Variovorax paradoxus
GCCCTGCACGGATAGAAGTTCGTCCGGGCACTGGCTCGAACGCTCGCCATACCCCGACCTCGGATCAGGATGCATCACCAATGCCACGCCACTGTCTCATCCTCTCAGCAACACAGGTGCCGCGATGAAATGCCGCTCATCGAAACGTTGATCAAGAAGGCTTGACAAACAAGTCCTCATAGAAGCCGACCTTCTCATGAAAAACCAGTTGCGACCGCACCTTCGAGCGGCCAAAGCGGCCCTGATAGTACGCGGCCATCGCCCAAGGACCAGCTCACTGGTCATGCCGGTTGGGGTCACGGATGGGGAATATAGGTAGGGGATGTCCCCGCGTGCGAGGGGTTGAGGCTCGCCCGCCAACAGGTCGACAATGCAATCTTCGCATCGCGTGGCAATTTGCAGGGATGACGGATTAGGCTGGCACCGGCCCAAGCGCCTATTTGGCCGGCGATGTTCGGGCTAGCCATGGAGGCAATGCGCGATGAAAAACGATGTCAACACGAAGGCGCGGCTCGCGTTCCTGGCGTTCCTGCTTGTGTCGATTCTCGCTGGGGCAATCTGGTATCTAGTTTCCGTAAGCGATTATGTGAACTATCAGATTTCTACGGAGGAGTCCGTCTCCGGCCTCATTGCCGATGCTCCTGTCGAATTCCACGGCGTTGATGTGGGAAGGGTGAAAAGCGTCAAGCTGGTCGGGTCGAATTCAGTGAGTATCTTGTTGAGTATCGACAAGACCGCTCCGATCACCTCGGCCAGCGTCGCCACGATCACCTCGCGTGGACTCGCTTCGCGAGGATTCACCGGCTACGTTTACATTGCCATCGAAGACGTCGGCATCGATTCGCGGCCGCTGGCAGCAGGGCCGGGCGAACCTTATCCGACAATACCGACGGCGCCGTCGAAATCAATGACGCTCGATGGGACGCTGACTCAGATGAACGAAAATGTTCAAGCCGTCACTGACCTGCTGCAATCGACATTCGACGAGAAGACGATCGCATCGCTGAAGCAATCGGTCGACAGCTTGCAGCAAGTAACCAAGGTACTGGCGGAAAATACCAGGAGGCTGAACTCGATCGTTGCCAATACCGAGCGCGCGAGTCATCGTCTGGAGCCCCTGCTCGAATCGAGTCATGACACAGTGAGAGCTCTCCAGACGCAAATCCTGCCTGAAGCTCACAGGACTCTGTCCAATCTCGATGCTCTGTCCAGCTCCCTCTCCGGCGTGGCGACCAGGATCAATCGAGACCCGTCGATCCTGATTCGCGGCACCAGGCCCCCACCGCTTGGGCCCGGGGAAGAAAAATGAAGGGCAGTATGGCGAAGGCGGCGCTGGTTGCGCTATGTGCCATCCTGTTTTCGGGCTGTGCCCTGTTGTCGCCGGTCGATACTGCCGCCAAGAAATATGTGCTGAGCAGCATCCCACTCGACCTGCCCAACGAACGGACTCGCTCCGCGACCCTGTTGGTTCTGGTCCCCGAGACCCATCCGGTCTATGGCACAACGCAAATGGCCTATACCACCCAGGCCAATCAGATCGCGTATTTCAGTCGGAATGAATGGGCGGAAACACCAGCGCAGATGATGCTGCCTCTGATCGTCAAGACAATTTCGAATACGCACTATTTCAGCGAGGTCCGGTCGCCCCCTCATTTTGGTCGCCACACTTTCGCTCTTCGCACCGAAATCCTGGAGCTCAAGCAGGACTTCACTTCGGACCCGGCGATACTGCAGCTCACGATACGCTTCTATCTAAGTCGCGAGGCAATGAATCGGGTGATTGCGACCAAGGAAGTGTCGGTGCGCGAACCCTTGCGGGAGAGAAATCCCTCCGCCGGGGTCGCGGCGGCGAATGAGGCTGCGGTAAAAGTATTGCGGGAACTCGCCAGGTTCGTGGTCGAGAAAGCGGGTTAGGGCAGCATTTTGCGCAAAGTATCGTCCTTGAATACGAAATGATGCCTCAGTGCCGCGCCCACGTGGACGAATATGACAAGCACGAGCACATAAGCGAGCCACTTGTGGACATCGATGAGTCGCTGAAACAGATGCTCGTCGCGAGGAAGGAAATCAGGCAGCGTGAACAAGCCAAAGAACGATACCGGGATGCCGGCGGCGGAAGACATGAGCCAACCAGTCATCGGCAAGACGAACATCAGTGCGTAAAAGGAGAGATGGACGAATCGGGCTGCGATTTTTTGCCAATCAGGCAGGTGTGCAACCAGTTGCGGGAGCACATTCGTCAAACGCCAGCCCCAGCGCACCGCGAGTAAGACGAGTACCAGCAAGCCAAGCTCCTTGTGGTAGAGAATCAGCGTGATCTTTTTTGTATTGAAGCCGACATCGGGAAGCGTGACCATGTAGATGCCCAATGCCAAAAGTCCGATGACAAGAAGAGCCATCAACCAGTGGAGCAGGATCGCAACGGCGCCATAGCGGTCCTCGGTGTTCTCGATCGGGGTCATGGCATCAAACCAGCGTCGCCCTCCGCACCGCCAGTTCCCACCGCTCCATCTTCTCCTCCGCCTTCACCCGGCTCAGCATAGGCATGAAGCGCCGCTCGACGCGCCACTGCTTCGACAACTCACCCACGTCGCGGTACACGCCGGTGGACAGGCCCGCGAGGTAGGCCGCGCCCAGCGCCGTGGTCTCGATGACTTCCGGCCGCACCACCGGGATCCCCAGCAGATCCGCCTGGAACTGCATCAGCAGATCGTTGACGGCCGCGCCGCCGTCGACGCGCAGTTCCGCCACCGGCGTGCCGCCCGCAGCCACCGCGTCGCGGCTCATGGCCTGCAGCAGCGCCGCACTCTGGTACGCAATGCTCTCCAGCGCTGCGCGCGCGATGTGCGCCACCGTCGTGCCGCGCGTCAGGCCAGTGATGGTCCCGCGCGCATCGGCGTTCCAGTAGGGCGCGCCCAGGCCGGTGAAGGCCGGCACCATCATCACGCCGCCCGCATCGGGCACGCTCTCGGCCAGCGCCTGCACTTGCGCGCTGCCCTGGATCGCCTTCAAGCCGTCGCGCAGCCACTGCACCACGGCGCCGCCGACGAATACGCTGCCTTCCATCGCGTACTGCGGCTGGGCGCCGGTCTGGGCCGCGCTGGTCACGAGCAGGCCGTTCTGCGAGGGTTGGAAGGCGCCGCCGGTGTGCATCAACAGGAAGCAGCCGGTGCCGTAGGTGTTCTTGGCCATGCCGGCGTCGAAGCAGGCCTGGCCGAAGAGGGCGCTCTGCTGGTCGCCGGCCACGCCGCCGATCGGCAGGCTGCGCTCGAACAGGCCTGCGTCTGTGTCGGCGAAGTGCGCGCTCGAAGGCTTCACCTCCGGCATCAGCGAGGCAGGGATGTCGAGAGACTTCAGCAGGTCGGCATCCCACTGGTTGCTGCGCACGTTGAAGAGCATCGTGCGCGAGGCGTTGCTGACATCGGTCACGTGCACCTTGCCGCCGGTCAGTTGCCAGATCAGCCAGCTGTCGACGGTGCCGAAGGCCAGCTCGCCGCGCTCTGCCGCGGCGCGCGCGCCGGGCACGTTGTCGAGCAGCCAGCGCAGCTTGGTGCCGGAGAAGTAGGCGTCGATCACGAGACCGGTCTTGTCGCGGATGGTGTCGGTCATGCCGTCTTCGCGCAGCCGTGCGCACAGCGGCTCGGCGCGCCGGTCCTGCCAGACGATGGCGTGGTGCACCGGCTGGCCGGTCTTGCGGTTCCACAGCACGGTGGTCTCGCGCTGGTTGGTGATGCCCAGCGCATGAATGTCGCTCGCCTCGAGCTTGGCCTTGGCAAGCACTTCGCGCGCGGTCGCGAGCTGGCTGGTCCAGATCTCCAACGGGTCGTGCTCGACCCAGCCGGGCTGCGGGTAGATCTGCGTAAGCTCCTGTTGAGCAATGGCGACGATGCGGCCCTCGCGATCGAAGACGATGCTGCGGGAGCTCGATGTGCCCTGGTCGAGGGCGAGCAGGTAAGTCATCTCAATGGTCCTTGGGTGCGATCTCGCAGCGCACCTGTGCGCGCTCGAGCAGCTCCGGAAACGGCGGCGGCGGTACCGCATCGGTGAAAAGGCAATCGATCTGCGACAGCTTCGCCAGCTCGATCATGGCAGGGCGGTTGAACTTGCTCGCGTCGGCCGCGAGCCAGACCTCGCGCGCCTGCGCAATGATGGTCTGCGCCACCTTCACCTCGCGCAGGTCGAAGTCGCGCAGCGTGCCGTCGGCCTCGATGCTGGAGACGCCGATCAGCGCGATGTCGACCTTGAACTGGCGGATGAAATCGACCGTGGCCTCGCCCACGATCGCGCGGTCGCGCAGTCGCACCGAGCCGCCTGCCACGATCACTTCGCAGTTCGGGTTGTCGCTCAGGATGGTCGCGACATTGAGGTTGTTGGTGATCACACGCAGTCCCGTGTGCTGCAGCAGCGCCTTCGCGATCGCCTCGGTGGTGGTGCCGATGTTGAGGATCAGCGAGCAGTCGTTCGGCACCCGCGCGGCCACGGCGCGCGCGATGCGCGCCTTGCCTTCGGCGTTGAGCGTTTCGCGCTGCTGGTAGCCGATGTTCTCGGTGGTCGAGCTCGGCACGCGCACACCGCCATGGAAGCGCGCCAGCAGGCCTTCGTCAGCCAGGCGCTGCACGTCGCGGCGCACGGTCTGCAGCGTCACTTCGAGCATCTCGGCCAGCTGTTCGACCGTGATCGAGCCGCGGGCGCGGACGGTGTTGAGCAACTTGAGTTGGCGGGGGTTGGAGTTCACTGCAAGTGGAAGAGAGCGCGGGGCGCGTTACTTTAAAACGAAAGAAAACGAATGGACTTAAGGGTTAACGCCAAGGAAAATCGCGCCGTAAGGAACCAAAATGAACGAATGCGAAAACGCCTCAGGCGAAATAAGTGAACAAATTCACAGGTCCATCTCTCCGTTTGCCGTGAGCGCCATCCCCCCATCCACCTCCGCCGCCATCACCCACTGCGACGTGCTCATCGTCGGCGGCGGCATCAATGGTTGCGGCATTGCGCGCGATCTCGCAGGCCGCGGCTTTCGCGTGCTGCTGTGCGAGAAGGACGACCTCGCGGCGCACACTTCTTCGTCTTCCACCAAGCTGATCCACGGCGGGCTGCGCTACCTCGAGTACTACGAGTTCTCGCTGGTGCGCAAGGCGCTGCAGGAGCGCGAGGTGCTGCTCAAGAGCGCGCCGCACATCATGTGGCCGCTGCGCTTCGTGATGCCGCACGACCCTTCGATGCGGCCGGCGTGGATGGTGCGCATCGGCCTCTTCATGTACGACCACCTGGCCAAGCGCGAGGTGCTGCCGGGCTCGCGCGCTATCGACCTGCGCAGCCACGCAGCCGGCGAGCCGCTCAAGCCGCAATTCAAGCGCGGCTTCGTCTACTCCGACGGCTGGGTCGACGACGCGCGCCTGGTGGTGCTCAATGCGCTCGATGCGCGCGCCAAGGGCGCCGAGGTGCTGACGCGCACGCGCTGCGTGAGCGCTCGGCGCGATGCCGGCGGCTGGACCGCGCTGCTCGAATCGGCGGACGGCGGCCAGCGCACCGTGCGCGCGCGCGCCGTGGTCAACGCGGCCGGGCCCTGGGCCGAATCCTTCCTGCGTGGCGTGGCTCATGCGGCCAAGGGTGAGGCGCTGGCCACGCGGCATCTGCGGCTGGTCAAGGGCAGCCACATCGTGGTGCCGCGCCTCTTCAAGCACGACCACGCCTACATCTTCCAGAACCCTGACAAGCGGATCATCTTCGCGATTCCCTACCAGGACGACTTCACGTTGATCGGCACCACCGACATCGAGCTCAAGGGCGACGATCCCGGCGCGGCGCGCATCGGCGCGGACGAGATCGACTACCTCTGCACCCAGGCCAGCCGCTATTTCGAGAAGCCCGTCGTGCCGGGCGACGTGGTGTGGACCTACTCGGGGGTTCGGCCGCTGCTCGACGACGACTCGGGCGACCCCTCGGCCGTCACGCGTGACTACATGCTCGAGTCGAACACCGCGGCGGCGCCGCTGCTCTCGGTGTGGGGCGGCAAGATCACCACCTTTCGCAAGCTCGCCGAAGACGCGGCCGACGAGGTCGGCCGCATGCTCGGCGAGGCGCGGCCGGCATGGACCGAAGGCGCCTTTCTCGCGGGCGGCGACTTGTCGGACTGGATCGGCACCGCCGCACGGCCCGACGACGACTTCGAGCGCTTCGTGGCGGCGGTGCGCTCGAAGCACCAGTGGCTCGATGCCGCGCTGGCGCGCCGGCTCGCGCGCGCCTACGGCGCCCGCATCTCGAAGGTGATCGGCGATGCACGATCGATGGCCGAGCTCGGCGCCGCTGTGGCGCCTGGCCTGCACGAGCGCGAGCTCAGCTATCTGCAGGACGAGGAATGGG
This sequence comes from Variovorax paradoxus, assembly GCF_018614955.1. Taxonomy (GTDB): domain Bacteria; phylum Pseudomonadota; class Gammaproteobacteria; order Burkholderiales; family Burkholderiaceae_C; genus Variovorax; species Variovorax paradoxus_J. Next base: position 6,364 of record NZ_JAGGNV010000016.1, read on the forward strand.
CCTGCAGCGCCGATGACGTGCTGTGGCGCCGTTCCAAGCTGGGCCTGCATTTCACACCGGAACAACGCGAGCGCGTCGGCGCCTGGATGCAGGCCAGCGCCTCGCGGCAGCAAGAGGCGATTTCATGCAACTGACACTCGAGCGCGTCACCAAGAAGGTGGGCGCCCAGACCTGGCTCTACCCACAGAGCATCGCGCCGAGGCACGGTGCAGTGACCGTGCTGCTGGGCGCCACGCAGGCCGGCAAGACCAGCCTGATGCGGCTTATGGCCGGGCTCGATACGCCGACCGAAGGCCAGGTGCGGGTCGACGGCAAGGACGTGACCGGCGTGCCGGTGCGCGAGCGCAACGTGGCCATGGTCTACCAGCAGTTCATCAACTATCCCTCGCTCAAGGTCGCCGAGAACATCGGCTCGCCGCTCAAGCTGCGCGGCGAGAAGAACGTCGACGCGAAGGTGCGCGAGCTGGCCGACAAGCTGCACATCGGCATGTTCCTCGACCGCTACCCGGCCGAGCTTTCGGGCGGCCAGCAGCAGCGCGTGGCGCTGGCGCGCGCGCTGGCCAAGAACGCGCCGCTGATGCTGCTCGACGAGCCGCTGGTCAATCTCGACTACAAGCTGCGCGAAGGCCTGCGCGAAGAACTCACGCAGCTGTTCGCCACCGGCGACTCGACGGTGATCTATGCGACCACCGAGCCCGGCGAGGCCCTGCTGCTGGGCGGCTACACCGCGGTGATGGATGCCGGCGAGCTGCTGCAGTACGGGCCGACGGCCGAGGTGTTCCATGCGCCGCAGTCGCTGCGCGTGGCGCGCGCCTTCAGCGACCCGCCGATGAACCTGCTGGCCGGCCGCGTGGTCGCCGGCGGCGTACAGCTCGAGGGCGGGCCCATGCTGCCGGTCGCGCTGCCGGACGGTGTGGAAGGTGCGGTGACCATCGGCCTGCGCTCGAGCGCGCTGAACGTGAATGCAGGGGAGGGCGACATCGCCTTGCCCGGCAAGGTCGAACTGGCAGAGATCTCGGGTTCCGACACCTTCGTGCATGCCGAGACGCTGGTGGGCGAGCTGGTGGCGCAGCTCACCGGCGTGCACCGCTTCGAGCTCGGCACGGCCATCACCTTGTACTTCGCGGCCTCGCAGGCCTACGTGTTCGACACCGGCGAGCGGCTCGCCGTGGCGCCGGCCTGGCGCAGGAAGGAAGACTGACATGGCCCGCATCGAGCTCGACCTCGCCCATGCCTACCGCCCCAATCCGAGGGAAGACAGCGACTACGCGCTGCTGCCGCTCAAGATGATCTTCCGCGACGGCGGGGCCTACGCCTTGCTCGGCCCCTCGGGCTGCGGCAAGACCACCATGCTCAACATCATCTCGGGCCTGCTCGCGCCCTCGCAGGGCAGCGTGCGCTTCAACGGCCGCGACGTGACGCTGGAGACGCCGCAGCAGCGCAACATCGCGCAGGTGTTCCAGTTCCCGGTGATCTACGACACGATGACGGTGGCGCAGAACCTCGCCTTCCCGCTGCGCAACCGCCAGCTGCCGGCCGAGCAGATCAAGAAGCGCGTGGGCGAGATCGCCGAGATGCTCGACATGAGCGGCCAGCTCAACCAGCGCGCCGCCGGCCTCGCGGCCGATGCGAAGCAGAAGATCTCGCTCGGCCGCGGGCTGGTGCGCAGCGACGTCTCGGCGGTGCTCTTCGACGAGCCGCTGACCGTGATCGATCCGCACCTCAAGTGGCAGCTGCGGCGCAAGCTCAAGCAGATCCACCGCGAGCTCAAGCTCACGCTGATCTACGTCACGCACGACCAGGTCGAGGCGCTGACCTTCGCCGAAGAGGTGGTCGTCATGACGCGCGGCAAGGCGGTGCAGGTGGGCAGCGCCGAGGCGCTGTTCGAGCGGCCGGCCCACACCTTCGTCGGCCACTTCATCGGCTCGCCGGGCATGAACTTCCTGCCGGCGCAGTGTGCGGGCGGCGTGCTGGAGATCGCAGGCAACCGGCTCGCGCTGCCGCGGACGCTGCCCGAGGGCGCGCTCAAGCTCGGCATCCGGCCCGAATACCTCGCGCTGGCCGAGCTCCAGTCGCCTGGGGCGTTGAGGGCCACGGTCACGCAGCTGCAGGACGTCGGCACGCACCAGATGCTGAGCGCGCAAATCGGCGAGAGCGTGCTCAAAGCCCGGCTGCATTCCGATGCGCAGGTGCCGTCGGTCGGCGAGCCGGTCTGGCTCAAGGTGGTGGACAAGCACACCTGCTATTACCGCGATGAGGAGCTGGTCGCATGAACGGAACGGTCAAACCCATCAACCAGAAGGCCTGGTGGCTGGTGCTGCCGGTGCTGCTGTGCGTCGCCTTCTCGGCCATCGTGCCGCTGATGACGGTGGTCAACTACTCGGTGCAGGACATCATCTCGCCCGAGCGGCGCGTGTTCGTCGGCACCGAATGGTTCGCCGCGGTGATGCGCGACGACGAGCTGCACGCCGCCCTGTGGCGCCAACTCGGCTTCTCGCTCGCCGTGCTCATGGTCGAAATCCCGCTGGGCATCTGCCTCGCGCTGTCGATGCCCTCGACCGGCTGGAAATCCTCGGCCGTGCTGGTGATCGTCGCGCTCTCGCTCCTGATTCCGTGGAACGTGGTCGGCACCATCTGGCAGATCTTCGGGCGCGCCGACATTGGCCTCTTCGGCTGGGCGCTGCAGAAGCTGGGCATCGACTACAGCTACACCGGCAACGCGCGCGATGCCTGGCTCACGGTGCTGGTGATGGACGTCTGGCATTGGACGCCGCTGGTCGCGCTGCTGTGCTACGCCGGGCTGCGCTCGATTCCCGATGCCTACTACCAGGCCGCGCGCATCGACGGCGCGAGCAAGTTCGCGGTGTTCCGCTACATCCAGCTGCCCAAGATGCGCGGCGTGCTGGTGATCGCGGTGCTGCTGCGCTTCATGGACAGCTTCATGATCTACACCGAACCCTTCGTGCTGACGGGCGGCGGCCCGGGCAATGCGACCACCTTCCTGAGCCAGTACCTCACGCAGAAGGCCGTGGGCCAGTTCGACCTCGGTCCGGCAGCGGCCTTCTCGCTGATCTATTTCCTGATCATCCTGCTCTTGTGCTTCGTGCTCTACAACTGGATGCAGCGGGTCGGCACGCAAGAGGTGGAGGAACCGCAATGAACGAGAAGAGATTCCGCAAGCGCAGCATCTTCCTGCTGCTCTACATCCTGTTCGCGCTCCTGCCCATCTACTGGATGGTCAACATGAGCTTCAAGACGAACGAGGAGATTCTTTCGAGCTTTTCCTTCTTTCCGCAGCAGTTCACCTGGGCCAACTACGCGCGCATCTTCACCGACGAGTCCTGGTACTCGGGCTACATCAACAGCCTGATCTACGTCGGCATCAACACGGTGATCTCGCTCACCGTCGCGCTGCCGGCGGCCTATGCCTTCTCGCGCTATTCCTTCCTCGGCGACAAGCACGTGTTCTTCTGGCTGCTCACCAACCGCATGACGCCGCCGGCCGTGTTCCTGCTGCCCTTCTTCCAGCTCTACACCACGGTCGGGCTGATGGACACGCACCTGGGCGTGGCGCTCGCGCACCTGCTCTTCAACGTGCCGCTGGCGGTGTGGATCCTGGAAGGCTTCATGAGCGGCATTCCGCGCGAGATCGACGAGACGGCCTACATCGACGGCTATTCATTCCCGCGCTTCTTCCTCACGATCTTCCTCCCGCTGATCAAGGCCGGCGTCGGCGTCGCGGCCTTCTTCTGCTTCATGTTCAGCTGGGTCGAGCTGCTGCTGGCGCGCACGCTGACCAGCGTGAACGCGAAGCCGATCGTGGCGACGATGACACGCACCGTGAGCGCCTCGGGCATGGATTGGGCCACGCTGGCAGCGGCCGGCGTGCTGACCATCGTGCCGGGCGCGATCGTGATCTGGTTCGTGCGTCACTACATCGCGAAGGGCTTCGCGATGGGACGCGTCTGAGGAGACTGAAAAATGTTCGAGTGGATGGTCTGGACCACCCCGGTGGCCGTTTTCTTCAGCTGCATCGCGCTGATGCTGGTCGGCATGACCGTGTGGGAATTCAAGTCGCCGACGACCTTGCGCCGCGGCTGGCTGCCGATGGAAACCACGCGCGGCGACCGGCTCTTCATCGGGCTGCTCATCGCCGCCTACATCAACCTGGCCTTCATCGGCCTGGCCGGCCAGTTCCAGGAGTGGTTCGGCCTGGAGGTGGAACCGTCGATCTGGATCAGCTTCGTGCTGTCGATGCTCGCGCTGGCGCTGATCATGCGCAAGGGCTGAGGCAAATAGTTTTTTCAGCTGCCGGCTCTTCGCTTTCCCGGGGCCGGGATCTGCACAACACCGGGAAGCATATCGAGGAGACATCCATGAAGATTCGCTATACAGCGTTGGCACTGGCAGCGGCGACACTCGCCTTGCAGAGCGCCTGGGCCGGAGAGCCGGAGGCCAAGAAATGGATCGACAGCGAATTCCAGCCGTCGACCCTGAGCAAGGACCAGCAGACCGCCGAGATGAAATGGTTCATCGACGCCGCCAAGAAGTTGCAGGCCAAGGGCGTCAGGGAGATCTCGGTGGTGTCGGAAACCATCACCACGCACGAGTACGAATCGAAGACGATGGCCAAGGCCTTCGAGGAAATCACCGGCATCAAGGTCAAGCACGACCTGATCCAGGAAGGCGACGTGGTCGAGAAGCTGCAGACCTCGATGCAGTCGGGCAAGTCGATCTACGACGGATGGATCTCCGATTCCGACCTGATCGGTACCCATTACCGCTACGGCAAGATCATGAACCTGACCGACTACATGGCCGGCAAGGGCAAGGAATACACCAACCCGGGCCTGGACCTGAAGGACTTCATCGGCACCAAGTTCACCACCGGTCCAGACGGCAAGCTCTACCAGTTGCCCGACCAGCAGTTCGCCAACCTCTACTGGTTTCGCGCCGACCTGTTCGCCCGCCCCGAGCTGAAGGAGAAGTTCAAGGCCAAGTACGGCTACGACCTGGGCGTGCCGCTCAACTGGAGCGCCTACGAGGACATCGCCGAGTTCTTCAGCGTCGACGTCAAGACCATCGACGGCAAGCCGATCTACGGCCACATGGACTACGGCAAGAAAGACCCGTCGCTCGGCTGGCGCTTCACCGATGCCTGGCTCTCGATGGCCGGCACCGCCGACATCGGAGCGCCCAACGGCCTGCCGATCGACGAGTGGGGCATCCGCGTGGGCGACGACAAGTGCACGCCGGTGGGCGCCAGCGTCTCGCGCGGCGGTGCGACCAACTCGCCCGCGGCCGTCTATGCGCTCACCAAGTACATCGACTGGATGAAGAAGTACGCGCCCAAGGAAGCCACCGGCATGACCTTCGGCGAGGCCGGCCCGGTGCCGGCGCAGGGCCAGATCGCGCAGCAGATCTTCTGGTACACGGCCTTCACCGCCGACATGACCAAGCCCGGCCTGCCGGTGGTCAATGCCGACGGCACGCCCAAGTGGCGCATGGCGCCCGGCCCGAACGGCCCGTACTGGAAGCAGGGCATGCAGAACGGCTACCAGGACGTGGGCTCGTGGACCTTCTTCGCCGCGCACGACGAGAACCGCACGGCCGCCGCCTGGCTCTACGCGCAGTTCATCACTTCCAAGACCACCTCGCTGAAGAAGACCATCGTGGGCCTGACGCCGATCCGCGAGTCCGACATCCAGTCGAAGGCCATGACCGACATGGCGCCCAAGCTGGGCGGCCTGGTCGAGTTCTACCGCAGCCCGGCGCGCGTGGCCTGGTCGCCGACCGGCACCAACGTGCCCGACTACCCGAAGCTGGCCCAGCTCTGGTGGAAGAACGTGGCCGAGGCGGTGACGGGCGAGAAGACGCCGCAGAAGGCGATGGACAACCTGGCCGACGAGATGGACAACGTGATGGGCCGCCTGCAGCGCGCCGGCATGGCCAAGTGCGCGCCGAAGCTCAATGCCAAGGGCGATCCCAACAAGTACCTGAGCGACCAGCACGCGCCGTGGAAGAAGCTCGCGAACGAAAAGCCGAAGGGTGAAACCATCGACTACAACAAGCTGCTGAGTGCCTGGAAGGAAGGCAAGGCACGCTGAGCGCCTGAAGCGCAAGGCTTCGAGGGCTGCTGTGCGAAAGCGCAGCAGCCCTTTTGGCTTTGGGGTCGACCGCGCTTTGCTAGCCTCGCGCGATGCTCAGACGCCGTGAATTCGCCTTGCTCGGCACGCTCGCCGTCGGCTGGGCCCATGCCCAGTCCGAAGCGGATCCGTTCGTCGAGCGGTTGCGCGCCGGCCGGTGTGCGCTGCTGTGGCGGCATGCGCAGACCACGCCCGGCGTCGGCGACCCGCCGGGCTTTCAGTTGAATGCCTGCAGCAGCCAGCGCAACCTGAGCGAGGAAGGGCGTGCGCAGGCGCGCGCCGCGGGCGAGTGGTTCAAGGCGCGCGGCCTGCGACCGCGCGCGGTGCGCTCGAGTGCCTGGTGCCGGTGCAAGGACACGGCGGAGCTGGCCTTCGGTGCCTATGAGGTGTGGACGCCGCTCAACTCCACCTTCGGCCGCGGCGACGTCGCGAGCAGCAGCCGGCAGGCGCTGCTGGAGCGGCTGGGCCGCATTCCGGCCGGCGCCTTCGAGGTGTGGGTCACGCACCAGGTCAACATCACGGCGCTCACCAGCGAATTCGCCGCCATGGGCGAGGCTGTTGTCGTCGATGCTGCGGGCAAGGTGTTGGCACGCAGCAGCTTGCGCTGATCAGCCGATCGCTTTTTGCAGGTTGAGGCGAGCCTGCGTTTCCAGGCGCGCCCGAACGGAAGCGGTGAGATAGAGCGGATCGCGCGCCAGGAAGCGGCCGAGAATTTCGCGCCGCCGCGGCTCGAAGACTTCGGGTGGCACATGTGCATACTCGACGCGGATCTGCCGCTCGTATTCGGCGAAACGCGCGGCCGGCGCACCGAGGATCGAGAGGTCGATGTCGACCAGCAATTGCGCGTCGGTGCCCTCGGGCTGCGCATCGTGGCGCGTGGCCATCACCGGCGCGTGGACACGCCGGGCCGCATCCTCAGCGACGCCGGCGGCCCGCAGCGCGTGTTGCGCCCAGTCGGCGCTCCGCGCCTCGTTGTCGTGCCGGTGCACGTCATAGATCGCGTCGTGGAACCAGAGCGCGAGCGCAATCTCGGCCGGGCGCTCTGCATTGCTGCGTTCGCGCGCCAGACCGGCCAGGCATTCGTCCAGATGCTGCAGCGTGTGGTAGGCGCGATGCGGCCCGCTGTAATGCGCCAGCAATTCGGCCAGGAGCGCCTCGTCGGGCGCAGCAACGCCGAGTTCGCGCCAAGCATCGAGCCACGAGGCGCGCCGCGCGCCGGCGTCCATGGCTACTGCTCCATCGCGGCGCGGACTTCGCGGCCGAGATCGATCACCGACATCGCGTAGTAGCTGCTCCAGTTGTAGCGCGTGATGACGTAGAAGTTCTGCGTGCCGGCCACGTAGCTCGGCGCATCGGCGCCGTTCTGCAGTTCGATCAGCGCGAGCAGGCCCTTGTGGGTGAGCGCCTCGCCCTCGAGCACGGCGCCGCCGGCCACGAAGGCGTCGGCGCTGAAGCTGGGCAGGATGTCGGGCGCCATCAGCACGTCCTTCTTGAGCCGAGCATCGTCGAAGCCGACCGGATAGATCGACGGCATGCCCGGCTGCCAGCCGAAGGCCCTGAAATAGCTGGCCACCGAACCGATCACGTCGGCCGGATTGTTGACCAGGTCGATGCGGCCGTCGCCGTCGAAGTCGATCGCGTACTTGGCGATGCTGCTCGGCATGAACTGCGGCATGCCCATCGCGCCCGCATAGCTGCCGACCGGCACCATCGGATCTTCCGCGGTGCGGCTTTCGGTGCTGAGAAAGCTCTCGAGTTCGCCGCGAAAGAAGGCCTGGCGCTCGGCCGCGCGCGGATGGCCCTGCGGGAAATCGAAAGCCAGCGTGGCCAGTGCATCGATGACACGGAAGTTGCCCATGTTGCGGCCGTAGATGGTCTCGACGCCGACGATGCCGACGATGATCTCGGGCGGCACGCCGTACTCGATTTCGGCGCGCGCCAGCGTGTCGGCATTGGCGCGCCAGAAGCGCACGCCGGCCGCGATGCGGATCGGGTCGATGAAGCGGCTGCGGTACACGCGCCAGTTCTTCGCCGTGCCCTTGGGCGCCGGCAGCATCAGGCGCGGCACGTTGGGCAGCAGCCGTGCGTTGCCGATGGTCGCGCGCACCCATTTGCGATCGAGGTTGCGCCGTTCGGCCACGTCGTCGGCGAACTGCATCGCATCCTCGCGCGTGGCATAGGGTGTTTCGCCGCGCACGGTTTTCTGGGCCGATGCGGGGATCGGAGCGGTGAGCAGGAGGAGGGCCAGCGGAAGAGCGGTCGAGAGAAGGCGTCGCATGGCCCCGATTGTGCCGCCCGTGCCCTGCGCCCCGGCGCGGGACACATGCGGTTTCAGCGCGGCCAGGCCAGGCGGCGGAACTCGGACTTGAGCGCGGCCAGCGCAGGCCCGGGCGTTCGGGCGTAGCGCTGCGCCTCGAGCTTGAGCAGCCAGTCTGCCGCGCCTTGCGCGCCGGCGCCGAAGCGTTCGGCCAAGCGGGCCGCCATCTGGCGCGGCGGCATCGCATCGGGCACCTCGATGCCGGCTTTCTTCATGCGCGCACGGGCCTGGCCGAGCAGGCGCAGCCACGGGTCGTGCTGGCTGCGTTCCCACAGCGTCCACCCGGCGCCCGCCAGGCTGGCCACGACCAGCAGCGCGAGCAGCACGGTGGCGAGATCCTGCAGGCTCGGCGCTTCGAAGCCCAGGTTCTTGAGCAGGTCGAGCTGGCGGCTTTGCGTGTAGTTGAGCACCCATTGGTTCCAGCCGTTGTTCACGGCCTCCCAGGCGGCGCGCAGATTCTGCGCCAGCGTGGGGCTCATCACGTTGATCGCGCCGGCGAAGAGGCCCGGCTGCGGCGCCAGGCGCTGGAACTGGCCGACGCGGTCGGGCGAGATCGCGCCGGTCGGATCGACGCGCACCCAGCCCGCGCCTTCCTGCCACACCTCGGCCCAGGCGTGCGCGTCGCTGTGGCGCAGCGTCCAGAAGTTGTCGACGCCGTTGATCTCGCCACCCTGGTAGCCGGTGACGATGCGTGCGGGAATGTCGAGCGCGCGCATCAGCACCACGAAGGCAGAGGCGATGTGTTCGCAGAAGCCGGCCTTCCTGTCGAACCAGAATTCATCGGCGGTGTCGTTGCCGTAGACGCCGGGTTCCAGCGTGTAGCTGTAGCCGCCGGTGCGCAGCCGTTGCATAGCGGCCTGCACGAAGGCTGCCGTGGCCGCGCCGGCGAGCGCCGGGTCGCGTTTCATTTGCGCGGCCAGTTCGGCCGTGCGCGGGTTCGAGCCCGGCGGCAGCGCGACGTAGGGCTGCAACGCGGCCGTGCGGCGCTGCGGGCCGCTCTGGAACTGGGTGAAGCTCTCGGCCCGGTAGCGCACCAGGTCGCCGATCGGCCGATTGGCGAACCATTGCAGTTCGGGCGTGCCGAACAATTCGTAGCCCGGCAGCTCCGGCTTGGCCGGCGCGGCATCGAGAGTCAGCAGCCAGGGCCGGTTGCTGGGCTCGAGCGTGACTTCGTAGCCGATGGCGTCCCCGCGCACGCGCAGGTTCTGCGGCAGGAAGCCGCGCGAGAAGAGCGGCGGCGAAGTCCATTCGCGGCCGTCGAACTGCGACAGCACCGGGCCGCGAAAGTACAGGTCGCGCTGCGCCGGGATGCGGTTGCCGTCGAACCTGATGCGCGCCGCGATGCCATCGTCGAGCGCGAGCTGCGCGATGCTGCCCACGCGCATCGTGTTCGAGAGGCCGGTGCGGCCGGTCATCGCGTCGTTGGGCGTGCCCCAGAGCGGCGCCATGCGCGGGAACAGCAGGAACAGCACCAGCATGATCGGCGCGCCGAGCAGCGCCATCCAGCCCGCGGTGCGCGCCGCCTGCATGAGCGGCGGCTTGCCGACCGGCATGTGGGCGTTGACCAGCGCGGTCAAGAGGCCCAGCAGCGCCAGCAGCATCGCGAAGGCCGTGGGCAGCGACTGCGAGTAGAAGAAGTTCGTGAGCATCGTGAAGAAGCCCAGGAAGAAGATCACGAAGGCATCGCGCCGGGCGCGCAGCTCCAGCGTCTTGAGCGCGAGCAGGATCACGATCAGCGTGACGCCGGCGTCGCGGCCCAGCAGCGTGCGGTGGGTGGCGTAGGTGGCGACCAGCGTGACCGCGAGCAGGCCGGCGCGCCACCATCTGCTGGGCAGCGGCTTGGCCTGCACGGCAAGGGCGCCGCGCCAGAACAGGACGATGGCGGTGAGGGTGCTGCACCACCAGGGCAGGTTGGGGACCTGCGGCAGCAGGATGAGCGCGATCACGCCGAGCAGGAAGAGGGTGTCCCTGGCTTCCCGGGGCAGGGATTGAAGCTTGGTTGCGAAGCGCATGGCTTTACTCCCTCTCCCTCTGGGAGAGGGTGGGGGTGAGGGCTCTGGGCCTTTGATCGGGTAGCATGCTTTGCTGAGGCCTGGAGCCGGGAATTCGCCCCGGCAGGCGACTTACTTTCTTTTGCTTCGCCAAAAGAAAGTAAGCAAAGAAAAGGCGACCCCACTGTCTGCGACCCCTGCGCTTCGCTCCGGGGCAACCTGCGGTGCTCGCTTTTCGCGGGGTCTCGCTCGAACTCGCCTTCGGCTCAGACAATCGCGAGCCCTGATCCGCGAAAAGCTGCGCTCCTCGGCGCAGCCAGAGGGGAGTGGCTCGGGCCTTCGCTTCGCTCGGCCGTCTGAACCTCCAACAACCCAAAGCCCAAGTACGCGCCATGGCGCGTACTTGTTCAATCCCCTCTGGGCGTGCCGAGGAGCGCAGCTTCAGGCGGATAAAGGGCCGCGCGTGTTTGAGCGCAGCGAGTTTGCGCGGACCCCGCCTGAAGCGAGCACCGCAGGTTGCCCGCAGCGAAGCGGAGGGACACGCACAGTGGGGTCGCCTTCTTTTGCTTACTTTTCTTGGCGAGACAAGAAAAGTGAGTCGCCCGCCGGTGCGAATTCCCGGCTCCGGCCTCGAGATCAAGCGCAACGCACAAATCAAAGGCCCAGCGATCAACATAAAGCCAGCACCTCCAGACACCGCCGCTTGTGCGCCTCCCCCTGAGAAGGCGCAACCACCTTACCGCCCACCCGCAACCCGTAGTCCACGCCCAACCGGTCCGCCATCAGCACCCACGCGCAAAGCCGCGACAGCCGCGCTTCCCAACCAGGCAGGCCCGCAGCCTGCGCATCCAGCCACAGTTCCTGCCGCTGTGCCTGCTGCGTATCGCGGCTCACGAGTTCTTCCGAGCCCGTGGCCTGCGCCCGCGCCGCGCGCTTCCACACCACGAGCTTCAGCGGGTCGCCGCGCCGGTATGCGCGAACCCCGTCGTACTCGCCGGCCACGTTCGCACGCAGCATCGACGCCGCCGCCTGCCCGGCCAGGGGTTCGCCGGGCGGCAGCGGCGGCGGGTTCGGCTCGGGCGCCGGGTAGACCAGCACCTGCGAGGCCGGCCGCCATACCGTCCAGACGCGAAAGGTGCCGAGCGGAAAACGGGTCTCGGCCGTGAGCGTCGGCACCGGATGCAGGCCGCGCCGTTCGGGCTTGAAGGCGACCTCGACCGTTGCGCTGCCCTCGGCGGGCACGTCGCTCCACGACCATTGCCCGCTGTGACGCACGGCCAGCCCGATGCCATAGCGCGTGCTGCGCCGCTGGTTGTGCAACATCACGCGGAACACCGCGGCGGCACCCGCGTAGCGCGCATCCGGCGCCATCAGGCGCAGCGCCAGACCGCGCAGCGTCGCGTGGCACACGTACATGCCGACCGCCACGCAGCCGGCCAGCAGGAAGGTCAGCAGATAGCCGAGGTTGAGCTGGTAGTTGATCGAAGCGATCAGCAGCAGCAGCAGCGTGCCGGCCAGCATCCAGCCCGCGGGCGTCGGCACGATGTAGACGTTGCGCTGCGTGAGCTCGAGCGTGTCCGAAGGCGGCCGGCGCGAGAGGAACCAGCCGTCGATGCGCGAGCGAAGCGGCGCCAGCAGTTTCACGGCAAGGGGACTGCGGCGGTCATGGCGCGCACCTGCTCGACCGCGCCGCGGCCCGCATCGCCGAGCGGCGTGAGCCGGTGCGCGATGGTCTGCGGCAGCACGGCCTGCACGTCGTCGGGCGCCACGTAGTCGCGGTTGGCCAGAAGCGCCTGCGCCTTGGCCGCGCGCAGCACCGCGATGCCGGCGCGCGGCGAGAGGCCCTGCAGGAACCAGCGGCCCGAGCGCGTCGCGGCGATCAGGTCCTGCACGTAGTTCAGGAGCGGCTCGGCCGCATGCACCTGCAGCACGCGCTGTTGCAGCGCCGTGAGTTCACCCGCGGTGAGCAGCGCCGGCAGGCCGGCAAGCATCTCGCGCCGGTCGGCGCCGGCCAGGAGTTCGCGCTCGGCCGCGCGGTCGGGGTAGCCCAGCGAGATGCGCATCAGAAAACGGTCGAGCTGCGACTCGGGCAGCGCGAAGGTGCCCAGCTGGTCGTGCGGGTTTTGCGTCGCGATCACGAAGAAGGGCGTGGGAAGAGGGCGCGTCTCGCCTTCCACCGTGACCTGCTTCTCCTCCATCGCTTCCAAGAGCGCGCTCTGGGTCTTGGGGCTCGCGCGGTTGATCTCGTCGGCCAGGAGCACCTGGGCAAAGATGGGCCCGGGGTGGAACACGAAGGCCTGCTGCCCGCGGTCGTAGATCGCCACGCCGGAGAGATCGCCCGGCATCAGGTCGGCGGTGAATTGAACCCGCGAGAACTGCAGGCCGAAGGTATGCGAGAGCGCGTGGGCGAGGGTGGTCTTGCCCACGCCCGGCACATCCTCGATCAGCAGGTGGCCGCCGGCCAACAGGCAGGCCACGCAGTCGCGCACCTGTGCCTCTTTGCCCACGATCACCGTGTTAAGCTGGCCGAGCAAACTGGCGAGCTTCGCGGCAACGTCCATTTTTGTATCCATATGCAAACAATACCGTAAAGCCCTGCGGCTAGGGTCTGGCCCTACGCTGCATGAGGCTACGACGTGATCGATCCATGGGCAAAACCGGCTATTTCACCCACCGCGACTGCTGGAAACACGAGATGGGCGCGGGGCATCCCGAATGCCCCGAGCGGCTCGATGCGATCGAGGACCGGCTGCTGGCGACCGGCGTCGCCGATGCGCTCGAACGCGCAGAGGTGCCGCTGGCCACGCTGGAGCAGATCACGCGCGCGCACAGCGTCGAACACCTGGAACTCCTCGAGGCGCTGAGCCAGCGATTGATCGCCGATGCGCCGGCCGGCGGCCCGCGCTACGCGCAGCTCGATCCCGACACCGCGCTCTCGCGCTTCAGCGTGCTGGCCGCCCGCCGTGCCGCTGGCGCCGCCATCGCCGCGACCGATGCGGTGATCGCCGGCACGCTGGACAACGCCTTTTGCGCCGTGCGCCCGCCCGGCCACCATGCCTGCCGCGACAAGGCGATGGGCTTCTGCGTCCTCAACAACGTGGCGATCGCGGCGCGCCATGCGATCGAGGAGCACGGCCTGGAACGCGTCGCGATCGTCGACTTCGACGTGCACCACGGCAACGGCACCGAAGACATCCTGAGCAACGACCCGCGCGTGCTGATGGTGGGCTTCTTCCAGCATCCCTTCTATCCGTACAGCGGCACCGACCACCCGGCGTCGAACATGCTCAACCTGCCGGTGCCAGCCTACACCAAGGGCATGGACGTGCGCGAGCTGATCGAGGCCTGCTGGATGCCGCGGCTCGAAGACTTCAAGCCGCAGATGATCTTCGTGAGCGCGGGCTTCGACGCCCATCGCGACGACGACCTGGGCCAACTGCGGCTCAACGAGAACGACTTCGCCTGGATCACCGAGCGCATCCGCGACGTGGCGCGGCGCCATGCCGGCGGGCGCATCGTGTCGATGCTGGAGGGCGGCTACAACCTCGATGCGCTCGCGCGCAGCGTCGAAACGCACTTGCGCGTGCTGGCCGATCTCTAGGAATGGATTTCAGCGCCTTCACTCAGCGCCTCGGTCAGATCGACGCGCGCAGCCTGTCGATCGAACTTGCTGCCCTGGTCGGATGCGTGGCGCTGGCCTGGGCGGTCTGCCGCTGGTTCGGCCGCGACCAGCCCAAGGATTCGATCTGGTTCGGCGAGCGCACCTTCGACGGCCTGCTGTTCCCGCTGCTCGCACTGCTCCTGACCGACCTGGCGCGCCGCTTCGTGCTCGAGTTCCAGCCGGTGCTGGTGCTGCGCATGGCGGTGCCGGTGTTCCTTTCGCTCGCGGCCATCCGCCTGTTCGCGCGGGTGCTCAGGGCGGTGTTCCCGACCTCGGCGCTGATCCGCCTGGTCGAGCGCACGATCTCGTGGATCGCATGGATTGCGGCGGTGCTCTGGATCGTCGGCCTGCTGCCCGCGGTGCTGGCCGAGCTCGAGAACATCACGCTGGCGTTCGGCAAGACCCGCGTCAGCCTGCGCACCATCCTGGAAGGCGTCCTGTCGGCCGGCCTCGTGCTCGTGATCGCGCTGTGGATCGCCTCGACGATCGAGAAGCGCATCCTGCGCACCTCGGTGACCGACCTGTCGATGCGCAAGGTCGCATCGAACGCGATCCGCGCCTTCCTGCTGCTGATCGGACTGCTGTTCGCCTTGTCGGCGGTGGGGGTCGACCTGACGGCGCTCTCGGTGCTGGGCGGCGCGCTGGGCGTGGGCCTGGGCTTCGGCCTGCAGAAGCTGGCCGCCAACTACGTGAGCGGCTTCGTGATCCTGCTGGAGCGCTCGATCCGCATCGGCGACAACGTCAAGGTCGACGGCTTCGAGGGCCGCATCACCGACATCAAGACGCGCTACACGCTGGTGCGGCAGGGCAACGGGCGCGAGTCGATCGTGCCGAACGAATCGCTGATCACGAGCCGGGTCGAGAACCTTTCCGTGTCCGACCTCAAGTTCAACATCACGACCAACATCGTGGTCGGCTACGACAGCGACGTGGCGCAGGTGCAGGCCATCCTGTGCGATGCGGCCGCCGCGCAGGCGCGCGTGCTGAGCGATCCCGCGCCGGTCGCCTTTCTCGTCAACTTCGCGCCCGACGGGCTGGAGTTCAGCCTCAACTTCTGGATCGCCGATCCTGACAAGGGCAAGGACAACGTCCGCTCGCCGATCAACATCGCGATCCTCGAGGGCCTGCGTGCCGCCCGCATCGACATTCCGTACCCCCAGCGCGTGCTGCGCGTCGAGTCGCTGCCGCCCGGCGTTTCGGCGCCGGAGACGGCTCGCCTATAATCGCAAAAAAGCACGATCGTTCTTTTTCTTCGCGCCCTGCGCCAGGTGATTGAAATGAACAGCTCGCGCGGAGGCCGGCGCCTAAAATCTCCGGTTCCCCTGCACCCCCCGGTTTCGCAATTCAATGGAGTCAAGCCAATGAAGGTCCTGGTCCCCGTCAAGCGGGTCGTCGATTTCAACGTGAAGGTGCGTGTCAAGTCCGACGGCACCGGTGTCGACATCGCCAACGTCAAGATGAGCATGAACCCCTTCGACGAGATCGCCGTCGAAGAGGCGGTCCGCCTGAAGGAAAAGGGCGTGGTCACCGAAGTCATCGCCGTCTCCTGCGGCGATGCCAAGTGCCAGGAGACCCTGCGCACCGCCATGGCCATCGGCGCCGACCGCGGCATCCTGGTCGAGACCTCCGAAGAGCTGCAGCCGCTGGCCGTGGCCAAGCTCTTGAAGGCCCTGGTCGACAAGGAACAGCCGCAACTCATCATCCTCGGCAAGCAAGCCATCGACGACGACGCCAACCAGACCGGCCAGATGCTGGCGGCGCTGGCGGATCTGCCCCAGGCCACCTTCGCGAGCAAGGTCGAGGTCGAGGGTGACAAGGTCAAGGTCACGCGCGAAGTCGACGGCGGCCTGGAAACCATCCAGCTCACGCTGCCCGCGGTCATCACCACCGACCTGCGCCTGAACGAGCCGCGCTACGTCACCTTGCCCAACATCATGAAGGCCAAGAAGAAGCAGCTCGACACCTTCAAGCCCGAAGACCTGGGCGTGGACGTCAAGCCGCGCCTGAAGACCTTGAAGGTCAGCGAGCCGCCGAAGCGCGGCGCCGGCATCAAGGTGCCCGATGTCGCCACGCTGGTGGACAAGCTGAAGAACGAAGCGAAGGTGATCTGACTATGACCGTACTTGTTATTGCCGAACACGACCACGCCACCGTCAAGCCGGCGACCCTCAACACCGTGACCGCGGGCATCGCCTGCCAGAGCGGTGACGTGCACGTGCTGGTGGCCGGCGCCAACGCCGCTGAAGCCGCGGCCGCCGCCGCGAAGATCGCGGGCGTCGCCAAGGTGATTGCCGCCGACAGCCCGTCTCTCGCCGAGAACCTGGCCGAGAACGTCGCAGCGCAAGTTCTCGCCATCGCGAAGAACTACAGCCACATCCTGTTCCCGGCCACCGCCAACGGCAAGAACGTGGCGCCGCGCGTGGCGGCCAAGCTCGATGTCGCGCAGATCAGCGACGTCACCAAGGTCGACAGCCCCGACACCTTCGAGCGTCCGATCTACGCGGGCAACGCGATTGCCATCGTGCAGAGCAGCGATGCGATCAAGGTGATCACGGTGCGCACCACCGGCTTCGATCCGGCGGCCGCGACCGGCGGCAGCGCCGCGGTCGAGAGCGCCGAAGGCGTGGCCGATTCGGGCAAGTCGAGCTTCGTCGGCCGCGAAATCACCAAGAGCGAGCGTCCCGAACTCACAGCCGCCAAGATCATCGTCTCGGGCGGCCGGGCACTCGGCAGCGCCGAGAAGTTCACCGAAGTGATGGCGCCGCTGGCCGACAAGCTCAACGCAGGCCTGGGCGCCAGCCGCGCCGCAGTGGACGCGGGCTACGCGCCCAACGACTGGCAGGTCGGACAGACCGGCAAGATCGTGGCGCCGCAGCTCTACATCGCCTGCGGCATCTCGGGCGCGATCCAGCATCTCGCGGGCATGAAGGATTCGAAGGTGATCGTGGCGATCAACAAGGATCCGGAAGCGCCGATCTTCTCGGTGGCCGACTACGGCCTGGAAGCCGACCTGTTCACGGCCGTGCCGGAACTGGTGAAAGCGCTCTGATCCGCTTTCGTCGAACAGAGAAAGACAGGTGAAGGGCATCGTTCGCGATGCCCTTTTCGTATCCGCCGCACAGGAGGCACCATGAGCTACACCGCCCCGATCAAGGACATGCTGTTCGACATCGAGCACCTCGCGAACATCGCGCAGGTCTCGCAGATGCCGGGCCTCGAAGACGCCGGGCTCGAAACCGCGCAGGCGGTGCTCGAGGAATGCGCGCGTTTCAACCGCGACGTGATCGCGCCGCTCAACGTCGCGGGCGACCGGCATCCCTCTTCGTTCAAGGATGGCCATGTCGCGACCACGCCGGGCTTCAAGGAAGCTTTCGCGCAGTACGTCGCGGGCGGCTGGCAGGGCCTGCAGCATCCGGTGGACTTCGGCGGCCAGGGCCTGCCCAAGATCATCGGCGCGGCCTGCGGCGAGATGCTCAACTCGGCCAACATGAGCTTCGCGCTGTGTCCCTTGCTCAGTGACGGCGCCATCGAGGCGCTGCTCACGGCCGGTTCCGACGAGCTCAAGGCCACCTACCTCGAGAAACTGGTGAGCGGGCAGTGGACCGGCACCATGAACCTGACCGAGCCGCAGGCCGGCAGCGACCTCGCAATGGTGCGCAGCCGTGCCGAGCCGCAACCCGATGGCACCTACAAGGTCTTCGGCACCAAGATCTTCATCACCTACGGCGAGCACGACATGGCCGAGAACATCGTGCACCTCGTGCTGGCGCGCGTCACCGGCGCGCCGGAGGGCGTGAAGGGCATCAGCCTGTTCGTGGTGCCTAAATTCCTCGTCGACAAGGACGGGTCGCTGGGCGAACGCAACGACGTGCACTGCGTGAGCATCGAGCACAAGCTGGGCATCAAGGCCAGCCCCACCGCGGTGCTGCAGTACGGCGACCACGGCGGTGCCGTCGGCTATCTCGTAGGCCAGGAAAACCGCGGCCTCGAGTACATGTTCATCATGATGAATGCGGCCCGCTACGCCGTGGGCATGCAGGGCATCGCGATCGCCGAGCGCGCCTACCAGCAGGCGGTGGCCTACGCCAGGGGCCGCGTGCAGAGCCGCCCGGTCGACGGCTCGATCAACGCCAGCGCGCCGATCATCCATCACCCCGACGTCAAGCGCATGCTGATGACGATGCGCGCCTACACCGAGGGCTGCCGCGCCATGGCCGCGGTGGCCGCGGCCGCCTACGACGCGGCGCACCACCACGCCGACGCCGACACGCGCAAGCAGAACCAGGCCTTCTACGAATTCATGGTGCCGCTGGTCAAGGGCTACAGCACCGAGATGAGCCTGGAGGTCGCCTCGCTCGGCGTGCAGGTGCATGGCGGCATGGGCTTCATCGAGGAGACCGGTGCTGCGCAGTATCTGCGCGATGCCAAGATCCTCACCATCTACGAAGGCACGACCGCGATCCAGGCCAACGACCTGGTGGGCCGCAAGACCGCGCGCGACGGCGGCCAGACCGCGAAGGCGATTGCCGCGCAGATCGAGCAGACCGAGGCCGAACTCGCGAAGCAGGACAGCGATGCCGCGCGTGCGGTGCACAAGCGCCTCACGGCCGCGCGCCAGGCCTTCGTCGAGGTGGTCGACTTCGTCGCCGGCCAGACCAAGTCCTCGCCCAATGCGGTGTTCGCGGGCAGCGTGCCCTACCTGATGCTGGCGGGCAACCTGGTGGCCGGCTGGCAGCTCGCACGCTCGCTGCTGGTGGCCGAAGCGCTCGCCGCGGCCGGCACCGACACCGCCTTCATGAACGCCAAGATCGCCACCGCGCGCTTCTATGCCGAGCACATCCTCAACAAGGCGCCGGGCTTGCGCGACAGCATCGTCGACGGCGCCGAGAGCGTGACGGCGCTGGCGCTCGACGCTTTCTGAATCCAGCCATCCACATCGAACCCTCGGAGACCCCATGTCCAAGCTGCCCCCCGTTCTCGCCAATCTTCCGCTGCCGATCATCGGCTCGCCGCTGTTCATCATCAGCAACCCCAAGCTCGTGATCGCGCAGTGCAAGGCCGGCGTCGTCGGCGCGATGCCGGCGCTCAATGCGCGGCCCGCGTCGCAGCTCGAAGACTGGCTGGCCGAGATCACCGAAGAGCTCGCGGCCTACAACAAGGCGAATCCGGACAAGCCGGCCGCGCCCTTCGCCATCAACCAGATCGTGCACAAGAGCAACGACCGGCTCGAGCACGACATGGCGCTGGTCGTGAAGTACAAGGTGCCGATCGTCATCACCTCGCTCGGCGCGCGCACCGATGTCAACGATGCGGTCCACAGCTACGGCGGCGTGACGCTGCACGACATCATCAACAACGCCTTCGCGAGGAAGGCGATCGAGAAGGGCGCCGACGGCATCATCGCCGTGGCGGCGGGCGCCGGCGGCCATGCGGGCATCAAGAGCCCCTTCGCGCTGATACAGGAAATCCGCCAGTGGTTCGATGGCCCGATCGCCCTGTCGGGCTCGATCGCGACCGGCGGCGCGGTGCTCGCGGCGCAGGCCATGGGCGCCGACTTCGCCTATATCGGCACCGCCTTCATCGCGACCGAGGAGGCGCGCGCCAGCGCCGAGTACAAGCAGGCCATCGTCGACGGCACCTCCGACGACATCGTCTATTCGAACCTCTTCACCGGCGTGCACGGCAACTACCTCGCACCCAGCATCGTGGCCGCCGGCATGGACCCGGCCAACCTGCCGCAGGGCGAGCTCAAGACCATGGACTTCGGCGGCGGCGACGGCAGCAAGGCCAAGGCCTGGAAGGACATCTGGGGTTCGGGCCAGGGCATCGGCGCGGTGACCGAGGTCGCGAGCGCCGCCGCTTTCATCGAGAAGCTCAAGCGCGAGTACGAAGAAGCGCGGCGCCGCCTTGCGCTCTGACGCTGCCGCGGCCGCCGCGGCGCGCCTGCCGCTGCTCGACGCGGTGAAGGGCCTGGCCTGCGCCGTGATCGTCGGGCATCACCTCGCGCGCTACGGCCCCCTGCCGGCAGGTGCGTCCTCGCTCGCGCCAGGGCTGTTCGAATGGCTGGCGCAGGATGGCCGGCTCGCGGTGCAGGTGTTCCTGGTGCTGGCCGGTTTCCTGGCCGCGAGCAGCCTGGCGCCCGACGGCGTGCTGCGGATCGACCGGCCGCTGGTCCGCGTGTTCCAGCGCTATGGCCGGCTCGCCATGCCCTACCTGGCCGCGCTGAGCTTCAGCGTGCTGGTCGCTGCGCTCGTGCGGCCCTGGCTGAACGACGAGGCCGTGCCCGCGGCGCCCGGCATGGCGCAGCTGCTGGCGCACGGGCTGCTGCTGCAGGACCTGCTTGGCTACGACGCCTTGTCTACCGGCGTCTGGTACGTGGCCATCGACTTCCAGCTCTTCGTGCTGGCGCTCGCGGCGATCGGTTTTTCCGAACTGCTGCAGCGGCGCTGGTCGATGCGGCCGGAGCGATCGCGCTGGCTCGCCGTGGTGCTGGTGCTGGTGCTGGCCATCGCCTCGCTGGCGGTTTTCAATCGCTACGAGGAACTCGACGACACGGCGCTCTACTTCTTCGGCGCGTATGGCCTGGGCATGGGGGTGTTCTGGATCGGCCGCGCGACGCGGCGCAGCACGTGGCAGTTCGGCATCGCGCTGGTGCTCCTGGTCGGCGCCGCGGCGCTGGCGCTCGACTGGCGCAGCCGCATCGCCACGGCGCTGGTCACGGCGCTGCTGCTGGCTGTGGTCCAGCGCCGCGCAGGGCCCGAGCCGGCCGCATGGCCGCCGCTCGCGCAGCCGTTGCTGCGGCTGGGGCGCATCTCGTATTCGCTGTTCCTCATCCATTTTCCGGTGCTGCTGCTGGTGAGCGCAGCGTTCGACCGGCTCGCGCCCGATGGGCCCTGGGTCGACCTGTTCGGCCTCCTGGCCACCTTCGCGCTGTCGATCGTCGCGGCGATGCTGCTCTACCGCTGGGTGGAGTCGCGGCCTGCCACCTGGCGCGCCGTGCTGGCCTTGTTCGCGGGCCTGCTGGTCTGCGGCGCGGTGGCTGCTTCCTGAATTTCTAGCGGCCTGCCGCGAGCGCCTGCGCGTAATGCGCCGAGAAGGTCTCGGCGACGACCTCCCAGTCGTAGCGCTTGGCCCGCTGCTGCGCGGCCATCGACATCGCGGCGCAGCGCTCGCCGTCGAGGCTCGCGACCTCGCGCACCACGGCGAGATCCTTGGCGCCGATGTCGAAATCGAGGAAGAAGCCGTTGACCGAGGGCTCGACGAAGCCGTTGATCGGCGTCATGTCGCGGCACAACACGATCTTGCCGGCAGCCATCGCCTCCAGGATGCCGATGCCGAAGCCCTCGTACTCGCTGCCGGTGACGAAGACCGTGCGCTGCTGCAACTCCCGCAGCAAATCGGCGTCTTCGATGTAGGGATGCAGCCTGACCGCGTCATCGAGCTGGAGGGCACCGATTTGCGCCTGCAGCGATTCGCCCAGGTTGTCGAAATCGGGCCCGGCGATCAGCAGGTCGATCTTGACCCCCTGATCCCTCGCCATGGCGACGGTGTCGATGACCGCGTCGATGCGCTTGTTGCGCGACCAGCGGCCCCAGTAGATCCACTTCGTCGGGTCGGGCGGACCGGTGAGGCGCCCGCCCTGAAACTTGGCGTAGGCGATGCCGTTCTCGCATTTCTCGACCCGGTCCGAGAAGCGGCTGAAGTAGGCGGTGTCGGATTCGCTGCTCGCGAGAATCTTCCGATAGTGGCGCAGCAGGCGGCGCATCAGCATGCGCTCGTGCAGCCACTTGATCGCGCCGTGCTTGGCCGTGTGGCGAAAGCCGCCGTGCGTACTCAGCACGGCGGGGATGTCGCGGCATTGAAGCAGCACGTTGCCGGTGAGCATCATCAGTTGCGGATCGTGCACGTGCAGCAGGTCGTAGCCGGCAGCCAGGCGGCCGAGCTCGCGCGCATAGCCAGCCAGGCGGTTGCCCAGCACCGGCACCCGGAACACCTTGATGCCGTCCAGTTCGCGGACCGAAAACCCCGTGTGCTCGGCGGACACGTGCGCGATATCGACCTGGCTGCCCTGGCCCGAGCTGCGCACCGCGAGTTCCCGCACGACGGACTCGATGCCTCCGATCTCGGGAAAGTAGGTCGGCGTGATGGAAAGAATCTTCATGGCGTCGTAGCTTAGCGGGTGCACCATGCCGCTTCGGACGATTGCCAGTGCCGCGTCACATCCGCTATCATTATGGTAATTTCAGTAAATACTGAAATTACACGAATTCAACAAAATGCAGCCTCACGACCCCTCGCTCGCCGGCTTGCGATCCCTGGATCCACCCAGGCTCGCCGCCTTCGTGCAGGGTGCTGCCGCGCTGATGTGGCTGCCGCAGGCGGCCTTGCTGGCCTGGGCCGTCGAGGGCCTGGCAGCGGACACGGGTTTGGCGGCGGTGCTGTGGCCCGCAGGCGGGATCGTGCTGCTCGGGCTGCTGCGCGTTCTCTGCGAGGCATGGGGTGCGCGCCGCGTCTTTGCCGGCGCGCGCGCGGCGCTGACGGAATTGCGCGCGCGGGTCGCCGCCGCATTGGCGGCGCGCTCGCCGCTGGATCGCGCGCGTCCGGCCTCGGGGCTTGCGGCCAGCGTGATCGCGGAGCAGGCGGAGGCGGTGGTTCCGTACCTGGTGCGCTACGGGCCCGCGCGCTGGCGTGCGATGGTCGTGCCGCTCGCGATCCTGCCGGTGGTGGCCGGCTTCTCGTGGGTCGCGGCCATGGTGCTGCTGGTCGCGGCGCCGCTGATCCCGCTCTTCATGGCCATCGTGGGCTGGCGCGCGCGGGCCGCGAGCGAGGCGCAGCTGGTGGAAGCGGGCGGCATGAATGCCTTCCTGCTCGACCGGCTGCGCGGCCTTCCCACCTTGCGTGCGCTCGATGCGATCGATGCCTCCGCGCTGCGGCTCGGCGAGGCGGCGCAGGCGCTGCGACGGCGCACCATGGCGGTGTTGCGCATCGCTTTCCTGTCGTCTGCCGTGCTGGAGCTGTTCTCGGCGCTGGGCGTGGCGATGGTCGCGGCCTATGTGGGTTTCCATCTGCTCGGCACCTTCGAGTTCGGCACCTGGGGCCGGCGCCTGAGCCTGGGCGAGGGCATGTTCGTGCTGCTGCTGGCGCCGGCTTTCTTCGAGCCGCTGCGCGAGCTGTCGGCGGTCTGGCATGACCGCGCCGCCGGCGAGGCGGCGCTCGATGCGCTCGACCGGCTCGCGCGCGCCGATGTGGCGCTGCCCGGCGCGCAGAGCGAGGCAGCGCGCGGCGGCGAAGCCGCGGCCGGCGCGCCCTCGGTGCAGGTGCATGGCCTGCATTTCTCCCACGCCGGCGAGGACGCCTTCTTCGAGAACTATGCGTTGCGCATCGCCCCCGGCGAGCATGTCGCGCTGATGGGGCCCAGCGGCTCGGGCAAGACGGCCTTGCTCTGCCTGATCGCGGGGCTGGTGCCGGCGCGGCAGGGCGAGATCGCGATCGGCGGCATCCCGCTCTCGGACCGGACCGTGGCTTCGCTGCGCCGGCGCATGGCCTGGATGGGCCAGAAGCCCCATGTGTTCGCGGGCTCGGTGCAGGCGAACGTGGCACTGGGGCGCAGCGGCGCGAGCACGGAACGGGTCGAGGTTGCGATGCAGTTCGCACACCTGGACGGCGTGGCGCAAGCCCATCCTGGCGTGGCGCTGGGCGAGGGCGGCAGCGGCTTGTCGGGCGGCGAGGTGGCAAGGCTCGCGCTGGCGCGGCTGGCCGTGCATTCCGATGCCGATCTGCTGCTGGTCGACGAGCCCACGGCGCACCTCGACACCGAGACCGCCGAGCGCGTGGCCGATGCGCTGATCGAACTGGCGCGCGGCAAGACCCTGATCGCCGCCACCCACGATCCCGTGCTGGCCGCGCGCATGCACCGCGTGGTCCGGCTCGATGCCGTGCCCGCGAAGGAAGCGGCATGAAGCTGCTGCACGATCTTCGTCCGGTCATGGGGCTGTTCCTCGGCGCGCAGCCGCGCAGGCTGGTGCTCGGCGCGGCCCTGGCGGCGCTCACCGTCCTGATGGGCATGGCGCTCCTGGGCCTCTCGGGCTGGTTCATCACCGCCACCGCGCTCGCGGGCCTGCATGCCGCGACCGCGATCGTCTTCGACGTGTTCATGCCCTCGGCCGGCATCCGCCTGCTGGCGCTGGGCCGCACCGCGTCGCGCTATGGCGAGCGGCTGATCACGCACGACGCGAGCTTCGCCGTGCTGGCCGCGCTGCGCGTGCGCCTGTTCCGCGACTGGGCCCGGCCCGATGCCGCACGCCGGTTGCTGGCGCGGCCGGCACGGCTCCTGTTCCGCCTGACCGCGGACATCGATGCGCTCGAATCCTTCTACCTGCGCCTCCTGGTGCCCGCCGCTGCGGCGCTCGGCGCGGCGCTGCTCGCCGGCGTGGTGCTCGGCGTCATGAATCCCTGGATGGGCGGGCTGCTCGCACTCTGGCTGCTGGCCGCGGGCTGGGGCATCGCGCTGATGGTCGCGCAGCGCGCGCGGCCGGCCGCGCTGCGGCGGGCGCAGGCGATGGAAGGCCTGCGCGCCCGCGCCGTGGACCTGGTCGCCGGCCAGACCGAACTGGTCATGGCGGGCCGCATCGACGCGCAGCGCGAGGCGCTGGCCGCGGCCGACCGTCACCTGGCCAAGGCCGACCTGGCGCTGAACCGGCTCGAAGCCGGCGCCGGCATGGCCTATGGCATGGCCGGCACGCTGACCCTGGCTGCAGTGCTGCTCGCGGTGGGCGTGTTGGCAGGCGAGGGCGCGATCGGCGCGCCGGCGGCGGCGCTGGCGCTGCTGATGGCGCTGACGGCCATCGAACCCTTCGCTGCCTTGCGCCGCGGCGCGCTCGATGCCGGGCGCAGCTGGCTCGCGGCGCGGCGGCTGGCACCGCGCATGGCGGCCGACCCGCAAGCCCTGCAAGGCTCCGCCGGGCCCGACGAGGGCCTGGCGCTGCAACTGAAAGATGTCGTCGTGGCCCATCCCGGCAGCCGTGTGCCTGCATTGCAGCTCGGCGCGCTGGCGCTGAGCGCGGGCGAGCGTGTCGCGCTGATCGGCGCGAGCGGTGCAGGCAAGTCGACGCTGCTCGCGGCGGTCGCGGGTGAACTGGCACCGCAG
This sequence comes from Variovorax paradoxus, assembly GCF_018614955.1. Lineage (GTDB taxonomy): Bacteria > Pseudomonadota > Gammaproteobacteria > Burkholderiales > Burkholderiaceae_C > Variovorax > Variovorax paradoxus_J. The sequence continues at coordinate 31,625 of NZ_JAGGNV010000016.1, forward strand.
CAGGGCGAACTCCGCGCGCAAGCTCATTGCCTGCTGACGCAGCGCACCGAACTCTTTCACGACAGCTTGCGCGACAACCTGCGGCTCGCCGACCCGGTGGCCGACGACGCGCGGCTGTGGACCGTGCTGCGCGCCGCGGGCCTGGCCGACGAAGTCCGCGCCATGGCCCGAGGCCTCGATACCGTGCTCGGCGAAGGCGGCTTGGGCCTTTCCGGCGGCCAGTCGCGGCGCCTTGCGTTGGCGCGCCTGCTGCTGCGAAACGTACCCTTTTGGCTGCTCGACGAGCCCACCGAAGCGCTGGACACTGCGACCGCACACGATGTGCTGCAGCGCCTGCGTGTCAACGCTGCAGGACGAAGCCTGTTGATCGCGACCCATCTGCGGCGCGAGGCCGCGCTGGCGGACCGGCTGCTGTGCATGCGGGCCGGCCGTGTCACGGCCGACCTGCGGCGCGGCACCGCTGCCTTCGATGCCGCCTTGAGCGCGCTGCGGCCCGACTGAGATCGCACGCCGACCCCAAGAAAACGAAAGGAACCCCATGGACCTCGACATCGTTGCACTTTCGCGCTTGCAGTTCGCGCTCACGGCGCTCTACCACTTCCTGTTCGTGCCGCTGACCATCGGCCTCGCGGTGCTCGTCGCGATCATGGAGACGGTCTACGTCATGACCGGCCGCACCATCTGGCGCGACATGACGAAGTTCTGGGGCCTCTTGTTCGGCATCAACTTCGCGATGGGCGTGGCCACCGGCATCGTGATGGAATTCCAGTTCGGCATGAACTGGAGCTACTACAGCCACTACGTGGGCGACGTCTTCGGCGCGCCGCTGGCCATCGAGGCATTGATGGCCTTCTTCCTCGAAGCCACCTTCGTCGGCCTGTTCTTCTTCGGCTGGGACAAGCTCTCCAAGGTGGGGCACCTGGTCACCACCTGGGCGGTCGCCATCGGCTCCAACTTCTCGGCGCTGTGGATCCTGATCGCCAACGGCTGGATGCAGAACCCGGTGGGCGCCGCCTTCAATCCGCAGACCATGCGCATGGAAGTGACCGACTTCTTCGCCGTGCTGACCAATCCGGTGGCGCAGGCCAAGTTCGTGCACACGGTGTCGGCGGGCTACACGGTCGCTTCCATCTTCGTGCTCGGCGTGTCGGCCTGGTACGTGCTGCGCGGGCGGCATCTGCAGCTTGCCAAGCGCTCGATGACGGTAGCCGCCTCCTTCGGCCTGGCGGCCTCGCTCTCGGTCGTGGTGCTGGGCGATGAGAGCGGCTACCTATCGACCGAGCACCAGAAGATGAAGCTCGCGGCCATCGAAGCGATGTGGAAGACCGAGCCAGCGCCGGCCGCCTTCACCGCCTTCGGCTTCCCCGACCAGGAAACGCGCGAGACGCACTACGCGATCCACATCCCCGCGGTGATGGGCCTGATCGGCACGCGTTCGCTCACCACCGAGATCCCGGGCATCGACGACCTCGTGCACCGGGCCGAGCTCAACATCCGCGTCGGCATCTCGGCCTACGATGCCTTGCAGAAGATCCGTGCCGCCGGCAGCGAGGCCGAAGTTCCGGAGTCGGCGCGCAAGATCTTCGAGGCCAATGGCCATGCCATGGGCTATGCGCTGCTGCTCAAGCGCTACGTCGACGATCCGCGGCAGGCCACGCCCGAGCAGATCGCCCGCGCCGCGCTCGACACCGTGCCGGCCGTGGCGCCGCTGTACTGGTCCTTCCGCATCATGGTCGGGCTCGGGATGTTCTTCATCCTGCTGACGGCCACCTTCTTCGTGCTCTCGGCGCGGCGCAGGCTCGATGCGCATCCATGGCTGCTCAAGCTCGCGGTGTTCGCGATCCCGCTGCCGTGGATCGCCGCCGAGTGCGGCTGGATCGTGGCCGAGGTCGGCCGCCAGCCCTGGGTGATCGAGGGCGTGCTGCCGACCGCGGTGGCGGTGTCGAACCTCGGCGTTACCACGGTGCTGATCACGATCGCGGGCTTCACGCTGATCTACACCGTGCTGTTCCTGATCGAGATGAAGCTGATGCTGAAGACGATCCGCAAAGGGCCCGAGGAGCATCCGGTGCCGCCGCCCGCGGCCTACCGCGCCGAGGCCGATCCCGAGCTTGCCTCCGCGCTGCCCCGCGCCCCCCTTGCCGCTGCCGACTGAGGAGCACGACATGATCCTGCACGAACTCATCTCCTACGAAACCCTGCGCCTCGTCTGGTGGCTGCTGATCGGCGTACTGCTGATCGGCTTTGCCGTGACCGACGGCTTCGATCTGGGCGCCAACATCCTGCTGCCCTTTGCCGGCCGCAACGATCTCGAGCGCCGCGTCATCATCAACAGCGTCGGCCCGGTCTGGGAAGGCAACCAGGTGTGGCTGATCCTCGGCGGTGGCGCGATCTTCGCGGCCTGGCCGCAGCTCTACGCGGTGTCCTTCTCGGGCTTCTACCTCGCGATGTTCGCGATCCTGGTGCCGCTGATCCTCAGGCCCGTGGCCATCAAGTTCCGCAGCAAGAATGACGATGCGCGCTGGCGCGCGCGCTGGGACTGGACGCTGTTCGTCACCGGCCTGGTACCCGCGCTGATCTTCGGCGTGGCCATGGGCAACGTGCTGCAGGGTGTGCCCTTCCGGCTCGCGCCGGACATGCACATCTTCTATGAGGGCTCCTTCTTCGGACTGTTGAATCCCTTCGCCTTGCTGTGCGGCGGGGTGTCGGTCGCGATGCTGGTGATGCACGGCAGCGCGTGGCTGCAGCTCAAGACCCAGGGGCCGATCGCCGATCGTGCGCGGGCTTGCGGCAGCGTCGCGGCGCTGCTCACGCTGGTGCTGTATGCGCTGGCCGGCTATGTGCTGTGGAACTGGGTCGACGGCTACCGGGTGACGAGCGCGCTGCCGACCGGCGGGCCGTCCAACCCGCTGCTCAAGATGGTCGAGGTGCAGCCGGGCGCGTGGTTCGCCAACTACGCGGCGCGGCCGTGGATGTGGGCCGCGCCGGGCCTGGGACTGGCCGGCGCGCTGCTGGCCTTCGTCGGGCTGCGCCTGCGGCGCGAGGTGCTGGCGCTGCTCGCCAGTGCGCTCGGCATCGTCGGCATCATCCTCAGCGTCGGCGCTTCGATGTTCCCGTTCATCCTGCCGTCCTCGATCGATCCGCGCGCCAGCCTCACGGTGTGGGATTCGTCGTCCAGCCACCTGACGCTCTTCATCATGCTGGTGGTCGCGGGCATCTTCATCCCGTTGATCGTGGCCTACACGAGTTGGGTCTACAAGGTGCTGTGGGGCAAGGTCGACGCCGACGCCATCCGCGAAGACCGCGGCCACGCCTACTGAATCAGGAAAAGAAAAGGAACCGAACCATGTGGTACTTCGCCTGGCTGCTGGGCCTCCCTCTCGCCGCGACCTTCGCGGTGCTCAATGCGATGTGGTACGAGCTGATGGACGACGAGGCGATCCGTCGCGACAAGCTCGAGAAGCCCTAGAGGGAGCAAGACAGCAGCGTGTCCACGGCGGTGGGCGGTGCGTCCTTGACTGGCCGTTGAGGCACCGGCGAGCACCGCAGCGCAGGACGGATCAGGGCCGCGCGTGTGGCCGACGCCGGGCCGCCCCAAGGCGGCCAAGCCTCCCCCTCGGGGGTGGCGAAGCACACGAAGTGGCAAGCCGGGGGGCATTGTTTTCAGCGAAGCGAGTTTGCGCGGATCCCGTCCTGCGCGAGGAGCAGCAGCGAAGCCCGAAGGGCCGGTGACGTCGGCCGGCCAAGGGCACACCGCCCGCCTCCGCGACCCTAAGCCTCCGTCTTCTTCCCCTTGCTCCCCGTGAGGCGGTCCTTCAGACCAAGCACCTTGGTCACCGTCGCGCCCATGCCCATCAGCTGCATCGCGGTCTCGGGCGCCAGGCGCTGCACGTCGTCGAACCATTTCATGAGCCGGTCGATCAGGTCGTGCATCTCGCGCATGCGCTGCTGGGCGTGGCGCTCCTCGTCGCTCTTGGGCTCCTCGAGCAGCGCCATGCGCAGCATCGAGAGCGTGGGCTCGATCTCGCGGCGGCGGCGCTCCTCGGCCAGCACGCGGAAGATCTCCCAGACGTCGGCCGGCGCCTCGAAGTACTCGCGCCGGTCGCCCGGCTGGTGGCGCAGCTGCACGAGGCGCCAGGCCTGCAGTTCCTTCAGGCCCATGCTCACGTTCGAACGCGAGAACTCCAGCATCTCGGCGATCTCGTCCGCGTTGAGCGCGCGCTGCGAGATGAAGATCAGCGCATAGATCTGGCCGACAGTGCGGTTGATGCCCCACTTGCTGCCCATCTCTCCGAAGTGGGCAACGAACTGACGGTTGAGCGGAGGCAGGGGGTGGGAAGGCATCGGCGCATTTTCGCGCCGAATTGCTGTAGCTTCAAGAAAGACTGAAAATTGAAGCCACTACTTCCAGGGCGTGGGCGCCGGAACCTCGCAGGCCGGCTCGACGTCGATGCTCTTGAAGTCCGCCGGCGAGACGATCTCGAGGTACTCCATGTCGGGCGAGTAGTCGAAGAGGAAATGCCGGATGCCCGGGCGCTGGTGCACCACGTCACCGGCCTCGACCAGCGTCTCCTTGTCCTCGTACATGAACCTGGCCCAGCCCTTGACCATGATGACGATCTGGAACTCCGCCTCGTGCCGGTGCCAGCCGGTGCCCGCTTCCGGTGCCATGTTGGCCTTGACCAGGTGCGCGATGACCTTGCCGTGCGTGGCCTCGGCGATGCCCAGGTCGCGGTACAGGAAGAAGTCGCGCAATCCGCCCGAGACGTACTCGGTGTCGCCGGGCTTGACGTGGGAGAACTTCGTGTCGGTGCGGTCCAGCATGGGGGCTCCTTGTGGCTGTGGGATGCTGCGTCGCAATGCATAAAGCGTTCCTGCGCGCGGCTTGACAAGGGCGCTGCGCGCTTCGAAACTCAACCGCATGGTTCACTCTGATGCAGACACCCTCGATGCCGTCTTCGCCGCGCTTTCCGATTCGACGCGCCGCGCGGTGCTCGAAACGCTGGAGGAGGGTGGCGGTCTCACCGCGTCGGAACTCGCGCAGCCGCACGGCATGTCGCTCACCGGCTTCATGAAGCACCTGCGCGTGCTCGAGAACGCAGGGCTCGTCTCCCGCACGAAAGAGGGCCGCATCGTGCGCTGCGAGCTCTCGCCCCAGCCCATGCAGGAGGCCGCCGTGTGGTTGTCCCGCTATGAAAAATTCTGGACCGAGCGCCTCGACGCCCTGGCCCGCTTCCTGTACCACCAAGAGGAGACCGCATGGCGAGCCCTGCCACCCGAGACGAAGAACGCCCCTCGCTCACCCTCCGCCGGCACTACGAAGTCGACAGCGAAAAAGTCTGGCGGGCGTGGACCGACCCGCAAGCGCTGAAGCTGTGGTTCGGCCCGGCCGAGATCGTCTCGGTGCCGGTCTCCGAGATCGACCTGCGCGTGGGCGGCCGCTTTCGCGTGGTGATGCTGGAAGCGAACGGCGAGCGGCACGAGGTCGGCGGCGTCTACCGCGAGATCGTTCCGAATCGCAAGCTGGTCTTCAGCTGGGCCTGGCACAGCACGCCCGAGCGCGAGTCGCGCGTCACGGTATTGATCGAGCCCGTGGGCCGCGGCTGTGAGCTGGAGCTGCGCCACGAGCAGTTCTTCGACGAGGCCGCGCGCGAAGGCCACGAACACGGCTGGACCGGCTCGCTGGTAAAGCTGGAGGCCTTGCTCGGCAACGCGAAAGCGGCCTGATGGCAACAGCGCCGGCCGCGGTGCGCGAGGCGGTGGACGCGCTCTACCGCAGCGAGTCGCGCCGCATCTTCGCGACGCTGGTGCGCCTTTTGGGCGATTTCGACCTGGCCGAGGAGGCGCTGCACGACGGCTTTCGCGCGGCGCTCGAGCAGTGGCCTGCGAGCGGCATCCCGGGCAGCCCGCGCGCCTGGCTGGTGTCGGCCGGACGCTTCAAGGCCATCGACGGCCTCCGCCGCCGCGCACGCTTCGACGCCTGGGACGACGCAGGCGGCGCGGTCGAGGCCATCGCCGACCCCGCGCTGGCCTGGGACGAGCGCGATGCCGATGCCGAGGCGCTGGAGGACGACCGCCTGCGCCTTGTCTTCACCTGCTGCCACCCGGCGCTGGCGCCCGATGCGCAGGTCGCGCTGACGCTGCGCGAAGTCTGCGGCCTCGCGACCGAGGACATCGCCAATGCCTTCCTGGCGCCCGCGCCGACGATCGCGCAGCGCATCGTGCGCGCCAAGGCCAGGATCCGCGAGGCACGCATTCCCTACCAGGTGCCGCCGTTGGCCGAACTGGCTGAACGGCTCGATGCCGTGCTGCGCGTGGTCTACCTGGTGTTCAACGAAGGCTATGCGGCCTCGTCCGGCGAGACGCTGACGCGGCCGGACCTGTCGGCCGAGGCGATCCGGCTCGGCCGGCTGCTGATCGACCTGCTGCCCGAGCCCGAGGCCGTGGGCCTCCTGGCGCTGATGCTGCTGCACGAATCGCGGCGTGCCGCGCGCAGCTCGCCGGCGGGCGGGATGGTGCTGCTCGACGAACAGGATCGCAGCCTGTGGAACAAGGCATCGATCGAGGAGGGTTCCGCGCTCGTGATGCGCGCGCTCGCGTCGCGCCGCTTCGGGCCCTACACGCTGCAGGCCGCCATCGCGGCGGTGCATGCCGAAGCCGCAGACGCGCAATCCACCGACTGGGCCCAGATCGCGGGCCTCTACGAGGTGCTGCTGCGCGCCGAGCCTTCGCCGGTGGTGGCGCTCAACCGCGCGGTCGCGATCGCGATGCGCGACGGTCCGGCGGCCGGCTTGGCGCTCATCGATGAAATCCTCGCGCGCGGCGAGCTCGCGGACTACCACTTGGCTCACGCGGCGCGCGCCGATCTGTGCCGGCGGCTCGGCCGCAACGCGCAAGCGAGGGCATCGTACGAACGTGCGCTGGCGCTCGCGCGCCAGGCCCCCGAGCGGCAGTTTCTCGAGCGGCGGCTGGCCGAACTTGCATCCTGAAACAAATTCGAGCGCACGCGAATGTCGATCGGCGGCCTCTGCGTTCGACCAGTGGTGTCAGCCACCCCATCCTTTTCTGGAGATGCATATGAAATACCTCTGCATGGTCTATTTCGACCACAAGCTGCTCGAGACGATGACGCCGAGCGAACGCGCCACGCTGGACGCCGATTCGATGGACTACGACAAGGAGCTCGATGCGCGCGGCCAGCTGGTCGTCGCGGAAGCCCTGCAGTCGGTGAAGACCGCCAAGGTCGTGCAGGTGCGCAACGGCAAGCTGTCGCAGACCGATGGCCCCTTCGCCGAGACCAAGGAGCAGCTCGGCGGCTTCATCCTGATCGACGTCCAGGACCTCAACGCAGCGATCCAGGTGGCCGCAAGAATCCCGCTCGCCAAGTACGGCGGCATCGAGGTGCGTCCGGTCGCCAAGGTCGAAAGGATCGCGCCATGAGATATCTCTGCATGATCTTCGCCACCGGCGAGCAGATGGGCGTGCTTTCGCCCGGCGAGATGCGCGACTTCGTCAACGCACATCTCGACTACGACGACGCGCTGCGCGAAAGCGGACATTTCGTCGTGTCGGAGGGCCTGGAAGCCGCGAGCACTGCCGCCGTCGTGCGCGTGCGCAACGGCAAGCTGTCGGTGACCGACGGCCCCTTCGTCGAAACCAACGAGCAGCTCGGCGGCTTCTTCCTGGTCGAGGCCGCGAGCGATGAAGAGGCGGTGCGCCTCGCCGCTGGCATTCCGTCCTCGCGGCTCGGCAGCATCGAAGTGCGGCCCGTGGTGGTCTGGGAGAAGCCATGAACGCCCCGGCCGCCGGCGCCAGGGCCAGCGCGCGCGAATGGATCGGCCTGGCCGTCATCGCGCTGCCCTGCATGATCTATTCGATGGACCTCACGGTCCTCAACCTCGCGGTGCCGCACCTGAGCGCCGCCCTGCATCCGACCAGCGCCCAGATGCTGTGGATCGTCGACATCTACGGCTTCATGCTCGCGGGCTCGCTGATCACCATGGGCACGCTGGGCGACCGCATCGGCCGGCGCCGGCTGCTCTTGATCGGCGCCGCCTGCTTCGGCATCGCCTCGGTGCTGGCCGCCTTCTCGACCAGCGCCGCAATGCTGATCGCCACCCGCGCGCTGCTGGGCATCGCGGGCGCCACGCTCGCGCCCTCGACGCTCTCGCTGATCCGCAACATGTTCCTCGACGCGCACGAGCGCAGCGTGGCCATCGGCATCTGGGTCGCGAGCTTCTCGGTCGGCGGCACCATCGGCCCGCTGATCGGCGGTGCGCTGCTCGAGCACTTCTGGTGGGGCTCGGTGTTCCTGATCGGCGTGCCGGTCATGCTGTTGCTGCTCGCGCTCGGGCCCTGGCTCCTGCCCGAGTACCGCGACACGCAGGCCGGGCGGCTCGACCTGCCGAGCGCGGCGCAGTCGCTGCTGGCGGTGCTTGCCGTCATCTATGGCCTCAAGCGCATCGCCGAAGCAGGCATGGGCGTGCTGCCGCTGGCGGCCATTGCGGTGGGCGTCGCGATCGGCATCGCCTTCATCCGCCGGCAGGGGCGGCTGGCCGATCCGCTGATCGAGCTGCGGCTGTTCCGCGTGCCGGCCTTCAGCGCCGCGCTCGCGATCAATACGCTGGCCTTCTTCATCGCCTTCGGCGGATTCCTCTTCATCGCGCAGTACCTGCAGCTGGTGCTCGGCCTGTCGGCACTGCAGGCGGGCCTGTGGAGCGTGCCTTCGGGCGTGGCCTTCGCCATCGGGTCCACCATCGCGCCGCGGCTCGTGCGGGTGGTGCGCCCCGGTTTCGTGGTGGCCGGCGGCCTGCTCGTGGCCGCGGCAGGCTTCGCCTTGCTGAGCACGGTGGACCGCATCGACGGCCTGGTGAGGCTGGTCGTGGCCTACGGGGTCCTGTCGCTGGGGCTTTCGTTCGCGTTCACGCTGGCGGTCGATCTGATGGTTGGCACAGCGCCGCCCGAGCGCGCCGGTGCGGCATCGGCCATCTCGGAAACGAGCTCGGAGTTCGGCGGCGCGCTGGGCATCGCGGTGCTCGGCAGCGTGATCGTCGCCATCTACCGCCATGCCATGGGCGAGGCCCGGATCGACGGCGTCCCGCCGGCCGCCCTCGACGCCGCACGCGCCAATCTGGGAGTCGCTGCGGACACCGCGGCCACGCTTCCGGGGCCTGCAGGCGCGGCCCTGTTCGATGCCGGGCGCGAGGCTTTCGCGCGGGCCTTCGAGACGACGGCCACCATCAGCGCCGCGGTCGCGCTGGCGGCTGCCGTGCTGGCCGCGATCATGCTGCGGCGTGTGGGATCGCCACCGGGCCAGCCGTCCGGCAATGTCGAAGTGACTTTGTTGGGATAATCCGCCGCATGAGCGCAGCGCAGAACCGCTTCAAGCAAGCGAAGGCCCCCTCGGGGGGCAGCGAGGACACGAAGTGCCGAGTGTGGGGGCTGGCATGAGCGGCAATACCTTCGGCACCCTTTTCGCGGTCACCAACTTCGGCGAGTCCCATGGTCCCGCGATCGGGTGCGTCATCGACGGCTGTCCGCCCGGCATGGCGCTCAGCGAGGCCGACATCCAGGGCGACCTCGATCGCCGCCGCCCCGGCACCAGCCGCCACGTGACGCAGCGCAACGAGCCCGATGCGGTGCAGATCCTCTCCGGCGTGTACGAGGGCAAGACCACCGGCACGCCGATCGCGCTGCTGATCCAGAACACCGACCAGCGCAGCAAGGACTACGGTCAGATCGCACAGCAGTTCCGCCCCGGCCATGCCGACTTCGCCTACTGGAAGAAATACGGCATCCGCGATCCGCGCGGCGGCGGCCGCTCCTCGGCGCGGCTCACGGCGCCGATGGTCGCGGCGGGCGCGGTGGCCAAGAAGTGGCTCAACGAAAAGTACGGCACCGTGTTCCGCGGCTGCATGGCGCAGATCGGCGACATCGCGATCCCCTTCGAAAGCTGGGAGCACGTGCCGAACAATCCCTTCTTCGCACCCATCGCCGACGTTTCCAAGCTCGAGGCCTACATGGACGCGTTGCGCAAGGCCGGCGACTCCTGCGGCGCGCGCATCCGCGTGACCGCATCGAAGGTGCCGGCGGGCCTCGGCGAGCCGCTGTTCGACAAGATGGATGCCGACATCGCCTGGGCCATGATGGGCATCAACGCCGTCAAGGGCGTGGAGATCGGCGCCGGCTTCGCGAGCGTCACGCAGCGCGGCACCGTGCACGGCGACTCGATCACGCCCGAGGGCTTCGAGAGCAACAACGCCGGCGGCACGCTCGGCGGCATCACGACGGGGCAGGACCTCGAGGTCAGCATCGCGGTCAAGCCGACCAGCTCGATCATCAGCCCGCGCCGGTCGGTCGACGTCAACAACCAGCCGGTCGAGGTCGTCACCAAGGGCCGGCATGACCCCTGCGTCGGCATCCGCGCGACGCCGATCGCCGAGGCGATGCTGGCGCTGGTCGTGATGGAGCATGCGCTTCGCAACCGCGCGCAATGCGGCGACGTGCAGGGAGAGCAGGAACAGGGGCAAGCCGCCGGCGACGCGCAGCCGTCGCCGCAGGCGTCCTTCCTCTAGTGCCGTCGCCGTCGTCGCCCTCGACCGGCGGCCGCGGCCACCTGCTGGCCTTTGCGGCGCTCTCGGCCAGCTACTTCGCGCACATCGGCTTCTTCAACCCGTACCTGCCGCTTTGGCTGAAGGATCTGGGGCTGCCGATCTTCACCATCAGCCTCTTGACCTCGGTGCAGTCGATCACCCGGGTCTTCGCGCCCTATGCCTGGGGTGCGTTGAGCGATCACACGGGGCAGCGCGTCCTGCTGCTGCGCATCAGTGCGGCGGTGGCGCTGGTCTCCTCGTTGGGGCTGTGGTGGCACGGCGGCGCCTGGTGGCTGGGCCTGGTGCTGCTGGTGATGTTCACGCACACCAGTTCGATGATGTCGCTCACCGAAGCGGCCATGGCGCATCTGGTGGCCGGCGATTGGGGGCGCTATGGCCGCATCCGGCTCTGGGGCTCGGCGGGCTTCCTGGTCACGGTCTTCTTCGCCGGCGAATGGTTCGAGCATTTCGGCATGGGGCACTTCCCCGCCTGGGCGGGCGGCACGCTCGCCATCGTGCTGATCGCAACGCTGCGCCTGCCCGACGTCCGGGAGCCGGCGGTGGCCCACGCGGAGGCGAAGGAACCGGTCGGGCCGGTGCTGCGCATTCCGGCGGTGCGCTGGTTCTTCATCTCGCTGTTCTTCCACGTGATGGCGCACTTCGCGGTCTACGGCTTTCTCTCGCTGTACCTCGATTCGCTCGGCTACGGCAAGGGGACCATCGGCCTGCTGTGGGCGCTGTCGGTGGTGGCCGAGATCGCATGGTTCTACCTGCAGGGCCGGCTGCTGGGCTTGTTCGCGATGCCACGCTGGCTCCTGATCTGCGGCGTCGCCGCGGTGCTGCGCATGGGCATCACCGCGGGATGCGGCCCCTGGGTCTGGGCGCTGGCAGTGGCGCAGGCCCTGCATGCGCTCTCGTTCGCCGCGCACCACACGGCCTGCATCGCGATGGTGTCGCGCCACTTCCCGGGACGGCTGCGCGGGCGCGGGCAGGCGCTCTTCACCGTGATCGGCTACGGCTTCGGCGGCGTGCTCGGCGTGCTGGCCGGCGGCGCAATCGCGCAGCAGTTCGGCTATGTGGCGATGTTCGGCGTGGCGACGCTGCTCGCGGTGGTGGGCAGCGTTTTCGCGTGGCGGGCGCAGCGGCTGGAAGCAGCCGGTTGACCTCGCGTCGACGAATGGCTAAAGTAAGGAATCCTTACTTTAGGAATATTCCATGCTCGCCAAGATGACCTCCAAGAACCAGCTCACGCTGCCGCGCAGCGTGACGGACCAGGTCGGCGCCACGGAGTACTTCGACGTCGCGGTGCACGAAGGCCAGATCGTGCTGACGCCGGTGCGGATCCAGCGTGGCGATGCGGTGCGTGCCAAGTTGGCCGCGCTGGGTCTGACCAACGCGGATGTTCGCGATGCCGTCGATTGGGCGCGGCAGGGGGCCGAACCGGCTGCGCTGATGGCCGCCGAACCATCGCCTGCCTATCGCGTCAAGCGTGCACGCTCGACCGGCAGCGCTCCCGCCAAGACCAAGCGCAAGGCCTGAGCGCGTGGCTGCCCGGCGGGTGGTGTTCGACACCAATGTGGTTCTTTCGGCCTTGCTGTTCGGTGGACCGGCGACACGGCGGCTGCGCGAGCTGTGGCAGCAGGGCGCGTGCACGCCGCTGGTCAGCACGGCGACCGCGGGCGAACTGGTGCGCGTGCTGGGCTATCCCAAGTTCCGGCTCTCGCCGCAGGAGCGCGAGGAGCTGCTGGCCGACTATCTCCCCTTTGCGCAGGTCGTGACGCTGCCTGATCCCGCGCCGGCCATACCGGTGTGCCGCGACCCCTTCGACGTGCCCTTCCTGCAACTCGCGGCCGCCGGCAAGGCGACGCTGGTGACGGGCGACCGCGATCTCCTGGTGCTGTCGGGGACCACCAAGTTTCTCATCCTCGCCATCGAGCCGTTCATCGAGGGATTCGCTTCCCTCTGAAGGCCTCAGTTCAGCTTGTCCCGCCGCGGCATGTCCGCGCCGCGCCGCGAACAGGTGATCGCGGCGGCGCGGGCGGCAAAGCCCAGCAGGTCGGCGAGCGACGCGCGGTCGAGCGCCGACAGCGCCTCGGGCGTGAGCGCGTCGTGTTCGTCCAGCCAGGTCAGGAGCGCGGCCTGGAAGGTATCGCCCGCGCCGACCGTGTCCACCACCTCGGTCACCGGCGAGGGCACCTCGGCCTGCGCCGCCCGTGTCCATGCGCTCGCCCCATGGGGACCGCGCGTCACCGCGACCAGGCTCGCGCCGCGCTCGAGCCAGCGTGTCGCCACCTGCTGCGGTGATTCGGCCGGATAGAGCAGGCCCAGGTCTTCGTCGCTGACCTTGACCAGGTGCGCGATCGACACCATCTGCTCGACCACCGCGCGCCAGTGCGCGAGGTCGGGCTCGACGTTGAGCCGCACGTTGGGGTCGTAGGCGATCAGCAGCCGCTCGCGCTCGCGCGCCGCCAGGGCGCGCAGCGCGCTTCCGACCGGCTCCACCGCCAGCGCGTAGGAGCCGAACTGCAGCACGCGCGCCGCTGCAGGCAGCGCCGGCAGCGTGTCGTGCGTGATCTGCCGGTCCGCCGCGCCCGTGCCGTGGAAGGCATAGCGCGGCACGCCTACAGCGTCGACGCTGATCACGCTGAGCGTGCTCGGCGCGTCGCTGCGCAGCACCAGCGAGGTGTCGACGCCTTCGGCGCGCAGCGAGGCCAGCAGGCGCTCGCCGCAGGCATCGGTCGACAGGCCGGCCAGGAAGGCCACCGGCCGTTCCAGCCGCGCCAGGCCTTGCGCCACGTTGAGCGGCGAGCCGCCGATGCGCGCATCGAGCGTCATGCCGGTGGCCGTCCATTCGCCCATGTAGACATCCATCAGGGCTTCGCCGCAGACCACGAACATAGCCGTACTCCCTGTTGTGCGATCAGCGGGGGGCCTGCCAGCCCTTGTAGTCCTTGACGTTCGTGCGCGTGATCAAGGTCGAGGGCAGCAGCGTCATCGGATTGGCGGGCTTCTTGCCGTTCATGATGTCGTGCCCGATCTCGACCGCCTTCTGCGCGATCATGTACGGGTCCTGGCTGGCCGAGGCCTGCACCTGGGTATCGCTCTTGAGCGCCGTCTCGATGTCGGGCGCGCCGTCGACCGAGGTGATGACGATGTTCTTGCGGTTCAGCTGCTTGGCGGCGAGATCGGCGCCGATGGCCTGCGGATCGTTGATGGCGAACACGGCGTCGATCTTCGGGAAGCGCGTCAGGTGGTTCTGCATCACGTTGAGGCCGCCTTCGCGCGAGCCCTTGGCATCCTGGTCGTCCGACAGGATCTTGATGTCGGGGTTCTTCTTCAGCACCGTCTTGCAGCCGTTGACGCGGTCGATCACGGCCGATACCTGTGGGCCGTTCTGGATGATCACGTTGCCCTTGCCGCCGAGCTTCTCGACGATGTACTGGCAGGCGATCTCGCCGGCCTGCACGTTGTTGGTCTGCACGGTCGCGTCGGCGCCGTTGGCCGCCACGTCGACGCCCACCACCACGATGCCGGCCTTCTTGGCCTTCTGCAGCGCGGGCTCGATGGCCTTGGCATCGACCGCGTTGACCAGGATCATGTCCGCGCCGGAGGCGATGAAGCCGTCGATCTGCGAGAACTGCTTGTTGAGGTCGTAGTCGGCCGACAGCGCGTTGACCTTGGCATTCGGGCTGAACTGCTTGACCTTGGCTTCGGCGCCCTTGGCGAGCGAGACGAAGAAAGGATTGCCGAGCGAGCCGAGCGTGATGCCGACGCTCTTGATCTGCTTTTGCTGAGCCTGCGCCGCCGGGGCAGCGAGGGCCGCCGCGATCACGGCGAGTGCGAACAATGACTTGCGCATGGAAGAGTCTCCTGGTCGTGGTTGGGGAAATGAAAGGGGTTCAGGTACGAGCCGAGTCCTTGCGGCGGTAGCGGTCGAGCGCGACGGCGCCGATGATCACCAGGCCCTTGACGATGTACTGCCAGATGTCCGAGACACCCATCAGGATCAGGCCGTTGGTCAGCACCGCGATGATGAGCGCGCCGATCAGCGTGCCGAGGATCGAGCCGGTGCCGCCGACGAAGCTGGTGCCGCCGAGGATCACCGCGGCGATGGCGTCGAGTTCGTAGGAGGCGCCGAGCTGCAGCCCGTTGGCCGCGTAGAGCCGCGCCGAGGCCATGACCCCGCCCAGGCCCGAGAGCAGCCCCGAAGTGCAGTAGACGAAGAGCAGCACCGCCCAGACCTTGATGCCCGCCAGGCGCGCGGCCTCCGGGTTGCCGCCGACCGAGTAGATGTTCAGGCCCAGCACGGTGCGGCGCAGGATGAACCACGACAGCGCCACCACCGCGAAGGCGATGATCACCAGCCAGGGCACGCCCAGCACCTCGCCGTTGCCGATGAAGGCGAAGGGCAACTGCGGGTTGAACACGGTGGTGTCGTTGCCGACCAGCCGCGCGATGCCGCGCACCGCGGTCAGCGAGCCCAGCGTCACGATGAAGGGTGGCAGCTTGACGAAGGCGATCAGCACGCCGTTGATCAGGCCGAACAGCAGCCCGCAGGCCAGGCCTGCGGCGATGCCGAGCATGCCGAACTCCGGCACGTTCGACACCAGCATCGCGACCACCGCCGAGGCCGCGAGGATCGAGCCCACCGACAGGTCGATGCCGCCGGTGAGGATCACGAAGGTCATGCCGGCGGCCAGCACGATGTTGATCGACGCCTGCTGCGTCATGATCGACAGGTTCTGCAGGCTGAAGAAGTTGTCGCTCGCGAAGCTGAAGCCGATGCACAGCAGCACCAGCACCGGCAGCATGCCGAGGGCACGCATGATCTCCTTGCCGGAGGCGCCGCGCAGCGCGCGGGGCAGGGCGGAGTTGTCCGGTGCCGG
Organism: Variovorax paradoxus; assembly: GCF_018614955.1. GTDB lineage: Bacteria > Pseudomonadota > Gammaproteobacteria > Burkholderiales > Burkholderiaceae_C > Variovorax > Variovorax paradoxus_J. Next base: position 47,103 of record NZ_JAGGNV010000016.1, read on the forward strand.
GATGGCGGGGGAGGTCTGCTTGGTCATGGGGATGTCTCCTGTTGCGCCGTCTGTCTCAGTGCAGAACGGGTGCGTGGATGGCGGCCGCGCCGGTGGCCAGCGCGACGATGTTTTCCTGGGTGATGGGCAGGCCGCTCGCGCCGCCCACCTCGCCGACGAGGTGGCCTTCGCGCATCACGATCACGCGGTCGCAGATGCCGACCACCTCGGCCAGCTCGCTCGAGATCACGAGCACCGCGACGCCGCGCCGGGCGAGCTCGTCGATCAGCCGGTAGATCTCGCTCTTGGCGCCGATGTCGACGCCGCGCGTCGGTTCATCGAGGATCAGCACCTTGGGCGCCAGTTCGAGCAGCCGGGCCAGCAGCACCTTCTGCTGGTTGCCGCCGGACAGCGAGCCGACGTTGACCCGCGCCGAGGGCACGCGGATCGACAGCTGTGCGATCGCGTCACGCGCGCGTTGCGCGGCGCGCTTGCCGTCCATCACGCCGCCGGCGTTCGCGTCGCGCGGGCACACCATCACGTTGATGTTGTCGCGCACCGATTGGTCGAGAAACAGGCCCTGGCCCTTGCGGTCCTCCGTGAGGTAGAGGATGCCCGAGCGGATCGCGTCGATCGGCTTGGCGATCTTCAGCAGCGCGCCACTGCCATTGAGGGAGATCTCGCCGCCGGTGCTCGGATCGGCGCCGAAGATCAGTCGTGCCAGCTCGGTGCGGCCGGCGCCGACCAGCCCGGCCAGGCCGAGCACTTCTCCCGCATGCAGCTCGAAGCTGCAGTCGTGCACACGCCGGCCGTCGCTGAGGCCGCGCACCGTTAGCGCGCGGTCGCCGGTGTGCTGGCCGTGGTGCTCCTTGCGGTAGAAGCCCGAGAGATCGCGGCCCACCATCATCTTCACCAGCTTGTCGCGCGAGAGCTCGGCGCGCGTGAGCGTGCCGACGTAGGCACCGTCGCGCAGCACGGTGACCTCGTCGGCGAGTTCGTCGATCTCGTCCATGCGGTGGCTGATGTAGAGAATCGCCAAGCCTTCGTCGCGCAGGCGCTTGATCAGCGCGAAGAGGCGGTCGGTCTCGTGCGTCGACAGCGGCGTGGTCGGCTCGTCCATCACCAGGATGCGGCAGTCGAAGTGCACCGCGCGCGCGATCTCGACCAGCTGCCGCTGCGCGATCGAGAGCGTTGCGACACGCGTCGCCGGGCCGAAGTCGGCGCCCAGGCGCTGCAACGTCGCCTCGCAGGCTGCGGCCATGCCGGCGCGGTCGACCAGGCCGCCGCGGCGCAGCGCTCGGCCCATGTAGATGTTCTCGGCCACGCTGAGGTTGGCTGCGAGGCTCAGTTCCTGGTAGATCACCGAGACGCCGAGCTGCTTGGCCGCGAGCGGGCCGTCGATATGGACCTGCTTGCCGTCGATCAGGATCTCGGCGCCGGGGTCGGGCATGTAGGCGCCCGACAGCACCTTCATCAGCGTCGACTTGCCGGCGCCGTTCTCGCCCATCAGCGCATGCACGTGGCCGGCGCTGGCTCGCAGCCGCACATCCTGCAGCGCCTTGACGCCGGGGAAGGTCTTTGAAATCTTGCGCAGCTCCAGCAGCGCGGTGGGTGCTTCATGCATTCGCTGTCTCCGGGTGGCGGGGGCGTGAACGTCCGCGCAGCACGTCCGCGCGCGGCGAGAAGTTGAAGAACATCGGCAGGCTGGCCGCGCCGATCGCGCCGGCGTCGGCGCGGAAGCTGCCGCGCAGGATTCGCGGGGTCTGGCGCGCCTCCGGCGCGATTGCGCGCAGGCCTTCGTCGAGGCGCTTCATGAGCTCGTCGATCAGGCCGCTGTCGATGTCGCAGTCGATCACCACCACCGGCAAATCGAGCACGGCCAGCGATGCGCGCGTCGAAGGCACCAGCGCGTCGATGCAGTCGTCGATCCATTCGCGCACCTCGGACCGGCCGGACTTGACGCAGGCCTCGAGGTCGGCGTGGCCGCGCACTGCGATGCCGTGGTGGCGCAAGTGGCGCGTCAGCGCGTTGAGCGAGGCGCGCGACAGCAGGATGTCCCAGCGCCGGTCCGACACCGGGGCCGAGGCCAGGCGGCTGGGCGGCACCGGCATCAGGCCGAGGTCGGCAGCGTTGCCGGTGGGGCCGCGCAGGCTTTCGCCGCCGATCACCGCACCTGCGCCGAGCGCCGCGCCGATGAAGATGTAGAGGAAGTCGTTCTCCTCGCGGCCGACACCGAAGAACAGTTCCGCGATCGCGGCCGCGTTGCCGTCGTTTTCCTTGAAGACGGGCTGGTCCACGGCGCGTGCCAGCATCGCGCCGAAGTCCACCTCGTCCCAGATGCGGAAGTCTGCCTTGAGGTCCAGTTCGCGCAGCCAGCTGCCGAGGTTGTAGGGCTGCGCCAGGCCGACGCCCATGAGCCGGCGGTGCTGCGCCGCGTCGAGCGTGGCCATCATGCGGCTCACGTCCTTCTGCACCAGCGCCAGCGCGCGGTCGGGGTGGGGCAGCAGCAGGTCGTGCGCCGCGCGGGCCAGGATCTTGCCGCCGAGGTCGATCATCACCGTCTCGATGCTGGTGCGGTCCAGCCGCACGCCGATGCCGTAGGCGCCCTCGGGATTGATGCGGTAGAGCCCGGCGGGCTGGCCGCGCTGGCCTTCCTGCCGGCGGCCGGCGGCTTCGATCAACCGGGATTCCTCGAGCGACTGCACGATGCTGCCGACGGCCGTGTTCGTGAGCTGGGCCCAGCGTGCCAAGTCGGCCTTCGATGCCTCGCCGGCCCGGCGCAGCCGTTGCAGCAGGCTGCGCTCGTTGTAGAGGCGCAGGTTGACCGAGTTGGTGCCCCGACCGGGACCGGCTGTCGTCACTTGGCTGTCTCCTGGCCCGGTGTCGGGCTCAATTAATTAATTCAAGTTGAATAAATAGTAGAAGCAAGCCTTGGCGCGGCAGCCAGGGGTTAACCCGGAAAAATGCAAGAAAGTATTTGTTCGAGCGGTTTCGCACCCGTGCGAACGGCCGCAAGAGCAAGACGGTATCGGCCGCGCAGCGCCGCCCGAGGACTGGGGACAAACCCCGATTCCGCGCGAAAGTCGCACGAGATTGATCGATGATCGATCGCAGCCCTGTTCCGCTGCATTGCCGGAGCTCCGGGGGCACACCTACAGTCGCCTCGCCCCATTCCAACGGAGACACACATGAGCAAACCCCAGGCGCACGAGCCGCAAGGCCGGCACCAGTCGAAGAAGGCCGCCGCCAGCGGCTGGATCGGCTCGGCCCTCGAGTACTACGACTTCTTCATCTACGCCACCGCGGCAGCGCTGATCTTTCCGCAGATCTTCTTTCCCAAGGGCGATCCGAATATCGCCATCGTCGCCTCGCTCGCGACCTATGGCGTCGGCTACGTGGCGCGGCCGATCGGCGCCTTCTTCCTGGGCCACTGGGGCGACACCCACGGCCGCAAGCAGGTGCTGATCCTGTGCATGTTCCTGATGGGCTTCTCGACCATCGCCGTCGGCCTCTTGCCCACCTACGACCAGGTCGGCCTCTTGGCGCCGGTGCTGCTCGTGATCTGCCGCCTGGTGCAGGGCTTCGCGGTCGCCGGCGAGATCTCTGGCGCCAGTTCCATGATCCTGGAGCACGCGCCCTTCGGGCGGCGCGGCTTCTTCGCCAGCTTCACGCTGCAGGGCGTGCAGGCCGGCCAGATCCTGGCTGCGGCGATCTTCCTTCCGCTCGCGCACTACATGCCGGAGGATGCCTTCAACAGCTGGGGCTGGCGCATTCCCTTCCTGCTGAGCTTCATCGTCATCGTCGCCGGCTACATCATCCGGCGCGAGGTCGACGAAACGCCCGCCTTCGCCGATGAAGGACAGCGGCAGAAGCTTCCGCGCTCGCCGATCGTCGACGCCTTCAAGTACAGCTGGAAGGACATGCTGCGTGTCGTGCTGATGGCGCTGATGAACGTGATTCCAGTGGTCGCGACCATCTTCGGCGCGGCCTACGCGGTGCAGGCGGCCTACGGCATCGGCTTCGCGAAGGACATCTACCTGTGGATTCCGGTGCTGGGCAACATCCTGGCGGTGGTCGTGATCCCCTACGTGGGCAACCTGTCGGACCGCATCGGCCGCAAGCCGCCCATCGTCTTCGGCGCGCTGGCCTCGGGCCTGCTGGCCTTCGGCTACCTCTATGCGATCAGCATCAAGAACGTGCCGCTCGCGATCTGCATGTCGCTTTTGATGTGGGGCGTGGTCTACCAGGGCTACAACGCGGTGTTCCCGAGCTTCTACCCCGAGCTGTTCCCGACCCGCACCCGCGTCTCGGCGATGGCGATCTCGCAGAACATCGGCACGGCTGCCACCGCGATGCTGCCGGCGCTGTTCGCGACGGTAGCGCCTCCCGGCGCGGCCAACATCCCGCTGATCGTGGGCTCGCTGGCCTTCGGCATCACGGTCATCTCGGCACTCGCCGCGCTGAGCGCCCGCGAGACCTACCGCGTCCACATGAACGACCTGGGCAATCCCGACGCGGTGCCGGTGCCCAAACAGGAGTACGAGCGCTTGCGCGAACAGACGCTGGCGGAGGCGAGGCTGGTGAAGGCGGCGGTCTGAAGCCTTGATGCAGGCGAGGGCGCGATCAGATCAGATTGCGCATCGCCTGCGCCGTCTCGCGCAGCACCGGGAGGACGCGGGCAACCGCGTCCTCGCTGCCTTCGTGGCCCATGGGCATCGTGATGTTGAGCGCGCCCACCAACTCGCCGTGCCGGTCGCGCAGCGGCACGGCGATGCCGCGCGAATTGAGGTCCAGCTGCTGCTCCGAGAGCGCCCATCCCTGCGCGCGAATGCGCGCGAGCTCGAGCTTCATGCGCTCCTTGCTCGAAATGGTGTGCGAGGTGAAGACGGTGAGCTCGTGCGTGGCCAGCCAGTGGTTGAGCTCCTCGTCGCCGCGCATCGCCAGCATCAGCATGCCGGAGGCCGTGACCTGCGCCGGCACCCGCGCGCCCAGCACGTAGCCCGTGCTCATGCTGCGGTTGGGGCCGTTGCGCGCGATGTAGACCACCTCGTCGCCGTCCATCACGCTCAGATACGCGATCTCGTGCGTGCCGGCCGCCACCCGCTGCAGAAAGGGCTGCACGATGCGCGGCAGCCGCGCCGACTCCAGGTAGGACTGGCCCAGGCGCAGCACCCGCGGCGTGAGCCAGAACAGCTTGCCGTCGCCCGCCACGTAGCCCATGTGCTGCAGCGTGAGCAGGTAGCGGCGCGCGGCGGTGCGCGTCATGCCGGTGCGCTGGCCGGCCTCACTCGCCGTCATGCGCGGATGCGCGTCGTCGAAGGCCTCGATGACGGACACACCGCGCTCCAGGCCGGCGATCCAGTCGCGCTTGTCGAGTTCGGGCGGGGCGGGGCGGGTATCGATGCTCATTGAGGACAAACCCTGGAATCGTTCGATGATCGATCGCTCCGGCGCGATCAACGCGCTATTCTCGTGCCACTAACTTGGATCGCGCAAGCGGGAACTCTACATTAGCCACCGTTCCTGCCGAATTGCGCGATAGCCGAACAACTCCGAGCGAGACAGCACCATGTTCCCCTCCATTGCTGGCAGCACCGACCTCTACTTGATCCCCGGCGATCCGGTGACCAATGTCCGCCTGCCTCGCATGTTCAACAGCGTCTTCGAGCGCTTCGGAATCGACGCGGTGATGGCGCCGGTGCACGTGGCGACGCGCGACTTCGCCGTTTTCGTCAAGGCCGCCTTCCTCGCCAGGAACGTGCGCGGCATGGTGATCGCGCCGCCGCACAAGCCGCGGGTGGTGGACCTGCTCGACGGCGCCGGCTTGTTCGGCCGCGTCGCCGGCTCGGTCAACGTGGTGCGGCGCATCGCCAACGGCGAGCTCGAGGGCGATCTCTTCGACGGCGAGGGCCTGCTGGGCGCGCTGGACCACTACAACATCCCGTTCCGCGGCAAGCGGGTGCTGATCCTCGGCGCCGGCGTCAGCGCCGCGGCCATCGGCGTCGCGCTGGCCGAGGGCGGCACGGTCAACGGCGCCGAGCACATCGCTTTCCACGACATCTCGGCCGGCCAGGCGGCAGGGGTCGCTGCCAAGCTCGACGCCTTCTTCGACGCGACCACGGTCGCGGTCGACAACAGCAATCCCGAAGGCTACGACCTGGTCATCAACGCTACGCCGCTGGGCCTGAAGGACGGCGATGCCCTGCCGGTGGACGTGGCCCGCATGGAGGCGCACGCGGCGCTGTTCGACATCCTGCTGCGCAACCAGCCCACGCCGCTGGTGCGCGCCGCCCGCGCGCGCGGGCTCAACGCGCAGGCCGGCTTCGAGATGCTGATCCAGCAGATGCCGTACTACCTCGACTACTTCGGCCACACGGCCGCGGCGCATGGCGTGCGCGACGACGCGCGCTTCCTGCGCGAGCTGATCTATCCGGACGCAATGGCGGCGGAGATCGACGCGCCCTTGCGCTACCACTCCGACAGCGTCGCCTGAAAGGGCGCGTGCAAAGCATCATGGCCATTCCGCTCGACCGCTTCGGCTTCAACACCGTCACCATGGGCGGCGACCTCGGGCACAAGCTCGAGTGCATGAAGGCCGCGGGCTTTTCCGGCGTCGAGCTGTGGGCGCGCGACCTGATCGCGCATCCGGCCGGCGTCGAGAAGGCGGCCGAGCTGGTCAAGGCCAGCGGCCTCAAGGTGACCGACTTCCAGCCGCTGCGCGATTTCGAATGCGCGCCCGACGCCATGCGGCCGCACCGGCTCGAGATGGCGCGCGAGCAGCTGCGCCAGATGGCGCTGGTCGGCGCCGACCTGCTGCTGGTGTGCTCCACCACCTCGCCGCTGGCCATCGACGATCCGGAGCGCGCGGCCGAGGACTTGCGCACGCTCGCCACGCTGGCCACGCCGCTTCGCATCCGCATCTGCTACGAGGCGCTGTCCTGGGGCCGCCACGTCAACCGCTGGCACCAGGCCTGGGACATCGTGAAGCGCTGCAACCGAGAAAACGTCGGCCTCAATCTCGATTCCTTCCACATGTCGGTGCACGGCGACGACACGCCCGAGACGCTCGCGCAGCTGGCCGAGGTGCCGGTCGAGAAGATCTTCCTGGTGCAGCTGGCCGACTACTTCTTCGAATACAGCGACCGCCAGGCCGACATGATCGAGCTCGCGCGCCACCAGCGCCTGTTTCCGGGCGAGGGCCTGCACGACGTGCGCGACCTGGTGCAGCTGCTCGAGGATAAGGGCTACCGCGGCCACTACACCTTCGAGGTGTTCAACGACGACTATGTGAATTCCGACCCCATGGTGGTCGGCCAGCGCGCGATGAAGAGCGCGCGCTGGATCAGCGAGAGCCACGTGAGCACCAGCAATTCAACCCCAAGGAGACAAGCATGACCATCGTTCCATCGCGTCGCTTCGCGATCCAGCTCATCGCCGCCTGCGCCGTGGCCGCGGGCGCTTCCGGCGCCTTCGCGCAGAACACGATCAAGATCGTCAACATCGTGGAGCTCTCGGGCGGCGGCGCAACCGCCGGCACCAACTTCAAGAACGGCGTCGAGCTGGCGGTGAAGGAGATCAACGCCTCGGGCGGCATCCTCGGCAAGAAGATCGAGTCGAGCACCAGCGACACGCAGAGCAACCCCGGCGTCGCCAAGGGCCTGACGCAGAAGGCGGTGGACAACGAAGTCTTCGCCATCTTCGGCCCCGTGTTCTCGGGCTCGATCATGGTCAGCATGGCCGAGAGCCGCCGCGCCGAGATTCCCAACTTCACCGGCGGCGAGGCGGCCAGCATCACGCAGCAGGGCAACAAGTACATCTTCCGCACCAGCTTCACGCAGACCACCGCGATGCCGAAGGTCGCGCGCTACATCGACCAGCAGATCAAGGCGAAGACGCTGGCCGTGATCTACGTCAACAACGACTTCGGCAAGGGCGGCCTCGATTCGATGAAGAAGGCGCTGGCCGCCACGCCGGTGAAGATCGCGGCCGAGATCTCGACCGAGCCGGGACAGATCGACTTTTCCGCCGCGGTGCTGCGCGCCAAGCAGAGCAATGCCGATGCGCTCTTCGCCTACAGCAACGAGGAAGAGTCGGCGCGCCTGCTGCGCGAGCTGCGCAAGCAGGGCTGGAGCAAGCCGATTGTGGGCGAGACCACGCTCACCGGCCAGAAGGTGATCGACCTCGCGGGCGAGGCGGCCAACGGCGCGATCGCGCACGTGGGGCTCACGGTCGACGCGCCGAACCCGGCCATCCGCGCCTTCCGCGCCAAGTTCGAGAAGGAATACAAGTACGTCTCGGACCACAACGGCATGAAGGGCTACTCGGGCGTCTACCTGCTCAAGGCCGCGATCGAGAAGGTCGGCAAGCTCGACCGCAAGGCCGTTGCCGCCGCACTGCACGGCCTGAAGGTAAGCACCGCGCAGCAGCCCGGCGTGCTGATGGACGTCAGCGTCGACGCCAACGGCGACCTCGACCGCGAAAGCTTCATGGTGGAAGTGAAGAACGGCAAGCAGGAAGTGATCGCCACGCTGCCGGCCCTGGGCGCAGCCGCCAAGTAGCCTCGCATGACGGACTTCATCCAGCTCTTCCTGAGCGGGCTGGCCACCGGCAGCATCTATGCGCTGGCCGCGCTGGGCTTCACGCTGCTGTGGCAGGCCAGCGGCACCATCAACTTCGCGCAGGGCGAGTTCGTGATGCTGCCGGCCTTCGCGATGCTCGCCTTCATGTCCTTCGGCGCGCCGCTGTCGCTCAGCTTCGTGCTGACGATCGTGGTGGCGGTCTTCGTGCTGGGCTGGCTCTTCAAGCGCGGCCTGGTCGATCCGCTGTTCAAGTTCGGGATGATGCCGATCGTGGTGGCCACCATCGGCCTGTCGATCGCGCTGCGCAACGGCGTGCGCGCCGGCTACAGCGCCGAGGCGCATCCCTTCCCCAGCCTCTTTGCCGACAAGCTCTTCAACGTGGCGGGGGTCACCGTCACGATGGCCGACCTCGGCACCTTCGGGCTGGCGGTGGCGATCGTGCTGGCCACGCAGGCCTTCATCTCGAAGACCGTGACCGGCCGCGCGATGCAGGCTGTGGCGCAGAACACCGAGAGTGCCAGCGTGCTGGGCATCAACGTGCCGCGCATGATCTTCTACACCTTCGCCATCAATGCAGCGCTGGCGGTGGCGGCGGCGCTGCTGGTCACGCCCACCTACCTCGCCAAGTTCGACATGGGCGAGGGCCTGGGCACCAAGGCCTTCTTCGCGGCCATCATCGGCGGCTTCAACAATTCGCGCGGCGCGCTGCTCGGCGGCCTGATCGTCGGCGTGGCGGAGAACCTGGCCTCGGCCTACATCTCGCCGGCCTACAAGGACGCGGTGGCGCTGGTCATCTTCATGGTCGTGATCCTGTTCAAGCCGCAAGGCCTGCTGGGCAAGAAAGAGGAGCGCAAGGTATGAAGAAGACGCATCTCGCGCTGATGGCCGCGGCTGCCGCCGCACTGCTGATCGCGCCCAACTTCCTCAAGAACTACGGCATCTACCTGCTGAGCTACTGGCTGGTGTTCATCATCGCCACCATGGGACTCAACCTGACGGTGGGCTATGCAGGCCAGAAGTCGCTGGGGCATGCCGCCTTCTTCGGCATCGGCGCCTACACGGTGGCGATCCTCATGAAGGCCGGCATCAGCTTCTGGCTGGGCCTGCCTGCGGCGGCGCTCTTGTGCTTCGCGGTCGGCCTGGTGCTGGGCTTTCCGGCGCTGCGCGTGCAGGCGATCTACCTCGCCTTTGCCACGCTGGGCTTCAACACCGCGATCTGGCTCTTGATGCGCAACGAGGAGTGGCTGACCGGCGGCACCTTCGGCATCAACAACATCCCGCGGCCCGAGCTGGCCGGGCTGTCGCTGGAGGGCAACCTGGCCTACTACTACTTCGTGCTGGCCGTCGCCGTGCTGCTCGCGCTGCTGCTGTGGGGCCTCTTGCGCTCGCCCTGGGGCAAGGCCTTCACCGCGCTGCGCGACAACCCGATCCGCGCCGAAAGCCTGGGTATCAGCGTGCGCAGCTACACCTTGCTGAGCTTCGCCATCGGCGCCGCCTACGCGGGCGTCGCCGGGGCGCTGTTCGCCTCGCTGGTGCAGTTCATCGAGCCGGCGCCCTTCAACGTGGCGGCCTCGATCATGATGTACCTGATGGTGGTGGTCGGCGGCCCCGGCTACTTCTGGGGGCCGGTGCTGGGCGCGGCCGTCGGCGTGATCGTGCCCGAATGGCTGCGCGACGTGCCGGGCGTGGCCGACTGGTACCTGCCGCTGTTCGGCGCCGCCGTGGTGGTGCTGATGGTCTGGCTGCCGGACGGATTGCTCTCGATCCCCGATCGCATTCGGGCACGCCGCGAAGCGCGCGAAGCCTCGGCCGCGCGCTCCGCTGCTGCCGCGAGCATGGGAGCTGCGACATGAACGCCGTACTTGCAGAGGCCATCGTGCCCGAGCAGCAGGTGGTGCCGGTTCTTCGCGTGAGCGATCTCAGCAAGGCCTACGGCGCCATCCAGGCCGTCGGCGGCGTGAGCTTCGAGGTGCGCCCCGGCGAGATCTTCGGCGTGATCGGCCCCAACGGATCGGGCAAGACCACGCTGTTCAACAGCATGCTCGGCCAGATCACGCCCGATGCCGGCCGCATCGAGCTCAAGGGCGAGGACGTGACGAAGCTGGGTCCGCTCGAGCTCAACCGGCGCGGCGTCGGCCGCACCTTCCAGACGCTGCAGGTTTTCGGCAAGATGACGGTGCGCGAGAACCTGATCGTCGCGGCACAGGAGCACCAGGGCAGCATGTTCAGCCGAATGTTCGCGCCCGGCGACTCGGGCCTGGGGCCGAAGGCCGACGCGCTGATCGACCAGTTCCGCATCCGCCACGTCGCGAACAAGAAGGCCGGCACGCTCTCCTACGGCCAGCAGAAGCTGGTGGACATCGGCATGGCCTTCATGAGCGAGCCCGACCTGGTGCTGCTCGACGAGCCCTGCGCAGGCGTCAATCCCAGCCTGGTCGGCGGACTCTCGACCCTGCTGAAGGATCTGAACCGCACGCGCCGCGGCAGCTTCGTCGTGATCGAGCACAACATGGACTTCGTGATGGACCTGTGCCACCGCATCATGGTGATGGTCGAGGGCAAGGTGATGGCGATCGGCACGCCGGCCGAGATCCGCGCCAACAAGCAGGTGCTGGACGCCTATCTCGGGAATTGATCATGACCACCACCGACACCTGCATCGAATTCGACAACGTGCTGGCGGGCTACAAGGATTTCATGATCCTCAACAACCTGTCCTTCAAGGCCAGGCGCGGCAAGATCACGCTGCTGCTCGGGCCCAACGGCGCGGGCAAGTCGACCGTGCTCAAGACGCTGTTCGGCCTGCTCAAGGTGCGCAACGGACGGGTCCTGCTCGATGGCGAGGACATCACCGGCGCCAGTCCGAAGGATCTGCTGGTGAAGCACGGCATCGCCTTCGTGCCGCAGGGGCGCAATCTGTTCGGCCAGTTGACGGCCTACGAGAACCTAGAGCTCGGCGGCATCACGCTGGGCATGAAGACCACGCATGAGCGCATCCCCGAAGTGCTCGAGCTGTTCCCGCGCGTGAAGGAGCGCATGAACAGCGCGGCTTCTTCGCTCTCGGGCGGCGAGCAGAAGCAGCTCGAGGTCGGCCGTGCGCTGCTGCTGCGGCCCAAGGTGCTCTTGATCGACGAACCCTCGATCGGCCTGTCGCCGATGGTGGTGCAGGACGTGTTCAGGCTGCTGCGCAAGCTTGCCGACCAGGGCACCACGGTGCTGATGGTCGAGCAGAACGTGAAGAGCGCGCTGAAGATGGCCGACGAGGCCATCGCGCTCGAATCGGGCCGGCTGGTGCTGCACAAGCCGGCCTCCGAACTGCTGGCCGATCCGAACATCGAGCGCCTGTTCCTCGGCGGCGCGCATGCCGCCGCGGCGCCGGCCGCCACGGTCTGAGGAGAGGGTGCGATGGACAGGAAGCTGCGTCTCGCGATCGCCGGCGCCGGCCTGATCGGCCGGGCGCATTGGATGCGCATGGTCGCGAACAGCGCCTGCGAATTGATCGGCTTTGCCGACCCGTTCCCGAGCGCGACTGCGCTGGCGGCCGAGGCCGGCGTGCCGCTGTACCCGGACCTCGACGCGCTGCTGGCCGCGGCGCGGCCCGACGGCGTGGTCCTGGCCACGCCGAACGCGCTGCACGTGCCCGGTGCGCTGGCCTGCGTGCAAGCCGGCGTGCCGGCGCTGGTCGAGAAGCCGGTGGCCGATTCCCTGGCGGAGGCCGAGCGGCTGGCCGCGGCGGTGGAAGCCTCGAAAGTACCCGTGCTGGTGGGCCACCACCGGCGCCACAGCGCCGTTCTCGAAGCCGCGCGCGAGACGATCGCCAGCGGCCGCCTCGGCAAGTTGGTGGCCGTGACGGCCAGCGCCACCTTCCACAAGCCCGACGAGTACTTCGAGGCCGCATGGCGCCGGCAGAAGGGCGGCGGGCCGATCCTGATCAACCTGGTGCACGAGATCGACAACCTGCGCGCGCTGGTGGGCGAGATCGTCGAAGTGCAGGCCTTCGCTTCCCATGCGGCGCGCGGCTTCGAGGTGGAGGACACGGTCGCCATCAACCTGCGCTTCGCCAACGGCGCGCTCGGCACCTTCATGCTGTCGGATGCCGCGGCCAGTCCGCGCAGCTGGGAGCAGACCTCGGGCGAGAACAAGTCCTACGACCACCATGCGGACCAGGACTGCTACATCATCGCCGGCACGCACGGCTCGCTGCAGGTGCCCACCCTGCGCGTCTTCGAGTACGCCGGTGCGGCCTCGTGGTTCAACCCTTTGGCACGCGGCAAGATCGATATGCACGAAAGCGATCCGCTCGCGCGCCAGCTCGCTCATTTCTGCGCCGTGGTGCGGCGCGAAGTGCCGCCCCGTGTCACCGTGCGCGATGCCATGCGCACGCTGGCTGTCACCCTTGCGGTCGCCGAGGCCGCGCATACCGGCCTTCGGGTCGCGATTCCACCAGGATGAAGAAGATGATTTCCGGAAAGACCACCCTCATCGCCCACCTCGGCTATCCGACCGAGAGCTTCAAGGCGCCGATGATCTACAACCCCTGGTTCGAACAGCAGGGCATCGACGCCGTCGTGGTGCCGATGGGCATCAAGGCCGAGGACTATGCGGCTGCCTTCGCATCGCTGTTCCAGCTCACCAACATCCGCGGCGCGCTCGTCACCATGCCGCACAAGATCACGACCATGGACCTGGTCGACGAGCTGACGCCGGCCGCCCGGATCGCGGGTGCCTGCAACGCGGTGCTGAAGCGCGCCGACGGCACGCTCGTGGGCGACCAGTTCGACGGCGCCGGCTTCGTGCGCGGCGTGCTGCGCAAGAGCCGCGCGCTCGAAGGCGCGCGCGTGCTGGTGTCGGGCTGCGGCGGCGTCGGCTCGGCCATCGCCGCCTCGCTGGCCGCGGCCGGTGTCGCGCAGCTCTCGCTCTTCGACGCCAACGCGGCGTCGGCCAAGGCGCTCGCGGGCCGGCTCACCACGCACCATCCGAAATTGGGCGTAGCCACCGGCTCCAGCGACCCCGCCGGCTACGACGTGGTGGTCAATGCCACGCCGCTCGGCATGAAGGAGGGCGATCCGCTACCCTTCGACATCGACCGCATCGCGCCGTCCACCTTCGTCGGCGAGGTCGTGATGAAATCCGAGTACACCCCGCTGCTGCGGGCCGCGCGCGACAAGGGCTGCGCGGTCCAGGTCGGCACCGACATGCTGTTCGAAATGATCCCTGCGTACCTCGAATTCTTCGGCTTCGGCACCGCGACGCCTGAAGACCTGCGGGCCGTCGCGAAGATCGCCTATTGAGCAAGACGGCCATGAGTATCTTCGAAGGCTTCCTCTCCACATCCGAAACCCTGGCCGCGTTCAGCGACCACAACTTCGTCGGCGCGATGCTGCGCTTCGAGGCCGCGCTCGCGCGCGCGCAGGCGGCCGAGGGCCTCATTCCCGAATCGGCAGCGCATTCGATCGCCGGCAGCTGCAAGGTCGAGTTGTTCGATGTTGCCAAGATCGTGCGCGACAGCGGCCGTGCCGGCAGCGTGGCGATCCCGCTGGTCAAGAGCCTCAAGGAAGCGGTGGGATTGTTCAATGCCGAGGCGGTGCCCTACGTGCATTTCGGCAGCACCAGCCAGGACGTGATCGACAGCGCGATGGCGCTGGTCACGCGCGAGGCGGTGGCGCTGGTCGAGGCCGACCTGGTGAAGGCGGCGCAGGCGCTGCTTGCGCATGCCAAGCGCCACGCCGCGACGCCGATCCTCGCGCGCACGCTGATGCAGCCGGCGTCGGTCACGAGCTTCGGGCTCAAGTGCGCCGGCTGGGCCGCGCCGCTGGTGCGCAGCCGTGCGCGGCTGGCCGATGCCGCGCGCCGCGCGCTGCAGCTGCAGCTCGGCGGGGCCGTGGGCACGCTGGCGCAGATGAAGGGGCAGGGGTCGGCGGTGCGGCAGCGCATGGCCGAGGAGCTGGGCCTGGGCGACCCGGGCGCGACCTGGCACACCCAGCGCGACGAATGGGTCGCGCTCGGCTGCGAGCTGGGCCTCATGGTCGGCAGCCTCGGCAAGATCGCGAAGGACATCGCGCTCATGGGCCAGTACGAAGTCGGCGAACTGGCCGAGCCCAGCGAGCCCGGGCGCGGCGGCTCCTCGGCGATGCCGCACAAGCGCAACCCGGTGGCCTCGATGGTGGCGCTGGCGGCCGCGCAGCGCGCGCCGCAGCGCGTGGCCGCCTTGCTGGCCGCGATGCCGCAGGAGCACGAGCGCGCGCTCGGCGCCTGGCAGGCCGAGCTGGGCGAGTGGCCCCAGCTGCTGATGTCCGCCCACGGCAGCGTGCGCGCGCTGGCCGGCGCCTTGCCCGGCCTGCAGATCGATGCGGCGCGCATGCGTGCCAACATCGACCGGCTGCGTGCGGAACTTCCGAGCGAAGCCGCGGACGAATGGTTTGATCCGGCACTCGCCGAGCCGGCCGGCACGATCGCGCTGGCGCAGGTCAAGGCCTTGCAATCTCAACTCGACACACGAAATACTGCACGATGACTTCCCCCGACTACGAAGCCGGTCTTCTCAACCGCCGCCGCATCCTCGGCGACGCCTGGGTCGACAAGTCGCTGGCCAACCGCAATGCCTTCAACAGCGAGTTCCAGGAGCTGATCACGCGCCATGCATGGAACGACATCTGGGGCCGCCCGGCGCTGGGCGACAAGACACGCCGCTTCATGGTGCTGTCGATGATGCTGGGCATCCACGCGTATGAAGAATTCGCGATGCACGTGCGCGCCGCGCTCGACGGCCCGCCCGAATCGCGGCTCTCGCCCGAGGAGATCAAGGAAGTGATCATGATGGCCGCCATCTACTGCGGCGTGCCGGTGGCCAACCACGCCTTCGGCATCGCCACCGGCATCCTGCGCGAGAAAGGCCTGCTCGAAGAACCCAAGGGAAAGCCATGACCCGACTGAATGTCATTCGCGAGGGCGAAGGCCCGATCGTCGTGCTCAGCCATGCGCTGGGCTGCGACCTGCACATGTGGGACGAGGTGGCGGCCGTGCTGGCGCGCGCCCACACCGTGCTGCGCTACGACCACCGCAACCATGGCGGCTCGGAAGTGGTGCCCGGCCCGTTCAGCCTGCAGGCGCTGGCCGAGGACGCGGCGGCGCTGATCGAGCGCGAGGCCGAGGGCGAGCCGGTGCACTTCGTCGGCCTCTCGATGGGCGGCATGACCGCGCAGGCGCTGGCGCCGAAGTATCCGCAGCTGCTGAAGAGCGTCGTGATCGCCAATTCGTCGGCCTACTACCCCGACCAGACACCCTGGCGCACACGCGTCGAGACCGTGCAGGCCCAGGGCGTGGCCGCGATCGCGCCGGGCGCCTTGGCGCGCTGGCTGACGCCGGCGTACGTGGCCACGCCGGAAGGCACCGAGGCCGCGCGTCGGCTGAACGACACGCTGGTCGGCACCGACGCCGCCGCCTACATCGCGAGCTGCAACGCGGTGAGCGCGATCGACTTTCGCGAGAGCAACCGTGCGGTCACCACGCCCACGCTGGTGATCGCCGGCCTGCGCGACGAGGCGACCCCGCTCGCGATGTCCGAGGCGATGGTCGCCGCCATCCCCGGCGCGCGCCTCGCCACCATCGATGCGGCGCACCTGAGCGCGGTCGAGCGGCCGGTGGAATTCAGCCAGTTGCTGATCGATTTCTGGCGCAGCCTCTGACGATGAAGGACCCTTCATGACCGCCCGCCTCAAGATCGATTTCGTATCCGACGTGTCCTGCCCCTGGTGTGCCGTCGGCCTCGGTGCGCTCGAAGCCGCGCTCGAACACGTGGCGCCCGAGATCAGCGCCGAACTGCATTTCCAGCCCTTCGAGCTCAATCCGCACATGCCGCCGGAAGGCCAGGATGCATTCGAACACCTGAACCAGAAATACGGCTCCTCGCGCGAGCAGCAGGCGCAGGCGCGCGCAGCGATCCGCGCCCGCGGCGCGGCGGTGGGCTTCGAGTTCCGCGAAGAAGGCCGCTCGCGTGTCTACAACACCTTCGATGCGCACCGCCTGTTGCACTGGGCCGAGCTCGAGGACGGAGCCAAGCAGGTTGCGCTCAAGAAGGCGCTGCTCAAGGCCTGCCACACCGACGGCGAGAACCCCTCCGACCCCGAGCTGCTGGTGCGCCTGGCCGCCGAAGCGGGCCTCGACCCGCAACGGGCGCGTGCCATCCTGGAGAGCGACGAATACGCGGCGGAAACCCGCGAGCGCGAGCGCCTCTACACCGATGCCGGCATCCACTCGGTTCCCGCCATCATCATCAACAACAGGCACCTGATCTCGGGCGGCCAGCCGGTGGAGGTGTTCGAGCGCGCGCTGCGGCAGATTGCCGGTGCCGAGCCGGCGGCCACGGCGCTGGCCTGAGCCCGGCGGCTATACCCCAACTCGCGAGCGTGCTGCGCGCTGCAAAGGCGCCCGCGGGTCTGGCGCGGCGCTTCGGTGTGGCGGTCGGTGCGTTGCGCCGACCGCCCCAGTATGAGCCCGGGCCGCAGACCGCCTTGCGCGGCGCGCAGGCCTGCATCACCACCGTCGGCATCAGGCCTTGCCCAGCATCTCGATCAGCCGCGCCAGCGCCACCGAAGGCGTGCCGCGCCAGACCAGATGCGTGCGGTTGCTGCGGATGCGCTCCGGCAGCGTGTGCTGCTGCACGTCGGCGGTCGCGCGCAGCGCCTTCAGCACCGAGAGCGGCACGATGGCAAAGCCGGTGCCGGCCGCGACGCAGGCGATCATCGCCTGGTAGGACGAGAACTCCAGCGAGCGCGCCGGCACGATGCCGCCCTTGCCCAGCCACTGCTCCAGCAGCCGGCGGTACGAGCAGCCCTGCGCGAACGCGATCAGCGTGGCGCCGGCCAGGTCGGCCGGCCGTGTGACCGAGGCGATGCTGCGCGCAGTGACCAGCACCAGCTCTTCCTCGAAAACCGCCAGCGTTTCCAGGCCTGACGCCGAGAAAGGCTCGGAGACGAAGGCCGCCTCGATGTCGAAGGCGTCGACCTTCTTCAGCAACGCGCCGGTGGTGCCGGTGGCCAGCTCGACCACCACGCCCGGGTAGAGCTTGTGAAAGCGCGAGAGCATCGGCGCGAGCCGGCTGCCGGCCGTGCTTTCGAGCGAACCGAGCTTGAAGGTGCCGAGCGGCAGGTCGCTGCGCAGCTCGCTCTCCGCCTCGTCGGCCAGGCGCAGCAGCCGGTCGGCATAGGGCAGCAGCTTGCGGCCCGCCGGTGCCAGCGCGAGCGAACGGCCCTGACGCAGGAACAGCTTGTGGCCGAGCCGCTCTTCCAGCTGCTGGATGCGGGTCGTGATGTTCGACTGCACGCGGTGGAGCTTGTCCGCGGCGCGGATCACGCCGCCTTCGGCCACCACGGTGCGGAAGATCTCCAGCGAATCGAGGTCGATCGTTCTCATAACAAGAATGGTTGTTCTGAATAATTCATTTGTGGCGCATGCGCATTCTGCGTCTAATCACTGGTCATGTCGAATGCCGTTGTCACCGCGCCGAAGCCTTCCTTCCTTGCCATCTGCACCGCGGGCCTGCTCGCGTTGGCGATGGCGATGGGCATCGGGCGCTTCGCCTTCACGCCGATGCTGCCGCTCATGATCCGTGCCGGCAGTGCCGACGTGGCGGCCGGCGGCTGGCTCGCCGCCGCCAACTACGCGGGCTACCTGCTGGGCGCGCTCAGCACGGCGCGCATCCCGCTCTCGCCGCAGCGTGTCGGGCTGCTCGCGTTGGCCGCGATCGCGCTCACCACCGCGGCGATGGGCTGGACCGATTCGCTCGCGCTCTGGCTCGTGCTGCGTTTCGTGGCCGGCGTGGCGAGCGCCTGGGCGCTGGTGAGCACCAGTGTCTGGTGCCTGGCCTGGCTCACGCGCTTCGATCGTCCCGCGGGGCCGGGCCTGCTCTATGCCGGCGTCGGCGCCGGCATCGCGCTGGCCGGCCTCTACTGCTGGCACGCCGGCGCGGCCGGCGTCGCGCCCGACGCGCTGTGGCTGCAACTGGGTGCGCTGGCGCTGGTGGGGCTGCTCGCCGTGGCCGTGCTGATGCCGCGCGGCACTGTCGCGCAAGCCTCCGCGAGCGCAACGTCCGGCGGCGTGCCCTGGGGTCTGGTCATCTGCTACGGGATTCTCGGTTTCGGCTACATCCTGCCGGCCACCTTCCTGCCGGTGCTGGCGCGCGCGGTGGTCGACGATCCGGCCGTGTTCGGCGCCGCCTGGCCGGTGTTCGGCGCGGCGGCCGCGCTGTCGACGCTGCTGGCCAGCGTGGTGCTGGCGCGGGTCGCGCGGCGCCATGTGCTGGCCGGAAGCCATGCCTTGATGGCGCTGGGCTGCCTGCTGCCGGTGCTGCACCTGTCGGCCTTGACCGTGCTGCTGGCCGCGCTGCTGGTGGGCGGCACCTTCATGGTCGCGACCATGGCCGGCATGCAGGAGGCGAGGGCGCGTACCGTCGGCGACCCGACCCGCGCCCTCGGCCGCATGACCGCGGCCTTCGCCATCGGCCAGATGGCCGGGCCGGTGCTCTCGTCCGCGCTGAGCGGCAGCGCACAAGGCTTCGGCGGCCTCTTCATCGCGCTGGCCGTCGGTGCCGTCGCGCTGCTCGGCAGCGCGTGGTGGCTGCTCCGCGCATGATCCCCGTCTCTCTCCATTGAAAAAGGAATCGTCCATGTTCGAACAAGGCCATACCCGTCCCTGGACCGAGCGCCTGCCGATGCCGGCAGCCGACGCGATGTCGCAGGCGCAGCGCGCCGCCGCCCAGGCGCTGATCGACGGCCCGCGCAAGGCGGTCTTTGGTCCCTTCGTCCCCCTGCTGCAGAGCCCGGTGCTGATGGAGCGCATCGGCAGCCTCGGCGAATACCTGCGCTTCGACAGCCGACTCGATGCGCGCGTGCGCGAGCTCGTGACCTGCGCGGTCGCGCGCCACGTGGGCAACCAGTTCGAGTGGGTGCTGCATGCGCCAGCCGCGGTCAAGGCCGGCGTGAGCGCCGACGCCATCGAAGCGCTGCGCCTCGGCCGGCGCGCGGCACCGTTGGCGGACGACGAGCAGCTGGCGCTCGATCTCGCGCTGGAGCTGCTGCACTACCACGGCGTGAGCGAGCCGACCTACGGCGCGGCCGAGGCCCGCTTCGGCAAGCAGGCGGTGGTCGAGCTCAGCGCGCTGGTGGGCTATTTCGCGATGGTCTGCTGGGTGATGAACGTGGCGCACACGCCGGTCAAGGGGGCCGAGGGGCAGCCGGGGCTGGAGGCGTTTCCGCTCTAGGCGTATTCACACTACAACTCAGCGTGCGAAGGGCTCGCCTTTGGATGCACGCCCGGCATGCGGTGCGGGCCGTGCGACCCCACTGCGCCGGCCCTTCGGGTTTCCCTGCAGTGCTCGCCTTTCGCGGGGTCTCGCTCGAACTCGCCTTCGGCTCAGACAATCGCGAGCCCTGATCCGCGAAAGGCTGCGCGCTTCGGCGGCGCAGAGGGGATCGCCCGACCCGCACCGCATACCGGGCTTCGGGGGTGTTCGATGCTTGCCTGCGCCTCGGAGGCCCGATGCCCTCACCCCCGCCCTCTCCCGGAGGGAGAGGGAGCAAGACAGCAGCGTGTCCACGGAGGCGGGCGGTGTGCCCTGGGCCGGCCGTTGAGGCACTGCCGAGCAGCGCAGCGCCACGCGGATCAGGGCTCGCGATTGTCTGAGCGAAGCGAGTTCGAGCGAGACCCCGCGTGGCGCGAGCAGCGCAGGGCAGCCGCGAAGCGGCCGGTGACGTCGGCCGGCACAGGGCACACCGCCAGCCTCCGCATCTCTACTCCGACTCCGGCCTAACTGATCACTTTGCGGCTTCAAAGCCGATGAAAATAAATCGCTTTTAGAAAGGAGTTGCCGCTTCCAGAATGCGCGGCAGCACAACCCTTTTGCGAAAGCTCCAGATGAAATTTCGACTTCCGTTGACGCTTGGCCTGAGCGCCGCCCTGATGTGTTCGACCGCTCTGGCTCAAAGCGACACGCTGAGCAAGATCAAGGCGAGCGGAAGCATCTCGATCGGCGGCCGCGACAGCCAGATCCCGTTCTCGTACAAGCCCACCGGCGGCGGCGATCCGGTCGGTTTCACCAACGACATCTGCCTGAAGATCGTGGATGCGATCAAGGCCAGGCTCGGCATGCCCAACCTGGAAGTGCGCTACACCATCCTGACCTCGACCAACCGCATCCCGCTGTTGACGAACGGCACCGTCGACCTCGACTGCGCGACCACCACGAACACGGTCCAGCGGCAGCAGCAGGTGGCCTTCGCCCCGAGTCATTTCGTCACCAGCATCACCGCCGCGGTGAAGAAAAGCTCGGGCATCAATTCGTTGGGCGAGCTGAACGGCAAGACGGTCTCGACAGTCGCCGGCAGCACCGGGGTCCAGCTTCTGCGTGCCTATCGCAAGTCCGGAAACATCGAGGTCGAAGAAGTCGCGGCGAAGGACACTGCGGACGGATTCCTGCTTCTCGCCTCCGACCGCACGGCTGCCTACATCCTCGACGATGTGCAGCTCGCCGGCCTGATCGCCACTTCCCCGAAGCCGGGCGACTTCAAGATCCTCACCTCGGAGTCGCTGCGCCAGGAACCCTACGGCATCATGTACCGCAAGGACGACCCGCAGTTCAAGGAACTCGTGGACAAGACGGTGACCGATCTGATGAAGTCGGGCGCCATCGAGCAGATCTATGCCAAGTGGTTCATGAAGCCGATCCCGCCGACCAATGCGAACCTGAACTTTCCGATGACCGAGGCGGTGAAGGAGATCTACAAGAACCCCAACAACAAGGGCGTGTGAGGCCTCATCCCTTGACGGCCTGAAACATCCGTGTGAAGTCGCAGCACGACTGGGCCAGCATGATGATCGATGCCAGCAGCGAACTCCGGTGCTCGCCCTTGTACATCGCGACGTAGGTGACGGGCGGCAGGGCGGGCGTCACCTTGATCAGCGCCAGCGATCCTTCTTCCAGCATCTGGCTGACCGCTTCCTTCGGCAGGTAGCTCACGCCCAGGCCGGAGATCGTCAGTCCGATCAAGGCCACCAGGTTGTGGATGACGATGGGGTTCGAAGGCTGGACGCCCAGGTCCTTCATCCAGCTGTCGTAGAGCAGACCGGTCCCGGACTTGATGCCCTGGATCAGCATGCGGTGGCTCGCCAGCTCGTGCAGGCGGATCGGCTTGCTGCTCTTGACGAGGCCGGGCTTGCACATCCAGGCGCTCTCGACCTTGCCGATCGCCTTCTTGGGAATCCGCGTATCGGCGAAGGCATCAGGCGCGACGATCAGGTCCAGCTCGTCTGCCAGCACCTTCTCGCGCAGGTTGACGCTGCTGTCCACGTCCGGCTCGAGGGTGACCTTGGGGTAGTGCTCCTGGATCAGCTCGACCCAGCGCGGCAGCCAGGTCATGGCCGTGAGCTCGGTCACGCCGATGCGAACGCGGCGTTCGATCACGTCGACCCGGCTGAACTGCTCGACGGCGGCATCGCGTTGATCGAGCAGCTTCTTGGCCAGCACAAACATCTCCTCGCCCTTGTCGGTGAGACGCGCGGAGCGCTGGCTGCGATCGAACAGCTCGGTGTCGAACACCATCTCGAGTTCGTGGACCCGCTTGGACACCGCCGACTGCGAGGTGTGCAGCTTGTGGGCGGCCAGCGCGAAGCTGCCCAGCTCGCCGATCCAGTACAGCGCCTCGAGCTGCTTGAAAGTCATCATGGTTGAGGCCTCTTTTTCTCATCGAATCGTATCCAAAAATATCGCTTTTGGAAATCTTTGACCGCTTCGAAAATCAGCTCTTGCCGAACCATGGAACACCAGAATGAACATCGCTGAAGGCGAACTCTTTTCCGACGCATTGATGAAGGAGGTGAAGAGCCGCTTCCACTACGTCGACCACGACATGAATGGCCGCGAACGTCTCTTCTTCGACAACGCGGGCGGGTCGTTCCGATTGAAGGCCGCCGTCGATCAGTTCGCCCGCATCGACGCTTTGCCGGATTGCCCGGAGCGCATCCACGAGCTCGCGGTCTTTCTGCAGCAGGTCCAGGCCAGGGGAACGGAAGACCTTCGCACGATCCTGAACGCCAGGGGCGGCAGCGTCTACGCCTCCCTCACGGCCTCGGGCGGGATGTTCGACATGGTCCGCGCGGTCGCCGAGAACGTTCCCGGCACGAACATGGTGACCACCGTGCTCGAGCACCCGTCCTCTTTCGATGCCATGTCCCTCTACGCCGAGCGTACGGGCAAGGAGCTCCGGGTCGCGAGGTCGAATCCGGCCACCGGCGGGATCGATGTGGAAGAGATCGTCGGCCTGGTCGACGAGAACACCTCCTTGCTGAGCGTGATCTATGCGTCCAACATCTCCGGCGCCAAGCTCGACATTCACGAGATCGTGAAGCAGGCGCGCGCCATCAAGCCGGACCTGTACATCGTCGTGGATGCCGTGCAGCACACGCCGCACGGCCTGATCGATCTGCAGAAGACGCCGGTGGACGGCATCAACATCGCGCCCTACAAGTTCTTCGGCTGCAGGGGATCCGGCATGTCGTGGCTGTCGGAACGCGCGTCCGTCCTGCCGCACCACAAGCTGGCCGGCAAGAAGAAGGACTTCTGGGACCTGGGCAGCGCCGCACCCTGGCAGTTCGCCGTCGTGACCGAGATCGTGAACTACGTGTGCTGGCTCGGCGGCCAGTTCATCGCGAGCGACGACCGGCGCACCCTGTTCGCCAGCGGCATTCAGGGAATCGAACGGCACGAACGAGCGCTGCTCGCACGCATGCTCAACGGCAGCGAGGGCATCGCCGGTCTGCGCCGGATGCACGGCGTGAACGTATTCCTCGACCACGAAGACCTGACGAAGCGCGACCTGATCCTGGCCATCGGCATCGAACATCTCGAGCACGCCCAGGCCGTGCGCGAATACGAGAAGCGCGGGGTCATCGTCTATGAACGCGTCGCCACCAGCCTGTACTCGAAGCGGATGCTGCATTCCTTCGGCCTCGAAGGGGCCGTGCGCGTCTCGCCGCTGCATTGCAATTCGGCCGCGGACATCGACCGCTTCCTGAAAATCACGCGCGAGATCAGCGAGGAATTTGGTCAGGTTCGCGCAGGTCTTGCATAGGCACAATGGCGGCCCGCCGCGGGCCAGGGTCTGCGAACCCGACCCTGCGCATCTGCCGCCTCATGCTCGACAAACGCTTCTTTCCGCGCCAGGCCGTGGCCTCCGGCGGCAACCGCTGGGACTGGGCCTTGCTGCCGCTGGTGCTGGCGCTGCTGTTCGCACTGGCCTGGGGCGGCTCGCAGATGGCGCGGCCCTACGAACTGGGGGAGGCGCTGCCGATCAGTCTCGACCCGTGGATGCTGCCGTACTACCTGCTGCGCACGACGCTGCGCATGTTCCTGGCCCTCTGCGCATCGCTGATCTTCAGCTGCATCTTTGCCGCGCTGGCCGCCAAGTACCGCGCGGCGGAACGGGTGCTGGTGCCGGTGCTCGACATCCTGCAGTCCATTCCGATCCTCGGCTTCCTGTCGATCACCGTCACCGGATTCATCGCGCTCTTCCCGGGCAACCTGCTCGGCGTGGAGTGCGCAGCGATCTTCGCCATCTTCACCTCGCAGGCCTGGAACATGGCCTTCAGCCTGTACCAGTCGCTGCGCACCGTGCCGGCGGAACTGCGCGAGGCGGCGGCCGTGTTCCAGCTCTCGGGCTGGCAGCGCTTCTGGCGCCTCGAGCTGCCGTTCGCGATGCCGGGACTGCTATGGAACATGATGATGTCGATGTCCGGCGGCTGGTTCTTCGTGGTCGCCTCCGAAGCCATCTCGGTGTCGAACCAGAGCCTCAAGCTGCCGGGCGTGGGCTCCTACATCGCGACGGCGATCGAGGCGCGCGACCTGGGCGCCATCGGCTGGGCGATCGGCGGCATGCTGGTCGGCATCGTGCTCTATGACCAGTTGTTCTTCCGCCCGCTGATCGCCTGGGCCGACAAGTTCCGCTTCGAGGAGGGCGGCAGCGAGGACGCGCCGCGCTCCTGGCTTTTGACCTGGCTGCGCCGCACCGACAGGCTGAAGCGCATCGGCCTGGGTTTCGCGCGGCTGCTCGAGCGCTCGCTGCTGTTCTTCCGGCGCGACCACGACGGCACCTCGATCAAGGCCCGCCCGCGCCCGCCCAACCCTGCCGTGGCGCGCGTATGGGACGCCACGCTGGCCGCGGCCGTGCTGCTGGCGGCTGTCTGGCTCGTGCGCTTCATCCACACCGAGGTCGGCTGGTCCGAGGTCGTGCACGTGTTCGTGCTGGGGCTCTACACGCTGGCGCGCGTGGGGGTGCTGATTGCGCTGGCGGCGCTGGTCTGGGTGCCGGTCGGCATCTGGATCGGCATGAATCCGCGCTGGGCCGGACGGCTGCAGGGCGTGGCGCAGTTCCTGGCCGCGTTTCCGGCCAACCTGATGTTCCCGGTGGCCGTGCTGTTCATCGTGCGCTGGCACCTGAATCCGAACATCTGGCTGGCGCCGCTGATGGTGCTGGGCACGCAGTGGTACCTGCTCTTCAACGTGATCGCCGGCGCGTCGAGCGTGCCGACCGAACTGCGCTACGCAGCCAGGAACCTGGGCTTGAGCGGCTGGCTGCGCTGGCGCCGCTACCTGCTGCCGGCCGTGTTCCCGAGCTTCGTCACCGGCGCCATCACGGCCAGCGGCGGCTCCTGGAACGCCAGCATCGTGGCCGAGTACGTGACCTGGGGCGACACCACGCTGCAGGCCGCGGGCCTGGGCAGCTACATCGCCCACATGACGGCCATCGGCGATTTCCCGCGCATCGCTTTAGGCATCGGCGTGATGTGCGTGTTCGTGATGGGCATGAACCATTTCGTCTGGCGCCGGCTCTACGAACTGGCCGAGAACCGGATGCATTTCTGATGCGCAAGGAGGAACAAGCATGGCCGAAGCCATTGTCGAATTGAAGGGCGTTCGCAAATCCTTCCGCTCCGCCGACGGCGCCGCGCGCTCGGTGCTCGAAGGCGTGGACTTCCGCCTCGCGGAGGGAGAGATCGTCGCGCTGCTGGGCCAGTCGGGCTCGGGCAAGTCGACGCTGCTGCGCATCCTGGCGGGCCTGATCGGCGTGGACGGCGGCGGCGTGCGCTACCGGGGCCAGCCGCTGTACGGGCCGGCACGCGGCATTGCGATGGTGTTCCAGTCCTTTGCACTGTTTCCGTGGCTCACGGTGCAGCAGAACGTGGAGCTGGGGCTGGAGGCGCGCGGCGTCGAGCCGGCCGAGCGTGCGCGGCGTGCCGCCGCCGCGATCGAACTGATCGGCCTCGCGGGCTTCGAGGGCGCCTTGCCGCGCGAACTCTCGGGCGGCATGCGCCAGCGCGTGGGCATCGCGCGCGCGCTCGTGGTCGAGCCCGAGGTGCTGCTGATGGACGAGGCCTTCTCCGCGCTCGACGTGCTCACCGGCGAACGCCTGCGCGACGACATCCTGCAGCTGTGGGACAGCGGCGCCATGCCGACCAGGGCGATGCTCGTCGTCTCGCACAACATCGAGGAAGCGGTGCTCATGGCCGACCGCGTGCTGATCTTCGCCAGCGACCCGGGCCGCGTGCGCGCCGAGCTGCCCATTGCATTGCCGCGGCCGCGCGACGGCGAAAGCCTGGAAGTGCGCGCGCTGATCGACGAGGTCTACACGCTCATGACCGCCGGCGCCGCCGTCGCCGACCGCGCCCGCGAAGAGCCGCTGCACATGCACCTGGGCGACCGGCTGCCCGACGCCGACGTCGGCCGCATGGAGGCCCTGCTCGAGATGCTGGTCGAAGACGGCCGGCAAGGCCGCGCCGACCTGCCGCAACTGGCGGAAGAAGCCGGCCTGACCGACCACGAACTGCTGCCGCTGGCCCAGGCGCTGGCCTTGCTCGGCTTCGCGCAATTGGCCGATGCCGACCTGCACCTCACGCCGCTGGGGCAGCGCTATGTCGAGGGTACGCACACCTTGCGCCAGCAACTCTTCGGCCAGCAGCTGCTGGCCCACGTGCCGCTGGCCGCGCACGTTCGCCACAGCCTGGAGCAGGCGCCGTCCGGCGAGCTGCCGCAAGAGCCCTTCCTGCTGCTGCTGCGGGAAAGCCTGGACACCGCGGTGGCGGAACGCGCGCTGCGCACCGCCATCGAATGGGGCCGCTACGGCGAGGTGTTCGAATACGACTTTCACACCGGCCTGATCCACTTGCCGGAGGACGGCGAGCCCTAGACATGATGGTCGCCGCCCCAGCGCAGGCGGCCGGTCTCCGACATCGTAGATTGCGTCCAAAGACGTAGAGCTACATGCTGTGACTTGCGTCGTCAGCAACAAGAGGAGACCGACCATGGAAGAGCGTAGCAAGATTCACGTGGGTTTGGATGTCCACAAGGACAGCATCAGCGTGGCGGCGGCCGAGCCGGGCCGAGCGCCCGGGCGCTTGATCGGCAAGGTCACGCACGACGTGAACAAGCTGCTGAAGGTGCTGGCCAAGATCGGCACCGCCGAGCAACTGCACATCGTGTACGAGGCTGGCCCGACGGGCTTCGGACTGCAGCGTGCCCTGAAGGCCAAGGGCTACAGCTGCGAGATCATTGCCCCATCGCAGATCCCGCGGCGTCCCGGCGACCGAGTCAAGACCGACACACGCGACAGCGTTCAATTGGCCGAGTGCTCGCGCGCCGGCCAGTTGAGCGCCGTGTGGATCCCCGATCCAGACGATGAAGCAATCCGTGACCTGTCGCGGGCGCGCGAAGACGCGGTCCACAGTCGCGTCCCGGCCCGCCACCAGCTCAAGGGCTTCTTGCTGCGCCACGACGTGCGCTACACCGGCAAGACCTCGTGGTGCGGTGCCTACTACCGCTGGCTGGGGACGCTGAATTTCGGAGCCGGCGCCGCCCAGACGGCGT
>NZ_JAGGNV010000017.1 GCF_018614955.1 Variovorax paradoxus
CGCATTGACCACCTCTGCCGGAACGACTCGCGCCAGCAAGCTGGCCGACAAGAAGTCACTCAGCCGAGCCCCCGCGCCCAACACCGCCTTGGTTCGTGCCATGCCCCGCCCGTTGTCGAGTTGCCAAGACGGTGATTATAGGTCAATTCATTCTAAACGAACAGTATTGGGTCAGGCACATTCGTCCATCAACACCGGCCTTCGAGAACAAAGGGGTGACGAGCCTTCCCGCAACTAGTCATCCGATCCACTGGTGGCGCTGATTCGGCACCAACACCCCGAGGGAGGACCTCACCGCCGGAAGCTCCTCTGGCCGCTCTGGTCCAATGGAGCGTCCAGTAACGCAAGACGCTCGAAAGATCCATCCCATGCTCGAGGGCGGCGGGAAGCTCATCTCCATCTCCGGATCGCCTGACCAAACTCGGCAACGAAATCGGAGCACCCGGGTTCGTGACCTGATCACGCGGCTGCTGGGCTCGGGAATCGCTGCCGATCGTCACCAGCCGGCAGACGAACTCGGGCGGATAGACATCCTCGTCAACGACGCCGGGATCGAGCGAGCGCGGCCTTGCTCGAAGTGCCAAGGCCGACTACGACCGCGCGCTGGCCGTCAACCTCAAGGGCCGTTCTTGCTGTGCCAATCCTTTGCCGCGATGTGGCAGGTCCGCAGCTGACGCATCGACGGAAAGACATTGCCTGGCTGCGATTGCTGACGCCTGCTTGGGTGGAACTCGAAGTAAATAGGCACCTCGGCCGTCCGCTTCTGGCCAGGGACCAGTCGGCGACGCGACCGGGCCTGGCGAGGTGAGGTTCAAGGGGCGGCCCCGCAACCTTCGGGCTTGAACACCCGCGTGGTCGAAGCTGGGTATTTCTCAAGCTTGGCAGCCGACCGCCGTGGGCGCGGGAGCGATTCCGGCCAAGCGCTGGCCGGCGCAGTCACTGCAGAACGTGCACTCGAAGGAGCAAATCCGTGCGGCAGCCGAATCTGGTGGCAAGTTTCGGTCACAACACTCGCACCCGGGACGCATTTGGAGAGCATGGCGAAGACCTCGGTTAGTCTGGTCAAGGAAGCTTAAGCGAAGCCGCACCGGACGCTGCCCACGTCTGCTTGTGGGCCGCATCAAGACGTTTGGCTCGGCACGAGCAGGTGACGCAGCAATGTATCAATCTCCCCGTCGCTGAATCCACCGGTGTCACCGTTCAGGTCCCATTTCCACAGTATCTGCCCGGTCTTCACCTCGAATGCGGCCCTCAATGGATCTCGCCTGCAGCTGACGAAAGCTCATGTCTGCCCCAGCCATGCGCGCGACCAAGCCGACGCAGGGTCTTGCTCACGAGCCCGTCGGCTTGGGCCTGCTGCAGCCAGTAGGAGATTTCCGAATCTGAGAGGGCGTAGGTATGGCCGACAGTGCCAGTTCGCGGGTCCTGTCTCGAAGATCCGCTCCCGCACTGCAACCGGATCTGACGGTGTCGAAGGAAGCTTGGGCGAGTCATTTAGGAAGCTGAAGCGCCCGGCGTGGCCTGCCGCTACTTCATCTGGCAGCGACGAACTTTCCGACATTGTCGACCATCGATCTCGCTCGCCTTGCGCAGATCTCGACGAACTTTTCGCTCAACGTTCTCGTCGGGACGGTTGGCGACGATCTTTATTCCAAGGCTTCATCTGTCTGGATCCGTCCGGTTCTGGTCGCCGACCGCCGCGTTGGAGCCGACTCCGTCCCATGAGGGAGTCACAAACAGATTAAGTAAGTGTCGCGCCAGCGCAATAGCGTCGGCCATCTGACAATTCGAACAGCTGGAAATCATCGAAATTCGCATCACTGTCCGAGGGAGCCTCGTGCGTTTGTCAGGTCCGCTTTGACGCTTTGACACTTCCCGCCCGAAGCAGTCAGAAGGCCGCCAAGCGCAGAAGCGACCAGCCTAGTGCGAGCATGAGGGCAACTATCACCGTTGACTTCACCCAAACGCGCTCCCGCCGCCTGCGGAAAGGGCCGGAGATCGGCGTAAAGGAAGAGGCCCGGATTTCCCGGTCGGGCTTCTCGGTCCACCAACCCAAGTTCGTATCGTGGTCGTCATTCATGCCGAAATTCTCCGGCATGTGTAGTACTTTGGTACGCCACAAAGACGCAAGGCGCGCGAACAATGTGACAAATTCACATTTTTGGTACTCTTGTCTTATAGTTTATGGATGCGCTTTGAGACGTATCTCACTGGGCTGAGGAGGAACACCACATGCAAGTGATCAGGCAGGAGCTGGAGGGCGAGGGCGCAGCTCGAGACAATGCTTGGCCTGAGCCGGCCAGCACACCAGGAGGGAACCCTCCTCTGCGCGAGCTCATGATAGAGGCCGGGTTCGTCGGAGGCGTTTTCTTGGCGCTGGCCCTCTTGGTCGTCGCTTCGGTTGGGCTCTAAGTCGCAAGATGAGGCTGAGCATCTACAGGAACCTGCTCAGGCGCAGTTCCTGGTCTGGATAGTCGTAGTCGAAGCGCTCGGCTGCTGAAGACGCCCCTTGATGTTGTAGGTATCCACGTTGCGGCCATGCAGGCGCCCCAGCGCGTAATCGGAGTACGTCGTCTCTGCCAGCAGCGGCACGCTGTTGGCGAAGCCCTGCGGCCCGTCGACGATGGTCTGCACGGCGCCAGCTCGCGCAGGAAGTCGATCGTGCCGGCGCGGCTCGCCTCGTCGAACCAGGACTTGTGCCGAAACTCGGCGCTGCAGGTGTGTCCGGCCATCTGCTCGATGCAGTGCTAGACATGTGCATGCCCTTCGCGGTTGCACATCAGCCAGGGCGGGAACTGGAAGTGGACCAGGCCGAGCTTGCCGGCCGCCTTGAGCGGCGCGATCGCGTCGACGAACCTGCTCCAGAGCTCTGCGCCGGCGGCGTGCTGCGGTAGTACAGCGTCTGGCTCGTGCCCAGCGCCTCCTTGATGTCCTTGTGCAGCACCTTCGGAACGGTCTGGTGGCCGGTGAACAGACGGAACACCTTCACGTTGAAGACGAAGCCGTCGGGCGTGCGCTCAGCCCAGTTGTGGGCGTTGGTCGGCGTGGGGATCCCGTAGTAGCTCGAATCGATTTCGACCAGGGGAAAGAGCGACGCGTAGAAGCGTAGGCGCGCCTCGGGCGTCTTGGCTTCTTTCGGGTAGAAGCGTCCGCAATCGATCAGCGTCTTGTCAGTCCAAGACGCTGTGCCGACCAGAATGGTCATGCGCCACGACGGGGAACAGACCGGCTAATGCAACCAATGGTCACCAGCGCCTGTCGCGGTCGCTGCGCCCTATGCATGGACCGGGTCGGCGGCACGCGACAAGTACGAAAGAGGACGCAGGAACACGACCCCGGCCGCGGTCACCATCGGAAAGGCGATCGCGCTCAGGACCGCGTATTCGTTGCGCCGCGCCGGGCCGGCGGGAACCCAAGGCGCATCGCCGAGCGAGGGATGGCACACCAGCACGTCGCCCGTGCGGCAACAGTCGATCCACTGCCGCAGCCGCCCGCGGTAGACGTCGGAAGTGCCCGTGAAATCGTAGACGCCGAGCAAGGCGCGGCTGGTCGGGATGCCTCGGCACGCCGCGAGCGCGAGCAGCCTCGCGCCGCCGAGCGCGAAGACGATGTCGGCCTTGTTCTTCGCGAGCCGTCGCGGTGCGGGCGGCGCCGTGCTGCGGACCCATGGCGCCTCCGTGCCGTAGCGGCTCGCGATCTCATCGGTCAGCACGTCGCTCACCACCGGCAGTTGATGGACATGCCGATGCCCGTCCACGAAGGCAGGCGGACGGCCGAGCCCGTCTTCGAAGCGCGCCAACTGGTCCCTGATCTCGGCGCGAACGGCCGAAGGGCGAAGCAGGCGCAGATGGCTTCGGACAATCAATCCGCCCAGCCCAGGCTCGGAGGGCCGGCCGTCTGGCGGAGGGCTCAGATCGAGATGGAGTCCGACCTCGATGCAGGCCGGCTCGATGCCGCGCAGGCCGCGCAGGCCCGCGGCCCATACATCGCGGCGAACCATGCAGGAGATGGCGGAAATCTTGTGTCGCCCCGCCAGTTCGAGCACGGCCGAGTTGATGCCCTCGGTCATGCCGAAGTCGTCGGCACAGACGCAAAGGTATCGAGGAGCATGTTCGGTCATTGCGACGCGGCGGCTCCGGGTTCGTCGAGGCAGCGCCGGTCGCGCGTTGCGCTTCCGGCAAATCGCCACACGGCAGCCTCCTTGCTCACGGCGACCAGGCGGGCCTGCGCCAGCCATGGCAGGGCCAGCACGGCATTGGACGGCCCGATCAACCAGGTGGCGCGAGGCACGCACAGCGCATCATGAAGACGGAAGGTGTCGACCAGCAGCGTCGACCCGCGTTCGGGCTCGAAGCGAGCGGCGTCGTGGAGTTCCTTGCGCCAATCGTCGCGCCGCTCCACGACGGCCGGCGTCCAGTCGGTCGCAACCATGACCGGTTGTCGCAGTGCCCAGTTGAAGGGCAGTTCGTAATAGTAGGCATCGAGCATCAGCACCTGGTCGCCCGGCGCCACGGCAACACCTGCGGGAAGACGCAGGCGATGACCGGGCTGCACGACGTACACACTCACGAAAGCGACGGCCGCCAGGCAAAGAAGGCCGGACAGCGCGGCCGTCCAGCGCAAGGGCCGCGACAGCGGGCCGGAGCCCTTCATCGCGGCCGGCACGGTCCGCGCGATCAGGTACGCCAGCGGCGGCAGCGTGGGCAGCACGTACCCGATCAGCTTGGAACGCGGGATGGAAAAGAAGAGAACGATGCAGAGGCACCAGATCAGCATGAGCCAGTCGACGTCGGACAGCGGCGCCCTGCCCTCCCGCGCACCGCGGCGCGCCAGCGCCAGCCAGCCGATCCACGGCAGCGACAGCCCCGCGATCACCGGCAGGTAGAACCAGAACGGATGCTCGTTGTTGAAGCCCGAGGCCGCGAAGCGCCTGAAATGCTGCGTCACGACGAAGTAGTCGAAGAAGGTCGGATAGCGCATCTGCATCACCACGAACCAGGGGCCGGCGATCGCCAGGAACAAGGCCCACCCGGGCGGCCAGGCCATCAGCCAGGCGGCACGGGTTCGGCGCGTTGCCACGCACCAGGCAAGGAAGACCGCGCCGGGCAGCACCAGGCCGATGAGCCCCTTCGCGAGCACGCCGAGCGCTGCAAAGAAGAAGGCGCCGGCCAGCGCCCCGCGCCATGCTGCGCCCTGCGCCTTGGACAGGCTCGCGTGCGCCGCCAGCAGCACGGTCGCGCTGATGCAGCCGGCCACCAGCATGTCAAGGTTGGCGAACTGCGCCGCGACATAGAAGAAGGGCATCGTGACCAGCACCAGCACGGAGAGCTTCGCGCTCGCCGCATCCGCCCAGCGGCGCAGAAACAGCAGCAGGCCGAGCGCCGCGACGGCCGCGCCGAGGATCGAAGGCACCCGTGCCGGCCATTCGGAGGGGCCCAGCACCGCCATCGCCGCGGCGCTGATCCAGTAGAAGAGCGGCGGCTTGTGAAAGAAGGGCAAGCCGTCGAGCCGCGGCACCAGCCAGTCGCCGCTGCGCAGCATCTCGAAAGCCACGCCGACGTAGCGCCCTTCGTCGGGCGCCATCAACGGCCGGAACCCGGCCGTGACCGCCAACCACAGAACGATGGCCGCGAGGCCTGCAGCGGCGTGCAGAATGGCCCTGAAGCCACGGGACAGCCTCATGACTGCTGCCCGTCCAGGCCGTGGCCCAGATCCTTCTTCACCACGTAGAGCGGCCGCCCCTTCACTTCCTCGAAGATGCGCGCGACGTATTCGCCGACGATGCCGGTGGAGATCATCTGGATGCCGATGAAGAACATCAGGCTCACCACGATCGTCGTCCAGCCCGAGACGGCATTGCCTATCAGAAGGTGTTCGACGACCAGGTAGACGCCGTAGGCGAAAGCCGGCACCGCCAGCATGAGACCGACCACGCTGACCACCCGCAGGGGCCAGGTGGTGAACGAGGTCAACCCGTCGACGGCGAGATTGAACAGGCGCATCGCGTTGAAGCTGCTTTCTCCCTGCCCCCGCGGGCCGGGCGTGTAGGGCAACGCGACCGCATTGAAACCGACCCAGGCATACAGGCCTTTCATGAAGCGGGTGCGCTCCGGCAGGCTCAGCAAGGCGTCCACCACCTTGCGGTCCATCAGGCGGAAGTCTCCGGCGTCCCTGGGCAGTTCGAAGCGATGGGACGAATTCACCAGCTTGTAGAACAGGCTTGCGCCCCAGCGCTTGAGCCTGTGCTCGTCGCTGCGCTCCTGCCGCACTGCGTAGACCACGTCGGCGCCGCCCTGCCACCGGGCCAGCATGTCTGCAATCAGCGACGGCGAATGCTGCAAGTCGCCGTCGAGCACGACGACGGCGTCGCCGCAGGCCGCCTCCAGCCCGGCGGTGAGCGCGGCTTCCTTGCCGAAGTTGCGCGACAGGCTGATGCACCGGAAGCCCGAGAGCTGGCACCAACCCTCGGCCACCGCGACCGTGCCGTCGGTGCTGCCATCGTCGACCACGATGATTTCCCAGGCCAGATGCGTGGCCCACAAAGCCTCTTCGAGCCTCGCGATCAGTTCGTTGAGATTGCCCGCCTCGTTGAAACAGGGGATCACGCAGGAGATGCTGCGACCCGTCGGCACACGCACTCGGCGCTCGCCACGCGCGGTGCTCTCGTCTTGCTGGGGACGCTCGATGTCGAGAATGTCCCCCGTCGTCCTCACGGGACCGTTCATGGCGCGTCTCCTCTCAGGCGAGCGGCTGGTCGGCCTCGGAGGCCGGCGCCCGCGTGTGCAGGTCGTCGCGCGCGATCCTCGGCGCGACATGGCGCCGCCAGAGCCGCTGGACCCCGACGAAGACGCCCGCCATCACGACGGCCAGCAAGAGCCCGGCCACGATGTCGGCCGGGAAATGAAATCCGACGTAAACACGCGCCCACCCGGTGATCACCGCCAAGGCCGCGATTCCGATGCCCAGGTCTCGAAGCCGGGGCCGCAGCAGAAAGACCAGGGCCACCGTGAACATCACCGTGGCGTGCGCACTCGGCAGCGATCCACGCGCGCCATGGGCGATGTAGGCCCGGCTCAAGCCCAGCATGAAGGGCCGCGGCAGATTCAGCGATGCGGCGATGGCGTGCGCGAGTACCGCAGCGATCGCCGCGAAGGCCAGTGCGGCCATCACGTAGCCGCGTTCCGAGGGCCGACGCCAGGCGGCCCATGCCATGAGAGCCATGCCGGCCCAGGCCCCACCGACTGCGATGGCCGACGCCAAGGACAGAAGCCACGGACTGGGCTCGTAGCCTGCAGCCATCCATTGAAACAGAGCGAAATTCAGCGCCTTCATACGAGCTCCCGCAATCGGCGAAACAGGAAGCGGCCGTGCGGCGCACAGCCGAACGCACGACGCCGTGCGGCGTCGCTTCTCAGCTCGCGAGGGGAGGTGCGGTCTCCGGCGGCCTTCTCAACCAGAGCGTGGTGGGCGGCGGCGCGCCGCTGGCATTCGGCACCGGTTCGGGAACGAGGCGCTGAACCGGTTTGACGACCGGGACCGTGGCCACCATCAAGGGCAGCAGCAGGAGCAGCCGCGCTCTCAGATTGTTGATGCCGTGCTGCAGCGCATCCGGCAGATCGATGTTCGCCGCTGAGGACACGAACAGCGTGGTTTCCAGGTCGGTCGGATGGTCTGGGCGGTTGTCCGGTTCGAATTGCGTCGACGCGCTCGCGCTGCGGATGTGGAATCCGGGCTCGTCCTCCCGGCCGTCGTGGCGAAAGTGAGCGGCGATGAAAGGCTGGATCGCAGCGAGCAGCACAGCGAAAAAACACCACTCCACGCTGCGTGTCGCAACGAAATGACGAGAGCGCGTGATCGGCATGGCGCCACTCTAGGGGGCGCTTGTGAAAGCAAGCTGAACGCTATCTTCAGCTTTGTGTTCCCGCACCGCAGACCTGATGCGCGCGGGTGTTATTGAGAGCAAGCTCGCTGAGATAGGCGCGATGCGCAACGTGCTGAGCGCACCGGTAAGTGAGTGCGTCACGGGCGATCGCCCGTGCCCGATCATTCGCGCCTTGGCGGCGGACTGATCGCAAGGCGAGCAGGCGATCGGCTGGTAGCGAGGCGTGATCGCCCGTCACGCTCGTGTCATCTTCAGCAATTGCGATGAGGACAAGGCCTGCCAAAAAGATTGGCGCCGCGCCCAATCTCGCAGCTCGCGCAGCACTCGGGGTGACGCGTGATCGTGGTTGAAGGTGCGGGCGATCTACGGATCTACGAATCAGATTGGCGCATGGGTACCCTACTTCGCGGGCGCGATGGTCGCGGGCGGCCTTTAGCTCGCGGTCGTCGAGGCACGAAGTCAGGCGCCCGGGACCATCACATCCAGCGCCCATTCGTGGGCCGTCGGGACTTTCGGCCAGCCCGCATAAAAAGCCCGGAGCGCGGCCGCCCTCGCGGCACCCAGTGAAGTGGCCGCGGCCATCTCCTTGGGTGTCAGCTTCCGAAGCTCTTTGGAGAAACTGATGTCCCAGAAATCCAGATCTTGAAATGCCCGAACTGCTTCCACGTCGGTGACGCCAGCGGCGTCTAGGACAGCCTGCGCTGCAGCGAGGCCGCGAGCCAACTCTCAGCATGGGCGGGCGCCGAAGCAATCTCTATGAATCGCCACGCTTGCTGATGCCTTTGAAGTGCGGGGCCGTCACGGGTGATGGCCGCGGGCAACAAGGCAGGGCCCCGGCGCTGGAAGTGCGGGCGACCTGGAACCAATGCTGACGCGGTTGAAGCTGACCGCCATCCGCGATCAGCTCGACACACTGCTGGACCAGGCGGGGCGTGCGGAGCTGAACCTGTGCGAAGCGCTGTCGATGCTGTGCGCAGCCGAGGTCGCGCGCAAAGAATGAACGGCGCATCCAGATGGGCATGTCGATTGCCAAGTTCCCTTGACAGGGAGCCAGCGAGCGCTAATTGCGATCTCGAACTGCAGCTCTTCGCCAACGACGCCTGGCTTGCGTATTTCAACAACAAGGGCTCGCCGGCCGTGAGGATCAAGCGCGTCGCGTAGGGGCTACGCTCGATAAATTGCGTTGATGAGCTCCGTTGAAGCGGATCTCCGGGCTGGACCGCGTATCTACCTGGCAGGCCCGCACTTCTTCTGCCCAAACCGGGGCGATATCTTCAAGACCCTGGAGCAGCATTGCGAACGACTAGGCCTGGTCGGGATTGTGACGTTTGACACCCCGGTGCGCGCAAATGCGGGCGGGGATGCCCTTGCGCAATCGATCCGCGACGCCAACATGGCTCTGATCCGCGAGGCCGACGGTGTCATCGCGAATCTGCAGAACTTCCACGGACCCGGAGCCGGATTCGGGCACGCCGTTCGAGGCGAATGAATAGGCGAATCACCTCGACCATGGACACACGCTTTTTTCCTTTGCTCTTTCGTTCGTCGGATCCCGGTCTCGATCGAGGGGTTGAGCGCGCCATCTGGATCATCTGCCACACGTTGATCGCGGCGAAAAGACAAGCAAGAAGACCCGCCGCAGCGGGTCCTCGAAAACACCGCGGCGCGAACGCCTCAGTGCCTCAGTGCATATGCAAGCCACCGTTGACCGAGAAATCGGCCCCGGTGGAGTATCCGCTTTCGTCGGTCGCGAACCAGGCGACGATCGAGGCGATCTCGCTGGGCTCGCCGAGCCGCTTGACGGGAATCGTGCCCACGATCTTGTCGAGCACTTCCTGGCGGATCGCCTTGACCATGTCGGTGCCGATGTAGCCCGGGCTCACGGTGTTCACCGTCACGCCCTTGGCCGCCAGCTCCTGCGCCAGCGCCATCGTGAAGCCGTGCATGCCGGCCTTGGCCGCCGAGTAGTTGGTCTGGCCGGCCTGGCCCTTGGCGCCGTTGACCGAGCTGATGTTGATGATGCGGCCCCAGCCTTTTTCGACCATGTCCGCGACCACCTGCTTGGTGACGTTGAACATGCTGTTGAGATTGGTCTCGATCACCGCGCTCCACTCTTCGAGCGTCATCCTGAGGAACATGCGGTCCCGCGTGATGCCGGCGTTGTTGACCAGCACGTCGATGCTGCCGTGTTCGGCCTTGGCCTTGGTGAAGGCCTCGACCGTCGACTGCCAGTCGCCGACGTTGCCGACCGACGCGTGGAACTCATAGCCCTCGGCTTTCTGCTCGGCCAGCCACTTGGCGTGGTCCCGCGTGGGGCCGCAGCCGGCGATGACCGTGAAACCATCCTTGTGCAGGCGCTGGCAAATGGCTGTTCCGATGCCCCCCATGCCCCCGGTGACGTATGCGACTTTCATGCTCATGTGCGTTCCTTGAAGTGGACGAACCTGAACCGGCGCTGTTCACTGTAGCGAGCTTTCTCATCACCCCGCTCAGGAAAACACTGAGCCCGGGTTGCAACGGGGTGAGCAGTCGCCCCGCAAATCTGCACACAGCGAGGGACTGACGCGCGAATTTGAGATCGGCGAGCGTCATTGGCCAGATGGCTCGAACCGTGTGTTCAAGGCTTCGACCACGGGCTTCACGTCGCGCTTTTTAGAGTCGGCAAGCGCCTCCTCTGCAGCATCGATCATGTTCGCAAATGAAGACGACGAGTACATCACGGAGGCCCCTTGTTGCACTGGTGAACCACTGGGCTCACCTGATGAGTCTCTTGTTCAAGGCAGCGGCCGGCTAGCGGCCACAATCGGTGAATCATCTCTCCCTCCCTCAACTGGCTCGAACGGCTGAAGAGCGGGGCCCCGGCATCGCGGCGGTCATCGAGGTTGCGAGAACGGCGCTGGAAAGAGAGCGGTTCTTCATGAAAGTGGCCGGACCGGACGCGCGGGCCGCCACCTCCGCGAACCGCGAGCAGGGAGCTCGCGTATGAGTCGAACCAATGCCCGGGCGCAGAGGCCCAGGTCCGCGTGACAAACCGGCTGGGTTGCAGTACCTTGACCAAGGATCACGCGTTGCCGGCGCAACCGAGAAGGCGCACTCCGGCGGCGATCCTCGGAGTTCAACCCAATGCCACTCAATCATCT
The DNA here is from genome assembly GCF_018614955.1 of Variovorax paradoxus. Lineage (GTDB taxonomy): Bacteria > Pseudomonadota > Gammaproteobacteria > Burkholderiales > Burkholderiaceae_C > Variovorax > Variovorax paradoxus_J. The sequence continues at coordinate 11,023 of NZ_JAGGNV010000017.1, forward strand.
GACCGATTCTGGCCAGCCGATCGAGCCATCGCCTGACGTACAACGCACAACGCTTGGGCTGGATGCGTTAGGCCGATACGTGTGCAGCACCTGGGACGAGGCGACCGGGTCAGGATCTCGCGAATTCGACGCCATCGTGGTTGGGGCAGGCATGTTCGGTGCTTACTGTGCCGATAGATTGTTCCGCTGGGGCCAGGCCGCGCGCCTGAAGGTGCTTGTTCTCGATGCGGGAGCGTTTCTGCTGCCCATGCACATTCAGAATCTTCCCAACATTGGATTCAATGTTCCCAGAGCGCTCGCGCCTTCAGCGGATCCAGGCGTCGCCAGGGAATTGGTATGGGGAATCCCGTGGCGAGGGAATACCGATTTTGTCGGCCAGGCCTATTGCATCGGAGGCAAGTCCTTGTATTGGGGAGGCTGGTGTCCGCGCCTGCTCGACGATGATCTGGCCGACTGGCCTGGTTCTGTCGTCAGCTACCTGCGGCAGAACTACTCGCTTCTCGAACAGCAGACCGGCGTCGACGTCCGGACCGACTTTATTCAGGGAGATCTCTTCGAACTGCTCAAGGCACGCCTCTCCGCGATCGTCGGCACCACCCCGGGGCTGAACCTTGACGTCGTGGAAGATCCACCGCTGGCCGTTCAGGGCCAATCGCCAGCGTCGGGATTGTTCAGTTTCGACAAGTACAGCAGCGTGACCAGTCTAATCGAGGCCGTGCGAGACGCCGCCCGCGAACCTGATCCCGCACGGCGCCTGTTCATCGTGCCCAATGCCCACGTGACCGACTTGAGCGTTACCGACGGTGCTGTCTCTGCCATCAATGTCAACGTTGCGGGAATCCCCAGATCGATCCCGGTGCGCTCTGGATGTGCCGTGGTACTTGCCCTTGGAACGATTGAATCAACGCGGTTGGCCCTGACGTCGTTTCCGACCAGCCCAACAGATCCATCGCAAGAGTTGATGGGCCGAAACCTGATGGCTCACTGGCGATCCAACATCTTCGTCCGCATCAAGCGCGAAGCGTTGGACACGACGTTGTCTCTGCCCAGTGAACTTCAAGCTGCCGCGCTTCTGGTGCGCGGCTCGACACCGCTGGGCCGTTTTCACATTCAGATCACCGCCTCGGCCGATCCTGGCGGGAATGCGGACGCGATGCTCTTTTCGATGATCCCCGACATCGATCAGCTCCAGCAAATGCTCGCCTCGCAGCGAAGCGGCTGGATCACCTTGGGATTTCGCGGCGTTTCGCAGCATTTCGGCGAGAAGCAGCAAGGCGTCCCCAACCCCGATGGTCGATGGATCAATTTGAGCCCTTTCGAGACCGATGAGTTCGGCAGGCCTCGTGCGTATGTGCACCTAACAACGACTTCGGTCGAGGACGAGTTGGCCGATGCAATGGACGAAGCGATCCTGGCACTGGCTAACCGCCTGGCTGGCGACGACCCTGCCAACATCCAGGTGGTTAGCAGGGTGCGAGATGGCCTGGGCACGACCTACCACGAGGCCGGCACGCTTTGGATGGGCTCCTCGCCAGCAGACTCCGTGACCGATACCAATGGACGGTTTCACCACATAGCCAACGCGTTCTGTGCCGACCAGGCTCTCTTTCCTTCGGTCGGTTCGGTCAATCCAACGCTTACCGGACTGGTGCTGACACGCAAGATCGCAGCGGCGGCGATGGCCCTCGCGACGGGCGCAATCGCGCCGCCATGAAGCGGCGGCCGGAGATTTGAACCAGGGTCTGATTTCTCTCGGCGAGGCGCCGAGTATGGCGTGAGTGGCCCACGCTTGCGTCAATGGATGTCTTCCGGCGACCCCGAGAGCAGACGCTTGATACGTGCGCCGAGTCTTGCAAGGCGGTCTTTGACCGAACCTGCCGACATCCTTCGAGCCTCGTGAGCAGCGCGCTCATGGTGAAGCGCTTCCCTGAGGGCTCCGAGGCTTTGCGGGCAGCGCTTCCAGATCGCCTCCACTGTGAAGTCGCCCCTGCTCGAGGGAGAAAGGTTGGGGATGATCTGGATATGCTCGGCAGATATGCGACCCAGCATCTGCGCACGGGCACTCGCGACTTTCAAGGCGTCGTGCCGCCCTTCAAAGGGCGTATTCAAGGTGAGCCTGATCGTCGCCACCGTCTCGAACTTCTCGGCCAGGAACGTGAGCACCTCCACGAGCACGAGCTTCCTAGGCACTCCCTTGTTCCGGGTTGAGATAGGCGAGGGGGTGAAGCGATCGAGTGAAGCTCGTGTCCGTCAGTTGAGATCGCTGTCTCGATGGTTGCCACCAGGGCGTCACCATCGTAGATGTGCAGGGATTCCGCCAGTCGATACGGTGAACGCTCTTTGCCTGCAATGAGAAGCGTGGACGTGGCCATGGTGTGTGGGTTTCAGCAAAGGCAGGATTGTCAGCGCGGCAGCGCCGCGCGGGACCAGCTGGCGCGCTGCGATTCGCCGGGCTCGAGCACGGCCGCGGGCCGGAAGCCTTCGTCGCCCAGGCGGCCCAGCAGCACCGTAAGGGGCTCGACGCACAGGTACGCGCCGTGCCGAAGCCGGTGCAAGACCAGGTGGTGCCAGTCCTTGCCCACGATGCGGATGCTGACTTCGGGACCCAAGCGCAGCGCCAGTTCGCCCGCCCAGCCGCAAAACGCAGCAGTCTCCCCGGGGTTCATTCGGTAGACAGGCGCCTGCGCGCAGTGCAGCACGCGGCCTTGCGCATCCGGGTCGCCCCGGTGCCTGGCGGCAAACGAAAGGTGATCCGCCCCGGCGCCCTGCACCAGAGGATGGTATGGGTGCCAACCCAGTCCCGCCGGCATGGGATGCCCGCTACGCCGCCAAGTCTGCCAGCAACCCCTTCAACTCCTGCTTCTGCTCCAGTCCAAAGCCAGACGCATCGCTGGGCTGCACGCTGCTGCCGCCCAGCGCGCATTCGGCCGGGTAGCCGCCGAAAGGCAGGAACACGCCGGAGTAGGCCTCGCAACCGCCCAGTCCCAGACCGACCGCGATGTGCAGGTTGATGAGGTGACCGCCATGAGGATAGGCCTGCGTGCGATCGAACCCGCGTGATTCGAGCAGCTCGATCATCCGCACATATTCGGTCAGGCCGTAGCTCAGGCCGGCGTCCATCTGGAAGATGTCCCGTCCGGGGCGCATGCCGCCGAAGTTCAACAGGTTCTTCGTGTCGGCCAGCGAGAACAGGTTTTCGCCGGTGGCGATCGGTCGGTCGTAAGCCTGTGCCACTTCGGCATTGAGAGCGAAGTCGAGCGGGTCGCCGATTTCTTCGAACCAGCGCAGCTTGTAGGGTGCGATGGCCTCGGCGTAGGCCAGCGCGGTCTGGATGTCGAAACGGCCATTGGCATCCACCGAGAGCCTGCTCCCCTCTCCAGCGATCGCCAGCGCCTCTTCGATGCGCTTCAGGTCGTCGGCCAGCGGCGCGCCGCCGACCTTGATCTTGAAGGCCGAGAAGCCCATGGCACGGTAGCCGTTCAGTTCATCGGACAGCGTCTTGCCCCGCCCCGGCTCGTAGTAGTAGCCGCCGGCGGCGTAGACATCCACGCTGCGTGCCGCCGTCGGCCGGCCGTAGGCGCGCGCGATCGCCACATAGGCGGGCTCGTCGTCGAGCTTGGCGTTCAGGTCCCAGATCGCGAGTTCGATCGCGCCGACGGCAGCCGCGCGGTCGCCGTGACCGCCGGGTTTTTCGTTGCGCATGGCGGTGGTCATCACCTTGGCCGGGTCGAAGTGCCGGCCATCGCTGGCCAGCAGCGATTCGGGCGCCGCGGCCAGCACGCAAACACAACCTGGGATCCGAGATTTTCTGCCTACAGCATGTTGTTGAAAACGATCCCAGGTAGGCAAAGACTGGCATTTCGAGGGTTATCGACTCCTTGCTCGAGGGTCTCAGTCAAGTTCGACGATGCCGCACCCGTTGCGTTCGGCGGTAGCACACCGGCCGACCACAGCAGCACGTCGATCTTCCTCAGCAATACAGGCCCGCTTCATCGCCAGCGCTAAGAAGGCAAAGAAGGCAAAGAAGGCAAAGAAGATCCTTGTTCAGTTCACGGCGTACCAGAACGGAAATCCGGTGCTGGAGTTCAGTACACCTCAGCCGCTTGATTGGCCGAAAAAGTAGATCGAGCAAGCATGAAGAAAACTCTTTTGTTGGCCGCTTCGCTCTGCTTTGCCGCCGCGGCATCCTCACAGGTGCACGAGTCGCAGCAAGCGGGCACTGTCGCCAGGAAGTGCGCTCAGTTCACGAAAGGCTCGCAAGGGGGCAAGGGGTGCGCACCGATCAGATGGAATGCGCGGCATTGCTCAATGGGTTCATCAGCGGATGGAATGCGGGGATCGCGCGCGGCGTTCGGTCCGCATTTGTGCTGGACGCCGAGAAGCTGGCAACAACCAAGGGCATTGACGACGTCTCGGCCAGAGTTCTCGCTGTCCGCCCCGCAGCGCAATGTATCGGCGCATCTGGGATCAACTTCACGCAGTTCATGGAACGCTACATCGCCTTCACCGTGGCAAGGCCGGAACGGCAACAAGAACCCTTCTACGATCTCCTCACTGAAATGATCGAGAACACGCTTTGTCGGCCCAAGTGAGTTGGGTAGACCTCACGATTCCTGCCGAATTCGAGCGAGCCGGTTTTTATGTTGCCGGCGTGTACTACAAAATGTGTATAACTTCGCGCCGCCCCTCTGAGCGCCTCAACAATGAGGTAGAAAGTTCTCCACCGCCGCAGTGGACAAGACTGTGGAAAAGGATGTGCACATCGCTGCTGACCCTTGCCACGCGGGCGTCGCCACGCTGTGCCTGCAAAAGCGACATCGTGCCCCCTTCGATCACGACAGTCGCCGGCATCGAGGAACCGCCCTTGATGGGCCGGGGCCGAAGCAACTTCCTAGGAGTCTGCGCGGCAGAAGCTGTGCGCCCGAAAAAGTGGCAGTTTGAGGGGTCCTTGACCCCTTAGGTACTTCAAAAAAAACGCTCCTACGCGATTCTGAGAGGTCAAAATTTTGCGGTTCATTTTTCAATCCTTCTGCCGCGCAGACTCCTAGGTAGGGCCGCCCCACAGAACAGCGACGGGGGCGGCGCGCGCCCTAAGCCGGCGCGACTCAATCATCCTGAATGTTGCGAAACTCGTCCCTCGCGATCATCACAGGATCGCACTTGCCCTTTGCAGGCCACAGGTCCAGAGCCCAGTCGAGCATGTCGTTGTACGCAGCGCGCCCCTCAGTAAGACGCACCAACTCCCCCGCGCATTTCTCCGCCCAATCGATCATCCCATCCCCCTGCCAATCGGCGGGAATGATGCCCCACGCGCGCAGTCCTTTGCCCGCGCTATGTTATTTGGGTTATTTGGGTTGACGACGGGACAGCCAGCCAGCTTCAAGGAACCGCCCTTGACGGGCCGGGCGCCGAAGCAACTCCTGTAGGACCGCCCCATTCCTCGCGCGCGACCTCAGTGGGGTTTCGTGCGCCATGTCGGGCATAAAGCTCCGCGGCGGCCTCGGCCGTTTGGCTCACGTCGGCGCAGCCTTCCGCTAGTCGCGCCCACTCGACCACAAAGGCACAGCGCCACTCTTGCTGCGGGTGTGGATGCGTGCCGAGCACGTCGAACGGCGATTCCTGTTGCTTGGTCATCGTTCCTCCTCGTATTTGAAGGCAGCGGCTTAGATGGGCCGCTTGCCGTAAGCAAATAGTAAGGGAATGCCGAGCAAATGTGAACTTTTCGCATACTCACGCCGTCGTGCATTTTGGGGCCGCCGCAACACCTCCAGCCGCTTTGGCGCCGTTCCTCGATTGCCAGTCGCCCACCCAGAAAACACATTTCTCGCGGAGCTTAGCGAGCAAGACGGCCTTGCTCTTGTGCGACTTCGCCAGCAGCAGCTTGCAGCAAAACTCGCCCTTCCGATGAACCTCGGCATAAGCCGCCATGGCCATCGGTCTCCTTGCGGGGAAACACGTAGTAGTGGAAATCCCACTCCTCGCCAAATGAGGAATCCCGCACCAGGCGCGGGCAGAGTTCAACTCTACTCGCCGCCGAACATTCAGAACAGCGTCGGCTCCTCCGGCGCGGCACCTTAAGCTGCGCGCGCGCCCGCTTGGCCGCCTTCGGCTCCCGCGGCGGCAGCGGCTCCGGCGTCATGACCAGGCGCTCAGCCGGGAACTGGCTCAGGAAGTCCCTCGATCGCTCAGCGGGCGCGTCAAGCCACTCCTCGTACTGCGCCCCGGGGAGGATCACCACCATGCGCTTGTCCTGTTGCTCTTGCGGTCGCTTCAGATCCTTGAGATGAACAACGCCCTGGAGGAGTCGCAGGATCATGGAGAAGAATACGTTGCCTTCGGCTGACTGCCACACGCGACCGCCCCGGCCGCGCCCCTTTGTCTGGCGCTGCGCCCAGACGAGTGTCAGATGCTGCGGTGCGGCGCCACTACCGAGCAACTCGAGCGCATGTGCGTTGGTGCTTGCGGTCTCCTCGAGAGCGATTTCCGTCACTTCGCTGGCGAAACCGCCTGCTGGCGATGGTGACTTCGGAAGCGCAGTCAAGTTGGACTCGTCCACGAACAGCTCTCCTCGGCGTCAGACCTTCGCAACGCTGGACGGTCCCTTTGCCATGAATTCGGCCGCGAATCCATAGCGCTACCGACTGACCAGTGCGTCGAGACCGCGACGTCCGTTGCAGAGATCGCGCACAGCTATCGAGTGTCTCGCTGGCAGATCAAGAAATTCATGCCCTGACGAACTTCGAAGGGGGTCGATCGAATGCACCGAAGGCTGGGTGTCTGGCTCACCCACGACGGCGACTGCCGGGATGTGGTGCTGGAGGCAGGGGCAGTTGCGCTGCTGAACGGCTCAGGTCTGCCCATGTAACTGAGGACTGCACAAGCCAGATTCAAGCGTGCGCATCCGAGCAGGGGCCGGGAGCCGCCACACAGAACCCGAGTGTTCTCGCGACGCTCCGCCTTTAAAGCACGCGCGCGTGCCGCAAACGGCGTAGACGCCGTGCTCCGGGCACACGTCCCCGCTGCCTCCGATCCGGTTTATCAATGCCGCTTTGCTTCGAAGCAAGGCGCCACATGCATCGGCGGATTCCGTCCATCGTTTGCCAGCGCGATCGTGTGGGCGAGACAAACTTCCATCGCCATCTCGCAATCGGGCGGTTAAAGTGAGCGAGAGCATTCCCCTGGGCACGCACGCAAGAGTGAGGGGCAACATGTCTTGGACCTCGGTCATACCTCCGGTTCTTGATTGGTCGTTTCGAATTCTCGGCCTGACGACGCACGTACGGGTGCGCACCCATCTCGGACAGTTCTTCGGAAAGGATGGCGAGCCAGGTACGGTTGCCCTCTTCGTAAACGTTACCAACGTCTCCCTGGCCCAGGATGCCGAGATCACGCATGTCTGGATAGAAACTGCAACGGGGCAAGTGGCCCCAGACCACCTCCAGCGACCGCTTCCTGTGCGACTACGTCCCAAGCAGACGTGGGAAACCTGGGTCAGCCTCAGAGCGCTCATGGCCGCCGATCCAACGAATGCTGACCAGCTCGCCAGAGTTCGGCTGAGCGACGGACGAGTTGTGAAGGGCAAGCCAGACAGGAACGTTCCGCACGCCGGACACGTGGCAGGTGGAGCACACACACCAAATTGAGCATCAAGGAACCCGAGGCAAGGGGTTTTTGACTCACGGGTCGACTCCTGTCAAGCGGATTCAGGCGCGACATGCGCCGATAAGGACGAAAGCGATCGTGGTTTGTCCGATCGCTCCTGTTGCGCCAAGCATGGCGTGTGCCGCACTGGATGACGATGTCGCCAGCGACATGCGCGACATGCGCGACATGGCGCCGTCGTCCAGTTCGAGCCAGATCTCGCCGTCCAGCATGCTGTCGTAGTCGATGGAGTCCGTCGTGTGCATGCCGGGATGCTCGGCTTCGAACAGCTCGGCCAGGCTCGGCAGGTGTTGCGCATACTCGGCGCCGGCCGCCCCGGGATCGAAAGCCGCGCCGGCCATCACGGAGTCGGTGGAAACTTCACGATCAGCAGGCGCGCTTCGCCCGGACCTGGCGTCACCCGAATGCCTGCCGGTGCACCCTCGCCGGCGCAGCAAGGAAGGCTCGGGAAAGCCAAGGTTGCCCATGCCACCGCCGACACCAGGCCAGGCGTTGCAGCATGCACATGACTGTTGGGCACGGGACCATCGCTCACGAAGACCGACTTGCCGTTGCGTTGACCGGTGACGATCCGGCGCGGCACCTGAAGAGCGCGTCCAAATACATCTCCGGATTGGGTGCCGTGCGTGCCACAAGGCAGCCTCACCGGTCGACGTAGGCGCCGGCCCTAGATCTTGAAGATGTCGGACGGTCGCCGTATTCAGAGCGCCCGCATGTCTTTTCACATACACCGGCCGCATCCGGTGCCACCACACGCGACTCGGAGCTTTGCCGACAGTCGCGCGTAGGACACGGTCGACCTCAGATTGAGCTAACTGCTGCACTGCCGCGAAGGCTTGGTGGCCACACTGGTTCGCGTTCGGCCTTCGGCCGCAAGAAGGTGGTTATGAGTAATCCTTGGACCAAGAAAAATCCGTTGATGAGCATATGGCTCAGTGCCGCCAACAAGGCGATCGGTTCGACTCGCGGCCACGCAACGGGCGCTGCGAAGCGTCAGATTGCCGCGACCCAGGCCGAGGCCGTGAAGCAGATCGTGGATTTCTGGAGCGGCAAACCCACGCGGCCGCCCGCGAGGAAAAGAACGCGCCGCTGAATGGCAAGACGAAAGAAAACCTCGGCGTGGGCCGGCATCTTTGCGCGCAGCGTCGCGGCGATCACGCGCCATACCTTGCGCGCGAACA
>NZ_JAGGNV010000018.1 GCF_018614955.1 Variovorax paradoxus
GGTTCGGCTTCTACGCGCCGGCAAAGACGCCGGCCGCGCAGATCGCCGCCGCGAACGCAGCCATCAACGCCGCGATCAAGGACAAGGCCGTGATCGACAGCCTGGCCGTGGTCGGGCTGATCGCCCAGGGCTCGACCGCCGAGGAGATGGCCCGCTCGCAGCGCGCCGAGTTCGAGCGCTGGGGGCCGCTGGTCAAGAAGGTCGGCTTCACGGCCGAGTCCTGACGGGGTGGCGCACATGAACACGGCCATCACACGCGTCGCGGTCGTCGGCACCGGCGTGATCGGCGCCAGCTGGGCCGCCTACTTCCTCGCCCGCGGGCTCGACGTCGATGCCACCGATCCTTCGCCGGGCGCCGAGGCGCGGCTGCGTGAAGCGGTGGCGCAGCACTGGCCGACGCTACAGCGCTTCGGCCTGGCCGAAAACGCATCGGTGGAAAGGCTGCGCTTCCATGCCACGCTGGAAGACGCGGTGCGCGACGCCGATTTCGTGCAGGAGAACGGCCCCGAGCGCCTGGACTTCAAGATCGATCTGTTCCGCCGCATGGACGCGGCCGCCAAGCCGCAGGCGATCCTCGCATCGAGCTCCTCGGGCCTGGCGATCAGCGGCGTGCAGTCCGGCTGCGCGCATCCCGAACGCGTGGTGCTGGGCCATCCCTTCAACCCGCCGCACCTGATTCCGCTGGTCGAGGTGATCGGCGGCACAGCCACGTCGCCCGCGGTCATCGAGCGCACGATGGCCTTCTATGCCGCGATCGGCAAGCGCCCGATCCACGTGAAGCGCGAGGTCAAGGGCCATATCGCGAATCGGCTGCAGGCCGCGCTGTGGCGCGAGGCCTTCCACCTGGTCGACCAGGGCGTGGCCTCGGTGGCCGACATCGATGCGGCCATCGCGCACGGCCCCGGCCTGCGCTGGGCCGTGATGGGCCCGTTCATGAACCTGCATCTCTCCGGCGGCGCCGGCGGCATCGCACATGTGCTCGCGCACCTGGGCGGGCCGATCGAGGACTGGTGGAAGGATCTGGGTACGCCGACGATGACGGCCGAACTCAAGCAGCAGGTGGCCGAGGGCGTGGCCGCGGAGCTGGGCGAACGCCGCACCAGCGACCTGGAGGCCACGCGCGATACCCTGCTGGTGGACCTGATTCGTGCCAAGGCGAACTCCGGCACACTCGAATAACCAGCGCATTCAGGAGACACGCGATGAAAGCCACCGGCTTCTTCGACGACGAGCGCCAGCTCGCCCCACCCCGCACCCTGCGCATCGACTTCGACGACGGCTCCTTCGCGCTGCGCTCGCCGGTGGCGCTCAGGCCCTATGCGCGCTGCATCGGCGAATGGCTGGAGCGCTGGGCGCGCGAGACGCCCGATGCGCTGGCGCTGGCCGAGCGCGACGAAACCGGCGAGGGCTGGCGCCGGCTCGACTACCGTGCGCTGCGCCGCGCGGTCGGTGCCGTGGCGCAGGGCCTGCTGGACCTGGGCGTGCCGGCAGACAAGCCGGTGGTGATCCTCTCCGACAACGCGATCGACCATGCGGTGCTGATGCTCGCCGCCATGCACATCGGCCGCACCGCCTGCTCGCTCTCCAGCGCCTATTCGCGCATGGCGAAGGACCCGACGCGGCTGCACAGCATGCTGCGCGCGCTCGGGCCGGCGCTGATCTATGCCTCGGACGCCAAGGTCTACGGCAGCGCACTGGCAAGCTCGGGCATCGACGCGCCGGCGGTGTTCAGCCGCAACGCCGACGCCCACCCGGGCGCGCTCAGCTTCGCGCAGCTGCTCGAAACCGAGGAAACGCCGGCCGTCATGCAGGCCTTCGAAGCCATCCTGCCCGACACCCACGCCAAGTACCTGCTGACCTCGGGCTCCACCGGCAAGCCCAAGGTGGTGATCAACACGCACCGCATGCTGTGCGCCAACCAGCAGATGATTGCGCAGACCTGGCGCTTCCTTGACCAGGAGCCGCCGGTGCTGGTGGACTGGCTGCCCTGGAGCCACACCTTCGGCGCCAACCACAACTTCAACATCGTGCTCAGCCACGGCGGCGCGCTCTACATCGACGAGGGCCGGCCGGCGCCGGGGCTGATCGAGAAGACGGTGCGCAACCTGCGCGAGGTGCGGCCCACGCTGCTCTTCAACGTGCCGCGCGGCTACGACATGCTGCTGCCCTTCCTCGAAGCGGACGAGGCGCTCGCGGCCGAGGCCTTCTCGCGCCTGCGCCTGTGCTTCTACGCCGCCGCGGCGCTCGCGCCCTCGACCTGGCAGCGGCTCGAAGCGGTGGCGCGGCGCGCGCGGCCCACGCAGCCGCTTTGGCTCACCACTTCATGGGGCGCGACCGAGACCTCGCCCGCGATCACCTCGGCGCACTGGAAGCTCGACGGCGCAGGCTGCATCGGCGCGCCGCTGCCGGGGCTGGAGCTGAAGTTCGTCCCCAACGGCGACAAGCTGGAGATGCGGGTCAAGGGCGTGTCGGTGTTTCCCGGCTATCGCGGTGCGCCGCGCGAGACCGCGCAGGCCTTCGACGAGGAGGGCTACTACCGCATCGGCGACGCGGGCTACCTGGTCGACGACACGCGGCCCGAGCGCGGCGTGATGTTCAACGGCCGCGTGGCCGAGGACTTCAAGCTCACCAGCGCCACCTGGGTGTCGGTGGGCACGCTGCGCGTGGAGCTGGTCTCGCGGCTTGCGCCGCTGGTGCAGGACGTCGTGATCACCGGCCACGACCGCGAGGCGGTCGGCATGCTGGTGTTTGCCAGCCCGCAGGGCGCCGCGCTGCCGCGCGAGGAGCTGGCGGCCGCGCTGCGCCGCACGATGGCAGCCATGCGCGACGCCGGTGCGGGCTCCTCGCAACGCCCGGTGTGCGCGCTGGTGCTCGCCACCCCACCGGACATCGATGCCGGCGAGATTACCGACAAGGGCTACATCAACCAGCGCGCGGTGCTGACGCGGCGCGCGGCCGAGGTCGAGCGGCTGCATGGCAGCGCAGCCGATCCGGAGGTGGTGCGCCTGGACGATTGAGCGACGAGCCTTGCGGCCAGGAGCTCGAAAAGCGGCTATGGGGCGTTCATGTAGCGCTCGACCTCGCAGGCCTGCCCTGCGGGATCGGCGCTGCAGGCCGTCGGAGGCGGTGCATTTGCCGCGCCCGCGCAGCCTGCCAGGATGAGAACACCAGCGATCGCGAAGATGGCTCGCATTGCGTCTCCTTGGTCGACAGCCTCGCGGCTATGACCGGCGTGCGAGGCTCGCCCACGATACCGCAGGCATTCCGACCCCGCAGCGATAGCCGAAGCTTGTCGAACGACGCCTTGGCACCCCGGTCCCGTTTAAGCTTCGCCGATCAAGCCTGTCCGGAATGCAAAAGACGACGCCTGCTGCCAGTCCCGACGCCTATGTGGCCGCCCTCGATGGCTGGCGTCGGGCGTGCGTCGAGGAATTGCGTGCGGTGGTTCGCGCCGCGTCGGCGATGGAGGAGGTCGTGAAATGGCGCCACCTCTTCTATCTCGCGAACGGGCCCGTGCTCCTCATTCGCGCGGAGGAAGCCCGGGTACTGTTCGGCTTCTGGCGAGGGCAGCAGCTGCGCACCATCGAACCCCGGCTCAAGCCTGGAGGAAAGTACGAAATGGCCACGCTGGAACTGCAAGAGGGAACGGCCGTCGACCCCGCCACGGTGCGCCTCCTGACGCGAAAAGCGGTCGCCCTCAATCGAACGCTCGGTGATCCGACTCTCGCAGTGAAGCGCGACTGAACAACTGACGCAGGCTCAGCCGAGCTGCAGCGGGTTGCGGCGCGCTTCGTCGAGACGGCGCTGGCGCAAGGGTTCGGCACACTGCGGGCTGCGGCGGGCGGAGGGTTGCGCGCACGCGTAGTTCGTGCAGACCGCGTGGAAGATGAAGCTCAGGCCCGTGCACTTGGCCAACGGGCCCCGGGCGCCGGCGCGGACCAGCAGCGGTGGTGCAGCGGCGCGGGCCGATGAAGACCTGCGCGAGGTTTTGCCCGAGGTCGCGCGGGACCGCTCCGGAGTGACGGCAGCGGGTTCGGTCTCCTCCGCCTTCGGCGCCAGTGCCAGCGCGACGGCCGGCCCAGCAGGCGACGCGTGCGTCGGCGTTTTGTCGCTCGCCGAAGAGAAGGATCCGTCACGCGGCCCGAAGGCCGCGACGACCACGAGCGGGATCACCACGGTCCATGCGGCCAGCAAAGCAACGGCGCGCAGTGGCCTCCTCGCCACGACGGGCGATGCAGTCTTCGGCTCGTTGTCGGCCGGCAGTGCCGCCAGGCGGTCGGCGAGCCGGCGCCGCCGTCGCTCCTCGTCGGCTGCCAGTCTCGCGAACTGTCTGAGCTGCGCTTCCGTGGGACCCGGGCCGCCGCGAATGAAGCTTCCGAACGAGCGGACGATGTCGGCCTGCGCCTCTTCTCTTGCGCTCGCCGCGTCGCGGGCGGCGTCCAACTGGGCGCCGATCGACACCTCTGTTGTCCGCGCAGACCTTGAATCGAAACCCTGTGACATCTTTACCTTCCGACACGACAAGCCATAAGCAGGGGATCACATCCGAGCCTCCGAATTTTTCTGTCGGACATCGCCTGATGTCCTTGTCCCGCTGGTAACCGCGCGTTAAGAAGAGCCTAGCGCTGCAGACGTGCCGCAAGCCGAGCCAGTTTGGAAGCCCACTGGTTCGGCTTTTCTTCTCCCCATTGCTGGGCGAGCTCGGAGACATTGCGGTCCGCGACGCGGGCCAGGGCCTGCCTGGCGCGCGATGCAAGCGCCTGCAGTTCTTCCGGTCGCTTGCCGGCCAGGCAGGGCACTGCCCGCGCCTTCGATGCCGCGGTGTCTCTTGCGATGGCACCGGCAATCAGCTCGGCGACGGCGACCGCAGTGGCGCCGTCGTCCGCATCGACGTAGCTTGCGAGGAGCGCCATGTCCAGGGCCTCGGACGCGAGGGCCGGATGGGTCGAGCGCGCGCACTCGGCCAGCCATTCCTGTGCGGCGTCGTTGTCGAAGGCGCCGTCGCCCCACGCTCCGGCATGCGCCGCCAGCTTCATCGAAAGCGCAAGTGCGGCAATAAACAAGTGCTTCGGACGGCTCACCGGGTCCCCCTCATCGCAGCCGCCATGACTGCCGGCAGCAAGGCTACATCAACCAGCGCGCACTGCCGGCGCGGCGCGCGGCCGGGCTCGAAAAGCTCTCCGGCAGAGCCAGCGATGCAGTGGTCATCCGGCCGGACTGGAGCACGGCCAGGTCGGTCTCCACTTCGAGGAAGCAGGCCAGCATCGCATTGACGCCCGGCGCGCGGCCGGTCCGGTCGCGCCAGTGCGGCAGCTCGTGGTCCATCTGGGTGCAGAGATCTTTCCAGGCCTCGGCCAGCGCAGCCCAGGGCACGACCGCGGGCTCGCTGACACGCCCCGCCAGCAGCAGGAGCGGCCGCCGCAGCGAGGGTGTCTGCTCCAGCAGCAGGCGACAGCGGCGGAATTCGCTCGCGCTGCGCGGCAGGTCGAGCGCGGTACCCCCGTAGTGCGGAGGGCGAACGCCGGTCAAGAGCGTGAAGAGCGCCAGGCTCGACAGCCCCTGTTCACCCGCCGCCAGCCAACGCACTGCATCCGGCTGGAGCCGGCGCGCGGCACGGCCCAGCTGTGCGCGCACGCGTCCCATGGCAGCGGGCGCTTCCTGCTCGCGAATGCGCGCCAGCCCCTGCGGCGGGCCGAGGACCGCGGTAGCGCCCAGCATGCGCGCCACGTCGGCATGCAGCACATCGATGTCGCTCGCCTCTTTCAAGAGCAGCAGCCAGTCGCGCAGCGGCATGTGGCCGTACACGATCCTGCAGCCTTCGCGCTGCTGGATCCTGTAGTTCGGCTCGCCCGGGGCCAGCGTCTTCGTGGGGGTCATGCCGGTATATCGGCAGACCGGGGGCCGGCGAACAGGGCGGCGCCGGAAAAAATGCCGCGGGAGCGCTCACTCCGGCTTCCTCCCGCTCACCAGCGCGCCGCCCACGACTCCAGCGGCACGCGCGCCGCATTGCAGACATAGCTGATCGCGTGGTACCAGCCGGCGAGCATCAGCAGTTCGATGAGCTGCGGCGGCGTCCATTGCGCCGACAACGATTGCCAGAGCGCGTCGTCGACATCGGCCTTGTCGTGCAGCGCGTCCACCATCTGCAACAGCAGCCGATCACGCGGTGCAAGCACTTCGAGGTCGGCGACGGCCGAGACGATGGCCTCGCGCTCACGTTCGCCCAGTCCCGCAGCCTGGGCGAACGCCGCCCAATGCACGCCCCACTCGTACTCCGCGCCGCAGCGCACGCACACGCGCAGGATGACGATCTCCCGATCGCGCAGCGCAAGGCTTGCCTTGCGGCCCAGCAGGTAGCCGCCCCATGGCATCGATCGTTCCGCCAGCACCGGATTGATCGCCAGTACCCGGAAGAGCGCCAGAATTTCCGGCGCATCGGGCGGCGTCATCTTTTTCAGCAGCGCACCGAGTTCTTCCGGATGGGGCGGGGCAAGCGGTGCGATGCGTGGTTCGGACGGGGTCGTCATCGGCGATTCCTCTGGCTAGAATGGCTGCGTTTCGCTACGAAATTCGTAGCGGCAGAGTGCAGTCTATCGCTACGGATTCCGTAGCGCAATCACCTCCAGCATGAACGCCAAGACCTCAGATGCCCTCCCCGTCACGGCCCGGCGCCCGATCATGGCGCTGCTCGAGCAGCTCGGCCGCAAGGGCACATTGCGCATCCTCTGGGAGTTGCGCGACGGCGCGCCGCAGAGCTTCCGGCTGCTGCAGACGAATGCGGGCGAGATGTCGCCCTCGGTCCTGAACGACCGCCTCAAGGAGCTGCGCGCGCTGAACATCGTCGAGCTGGCCGAGCTGGGCTATGCGCTGACCGAATCGGGCGTCGAGCTCGTGAAGCGCCTGAAGCCGCTCAACCAGTGGGCCGACCGCTGGTTCGACGAACTTTGATAATTTGTCCAGATATAGATAATCTGTCCACATCGAGGAACGCCATGTCTGAAACCCTGAAACTGCCCACCTTCGAAGACGTCGCCGCCGCTGCCGCGCGCATCGAAGGCCACGCCCACCGCACACCGGTCCTGCGCTCGCGCACGGCCGACGAAGAGCTCGGTGCGGAGTTTTTCTTCAAGTGCGAGAACCTGCAGCGCATGGGCGCCTTCAAGTTCCGCGGCGCCTTCAATGCGCTGGCGAAGTTCGACGAGCGCCAGCGCCGGGCCGGCGTAGTGGCCTTCTCCTCGGGCAACCATGCGCAGGCCATCGCGCTCGCGGCGCGCATCCTGGGCATGCCCGCGACCATCGTGATGCCGCACGACGCGCCGGCGGCCAAGGTTGCGGCCACCAAGGGCTACGGCGGCCAGGTTGTCATCTACGACCGCTACAAGGACGACCGCGAGCAGATCGGCCGCGACTTGGCCGAGAAGCACGGCCTGACGCTGATCCCGCCCTACGACCATCCCGACGTGATCGCGGGCCAGGGCACGGCGGCGAAGGAACTGTATGAAGAGGTAGGACCGCTCGATGCCTTCTTCGCGCCCATGGGCGGCGGCGGCCTGCTCTCGGGCTCGGCGCTCGCGACCCGCGCGCTTTCGCCGCAATGCAAGGTATATGGCGTCGAGCCCGAGGCCGGCAACGATGGGCAGCAGTCCTTCCGCAGCGGCGAGATCGTCCACATCGACACGCCCAAGACCATCGCGGACGGCGCGCAGACGCAGCACCTGGGCCAACACACCTTCCCCATCATCCGCCGCGATGTCGACGACGTGCTCACCGCGAGCGACGCGCAGCTGGTCGAGGCCATGCGCTTCTTCGCCTCGCGCATGAAGCTGGTGGTGGAGCCCACCGGCTGCCTGGGCTTTGCGGCCGCGCGCGAAATGAAGGCGCAGCTGCGCGGCAAGCGCATCGGCGTGCTGCTGAGCGGCGGCAACGTCGATGTGGAACGCTTCGGCGCCCTGCTCGCGGGCTGAGCCTCAGCGCGGCTTCATTTTCTTCTCTTCGTCCTCGCCGCCGAACAGCTTTTCCACCTGCTGCCCGATGCGCGCGCCGATCGCGGTGCCGACGCCCGGCAGCACGGCCGTGCCCACCGCGGCCCCGGCCAGCGCGCCGCCGGTCAGCGAGAGCTCGGGGTTGTCGAGCGTGCCGGCGAGCTTGAAGGGCACGCCGACCACGCCATCGACCAGGTCGATCGCTGCCTCGCCGTTCAGGCGGCGGTTGAACACCGTGGCGCTGCCGCTCGCGGTGAGCAAGCCGGAGCGCGCCTGCAGGCCGGTGTAGCGAAGCACGATGCCGTCGTCGCCGGATTGGGTGTCGAGGGTGCCCGTGAGTTCGTCGAACACGGTCTGGCCGCTGCGCTCCGCGCCCGCGGTGCTGACTGCCTTCGCGAGATCGAAGCCCTTCAAGGTCGCGGGCTTGACCGTGAATCGGGTGCGGGTGTGCAGCCGGCGCACCATCTCGCCGACGTTGTCGCCCTCGGTCTCGAGCTCGGTCTGGCCGTCGATCCTGCCTTCGACCGCGTTGCGCCGCGCAAAGGCGTCGACCAGCCCGGCGATGTCCACGCCCTTCGGCGCCAGCTGACCCGTGAGTCGCATCCGGCCCTGGTCGAGCGTCCGCAGCGCCGCCTCGCCGTTCCACGTGCCGCCGCCCACATCGATCTTCACGCGCCAGCGGTCCTGCTCGCCCTCGCGTTCGACGCGCATCCTGGCGACGGGCGATGCGCCGCGCCGAGACACTTCGGCCTCGCGCGGGCGCCAGCCGCGGCCGAAGTGCAGGTCGGCGTCGTAGGCCAGCGCAATGCCGCGGCGGTCGATCCACGTCACATCGCGCAGCTGCAGGCGGTCGAGCGGAATTTCCGCCGGGCTCCATGCGCCGGCCAGCGCCGTGGCCGCATCGCTCCACTGCCAGCGCCCGCGAAAGGCGCGTACCGAGGTGCGCGGCAGCACGGCGCCTTCGACCTCGACGGCATCGATCGCGATCCTGCGGTTCCACAACGCGGCGAGCTGCGGCCGCACGACGACGCGCCGCACGGTGATCGGGCGCTCCTGCGCGGTCGCGAGATCGCTCAGCACCACCACCGGGATCGGCCTCAACGACCAGTGCGCCGCGCCGATGCGAAGGCCGATGCCGGAGGCCTTCTCGAAGCGCTGGCCGACCTCGGCCGCGAGCGCCTCGTCGCTCGGCAGCAGCCGCCAGGCCAGCAGGGCCAGGCCGCCCAGCACCAACAGCACGGCGACGGCGATCCCGCTGATCCATCTTCCAGTGCGCGTCATATTGAAAGCTTATGCCGTACAAGCTCGGCCGCCGTGTCGGCCGGGGGCCCGTTGTATCAGGGGCAGTCGCTATAGTTTTGGCCACATCGAACTGGAGAATGCCGCATGCCCATCTGGAAAAAAGAAATCTCGATCGAAGAACTGACCCGCAGCCACATCGACACCGCCGTCGCGACACTGGGCGTGGAGTTCCTCGAGGTCGGCGACGATTTCATTCGCGCCCGCGTGCCGGTGGACAAGCGCACGCGCCAGCCCTACGGCATCCTGCACGGCGGCGTGTCGGTGGTGCTGGCCGAGACGCTGGGCTCCTGCGGCGCCCACTACTCGGCGCCCGAGGGCGAGCGCTGCGTGGGACTGGACATCAACGCCAACCACATCAAGGCCACGACATCGGGCTGGGTCACCGGCACCGCGCGGCCGGTGCACCGCGGCCGCAGCACGCAGGTGTGGCAGATCGACCTGACCAACGACGCCGGCGAGCTCACTTGCGTCTCCCGCATCACGATGGCGGTGCTGACGGCGCGCTGACCGGCACCGCCGGGGACCCCGACAAAGACAACAACCGAAGAGAAGAAAACCATGAGCGATTCCTACCTTCCCCGCTGGCGCGAAGTCGCAGCCGGCAGCACCGCCGTGGTGGCGCCCGACGAGCGCCTGCCCTGGCCGCAAACGGCCGCGATGGGCGTGCAGCATGTGATCGCGATGTTCGGCGCCACGGTGCTGGCGCCGATTCTCATGGGCTTCAATCCCAACATCGCGATCCTGATGAGCGGCGTCGGCACGCTGATCTTCTTCGTCGTCACCGGCGGCCGGGTGCCGAGCTACCTGGGCTCGAGCTTCGCCTTCATCGGCGTGGTGATCGCGGCCACGGGCTATGCCGGCCAGGGGCCGAACGCCAATCTGGGCGTGGCGCTGGGCGGCATCATCGCCTGCGGCCTGGTCTACACGCTGATCGGCATCCTGGTCGCGCTCACCAACGAACGCCACCACAAGACGGCGCCGATGCGCGGGGTCGAGGTCGAGGAGATCGAGCAGGACGTCGCGGTGCACTGGATCGAACGCCTGATGCCGCCGGTGGTCACGGGTGCGGTGGTGGCGGTGATCGGGCTCAACCTGGCGAGCGTGCCGATCAAGAACATGGCGCCGACGGGCTTCGACACCTGGATCCAGGCGCTGACCTTTCTTTGCGTGGGCCTGATCGCGGTCTACACGCGCGGCATGGTGCAGCGCCTGCTGATCCTCATGGGGCTGATCGCCGCGAGCGTGATCTATGCGGTGCTGACCAACGGCCTCGGGCTGGGCAAGCCGATCGACTTCACGGCGCTCGGCGCAGCGCCATGGTTCGGCCTGCCGAAGTTTGCGGCGCCGGTCTTCGATGTCAACGCGATGCTGCTGATCGCGCCGGTGGCGGTGATCCTGGTGGCGGAGAATCTGGGCCACATCAAGGCCGTGAGCGCGATGACGGGGCGCGACCTCAATCCGTATCTCGGTCGCGCCTTCATCGGCGACGGCATCGCGACCATGGTGAGCGGCGCGGCCGGCGGCACCGGCGTCACGACCTATGCGGAAAACATCGGCGTGATGGCGGCCACCAAGATCTACTCGACCGCGATGTTCGTGGTCGCCGCGCTGATCGCGCTGCTCTTGGGCTTCAGCCCCAAGTTCGGCGCGCTGATCCAGGCCATCCCGCTGCCGGTGATGGGCGGCGTGAGCATCGTGGTCTTCGGCCTGATCGCGATCGCGGGCGCGAAGATCTGGGTCGACAACAAGGTCGACTTCTCGCAGAACAAGAACCTGATCGTGGCCGCGATCACGCTGATCATCGGCACCGGCGATTTCACGCTGAAGTTCGGCCAGTTCGCGCTCGGCGGCATCGGCACCGCGACCTTCGGCGCGATCCTGCTCTACGCGCTGCTGAGCCGCTCGCGCCAGGCCTGAACGCGCCGGCGCGGGAGGGTGCGCGATCGGTAGACGATTTCGATGCGCGCCATGAGTTCGCGAAACAATCCCATCGGATCCTGGACCATGCGCGCCACGGGGTAGCTGCCGAGCGCGAAGCCGGCAAAGCAGATCTGGACGCTGTCGAAGTACAGGAAGAGGCCCTCGCCCGCGTCCTGCAGGCAGCGCTCCGCGGTTTCGAAGAAATCGTCGCGAGGAAGCACGCCCTGCGCCGCCGCGCCCAGGCTGTAGGTGTAAAGATCAGGCTGGACCGTCCGGATATCGAGAATGGGTTGCATGGCAGGAAGTGCGCATCGCGCCGTTTTGGAACGGGCCAGTCTGCGAAGAGACGGCCGGCGCCCGTGTAGGAATCGGGCGCTCCTTCATGAGCGCGAAGATGCAACCTGGTGCAAGAGATGTTGTGCCGCGTGTTCTTTCGCCGGCCTGTCAGCAGCCTGCGGCCTGCTGCCCGTTAGACTCCAACGCTTTTCGCACCAACGTTTTCCATGGCCGATGCTTCCGCCGCGCGCACCAAGGCGGTATTCGAATTCAAGAGCGCGACGCTGCCGCTGATCGCCGTGATCCTCAAGACGGCCGAACTCGACGTTCTGGCCGAGGCACTGGACGTCCAGCTGGCCGATTCACCCGACTTCTTCGACCAGGAACCGGTCGTCATCGATCTTTCGCAGCTGCGGGAAGACGAAGCGGGCCCCAACATCGACTTTGCCGCACTGCGCGCGTTGCTGGCGCGCCACCAGACGCAGCCGATCGCGGTGCGCGGCGGCAACGATGCCCAGAATGCCGCGGCGCGTGCCGCGGGCCTGTCGCTTGCCGCAATGCCGGTGACGCCGAGTCCTCGCCCGAGCGCGCCGCCGGCCGAAGCGCCCAGCGAGGCGCCGCAGATCGTGCGCGAAGTGCCGGTGCCGGCCAACGGCACGCTGGTGATCGACAAGCCCTTGCGTTCCGGCCAGCAGGTGTATGCGCGCGGCGGCGACGTGGTCGTGACGGCCGTGGTCAGCTTCGGCGCCGAAGTGATCGCGGACGGCAACGTCCACGTCTATGCACCGCTGCGCGGCAAGGCGATCGCCGGCGCGCGCGGCAACACCGAGGCGCGCATCTTCACGACCTGCATGGAAGCGCAGCTGGTGGCGATCGCGGGCATCTACCGCACGTCGGAAGTCGCGCTGCCGGCGGACATCGCCGGCAAGCCGGCACAGATCTCGCTCGACGGAAAAAAGATCGTGATGAGCGCCATCGAATAGCGCCTCGCACACAGACTACTGAAATAAAGAAGGATACGAATGGCCAAGATTGTGGTGGTGACCTCGGGCAAGGGCGGCGTCGGCAAGACGACCACGAGCGCGAGCTTTGCATCGGGGCTCGCGCTCGCGGGCAAGAAGACGGCCGTGATCGACTTCGACGTCGGCCTGCGCAACCTCGACCTGATCATGGGCTGCGAACGGCGCGTGGTGTACGACCTGATCAACGTGATCCAGGGCGAGGCCAACCTGAGCCAGGCGCTCATCAAGGACAAGCAGTGCGACAACCTGTTCGTGCTGGCCGCCTCGCAGACGCGCGACAAGGACGCGCTCACGCAGGAAGGCGTCGAGAAGATCCTCAAGGAGCTGGCCGAACAGGGCTTCGACTTCATCGTCTGCGACTCGCCCGCGGGCATCGAGACCGGCGCGCTGATGGCGATGCACTTCGCCGACGAGGCGCTGATCGTGACCAACCCCGAGGTCTCGTCGGTGCGCGATTCCGACCGCATCCTGGGCATGCTGGGCTCCAAGACCAAGCGCGCCAAGGAAGGCGGCGAGCCGATCAAGGAACACCTCCTGATCACGCGCTACAACCCGAACCGCGTGGCCGGCGGCCAGATGCTGTCGCTGGAAGACATCCAGGACATCCTGCGCATCAAGCTGCTCGGCGTGATCCCCGAATCCGAGAGCGTGCTGCAGGCCTCCAACCAGGGCGTGCCCGCAATCCACGACAAGGAGACCGACGTGGCGCAGGCCTACAGCGACGTGGTGGCGCGCTTCCTCGGGGAAGACAAGCCGATGCGCTTCGTCGATGCCGAGAAGCCGAGCTTCTTCAAGCGCTTCTTCGGCGGGAGGTAAGCGATGTCCTTTTTCTCGTTCCTCCTGGGCGAAAAGAAGAAGACGGCGAGCGTCGCCAAGGAGCGGCTGCAGATCATTCTTGCGCACGAGCGCAGCGCCCTGAGCGGCAAGCGCCGCCCCGACTATCTGCCCGAGCTGCAGCGCGAGCTGATCGCGGTGATCTCGAAGTACGTGTCGATCAAGGCCGAGGACATCAAGGTCCACCTGGAGAAGCAGGACGACCTCGAGGTGCTCGAGGTCAAGATCGAGCTGCCGGACGCGGCAGCGGCCGCGCTCGCGGCGCGCTGAGGCTCCTTCCTCCGCTTCTCAGGGTCTGACGATGAACGCGGCGACTTCCTGCAGCACCGAGGGCTCCTTGAGGATGCGCCGGTGGCCCAGGCCTTCGGTCGCGATCAGCCGCGCGCCCGCGATCGCGTCGCGGTAGGCCACCCCGTCCGCGAAGCGGTTGACGCGATCCTCGCGGTCGTGCACCACCAGCGTGGGCTGAGCGATGCGCGGGCCGACGACGGCCGGCTCCAGGTGCGGCATCAGGATGCCCTCGCGCGCCTCGACCCGGCGCTGCATCGCGGCCCGCGTGCGCTCGCTGAGTCCGAACACATGCGCGAAGTAGCGCGTGAACGCATGCGGCGACGCGGGCGGCGCCAGCAGCACCAGGCTTTGCACGGGCAGGCTGCGGCTCGCGGCATAGGCCAGCGCATTGGCGCCCAGCGAATGCGCGACCACGGCCTGCAGGATGGCCCCCTGCTGCACCAGCCGCGCCGCCACGTAGTCGATGGCACGTGCGAACTGCGGCAGGTTGCTGGCCGTGCCCGCGCTGCGGCCATGGGCCGGCATCTCGAGCAGCACCGGCGTGAAACCCTCGGCCGCCACGGCCTGGGCGAGCGCCAGCATCTGGCCCGCATGGCCGCCCCAGCCATGCACCAGCAGCACCCGCGGCGTGTCCGCGGCCATCACGACGGGCATGTAGACGCTCACGTTCGCATCCTCGAAGGCCCAGCTCTCGCGCCGCCAGCCCGGGCCCGGGCCATGGCCATGGCGCCGGTTCGACCATTTGAGCGGCAGCGGCGTGCCGAAAAGCCGATAGGCGGCGCGAACCCCCAGGGCGGGCCAGGCGCGTTGTGCCGCGCCCAGCGCGAAGCGCAGCGCGCGCATCGTGAGGCTGGCGCCGTAGTAGTTGGAAGCGGCGGCGTTCGCGCCGGTGCCGGTGCTGATGGTGGATTCCATGTTCAGTACCAGATCCAGTCTTCGTTGCTGCGGGGGAGGCTGCGCAGGGTATCGACAATGGAGCGGATGCCGAGCCCGGCCAGGCAGGCTCCAAGCAAGAGTAAGGCGATCAACATGAGGCTCTCCTTTTATCGCACGATTGTGCGAAATCTAGATGAAAGAGGGGGAAGGCAAAGAGACATGGGTTCAGGCCCTGTAGCTGGCGACCAGCCGCTGCCAGGTCAGCATGGCGCGATCGGCGGCACGCGGATCGCGCAGGAAGCGCGCGTCGTGCAGCAGGGCCATGATCAGGCCGTTGATCTCGCTGACCAGCTGCGCGGGGTCGGTGTCGGCCTTGAGCTCGCCGGTTTCGATGGCCTGCAGCACCGTGCGCCGGAGTGCGGCGCGCCAGCGCGTCACTTCTTCCAGCAGCAGGTCGCGCAGCTCGCCTTCGCGGTCGTCGAGCTCGAAGGCCCCGGCCGTGTAGATGCAGCCGGTTTCGATCTCCACGTCCCGCGTGCGCACGATCCAGCGAGACACGATCTCGTCGAGGCGCGCGAGGCCCTTGGGCTTTTGCATCGCGGGCACGAAGACATCGGCCAGGAAGCGGCGGCCGAATTCCTCGATCACCGCCTTCTGCAGCGCCTCGCGCGAACCCACGCGCGAGAACACCCCGCTCTTGGACAAGCCCAGCCGCGTGGCCACCGCCTGCAGCGTGATGGCCTCCAGGCCTTCGGCCGAGGCGAGATCCATTGCCGCACCGACGATGGCAGTGCGGGTCATCTCGCTTTTCTGGGTCTTGGCGTCCATGCGGGCAATTTAGCACATACGTGCGAAATTGCAAGCGGCTTCCACGGAACCGTGATGTGGGCGTATCGTGGCAGCCCCAACCACAGAACGGAGACACCCATGGCAACCAGCAGCAAGTCGAGCAGCGCCGCCGCCAAGAAAGCGCGCCCAACGGCGACGGACGACGTCCAGGACGCCTTCATCAAGCCGCTCAAGGGCATGGCCGAGCGCTTGCAGAACCTTCCGCTGGCGGGCGCCGCGGGCGCCATCGTCGAGAGCGGGCGCAAGGACCTGCAGGCGATGGTGCAGGCCAACGAGAAGTCCTACCAGGGACTGCAGGCGGTGGTGCAGCGCCAGACCGAGATGCTCAAGGCGTCGATCGTCGAATGGCAGGGCGCGGTGAAGGGGATGTCGCCCACCGAGCCGCGCGAGAACCTTGCCAAGCTCGATGCCATGGGCAAGGCCGCCTTCAAGCAGGCGCTCGACGACATCCGCGAACTGTCGGAGCTGGCGGCCAAGTCGCAGGCCGAGGCCTTCGACATCGTGAGCGAACGCATCCGGTCCAACGTGGACGAGGTCAGCAAGCTGCTGCAGCCCAAGCGCAAATGATGGCCGGTCGGCGTCTTATGGCCTGATCCGAGAAAAAGGTCCGTGACGCTTCACACAGGAAGCGTACATTGGTCCCCATTCCTCAGCGATCGGAAAAGAACCAGCCATGGCATCGACTTCCATTCCAACACGCACTTCCGCGGCCGATGAGGCTGCGGCCCGGGAACGACTGCGGCAGGCGCTGCCCGCCACGGTCGATCTGTTGACTCAGCGCCAGGCCGACCGGATCGACGACAAGGACATCGACGCCTACGTGAAACTGAACTGGCTCGAATGGCATGGCGGCGGCCTGCGCCTGACCATCACCGGGCGCAACGTGTGCGCCCAGATGGCGCCGACCGCCGTCTGAAGCCTTATTGCCCCGCGATGATCTGGGCGATCAGGCCGGTGGCGATGGCAGCCAGTACGTAGTCGCCGCCCACGCCGACCCACTGGTAGCCGCGCGGCGGCTGTTGCAGGCGATGGCCACGCCAGTCGCCCACCACGTAGTTGCGGCCGCGGTATTCGCGCGGCACGTAGCCGCCGCGGCGCCATTCGGCACGCGGATGCGCATAGCCGTGGCGGTCGAAATGGCGGCCGTCCCGGAAGTCCTGGCGAGCATCGTGGCGGTCGAACTGGCGCTGCTGCTGCTGGTGCTGCTGCGGGCCCCGGCGATCGTCGTGGTCGAACCGGCGATCCTGCGCAAAGGCGCTGCCTGCCATGCACATCGCGAGCGCCGCTGCGGCCACGGCCATGCTCTTGGACTTGATCATCTTGGAACTCCTTCGCGTTGATGAGGAGTTCAGTGTCGGCGGCCCATGTGTCGCGCACACGCGATGCGTGTAGGAGCGAGGTGAAGCAAGGTAAAGCTACGGCGCGCTGCCCTGCGGCCCGACCGGCGGCGGCGCGGCATGGCCGCCGCCGAGCTTGCGCCCGAAGGCCTCGCCTACCCTGCGCACCGGCCGGCTCGCGCGCTCCGACGCGTTGTTGACGCCACGCTCGGTGGCGCTGCCCGCGCGGTCGATGCCACGGCCGGTAGCATCGGCACCGCGCTCGATGCCGCCGAGGACCTTGTTGTCGCGCGGCGGGGTTTTCAGGGTGTTGGCACGCTGTGCCTTCGGTGGGTTGTCGGCGCCCTGCGCCGACGCGGCAGTGGGCAGCGCGAGCACGGCTGCGAACATGAGCACAGCGATCAATGCGGGAGAACGGGGTTCGATGGACATGGTTCGGGTTCCAGGGTTCAAGTCGTCATTCTTCACTGGCAGCGACACGCGCCATGCGCTCGCTCTTCCAGTACACGTCGTCGCCGCCGTCGACGCGGTTGAGCACGCGCGCAAGCACGAACAGCAGATCGCTCAGGCGATTGAGGTACTGGCGCGGCGCATCGTTGAGTTCGGCTTCCGCGCCAAGCGCGACGACCGCGCGCTCGGCACGCCGCGCGACCGTGCGGCACACGTGCGCCAACGAGGCGGCGCGGGTGCCGGCCGGCAGGATGAACTCGGCCAGGCGCGGCAGCGCCGCATTGTGCTCGGCCAGCGCGTTGTCGAGCTGCAGCAGCGCATCGGCCTTGAGCAGCGCATAGCCCGGCATCGAGAGCTCGCCGCCGAGATTGAAGAGCTGGTGCTGCACGTCGACCAGCAGCTCGCGCACCGGCGCCGGCATCGGCTCGCACAGCAGCACGCCGATCTGCGAGTTGAGTTCGTCCACGTCGCCCATCGCGTGCACGCGCAGGTGGTCCTTGGGCACGCGCGTGTTGTCGCCGAGGCCGGTGGTGCCGTCGTCGCCGGTGCGCGTGGCGATCTGGGTGAGTCGATTGCCCATGTCGGGGCCCTTTTCGAATGCGGTTCGTAGAATGGTAGACCCTTCAGGAGACCCGCCGATGAACGCCCCCGCCGCCCTTTCCCATCTCACGCCCGAGATCGCGCTGCGCGAGGTGCCCGATGCGCTGATCGAAGCCCTGAAGGCGCGCTTTGCCGAGCGCTGCTCGACCGCGATGGCGGTGCGCACGCAGCACGGGCGCGACGAGTCCTCCTTCGATGCGCCGCCGCCCTCGGCGGTGGTCTTCGCCGAGAGCACGCAGGACGTGGCTGACGCGGTCAAGCTGGCGAGCGACTACAGCGTGCCGGTGATCCCCTTCGGCGTCGGCTCCTCGCTCGAAGGGCATCTGCTCGCGGTGCAGGGCGGCATCAGCATCGACGTGAGCCGCATGAACCGCGTGCTCTCGACCAATGCCGACGACCTCACGGTCACGGTGCAGCCCGGCGTGACGCGCAAGCAGCTCAACGACGAGATCAAGAGCACCGGCCTCTTCTTCCCCATCGACCCGGGCGCGGACGCTTCGATCGGCGGCATGACCGCCACCCGCGCGAGCGGCACGAACGCCGTGCGCTACGGCACCATGCGCGAGAACGTGCTGGCGCTCGAGGTGGTCACGGCGAGCGGCGAGGTGATCCGCACCGGCACGCGCGCCAAGAAGTCATCGGCCGGCTACGACCTCACGCGCCTGATGGTCGGCAGCGAGGGCACGCTGGGCGTGGTGACCGAGATCACGCTGCGCCTCTATCCGCTGCCCGAGGCGGTGTCGGCCGCGATCTGCTCCTTCCCGAGCATCGAGGCGGCCGTGCGCACCACGATCGAGATCATCCAGCTGGGCGTGCCGATCGCGCGCGTCGAACTGATCGACGTCAACACGGTGCGCATGGTGAACGCTTACGCCAAGCTCGGCCTGCGCGAGGAGCCGATGCTCCTGATGGAGTTCCACGGCTCGCCGGCCGGCGTCAAGGAGCAGGCCGAGACCGTGCAGGAGCTGGCCAGCGGCCATGGCGGCAAGGCTTTCGAATGGGCCAGCACTCCGGAGGAGCGCACGCGCCTGTGGACCGCGCGGCACAACAGCTATTTCGCGGCCGTGCAGTCGCGCCCCGGCTGCCGCGTGATCTCGACCGACACCTGCGTGCCGATCTCGCGGCTGGCCGACTGCCTGCTCGAATCGGTGGCCGAAGCCGATGCCAGCGGCATCCCCTACTTCCTGGTCGGCCACGTGGGCGACGGCAACTTCCACTTCGGCTATCTGCTGGATCCGAATGCGCCCGAGGAGCGCGTGACGGCCGAGAAGCTCAACCATGCGCTGGTGTCGCGCGCGCTGGCGCTCGAGGGCACCTGCACGGGCGAGCATGGCGTCGGCCTGCACAAGATGGATTTTCTGGTCGCCGAAGCCGGCACCGGCGCGATCGACATGATGCGCACGATCAAGCGCGCGCTCGATCCGAAGAACATCATGAACCCCGGCAAGATCTTCAGCCTCTGACGAAGAATGCAAAAAGCCCGGGGCTCGAAGAGCCGCCGGGCTTTGCACCCTGAGCGCCGCGCCTTATTTCTTGGTGCCGTCGCGACGTGTGGGAGCGCGTTCCGCCGGTGCCGAGGTCTGCGACGGCGCCACGCCGCCGTCGACACCCAGCCGGCCGCCGCCGCCCAGGCCCTGCCCTTGCACCGTCTGCGCCTTGTAGTTGCGCAGCGAAACGACCATCTGGTTGAAGGCGTCCATGAAGGCGGCGCTGATCACCTTGCCCTGCGCCGTGTTGGTGTAGCCGCCGAGAGCGCCGGCGCCGCTGCCGCCGAAGACGGAGCCGAAGGCGCCGAAGTCGGTCTTGGAGGCGCTGCCTTCCGAGGCCGCGACCTGCACGCCGGAGCGGTTGTCGATCAGCGTCAGCAGCGCACTCGCTTCCTTGGTCTGCAGGTTGCCGCCGACTGCCGCCAGCACGCCGCTGTAACGGCCGCCGACCAGGCCGCCCAAGGAGCCGCCGACACCGCCGGCATTGCTGTTGCTGAACACGATCTCGGGCGACATGCCGTAGTCGGAGGCCACCATCTGGCCGCGCCCGAAGTTGCTGCCCTGGCGCATTTCGCCCGATGCCATGAGATCGCGTTCGCGCGACATGGCGTTCATGCCGGGCGCGCCGCGCTCGACCACCACGAAGCAGTTGGATTGCTGGATCAAGAGGCGCAGCAGGTTGGCCGTGGGCGGCAGCTTGTATTCGTTGCGCAGGACGGTGTACCAGCCCGCCGACTGGTTCTCGATCAGCGACACGGTGCCCAGCGGCGAGGCGCAGCGCTCGAGCGCGCTGCTGGTATTGGCCGATGCACTTCCGGCTGCGCTGCCGGTCGCCACGGTCTTCGCGCTCTGGCTGCCCATCTGCATGTCGGTGGTCTGGCAACCGGTCAAAAGAAGCGCCCCCACGGCGACGGCGGCAAGCGGAAGTCGAGCGATGTGCATGTGGAATCCCCTCCGAGAACTTTCGGACTAAAGTTAAAAAAAGTAACTCCTGAGCATATGCGCAAAGAAGCCGGCGAATCAATCGCCCGGAAGCAGGGGATCCGCGATGTTGTTGAGTTATGCCGTTTGGCGGATGCGGTCGATCAAACCGTTGAGCGCTTCGAGCGAGCCGAAGTGGATGGCGAGTTCTCCGCTCTCCTCCACCTTCCCGTTGCGCTTGCTGCGCTTCTTGATGCGCACCTCGACCTCGGCTGCCAGCAGATCGGCCAGCTCTTCCTCCACACGCTGGAGGTCGCGCGACTTCTCGGCCGCGCCGCGCCGCGGCGACGGCGTGAGGCTGAATTCGGCGGCCAGCTTCTTGACCAGCGCCTCGGCCTCACGCACCGAGAGCTTCTTGGCGGCGATCTGGTTGGCCGCGGTGATCTGGGTGCCCTTGTCGAGCGAAAGCAGCGCGCGCGCATGGCCCATGTCGATGTCACCGGCCATCAGCATCGCCTGAGCGGGCTCGGCCAGGTTCAGAAGACGCAGCAGATTGCTGGCGGCACTGCGCGAGCGGCCCACCGCCTGGGCCGCAGATTCGTGAGTGAGCCCAAACTCGGCCACAAGACGTTGCAGGCCTTGGGCTTCTTCCAATGGATTGAGGTCTTCACGCTGGATATTCTCGATCAGCGACATGGCCGCGGCGGCTTCGTTCGGCACGTCGCGCACCAGCACAGGCACGCTGTCGAGCCCGGCCAGCTTGGCCGCGCGGAAGCGGCGCTCGCCCGCGATGATCTCGAACTCGGCGTTCTTGGTGCGCGCCGCATCTCCGTCGAGGCGGCGAACCAGGATCGGCTGCATGATCCCCTGGGCCTTGATGCTCTCGGCCAGTTCGTAAAGCGCACCCTCGTCCATGCGCGTGCGCGGCTGGTAGACGCCGGGCACCATCTGGTCGAGGTTCAGGGCGGTCGGGTTGGGCGGCGCGGCATCGTCGTTGGCGGAGCTGTCCGGGCCGTTGAAGGTCGGGCCCAGCAGGGCTTCGAGTCCGCGGCCGAGGCCCTTGGGTTTCTTGGTGGCCATCGAGGTCATTCTTCTTTCAATAGATCGTTCAGCAATTGCCGGCCTCGGGGCCAGTCGCCCAGGCCGGATTCGCCATTGAGGTGGCCGCCCCGACCTGCGTCGATGTAACGGGCTTCCCAGTCGCGGGCCATCTCGCGCGAGCGCTCGGCGGCACAGTAGGGGTCGTCGTTGGCCGCGATCACAAGAGCGCGGAATGGCAAGGGTTTGCGCACGATCGGCGCCCAGCCTGGGATCAACTCGCGCAGGTCCTCGCGCTCAAGATCACCGGGTGCCACCAGCAGCCCGGCCGCCACCTTGTGCGTGTTGCGCGAGTGCGCGGCCCAGGCGGCGACGAGGATGCAGCCAAGGCTGTGCGCGACGAGCGCGACCTGCCCCGGCACGGCCAGGATTTCTTCTTCGAGACGGGCCGACCAGTCGCCGCGCAAGGGGCGCATCCAGTCATGCTGCTCGACACGGTGATCGCCATGGACCGCCTCCCAGCGACTCTGCCAATGCGGCGGGTCGCTGTCTTGCCAGCCGGGCAGCAACAGGATTTTCGGAACAGTCATCTGCTGCGAAATTGATAGCAAAAGAGATCGATCCGACGGGCCTCAGAGGCCGTTCGGATCCTGGATCGCAACCGGCGGCGCATCCATCGGCTCCGGCGCGGGTGCGGCGGCGGCACCCGCCATCGCACTGGCCGGCGGCATCTTCTCGACCAGCTCCTGTGCAAAGGCGATGAAAGCCTGGCTGCCCCGGGCCGCCGGATCGAAGACCACGCCCGGCAGGCCATAGCTCGGCGCCTCGGCCAGCCGCACATTGCGCGGGATCACGGTGTCGAACACCTTCTCGCCGAAATGGGACTTGAGTTGCTCGCTGACTTGCTGCTGCAGCGTGATGCGCGGATCGAACATCACGCGCAGCAGGCCAATGATCTGCAAATTCTTGTTGAGGTTGGCGTGCACCTGCTTGATGGTGTTGACCAGGTCGGTCAGGCCTTCGAGCGCGAAATACTCGCACTGCATCGGCACGATCACGCCGTGGGCGGAGCACAGGCCGTTGAGCGTAAGCAGGCTCAGGCTGGGCGGACAGTCGATCAGGATGAAGTCGTACTCGGCGCCGACGGCGGCCAGCGCGGTGCGCAGGCGCTTTTCGCGCCGGTCGAGCGCGACCATTTCCACCTCGGCGCCGGCCAGTTCGCGGTTCGCGCCCAGCACGTCATAGCCGCATTTTTCGGAGTTCACGCGCGCTTCGGCCACGGAAGCGGATTCGAGCAGCACGTCGTACACCGTCGTTTCCAGCTTCCGCTTGTCGATGCCCGAGCCCATGGTGGCATTGCCCTGCGGGTCGAGATCGATCATCAGGACGCGCTGGCCCACCTTCGCCAAGCCGGCGGCGAGGTTGACGGTGGTCGTGGTTTTGCCGACGCCGCCCTTCTGGTTCGCGATGCAAAAGATCTTCGCCATGCTATCTGGACACCGCCAGCTTGACGCCGAAGGCGATCAGGAAGACGCCGGCCAGCTTTTCCAGCATGGCCGAGATGCGGGGATTGGCGCGCAGCCGCTCAGCGAGGAAGTGCGTGAGCAGCGTCGCGATCAGGCAATAGACGAAGGTCAGCACGGCGATCGTCAGCGCCATCACCGCGAAGGTCGTGAACCCCTGGTGGCGCGCCGGATCGACGAAGAGCGGGAAGAAAGCCATGTAGAAGACGATCGCCTTCGGGTTCAGCAGCGTGATCATCAAAGCCTGGCGGAAGTACTGCCGTGGCCGGATGTTCAGGATGGGCGCAGCGCCGGGTTTGGCGGTCAGCATCTTGAAGCCCAGCCAGGCCAGGTAGGCCGCGCCCAACCATTGGACGGCCTTGAATGCAGCCGGATAGGCACCCAACAGGGCCGCGACGCCGGCCACGGCAGCCCACATCAGCATCTGATCTCCGGCGATCAAGCCGAAGGCCGCCGCCAATCCGCCGCGGATCCCGCCTTTGCCGGTCGAAGTGATGATCGCCAGGTTCCCGGGCCCGGGAATCGCAAGAAAGATGATGATGGCGGCGACGAACGCGCCGTAGTCAGCGATGCCGAACATGGAATTTACCTTCGATGGGAGAGCGTCGAGTCTAAGCGAGGTCGACGCGTCGGGCGCCTGTCAGGGCCCAGCTTTTCGTGCCCAGACGATGCAACGCTCCGCGTCGAGGCCCGGAACGCTCAGTTGTTCCACGTGAAACACATCGATTCCGGGCGGCAACTCGGCCAGTTCATCATCGGGCACCTTGCCTTTCATGGCCAGCCAAATCCCGGCGGGCGCGAGCAGGTGCATCGAGCCGTTGAAGAAGTCGGGGAGCGAGGCGAAGGCACGTGAACTGATGAGCTCGTAGCTTCCGGTGAGCGATTCGACGCGCGCGTGCACGCCCTTCAGGTTGCGCAGGCCCAACTCGGCCGCGACCTGCTGGACGAAAGCGGCCTTCTTGGCCACCGCATCGAGGCAGCTGACGTCGATGTCCTCGCGCAGGATCGCGATCACCACGCCCGGCAGACCGGCGCCGGCGCCGACATCGAGCAGTTTCGCCCTCCCCGGCCACTCGCGCTCCAGTGGCCCGATCACCGACAGGCTGTCCAGCAGATGGTGCGTCAGCACCGTCGCCGGATCGCGCAGCGCCGTCAGGTTATAGACCTTGTTCCACTTGAGGATGAGTGCGCCATAGGCCAGCAGCCGCTCGCACTGGCGATCGCTCAGCGCGTGGCCGAGTTTGGCTGCGCCATCGCGCAGCGCCAGATCCTGGCTCATTCCCCGATCTGCTGCGGCTCGGCCGCCGCGTCCTTGGCAAAGGCGCGATGGCCGCCCTTGCGAAGATGGATCATCAAGAGCGAGATGGCCGCCGGCGTCACACCGGAGATGCGCGAAGCCAGTCCCAGGGTTTCCGGCCGGTGCTTGGTCAGTTTCTGCCGCACCTCGAAGCTCAGCGCCGCGACCTGGCTGTAGTCGAGATCGGCCGGCAGCTTGAGATTCTCGAAGTGCGCCGCCCGCTCGACCTCGTCATGCTGCCGGTCGATGTAGCCGGCATACTTGGCCGCGATCTCGATCTGCTCGACCTCCGATTCGCCCAGGGGCTGGTCCGAGCCGTACTTCCCGCCGTCCAGCGACATCAGCGAGGCGTAGCTCACATTGGGCCGGCGCAGCAGGTCACCCAGGTTGTACTCCCGCTCGATCGCCTTGCCGAGCACGCGCTCGGACTCCGTGGCCGGCAGGTTGCGCGGATTCACCCAGATCGAACGCAAGCGCTCTGTTTCACGTGAAACAAGATCGCGCTTTCGCGAGAAGGCAGCCCAGCGCGCATCGTCCACCAAACCCAGCTTGCGCCCGATCTCGGTGAGCCGCATGTCGGCGTTGTCTTCGCGCAGCTGCAGCCGGAACTCGGCCCGGCTGGTGAACATGCGATAGGGCTCGGTCACACCCTTGGTGATCAGGTCGTCGACCAGCACACCCAAATAGGCTTCGTCGCGGCGGGGCATCCAGGCGGCCTCCCCTCTGCATTGCAGCGCCGCATTGATACCGGCGAACAAGCCCTGCGCCGCCGCCTCTTCGTAGCCGGTGGTGCCGTTGATCTGCCCCGCAAAGAACAGCCCCTGGATCGCGCGCGTCTCGAAGTTGCTCTTGAGTTCGCGCGGATCGAAGTAGTCGTACTCGATCGCGTAGCCCGGCCGCAGGATGTGGGCGTTCTCCAGCCCGGCCATCGATCGCACCAGCTGGTATTGGATGTCGAAAGGCAGGCTGGTCGAAATCCCGTTCGGGTAGTACTCGTTGGTCGTCAGGCCTTCGGGCTCCAGGAAGATCTGGTGGCTTTCCTTGTCGGCGAAGCGGTTGATCTTGTCTTCGACGCTCGGGCAGTAACGCGGGCCGATACCGTCGATCTTGCCGGTGAACATCGGGCTGCGGTCGAAACCGGAGCGGATGATCTCGTGCGTGCGCGCGTTGGTGTTCGTGATCCAGCACGGCATCTGCCGCGGGTGCATGTCGGCCCGGCCCATGAAGCTGAAGACCGGCATCGGCCCGGCGCCGCCGGGCATGCCGTCGCCCGGCTGCTCGACGCACTTCGAGAAGTCGATGCTCCGCCCATCCAGCCGCGGCGGGGTGCCGGTCTTGAGCCGGCCTTGCGGCAACTTCAGTTCCTTGAGGCGCGCCGACAGGCTGACCGCCGGTGGATCGCCGGCGCGGCCGGCCTGGTAGTTGTCGAGCCCGACATGGATCCGGCCGTCGAGAAAAGTGCCAGCCGTCAGCACCACCGCCCGCGCGCGGAACGCGATGCCGACCTGCGTGATCGCGCCGACCACGCGGTCGCCCTCGATCATCAGGTCATCGACCGCCTGCTGGAACAGCGACAAGTTCGGCTGGTTCTCGAGCCGGCGCCGGATCGCGGCCTTGTAGAGCACGCGGTCGGCCTGTGCGCGCGTCGCTCGCACGGCCGGCCCCTTGCTCGAATTGAGGATGCGGAACTGGATCCCGCCCTCGTCGGTCGCGATCGCCATCGCGCCGCCGAGCGCGTCGACCTCCTTCACCAGGTGCCCCTTGCCAATGCCGCCGATCGAGGGGTTGCAGCTCATCTGCCCCAGCGTCTCGATGTTGTGGGTGAGCAGCAGCGTGCGCGCGCCCATGCGCGCGGAGGCCAGCGCGGCTTCGGTGCCGGCATGGCCGCCGCCGACGACGATCACATCGAATTCTTCGGGGTACAGCATGGAGAGTGGGGGCGCACCTGCGCGTGCGCTCGCGGAAAGGGGCGCCAATTTTAATCGCGGGCGCCGCTCCGTGCCGCGCGCAGGGACAAGCGCCTGCGCCCGATCCTGCCTGGATTTTCTGCTATCAATTTGATAGCAATTCGGCCGTTGCGACCACCGGCACCGGCTTCTCGATCCCCACCAGCTGCCCGCTCGGCGCCGGCGCTGCAGGCGGCGTGAGGCGCTCGTCCTGCAGCTCGCGCACGACCAGCGACTTGCCCGTCATGCGCACCGGCCCGAAGATGGTGCAGAAGGCGACGTCCTTCGCATCGCGCCCCGTGCCCACGCGTACCAGGCGATCGACCGGCGCCATGCGCGTGGCATCGAACAAGACCCACCGCCCGC
Source organism: Variovorax paradoxus (assembly GCF_018614955.1). Taxonomy (GTDB): domain Bacteria; phylum Pseudomonadota; class Gammaproteobacteria; order Burkholderiales; family Burkholderiaceae_C; genus Variovorax; species Variovorax paradoxus_J. The sequence goes on from NZ_JAGGNV010000018.1 coordinate 26,318, forward strand.
CCAGCCAGGCCTCGAACAGCGCATGAAAATCCTGCGGCGGCTCGTCGAACCACACATAGCCCACCACCAGCCGCGCCGGGATGTTGAGCGCGCGGCAGAAGGTGATGCCCAGGTGCGCGAAATCGCGGCACACGCCGGCGCGCTCGACGAAGACCTCGCGCGCGGTGGTGGTCGAGTCGCTGCTGCCCGGTTCATAGGTGATGCTGTCGTGAATCCAGTCGGCGATGGCCTGTACGCGTCCGATGCCCGGCGGCAGATCGCCGAAGAGTTGCTGCGCGCAGCGCGACATCAGGTCCGACTCGCAGTAGCGCGTCGGCATCATGTAGTGGAGGATCTCGTTGGGCACCTGATTCACAGGCACTTCGGCCAGATCAGGCGGCACTTCCATGTGTGTGCGCTGGACGCTGGCGCGGTAGCGAATCTTCAGCCGCCCCGGCGCCGCATCGAAACGGATGAAGCGGTTGCCGTTGCCCTGGTCGCAGAACGCCTGCATTTCCACCGCCGGCTCGATCGCCAGATCCTCGCTGATCACAGTCTGTGCGCCGCTGCGCGCGGCCTCGATGTTGAGCAGCAGGTGCGACGGCGCCTCGACCTCGTAGTCGAGCACCGCCTCCACGTTCGAGTAGTGCGTCAATCCAGCGCTTTCTTCACCGCGCCCACCCCGAGCGCCGCAAGAACGAGGAACACGACCGCCAGGATCAGGAACAGCCCGAACAGCACCTTCGCGATGCCGGCCGCGCCGGCCGCCACGCCGCCGAAGCCGAGGGCGCCGGCGATCAGCGAGATCACCGCGAAAACGATGGCGTACTTCAACATGAACGAGCTCCTTGTGTGCGGACTTCCGCCCGCGGTGCCGGGAGCTTAGAAAGGCGCGCCGGCCGACCCGATAGTCGCCGCGCCCAAGGCGCCGTAGGACAAACGCGCTCGCGTCGAACCCGCTAGCATCGGCCTCGCGTTCGCAAGAAAGAACGCTTTCCGAATATCCATTGGAGTGTTTCGCATGAAGCTGTATTACTCGCCGGGCGCCTGCTCGCTCTCGCCCCATATCGCACTGCGCGAAGCCGGCCTCGCCTTCGAACCCGTGCTCGCCAGCACCAAGAGCCACAAGCTGCAGGACGGCACCGACTACTACGGCATCAACCCGCTCGGCTACGTGCCGATGCTCGAGCTCGACGACGGCACCCGCCTGCGCGAAGGTCCGGCCATCGTGCAATACATCGCCGATCTCGCGCCGAACAAGAACCTCGCCCCCGCCAACGGCACGCTCTCGCGCTACCGGCTGCAGGAGTGGCTCACCTTCATCGGCACCGAAATGCACAAGACCTACTCGCCGATGTTCAACCCCAACATGCCCGAAGAAGCCAAGGCCATCTTCAGGACCAAGCTGCAGTCGCGCTACGAGTGGCTCAACGGCGAGCTCGAAGGCAAGGACTACCTGATGGGCGAGCACTTCACCGTGGCCGACGGCTACCTGTTCACCGTCACCAACTGGACCAAGCCGACCGGCGTCGACATCTCGCCCTACGCGAACGTGCAGGCCTGGCATGCACGCGTCGGCGCCCGCCCGGCGGTGCAGGAAGCCATGAAGACCGAAGGCCTGCTCAAGTAAGCAACAGCGGCCGCTGCCGCGAGGCGAGCGCGGCCCCGGCCCACAGAGTGATCGCCGAGGCCACCAGGCCGCGCGCCAGGCCGCCCGGCCCGTCGGAGATCCAGCCGGTCACGGTGGGCCCCACGATCTGCCCCAGCGCGAAGATGATCGTGAAGGCGCTGATGCCGGTGGCCCATTGTTCGGCCGGCAGGTTGTGGCGCACCAGCGCGGTGGTCGAGGCCACCACCGACAGGAACACTGCGCCGAACAGCAGCCCCGAGACCAGCGTCACCGGCCACGCTGCACTCAGCACCGGCAGCAGTGTCGCCATGCCCAGCAGGGCATTGAGCAACGCCTGCGGCTGACCGCCACGGAAGCGATCCAGCAAGCCGGCCCAGAGCCGCGACGAAGCCACGCAGGCCACGCCGAGCAGCGCGTAGAAGATCGTGATGCGGACCGGGCTCGCGCCCTGCTCGCGCAGTAGCGCGATCACGAAGGTCATATAGCCGATGTAGCCGGCGCCGAAGAGCGCATAGCCCGCGAGCGCCCAGCCGAAGCGAAGTACTGCGCGCGCGGGCTGCGCGGCCGCCTCGTGCGCTGACGCCGGCGAAGCGGGTGCACGCGCCTCGCTCGGCATCGCATGCGCGGCATATCCCAGTACGGCCGTCCCCGCGAAGCTCGCCAGCGCCAGCGCCCACCAGGCCCAGGCCCAGCCATGCGCTTCGCCCGCGGCAGCGTGCAGCACCGGCGGTACCAGGAGCGCCGACAAAGTGATGCCGAAGCCCGTGCCGCCGTAGTACAGGCCCAGCAAAAAACCTGCGCGCGAAGGCTGCAGCGTCCCGAGCCGCGCCGCCAGCAGGCCGCCCGCGACGAACACCCAGGCGCTCGCCAGCCCGGCCAGCAAGCGCTGCAACAGCAGCGCCGAGGCCGAGGTGAAGAAGCCGCTGGCCGCCATGAACAGGCTGGCCCATAGCGCGCCCCAGACCAGCAGGCGGACCGGGCCGAAGCGCCGCATCAAGGCCGGCGTCATCAATGCGCCCAGCAGATAGCCGGCCGCATTCGCCGTGTTCATCGCGCCGGCCAGCGTGTAGCTCCAGCCCAGGTCCGCGCGCATCGGCGGCAGCAGCAAGGCATAGGAAAAGCGCGTGATGCCGAGTGAGACTGCGGCCCCCATCGACAACGCGAGCGCGAGGCGCAGGGCCTGCGCGGGCGTGAGCGTGGTGGCGTGCATCGTCATGGAGTGCGGGCATTCTGCTGCATCCCCTAGCAGCAAACCGACAACCCCGCGGCAGCGCGGTTAGGCGCGCCGGTTTACCGTTCGCGCTGTTCATCCACCCCAACAAGCAGAACCGATGTCCTCCCTCTTCGACCCCATCCAGGCCGGCCACTTGAAGCTGGCCAACCGCATCGTCATGGCGCCGCTCACGCGCAACCGCTCGCCCGACGCCGTGCCGCGCGACATCACCGCCACCTACTACGCGCAGCGCGCCAGTGCCGGACTGCTGATCACCGAAGCCACCGCGATCAGCCAGCAGGGCCAGGGCTATGCCGACGTGCCCGGCCTCTACGGCAGCGAGCAGCTCGACGCCTGGAAGCGCGTGACCGAGGCGGTGCACGCCGAGGGCGGCAAGATCGTGGTCCAGCTCTGGCACGTGGGCCGGGTCTCGCACAACGAGCTGCAGCCCGATGGCGGCCAGCCGGTCGCGCCATCGGCCGTCACGGCCAAGACCAAGACCGTGCTCTTCAGGGACGGTGTTCCCACTTACGTCGAAACCTCCGAGCCCCGCGCGCTCGACGCGAGCGAGCTGCCCGGCATCGTCCACACCTACGCTGCGGCGGCACGCAATGCCGTCGAGACGGCCGGCTTCGACGGCGTCGAGGTGCATGCCGCCAACGGCTACCTGCTCGACCAGTTCCTCAAGACCGGCAGCAACCAGCGCAGCGACGACTACGGCGGCGGCATCGAGAACCGCGCCCGCCTGCTGCTCGAAGCGACGCGCGCCGTGGTCGACGCGGTCGGCGGCGGTCGCACCGGCATCCGCATCTCGCCCGTGACGCCGGCCAACGACGTGCACGACGAGAATCCGCAGCCGCTCTTCGAGTACGTCGTGAAACAGCTCGCCACGCTCAACCTGGCCTACATCCACGTCGTCGAGGGCGCCACCGGCGGCCCGCGCGAGCTGGAAGACCGCCCCTTCGACTACGAAGCCCTCAAGGCCGTCTACCGCCGGGCCGGCGGCAAGGGCGCCTGGATGGTGAACAACGGCTACGACAAGCCGCTGGCCGAAGAAGCCTTGAAGGAAGGCGACGACCTCGTGGCCTTCGGCAAGCCCTTCATCTCCAATCCCGACCTGGTGCGCCGCCTGCGCGAAGGCGCGCCGCTCAACCCGTGGGACAAGAGCACCTTCTACGGCGGCGGCGCGAAGGGCTACATCGACTATCCGGCGCTGGGCTGATCTTCGGGTGACGCGTCGACCGCGAAGGCCACGCTGACGCGCAGCCCGCCCGCCTCCGAGGCCTTGTCGAAACGCAGCTCGGCACCGAGCAGCGCGGCATAGCGCGCCACGATCGCGAGCCCGAGGCCGGCGCCCTGCCCCAGCTTCTGCCCGGCCGGTCCTTGCGACCAGCGCTGCAGCAGGTCGCGCTGGACCTCGGGCGCGATGCCGGGGCCGTCGTCGATCACGGCGAGCGTGCGATCCGCGAGCTCGATGGTGACGGTGCGGCCGCCGTAGCGCAGCGCGTTGTCGACCAGGTTGTCGAGGATGCCTTCGACAAGCGCGGCATGGGCCTGCACCGTCACCGGCTGGTCGAGGCCCAGCGCACCCAGATCCACGCCTTGCGCATCGGCGCGCGCGAGATGGCGCAGCACTGCCTGCTCCACCAGCTCGTCGAGCCGAAGCGGCGTGCGCTGCAGGCCGGTGCGGGCCTCGTCGGCCAGCGCCAGGGCGAGCAGCTGGTCGACCAGGTGGCTCGCGCGCGCCTGGCTCTCGACAATGTGCTGCAGCTGTTCGCGCCACACGGCCGGCGCCTGCTGCGCGAGACCGTAGTCGGCGAGGGCGCGGATGCCGGCCAGCGGCGTGCGCAGTTCGTGCGCCACGTTGCCGGCGAACTCGCGCTGCGCACGCACGCTGTGGCCCAGCCGTTCGAACAGCGCGTTGAGCGTCTCGCCCAGGCGCTCGAGTTCGCGCGAGCTGCGCGCCACCGGCACCGGCGCGAGGTCGTGGGCATCGCGCCGGTCCAGCGTCCGGCGCAGTTCGCCGAGCGGGCGCAGCTCGCCTTCGATGCCGCGCCACAGCCAGACGGCCAGCAGTGCCAGCAGCACGCCTTGCGGCGCCAGCGAATAGAGCAAGAGCCGTTCGACCAGTGCGGAACGGGCGCGCGTGGTCTGCGCGATCACGACGCGGAAGGCCTTGGGCGCTTCGTGGTTCAGCACCACCGCGCGCAGCGCCTGCCCCTGGTAGCGGACATCGGAAAAGCGATGGTGCGCACCCTCCTCCGGCGCCGGTGCCTGCAGGCCCGCGTGGCCGGCGAGCAGCGAACCGTCGGGCCGCAGCACCGCGAAGTACACCGTTTCGGACTGGTCGAAGAGCACGCTCGTGACCTCGCGCGGCGACAGCTGCAGCCGGATGTCGCGCTCGCCGGCCTCCACGTTGGCCGAGACCGAATAGGCATCGTCGAGCAAGGCGCGGTCGAAGGCCTGCTCGGTGAAGTGGCTGGCCACGGCCACCGCGACCGCGGTGCCCACCAGCCAGGTCAGGGCCAGCGGCAGCAGCACGCGCCGCAGCACGCGCGAAGTGAGCGAAGGCGCGCCCGCCGACGCCCGGCGCGACGCCGGCTTCACTCGGCCGCTTCCAGCAGGTAGCCGATGCCGCGCAGCGTGCGGATGGCCGCACCGCTGCCCGCGAGCTTCTTGCGCAGGCGTGAGATGAAGGCCTCCAGCGCGTTGTCGCCCAGCGCTTCGTCGAAGCTGGAGAGCTTGTCGGACATGGTCCGCTTGCTGACCGCGCGGCCCGGCGGACTCATGAGCTCCCACAAGACCTCGAACTCGCGCGCCGGCAGCTCCAGCGGCGCGCCGGCCAGCGAGAAGCGGCGCGCCTTGCGGTCCAGCCGCAGCCGGCCCAGCGTGGCGATGTCCTCGGTGCCCTGCGCGCGGCGCACCAGCGCGCGCAGACGCGCCTCCACCTCGGCCAGGTCGAAGGGCTTGCCGAGGTAGTCATCGGCGCCCGCATCGAGGCCGGCGATGCGCTCCTCGGTGCGATCGCGCGCGGTCAGCACCAGCACCGGCGTGCGGTCGCCGCGCGCGCGTGCATGGCGCAGCACGGTGAGGCCGCTGGCGAGACCGCTGGTCGGGCTGGCCGTTGCCGGCAGGCTGAGATCGAGCAGCACCGCGTCGAAAAGCTGCACGCGCCACAGGTGGTCGGCGTCCTCCACGTTCGCCGCCACGTCCACGCGATGCCCGGCATCGCCCAGGCTGCGCAGCATCACGCCGCGCAATACCGCATCGTCTTCGACCAGCAGGATTCGCATGGGACAGGGAGAGGAGAGTTCGTTACCGGGGCTTGCCGCGGGCCGCAGGCGAGGATACGGCAAGCGACGAGCGCCCCTGTACTGGACGTTGACAACGTGAGAAGGTTGACACTTGCGCATCAATCCCCATGAAAGGAGCAACGATGAGCCAGAAATTCCAGGTCCTGGGCATGAGCTGCGCCCATTGCGCGAGCGCCGTGCAGAACGCGGTGCAGACAGTCGATCCCGAGGCGCAGGTCACGGTCGATCTCGAAACCGGCCATGTCGACGTGCTGAGCCATCAACCGCGGCAGGACATCATCGTGGCGATCGAGAACGCCGGCTACCAGGCGCAGTGAGGCCCGGCCCGACCGGGAAGCCCGCCGGAGACACGAAAAATGCATGAAACAGTTGAATACTTTTGTTTCAAAGTACAAAATACGCGCTGCATCCACCGTGAGCAAAAGGGTTTCCATGCTGTCGAATCTGCTGCCGTCTTCGGTCCGCGAAGCTGCCTACCGCCGCAAGTTCCTGGATAACCGCGAAGAGAACCTGTTCATGGGTTCCTTCGAGAGCTTCGCCGCCGCCGAAGCCGGCGCGCCACCCTCGAAGGCCGTCGGATACGACAACGCCCCGGCGGACGCCTTCTACAGTCACCAGGTCGCTTTCTACGACTACCCGGGCCTGTTCTGGCTCGGCCGCGCGCTCGACGACGGCATGCGCAGCATCTTCGACCTGGGCGGCCACGTCGGCATCAAGTACTACGCCTTCCGCCGCATGCTCCACTACCCTGCCGACCTGCGCTGGACCGTCTGCGACGTGCCCAAGGTGGTGGAGAGCGGCCGGGGGCTCGCGGTACAGCGCGAGGCCAGCGCGCAGCTCGGCTTCACCACCGACTGGCGCGACGCGAGCGGCTGCGACGTGCTCTACGCCTCGGGCAGCCTGCAGTACCTGCCGACGCACATGTCCGAAATCATCGCCGCGCTTGCCGTGAAGCCGCGGCGCATCATCCTCAACACGACGGCGGTTCATCCGGAGCGCACGCTCTACACGCTCAACAGCATCGGCTTCGCCGTCTGTCCCTACCGCATCCAGCATCACGACGAGCTGCTCGCCGAGCTGGCCGCAGCCGGGTACAAACGGCGCGACGCCTGGCGCAACGAGGGCAAGCCGATCGAGGTGCCTTTCGTCGAAGGCGGCGACAAGCCCTATTACGCGGGCTGCTGCTTCGACCTGCACTAGCGCGAGCTCAGGCCGGTGCCGGGCCGCCCCAAGGCGGCCGGCGCCCCCCCTCAGAGGGCAGCGAGTACACGAAGTGACGGAGCGTGGGGGCCAGCTAGGAGTCTGCGCGGCAGAAGCTGTGCGCCCGAAAAAGTGGCAGTTTGAGGGGTCCTTGACCCCTTAGGTACTTCAAAAAAAACGCTCCTGCGCGATTCTGAGAGGTCAAAATTTTGCGGTTCATTTCTCAATCCTTCTGCCGCGCAGACTCCTAGGCTCCGCGCACCATCGACAGGATTTTTCCGGCGTCCAGCGTGCGCGCCTTCTCCTGCATCGCAGGCAGGTAGCGCGTCTGCAGGCTCTGGGCTTCCTGCGTCACGCTGGCATAGGCCTCCTTCAGCATTTGCGTCGACAGCGTGCGGCCGCCTGCGTAGTAGCGCTTGGCGACATGGCCCAGCGCATAGGTGGCGGCGAAGCTCATGCCCGAGCTCACCGCCTGCTTGCCGAGGCCGCGCAGCATTCCGCCGCCGACCTTGCCGAGCAGGCCGCCGAGGAGCTTGCGCCCGGCCTGTTCGAGGTACTGCGATGTCAGGCCGACGCCCACCGTGGCGAGGAAGTCCTTCACATGGCCGCTGTCGAGCTCGTAGCCGTGTGCGCGGCCGATGCGGTAGACCAGCTTCATCTGCAGCGGGATGATGGCCATGGTCGAGAGCGTCTCGGGCAGCAGCTCAAGCGCGCCGTTCAGGATCGCGGCGTTGAGGATCGCCTGGTCGAGCTCGGCGTTGTCGACCGTGGCGGCCGGTGCAGCAGCGGCAACGGCCGGCGCGAGCGGCACCGCCGCGATCTCCTCGGCCTCCTGCGCGAACTGCTGCGCCGCCGGCGCATCGAGTCCGAGCGAGGTGCGCACGTCGGCGAGGAACATGCGCTCGGCCTCCGACTGCGTGCCGTCGGCATCGCAGACGCAGACCGCCATCTCGTAGGCGAGCTGCTTCGATTCGGAACTCTTCAATTCCGCCGCCACGGCGGAAAGCGAAACGCGCTTCATCAGCACGTCTTGATAAAGCATCGGCAACTGCACGCCATCGGCCTGCGAGAGCCCTTCGGCAATGCGCTTGATCTCGGCGCGTTCGCGCTCGTGCTTCTCGCCGTCGACGAAAGCCGCCAGCAGGCTGAGGGTGACGATGGCCCGGGTTTCGGATGGGGTCACGGTGCGGTTCTCCAAAATGCAAGGCCCTGTTCGTTCGGCTGGCCGCGCAAAGGTTCCGGCCCGCTACCATCCGGGCCATGCCCTTCAACCCCCGGATCCTGATCGCCGAAGACGAGTCGGGCATCGCCGACACCCTGCAGTACGTGCTCAAGACCGACGGCTTCGTGCCCGTCTGGTGCGCCACGGCCGAGGAGGCGATCGCGCAGTTCGCCGCCGATCCGCCCGCGCTCGCGATCCTCGATGTCGGCCTGCCCGACATGAACGGCTTCGAGCTCTTCAAGCGCCTGCAGGCCCTGAACCGCGAAGCCGGCGGCGCCGAGGTGCCGATGCTCTTTCTTACCGCCCGCAGCGACGAGATCGACCGCGTGGTCGGCCTCGAGCTCGGCGCCGACGACTACATCGCCAAGCCTTTTTCCCCGCGCGAGCTGGTGGCGCGCGTGCGCACCATCCTGCGGCGCAGCGGGCGCGGCAATGGCGGCGCGACCCCACCCGCGCCTGCGGCACCGGCCGCGAGCGCGCCCGCCACACCCTTCATGCTCGACGCCGAGCGCATGCAGATCCGCTACTACGGCCGCCTGCTCGAACTCTCGCGTTACGAGTACGGGCTGCTGCGCCTCTTGATCCAGCGCCCTGGCCGCGTGTTCACGCGCGACGAGCTGCTGCAGCTGGTCTGGGACGATGCCAGCGACAGCTTCGACCGCACGGTCGACGCGCACATCAAGACCCTGCGCGCCAAGCTGCGCGCCATCGCGCCGGAGGTCGAGGCCATCCGCACCCTGCGCGGCACGGGCTACGCGCTCAACGAAGAGCTGCCGCCGAGCTTGTGAGTCGCAGAACCCGCATCTTCATCGGCATCCTGCTGATCTACACGGCGGGCATCGCCTTCCTGCTCTACCGCGTGGTGTCCGACATCGACCCGCGCTACCGCGAGTCGGCCGAAGAATCGTTGGTCGAGACCTCGCAGCTGATGGCCAGCCTGATCGAGCAGGACGTGATCGCCGGCGCCATCAACACCGCGCGGCTGGAGCCGCTTTTCCGTTCGGCCTATGCGCGCCAGTTCTCGGCCCAGATCTACAACCTGCACAAGAGCCGGGTCGAACTGCGCATCTACGTCACCGACCGCAGCGGCCGCGTGCTCTTCGACTCGCTGGGCCGCAGCGTCGGCGCTGACTTCTCGAAATGGAGCGACGTGAGCCGCACGCTGGCCGGCGTCTACGGCGCACGCACCTCGCGCGACATCGAAGGCGATCCGATGACCTCGGTGATGTACGCGGCCGCACCGGTGCGCTGGAACAACGAGATCGTCGGCGTGGTCAGCGTCGGCAAGCCGGTGCAGAGCTTCGGCCAGTTCGTCGAGGACGCACGCGCGCGCACGCTGTGGGTCGGTGTCGGCTCGGCCTTCGCGCTGCTGGTGCTGGCGCTCATCATGTCGGTCTGGCTGGTGCGGCCCTTCGGGCTGATTTCCGACTACCTGCGCTGGCTGCGCAGCCAGCGCAGCTGGAGCCTCGGGCGCATGGTGCGCCGCGCAATCGACACGCTGCGCAGCGGCTTCGGGGAAATGCGCGACGCGCTGACCGGCCGCAACTACGTGGCCGACTACGTGCAGACCTTCACCCACGAGATCAAGAGCCCGCTGTCGGCGATCCGCGGCGCGGCCGAGCTCTTGCAGGAGCCGTCCATGCGCGAGGCCGAGCGCGAGCGTTTTCTCGCCAACATCGCGAGCGAGACCGAGCGCATCCAGGAGATCGTCGACCGCATGATGGAACTCACGGCACTCGAAACGCAGCGCGCGCTGGAGCGCAGCGAGCCGGTCGCGCTGGCGCCGCTGCTGCGCGAAGTGGCGACCAGCGCGCAGGGCGCGGCGGCCGCGCGCGAGATCCGGCTGCATGTCGCGATCGACACCGAGGCCCGCGTCGAGGGTGACCCCTTCCTGCTGCGCCGCGCGGTCAGCAACCTGCTCGACAACGCGATCGACTTCTCGCCGCCGGGCGCCGAGGTGGCGCTCGCGCTGCATGCCGGCGCGCGCGAGGCCCGCGTCACGGTGCGCGACCACGGCCGCGGCATTCCCGACTACGCGAAAGACAAGGTGTTCGAGAAGTTCTATTCGCTTGCGCGCCCGCACAGCCAGAAGAAAAGCACCGGCTTGGGGCTGGCCTTCGTGAAGGAGATCGCGGCCCTGCACCGCGGCCGCATCGAGCTCGCGAACGCGCCGCGCGGCGGCGCGCTTGCGACACTCACGCTGCCGCTGGCGTCGCACTGAGGCTCTATCTGAAAAAGTCGAGGATGCGGTTGCGCTCCTCGGGCGGCGGCATCGCGCTGACCGGCACCGCGGCGAGCGCTTCGGCCGGCGGTGTCGCGCCGGTGTCGACGCCCAGGCTGGTGATGCCGCGGCCCGGCGCGTAGTCGTCGTAGTACCACTCGCCATCGAGCTTCACCAGGCCCCCGGGCACCGGCAGCTCGGCCACCGGCACGCCCTGCAGCGCCGCCTGCATGTAGCCGGTCCAGATCGGCAGGCTCAGGCTGCCGCCGGTCTCGCCGCGAACGCCGAGCTGGCGCGGCGTGTCGTAGCCGATCCAGGCGATGCCGACGCGGCTCGGCTGGAAGCCGGCGAACCAGGTGTCGATCGAATCGTTGCTGGTGCCGGTCTTGCCGTACAGGTCGCCGCGCTTGAGCGCCTGGTGGGCCTTGAAGCCGGTGCCGTTCGTGACCACGCTTTGGAGCAGCGAAGCCATGACGAAGGCATTGCGCTGCGGGATGGCGCGTGCGCTCTCGTCGCGTACAGGCGGCTCGGCCTCGAACAGCAGCTGGCCCTTGGGGTCGGTGATGCGCGTCACGAGCCAGGGGCTCACGCGATAGCCGCCATTGGCAAAGACCCCGTAGGCAGCCGCCATCTGCATCGGCGTGACCGAACCCGCGCCGAGCGCCATCGGCAGGTAGGCCGGATGCTTGGCGCGCTCGAAGCCGAAGTGGCCGATCCAGTCCTGCGCGTAGCGCGGGCCGATCGATTCGAGCACCCGGATCGTGACCATGTTCTTCGATTGTTCGAGCGCACGGCGCAGCGACATCGGCCCTCCGAAACTGCCGTCGTAGTTCTTCGGCTCCCAGGGCTGGCTTCCAGTCGCGGCGCGGTCGAAGAACAGCGGCGCATCGTTGACGATGGTGCCCGGCGTGAAGCCCTTCTCGAGCGCGGCCGAATAGATGAAAGGCTTGAAGCTCGACCCCGGCTGGCGCCAGGCCTGCGTCACATGGTTGAACTTGTTGGTGCCGAAGTCGAAGCCGCCCACCAGGGCCTTGACCGCGCCGTCGCGCGGGTCGAGGGCCACGAAGGCGCCTTCGACTTCCGGCATCTGGACGATCTCCCACGCGCCCTTGGGCGTCTTCGCGACGCGGATCACCGCGCCGCGCCGAACGCGCACATTCGGGGCAGCGCGCTGCGACAGGCCGGCCTGCACGAGGCGCAGGCCCTCACCCGCGATCCGCAGTTCATCGCCGTTGGCGCGCACCGCGATGACCTCCTTCGCGTCGGCCTGCAGTACCACAGCGGAGAGAACATCGTCGTTGTCGGGATGCTCGGCCAGGGCCTCATCGACGGCGTCGTCGAGCTCGGCCGGATCGGCGGGCAGGTCGACGAAGCGCTCGGGTCCGCGATAAGGCTGGCGCCGTTCGTAGTCCATGATGCCGCGGCGCAATGCCTTGTACGCGGCCGCCTGGTCGGCCGCGACGAGCGAGGTATGGACCTCCAGGCCGCGCGTGTAGGTGCTGCTGCCGTACTGCGCATACATCAGCTGGCGCACCGTCTCGGCCACGTATTCCGCGTGCAGGCGCTTCGGCTCGGAGGGGTCGCGCAGATGCAGCGCTTCCTTCTTCGCCTCCGCCGCCTGCGCGGCGGTGATCGCACCAACCTCCTGCATGCGATCGAGCACGTACAACTGGCGGGCTCGCGCGCGGCGGGGATTCTTCACCGGATTGTTCGCATCGGGCGCCTTCGGCAGGCCCGCCAGCATGGCAGCTTCCGCGAGCGTGATGTCCGCGAGCGGCTTGCCGAAATAGACCTCCGAAGCCGCTGCGAAACCGTAGGCGCGATGGCCGAGGAAGATCTGGTTCAGGTAGATCTCGAGGATCTGGTCCTTGCTGAGCCGCTCTTCGAGCCGGAACGCGAGCAGTGCCTCGTAGGCCTTGCGCGTCAGCGTGCGCTCCGAGCTCAGGTAGACGTTGCGCGCCACCTGCTGCGTGATGGTGGAGGCGCCCTGGCGCGTGCCGTGCCGCAGGTTCGCCAGCACCGCGCGCAGCAGGCCCTTGGCATCGACGCCGCCATGCTCGTAGAAGCGCGCATCCTCGACCGCGACCACCGCGTCCTTCAGCACGTCCGGCATGTCGGCGATCGGGATGAGCTGGCGCCGTTCTTCGCCGAACTCGCCGATCAGCACGCCGTCGGAAGTGAAGACCCGCAGCGGCAGCTTGGGCCGGTAGTCGGAAAGCTCCGAGACGTCCGGCAGATTCGGATAGATCACCGCCACGGCGATGCCGGCAGCGCACAACAGCGCGGCCGCGCCGCCCGCTGTAGCGGTGACGCCCCAGAACAGGACGCGTCGCAAGCCGGTCTTCATGACTGCGCTCCGGCAGCGGCGGCAGGCTTGCCGCCTCCCGTCGACAAGGCATACCAGTCGACCTTGCGTGTCGCCAGCATCAGCACGGCGAGCATGCCGAAGATCAGCAGGGCGCCGAGCAGCAGCGCATTGCTTTCCGACGCGAGCAGCCCGTACAGCGCGCCGTACAGCAGCGCCACGTAGGCGCCGAAGGAGGCGCCGCGCTGCCAGCCGCCCAGCACCGCGCTGAAGTACGCCGCCAGCAGCAGCACGCTGGCGCCTGCCGCGCCGGCGTAGGCCATCCAGAACGCCACCTTCTCCGACAGCGCCAGCAGGAGCAGGAAGAAGAGCGCGATCGAGAGACCGACGAGCCCGTACTGCACCGGATGCAGCCGCAGCTTGCGGAACAGCTCGAACATGAAGGCCGCCATCAGCACCAGGCCGATGAACAGGAGCCCGTATTTCGTCGCCCGCGTGGACATCGAATAGACATTGAGCGGCTGCGCGAGAGACACGTCGAAGCTCTGCAGCGTCGGCGGCGCCTCGGCGCCCTTCATGCCCCCGCGCACCTCTTCGCGCGCCGAAGTCACGAGGGAGGAGACGCGCCAGCGCGCATCGAAACCCTGATCCGTCACGGTGCGCTCCGAAGCCAGGAAGCGGCCGCCGAAGCTCGGGTGCGCCCAGGGCGATGTCAGGTGCGCGGTGGTCTCCTCGCCGATCGGCACCATCGACAACTTCTCCTGCCCGACCAGCCCGAGCTTGAGCTGGAAGGGCAGCGGCTGCTTCGCCTGCCAGGCCGCCAGCGCGCTGCCTGCGAGTGGCGCATGAATGCCGCTCGCGAGCCAGGCCTCGTCGGCCAGGCCCGGCAGGCGCTGCTGGAAGCGCAGCGTCTCGGCGCCGACCTGCAGTGCGGGCGAACCGTCGAGCCCGCGCAGGTCGCTGACGTTGAACGCGACGTAAGGCGGCTTGAGCTCGATCGTCGAGCCCTTCTCGCTCGACGGCAGCGTGGCCGGATCGAAGGCCCCGAAGGCGCCGGCCAGTGACGCATTCAGCGTGTAGAACGGGATCCTGAAGATCCCGCGGTAGCGCTCCTGCGGCGCCAGGCTGCCCTCGATGTGCAGCTTGTCGGGGAACACCAGGTGCGCCATCTCCTTGCTGCGCGCTTCCTGGCCGACGATCCGGCCCTGCGCATCGCGCAGCGGCTCCATCCAGCGCTCCACGTAGGGCACGACCAGCAGCGGGCCGATCACGGTCTGCGCACCGGCATAGGTGGCAGCGAGCTCCCGCGCCGCCTCCTGCTGGCTGCGGCCGCGCTCGCGGTTGAGCGACTCGATCTGGCCGAGCGGAATGCACAGGAGCACGGTCAGGGCCAGCAGGCCGAAGATCTTGAGCAGCACGGAATTTCGAAGTGTCTGAAGCATGGGAATCTCTCCTCGTCGATGACGATGCGGCGATGCTCGCGCCGCCATCCGAAGCGCATGTGAAGTGCGGCCTCCCGCGCACTTCACACGGACTTCACACGGCGCCTTTCGCTTCAAACAGGCTTCCAACTGGCTTCGAGTCCGCGCTCGACAGTGGCTGCCGTGCACCGTTGCACGACACCGGACCACCACCATGGAAGCCACCACACCTCGCCCCGGCCGCTGGCTCTGGCTCACGACACTGGGCCTCGCAAGCACTTGCTTCTTGCTGCTCGTCGCACGGCCGCTGCATGCGCAGCAAGCGACCGGCCCGCGCCTCGCGACCGAGAGCCCCTACTTCTTCGTCAAGAGCGACGACCCTTCGGTCGATCGGCTGCCGCTCAAGAGCACCGAGGTCGACGTCAAGATCTCGGGCGTGATCGCCGACGTCCGCGTCACGCAGACCTACCGCAACGAGGGTTCGCGCGCGATCGAGGCGAAGTACGTGTTCCCGGGCTCGACCAAGGCCGCGGTCGGCGGCCTCAACGTGCGGCTCGCCGACCGCCTGATCACCGCGCAGATCCGCGAGAAGCAGCAGGCGCGCATCGACTACGACGCCGCGAAGAAGGAAGGCAAGACCGCTGCGCTGCTGGAGCAGCACCTGCCCAACGTGTTCCAGATGAATGTCGCGAACATCCTGCCGGGCGACGACGTCAAGGTCGAGCTGCGCTATACCGAGCTCCTGGTACCGCAGGCGGGCAACTACCAGTTCGTGTTCCCGACGGTCCTCGGGCCGCGCTACAACAGCCCGCAGTCGGAGAATAGGAATGCCAAGTGGGTGGCGCAGCCGACGCTGCGCGAGGGCGTGGCGCCGAACACCGCCTTCAAGATCAAGCTCGCGCTCGACACGCCGCTGGGCATCAAGGAAATCCGCTCGGCCTCGCATGCGATCGACATCCGCAAGAACAACGATGACCAGCACGTCGACGTCGCACTTGCACAGAGTGCCGAGCCCGCCAACAACCGCGACTTCGTGCTCGCCTGGCGGCTGGCCGGCGAGAAGATCGAGTCGGGCCTCATGCTCTATAGGGGCCAAGGCGGCAATGACGGGAATGGCGCGGAGAACTTCTTCCTCGCGATGGTCGAGCCGCCCAAGTCGGTCGCGGCCAGCGCGATCTCGCCGCGCGACTACATCTTCGTGGTCGACATCTCGGGCTCGATGCACGGCTTTCCGCTCGACACCGCCAAGATCGTGCTGGAGCGGCTGATCGGTGGCCTGCGTCCCAGCGACACCTTCAACGTGCTGCTGTTCTCGGGCAGCAACAGGATGCTCTCGCCGCAATCGGTGCCCGCGACCCGCGCCAACATCGAGCAGGCCTTGTCCACCATCAGGAACTACAACGGCAGCGGCAGCACCGAGCTGATCCCGGCGCTGAAGCGCGTCTATGCCGAGCCCAAGGCCGAGAACGTGTCGCGCACCGTGGTGGTCGTGACCGACGGCTACGTGACGGTCGAGCGCGAAGCCTTCGAGCTGGTGCGCAAGAACCTGGGCAAGGCGAACGTCTTCGCCTTCGGCATCGGCAGCTCGGTCAATCGGCACCTGATGGAAGGCCTGGCCCGCGCCGGCATGGGCGAGCCCTTCATCATCACCGACCCGGTGCAGGCGCCCGAGCAGGCGGCGCGCTTCCGCCGCATGGTCGAGTCGCCGGTGCTCACGAACGTGAAAGCCACCTTCGGCGGCCTCGACGTCTACGACGTAGAGCCGCAAGCGCTGCCCGATGTGCTCGGCGAACGCCCGGTGATCGTGTTCGGCAAGTGGCGCGGCGAAGCCAAGGGCCGCGTCATCATCGAAGGCCAGAGCGCCGAAGGCCCCTACCGCCAGGAAGTGCGCATCGACAATGCGATGCGCCAGGATGCCGCCGCGCTGCGCAGCCTCTGGGCCCGCCACCGCATCGCGAGCCTGAGCGACCAAGAGGCGCTGGAAGGCGGCGACGCCTTCAAGCAGCGCATCACCGATCTCGGCCTGCGCTACGGCCTGCTCACGCAATACACCAGCTTCATCGCGGTGGACAAGGTGGTGCGCAACGTGGCGCCGCAGTCGAGCACGAGCGTCGACCAGCCGCAGCCGCTGCCCAAGGGCGTGGGCGAGCTCGCGCTGGGTGAAGGCCAGAGCCTTGGCGCCGCAGTGCCGAGCACGCCCGAACCCGAAACCCTGGGCGCGATCGCGATCGTGCTGTCGATGCTGGCCATGCTGCGCCGCCGCGCACGCCGCCATGACAGTCGGCGCTTCACGGCTTGAGGACCGCGAGATGACGCTGGCTCGACTCGCCCAAACCCATCCCCGCGTCTTCGACTGGGGCATCCGACTCGACCGCGCACCGGCCGCCGCCTGGCTGGCGCTGCAGGCCGCCGCGCTGAAGCCGACCTGGCTCTGGATGGCCCGGCGCCTGCGCGACGGCTCCGACGATCCGCTCGGCCTGCTCGCGCTCGCGGCGCTGGCCGTGCTGGCCTGGAAGCTGCGGCATTCGCTGCGCGCCGCGCCCAGGCTCGGCTGGCTCGCGCTGGCGAGCGCAGGCACGCTGGCCGCGACCTTGCTGCGCACCGGGTCCGGCGTGGTGCCCGCGCTGCCGCCGCTCGCCGCCGGCCTGATCGCGGTGCTGGCGCTGGCCGCCGGCCTGCTGGCCTTCTTGCCCAGGCGCGTGGCGGCGCTGCCGGTCGTCGGCCTGGCGGTGCTCGCGCTGCCGCTGCTCTCGTCGCTGCAGTTCTATGCCGGCTATCCGCTGCGCGTGATCACGGCCGAAGCCAGCCGCTGGCTGCTGGCGCCGGGCTTCAGCATGGCGCGCGAGGGCACCAGCCTGCTGGTCGACAGCCGGCTGGTGATCGTCGACGCACCCTGCTCCGGCGTGCAGATGGTGTGGCTCGGCTACTTCACGGCCTGCGCAGTCGCGCTCTGGGCGCGGCGCGGCGACCGCAGCTTCCTGGCCCGGCTGCCTGCGGTCGGCCTGCTGGTGCTGGCCGGCAACATCCTGCGCAACAGCGTGCTGGTGGGCTTCGAAGGCGCAGGCCTTGCGCTCGCGCCCTGGCTGCACGAGGCACTCGGCCTGGCCGTGCTCGCGCTGGTGTGCGGCGGCATCGCTTGGGTGATGGCGCCGGCGCGCCGGCCGCAGGAGCGCTTCGTTCCCGCCGCCATCCCCGGTCTGATCACTTCCGCAGGAGCTCGCCGTGTCGACACCGCTGTTTCTTGAACGCTTCTTCGCCAACCGATTCATCAACCGCATCGCGCACAAGACGGTCTTCGCCTTCGTCATGGGGCTGTGCCTCGTCTGGTCGGCCGCCTTCGCGCCGCGCCCGCAAGCCGCCCCGGCCAGGGCCGCGAGCTTTCACGAATGGCCCAGCCAATGGGACGGCGCCGCGCTGCGCCCGCTGGCCCTGAGCGAAGTCGAGCGGCGTTTCGCCGAGCGCTTTCCCGGCGCGATCGCGCGCCTGACCGACGGCCGGCAGACGCTGGTGCTGCGCGAGGTCAACGCGCCCACCCGCATGCTGCACCCGGCCGCCGACTGCTACCGAGCGCTCGGCTATCGCATCGAGGAGGCACACCTTTCGCGCGATGCCCGGGCCCGACTGTGGCGTTGTTTCGTCACCGAAGGCCCCGGCGCGCAAAAGTTGCGCGTTTGCGAGCGCATCGTGGACGCCGAAGGCGCGGCTTTCACCGACACTTCAGCTTGGTACTGGGCCGCAGCGAGCGGCCGATCCCGCGGCCCGTGGCAGGCTGTGACCCTGGCAAGACCGATCGAGTGAGAGACATTTTTTGAAGAAAGCGCTGCTCTACCTGCTTTTTGCGGTTCTGGCCCTGGTTCTGACGGCCGTGGTGGCCATCTACCTGGTCGTGAGACTGGCGCTGGCGCCCGGCCCCGACGAGTGGCCGACCCGCGTCAAGACCGGCCCCTTCAGCCTCAACGTCGGCGTTCCCACGGCGATCCGACTCGCCACCTCCTCGTGGTTCGCGCCCTGGCTCGACGGCCGCTCGCTGGCCACGCGCCATGGTGTCATCCGCTTCGGCTGGAACGAGCCCGCCGCCACGCTCGAACTGCGCTGCGCGCCCTGCAGCGCCTCGGTGCCGGCGCTCGGCAGCGCGCCGATCCGGCTCGACAGCCTGCTGATCACGGCGCGGCGCGACGCCGGCTCGCTCAACGGCACGATCGAAGCCGCGCCCACGGCGACCACGGTGTCCACGGTGGCGGGCGACAACGTGCTGCGCGCACGCTGGGACGGCCGGCTCACCCAGAAAACGCTGCAGCTTCATATCGATGCGCCCGAGGCGCCGATCGCGCGCTGGTACACGGTGCTGGCGCCCGATCTGCCCGAGCTGCAGAAGGCACGCATCGGCGGCACGCTGGGCCTGCGCGCGCAGGTCGACCTGCCGGCCGGCAGCTTCTCGCTACACCCGCGCATCGCACAGTTCACGGTCGAGGGCCTGGGCACCGAGGCCATGCTCAACACCCGCAGCAGCTGCGGCGCGCCCGCCCGGCTGGCCAACGACAGCTGGCTCGCGCGCGCCGTGATCGCGGCCGAGGACCAGCGCTTCTTCAGCCACCCCGGCTACGACCTGGCCGAGCTCACCGCATCGATCGATGTCAACCAGAAAGCCGGCCAGGTGGAGCGTGGCGGCAGCACGCTCACGCAGCAGCTCGCGCGGCTCCTCGCGGCCGGCAGCGAGCGCAGCGCCGACCGCAAGCTGCGCGAGCTGCTCTACGCGGTCGAGATGGAGCAGACCCTGGGCAAGGCGCGCATCCTGCAGCTCTACCTCGACAACGCGCCCTGGGGCCGCGATCTCTGCGGCGCCGAAGCGGCCGCGCGCCGCTACTTCAAGCGCAGCGCGCGCAACCTCGAGCCGGCCCAGGCGATCTGGCTGGCCGCGATGCTGAACAACCCGGGCCTGGCGGTCGAGAAGTGGCAGCGCGAGGGCAGGATCGACGGCGAGCGCGCCAAATCGGTGGCCGAGGGCGTGCGCGGCATCACGCGGCTCCAGCGCGAGGCGCTGATCAAAAACGTGGCCAACGCGCGCTTCGCACCACCCTGAAGCGGGCATCCGAGCGCACCAACTCGGCGCGCCGAGCGCCGGCCAGCGGCCCGGAGCGCTGGCACATGTCTTGCGAAGTCGGCATCAATGGATGCTGTCACCGCCCTCCCGCCCGCAGCCGTTGAAATCGTCGCGCTCTCCAAGCGCTATGCAGCCGGCGCACCGCCGGCTGTGGACCAGATCGACCTGCGCATCGCCAGCGGCAGCTACTGCTGCCTGCTCGGCCCCTCGGGCTGCGGCAAGAGCACCACGCTGCGCATGGTGGCGGGGCACGAGTCGGTGTCCGGGGGCGACATCCTGCTGGACAACCGCAACATCACCAACCTGCCCGCTGCGGCGCGCGGCACCGCGATGATGTTCCAGAGCTTCGCGCTGTTTCCGCATCTCTCGGCGCTCGACAACGTGGCCTTCAGCCTCAAGATGAAGGGCGTCTCCAAGACCGAGCGCCACAAGCGGGCGGGGAACCTGCTCGAGCGCGTTGCCATGGGGCATCTGGCCGAGCGCAAGCCGGGCGAACTCTCGGGCGGCCAGCAGCAGCGCGTGGCGCTGGCGCGGGCGCTCATCACCGAGCCGCGCGTGCTGCTGCTCGACGAGCCGCTGTCGGCGCTCGACCCCTTCCTGCGCATCCAGATGCGCGCCGAGCTGCGGCGCTGGCAGAAGGAGCTGGGCCTCACCTTCATTCACGTCACGCACTCGCAGGAGGAGGCGATGGCGCTGGCCGACACCATGGTGGTGATGAACCACGGGCTGATCGAACAGGTCGGCTCGCCGCACCAGGTCTACAACCATCCGGCGAGCGAATTCGTCGCGCGCTTCATGGGCGGCCACAACGTGCTGGACACGCCCGAAGGATTGATCGCGGTGCGCAACGACCACATGCAGATCGCGCCGGCCGAATCGACCGGCCACCCGGGCCTCGCGGCCCACGTGACGGACGTCGAATACCAGGGCACCTACGTGCTGATGGGCCTCAGGCTCACCGGCGCGGCGACGGAGCGCAGCGGCGTCTCGGTGCTGCTCGCCGAGAAGGCCTTCGCCGCCCATCCCTATGCGGTCGGCGACGGCGTGCGCCTTTCGTGGTCGCCAGCCGATGCGCGTCCCCTGGGCCCCGGCGCCGTCCGCCCCACGGGCGAACCGCCCGCCGGGCCGGTGTCGCGGCCTGCGCCCCTGTCCGCGCTCGCGGCGATGGCGGCTTGATCGCCGCCGCCCATTTATCCAGATTCATCACCGCACCATCAGGAGCCAACCCATGTCCGAACCGATCGATTCATCCGCCAACAAGGGCGTGCAGCGCCGTACCCTGCTCCAGGGCACCGCGGGCATCCTGGCGGCCGGCGTGTTCCCCGCCATCCACGCGCAGGAAAAGATCGTGCTGCGCTACCTCGGCACCGCCGTCAACCAGGACAAGGCGATCGCCGAGAAGTTCAAGGCCGACACCGGCATCGAGATCCAGTACGTGGCCGTCACCACCGACGACGTCACCAAGCGCGCCGTGACTGCGCCCAACAGCTTCGACCTGATCGACACCGAGTACTTCTCGCTCAAGAAGATCGTGCCCACCGGCAACCTGAAGGGCATCGACAGCAGGAAGATCAAGAACGCCGACAAGATCACCTCGCTCTTCACCAAGGGCGAAGTGGCCGGCAAGAAGGTGGGCGACCAGGGCACGGCGCCGAAGAAGGTGATCTTTCTCGAAGGCGAGAAAAGCAAGGTGTTCGCGAAGTCGCCGACCCAGTTCATGTCGCTGATTCCGACCGTCTACAACGCCGACACGCTGGGCATCCGCCCCGACCTCATCAAGCGCCCGATCGGCTCGTGGGCCGAACTGCTGAACCCGGAGTTCAAGGGCAAGGCCGCGATCCTCAACATCCCCTCGATCGGCATCATGGACGCGGCGATGGTGGTGGAGGCCAAGGGCATCCACAAGTACGCCGACAAGGGCAACATGACCAAGGCCGAGATCGACCTGACGATCAAGACCCTGATCGAGGCCAAGAAGGCCGGCCAGTTCCGCGCGCTGTGGAAGGACTTCAACGAGTCGGTGAACCTGATGGCGTCGGGCGAAGTCGTGATCCAGTCGATGTGGTCGCCGGCCGTGACGGCCGTGCGCACCAAGGGCATCGCCTGCAACTTCCAGCCGCTCAAGGAAGGCTACCGCGCCTGGGCCGCCGGCTTCGGTCTGCCGGCCACGCTCTCGGGCAAGAAGCTCGACGGCGCCTACGAGTTCATCAACTGGTTCCTCGACGGCTGGGCCGGCGCCTACCTCAATCGCCAGGGCTACTACAGCGCCGTGCTGGATACCGCCAAGGCGAAGATGGAAGGCTACGAGTGGGCCTACTGGATGGAAGGCAAGCCAGCGACGCAGGACATCAAGAGCCCCAACGGCGACCTGCTGGCCAAGGCCGGCTCGGTGCGCGACGGCGGCAGCTACGAGCAACGCATGGGCGGCATCGCGTGCTGGAACGCGGTGATGGACGAGAACGAGTACATGGTGAGGAAATGGAACGAATTTGTAGCGGCGTAGTGGCCCACCCCCGTCCCTCGCTCACTTCGTGTAGCTCGACTCCCCCCTCAAGGGGGCGACACCAGCGGCCCGGCAAAGCCGGTTCCGCGGTGCCTCCCGAACGGGCGTCGCTGCGCTCGCCGTGAGCGCGGTTCCGGCCTCCACGCACGTGGCGCTGGCGCCTGCACGTGCCATCAAAGCCTGGTGGCAGGCCGCGCCCTTCGCGCTCGTCTTCCTGCTCTTCTTCCTGATCCCGCTGGCGCTGATCGCGATGGTCAGCATGTGGAACTTCAACGAGTACGAGCTGATCCCGGCCGTCACGCTGCGCAACTACGCGAGCATCTTCGAAGGCTGCTCGCATCTCACCGACAACGGCGACTTCTGCGTCACGCTCTCCACCTACCTGAGCACGCTCAAGTTCTGCCTGCTGGTCTGGGCCATCACGCTCGCGATCGGCTTTTCGGTCGCGTACTTCCTGGCCTTCCACGTGCGCTCGCCGGGCATGCAGACCCTGCTCTTCGTGCTGTGCACCGTGCCCTTCTGGACTTCGAACGTGATCCGCATGATCTCGTGGGTGCCGCTGCTCGGACGCAACGGGCTCGTCAACCAGGGCCTGGTGGGGCTGGGCCTGGTCGACGCGCCTGTCGAGTGGCTGCTGTTCTCGAACTTCTCGGTGGTGCTGGCCTTCGTGCATCTCTACACGATGTTCATGATCGTGCCGATCTTCAACTCGATGATGCGGATCGACCGCTCGCTGCTCGAGGCCGCGAGCGACGCCGGCGCCTCGGGCTGGCAGACGCTGTGGAACGTGATCGTGCCGCTCTCGCGCACCGGCATCCTGATCGGCTCGATCTTCGTCATCACCATCGTGATGGGCGACTTCGTGACCATCGGCGTGATGGGCGGCCAGCAGATCGCTTCCGTCGGCAAGATCATCCAGGTGCAGACCTCCTACCTGCAGTTCCCGCTCGCGGCGGCCAACGCGATGATCCTGTTGGCGGTGGTGCTGATGATCATCTGGGGCCTCACACGGCTGGTAGACATCCGCAAAGAACTCTGACATGAGCATGCGCATCGGAGAACAGCGCTCAGCCGGCTTCTGGCCGCTGGCGATCGTCTTCGCACTCTTCGTGCTCTTCCTCTACGGCCCGATGATCACGATCTTCGTGCTGAGCTTCCAGGGGCCCGAAGGCGGCCTCACCTTTCCGCTGCGCGGCGTCTCGCTGCACTGGTTCCGCAAGCTCGCCGAAGGCCTGGGCACGGTCGACATCGGCGCGGCCTTCCGTCGCTCGCTGATGCTGGGCGCAGTGGTCATGCTCTTCACCGTCGCGCTCTCGGTGCTCGCGGGACTGGCGTTCCGCAAGAAGCTCGCCGGCGGCAACGCGCTGTTCTTCGTCACGGTCGCGAGCCTGATCATGCCCTCGATCATCGTGTCGCTGGGCATCGGCCTGCAGTTCCGGCTGCTCGACAGCGGCATCAAGGGTGCACTCGCGGCGGCGGGCGCCGACGGCACGCTCGAGAACTACGGCACCGCCCTGGGCCTGCTCACGTCGGCACTGGGCGCGCACCTCACGTGGACGCTGCCTTTCGGCCTCTTGATCATGTTCGCCGTCTTTAACCGCTTCAACCCGGCCTTCGAGGAAGCCGCGCGCGATCTCGGCGCCACCCCCTGGCAGAGTTTCTGCCACGTGGTGCTGCCGCTGATCGGGCCGTCCGTGGTCGGCATCGGCATGTTCGGCTTCACCCTCTCCTGGGACGAGATCGCGCGCACCTCGCAAGCCATCGGCGACGTCAACACGCTGCCGCTCGAGCTGCAGGGCCTGACCTCGACCGTGACCACGCCGTCGATCTATGCGCTCGGCACGGTCACCACCGTCGTCTCCTTTCTGGTCATGGCGCTCGCGCTGGGCTCCGCGGCCTGGCTGCGGCGGCGCGCGACACGGCGGCGCTGATGCCGCGCCTGCTGGTCATCAATCCCAACACCTCGGCGACGGTGAGCGCGCTGCTGCAACGCCACGTGCAGAACGAAGTGAGCCCGGCCTTGAAGGTGCACACCGTCACCGCCCGCTTCGGCGCGCCTTACATCGCCAGCGAGGCCAGCTACGCCGTGGCGCAGCACGCGGTGCTCGATGCCTGGGCCGCGGCGCTGGCGCGCGGCGAGCGGCCCGACGCGCTGCTGATCGGCTGCTTCGGCGATCCGGGCCTGTTCGCTCTGCGCGAGGTCTGCGGCGTCCCGGTGGGCGGCCTCGCGGAGGCGTCCTTCGCGGCCGCGGCCCGGCACGGGCGCTTCGCGGTGGTGACGGGCGGCGAACGCTGGCGGCCGATGCTCGAGCGCCTGGCCCTGGCGCTCGGTCACGCGCCCTCGCTCGCCGGCATCCATGCCGTGGCTGCGAGCGGCGCCGAGCTCGCCGCCGATCCGGCAGGCGCCCACGCGCTGCTGGCCGAAGCCTGCCGCGAGGCGGCGGCCCGTTTCGATGCGCAGGCCGTGATCCTGGGCGGTGCCGGGCTGGCCGGCATGGCCGCCGCCATCGCGCCCGAGCTTGCAGTGCCGCTGATTGACAGCGTGAGCGCAGGCGCGCGCTGGGCCATCGAAGCCGGGCGCGCGGCAGCCGGGCCGCGCGCCGCCGGCCTCGAGGTGGCCTGGCAGGGCGTGTCCTGGGAGCTCGAGGCGCTGAACGGGCGGCAGCCCCACCCCTGACGCGGTCTCCGCTCCGTGCCACCATGGGCTACATGAGCCGCTGGGCCGTTCCCAAGGCGAATACCGCAGCGCGCAGCGCGGAGGTTACCTAATGAGCACTTCGAACACTTCACGCACCCCTCACCATGTCGAGCCCGTGACGCTCGCCCAGCCCCGCGGCATCGACCAGATCGTCGCCGGCGTCTCCACCAGCGACGGCGACGGCGTCAAGCTCATGCGCGTGCTGCAGCAGACGCTGCAGCAGCGGCTCGATCCCTACCTGATGCTGGACGCCTTCGGCAGCGACAACCCCGGCGACTACATCGGCGGCTTTCCGAGCCATCCGCACCGTGGCTTCGAAACAGTGACTTACATGATCGCGGGCCGCATGCGACACCGCGACAGCGAAGGCCACGAAGGCCTGCTGGAAAACGGCGGCGTGCAGTGGATGACGGCCGGCCGCGGCCTGGTGCACAGCGAGCTGCCGGAGCAGGAAGAGGGGCTGATGGAAGGCTTCCAGCTCTGGCTCAACCTGCCGGCCAAGGACAAGATGCGCAAGCCCTGGTACCGCGACATCCAGAGCGACGAGATTCCCGAGTTCCGCACACCGGCCGGCGTGCACGTGCGCGTGATCGCGGGCGAAAGCCACGGCATCCAGGGCGCGGTGCAGCGCGAGCACACCGAGCCGCTCTACCTCGATCTCACGCTGCCGCCCGGTGCCGTGTTCGCCCAGCCGCTGGCGCCTGACCGCAATGCGCTGCTCTACGTGTTTCGCGAATCGCTCTTCATCGGGAGCAGCGAGATCCCGACCAAGCGCATGGCGATCCTTGCCAACGATCCCGAAAGCGACGGCGTGCTGCTGCATGCGCCCGCCTCCAACCACAGCCCGGCGCGCGCGCTGCTGATCGCGGGCAAGCCCCTGCACGAACCGATCGCGCAATACGGCCCCTTCGTCATGAACACGCGCGAGCAGCTGACGCAGGCCGTGCACGACTTCCAGAACGGCAAACTCGGCTGAACTGTAGTCGCGCGCCTACGGCATTTCGGCCGTCGCGGCGCGGGACCGGCGCGCGGCGGCTGCCTACATTCGGCCGCATGACCGAAGTCCGCAAGGGCCAGGCGCCGCCCACGCTCGAACGCGCCGAGTTCCACGAACGCTTCATGCAGTCCTACCGGGACCCGGCTTTCCAGGCCGAGGCCGAAGCGCTCGACCGCATCGAAGTCATCGCCTGGGAGGCCTATCAGGAAAGCCGCAAGGCGCCGGTGACGCGCAAGGCCGGCCCCGGCTATGCCGATCCCGACTACGAGCTCTCGGTCGACTGGCTCGAGGCCAAGGCGCGCATCGAGCGCGCACAGGCCGCATGGAGCAGGCCGGAGACAAGATCGCGCGTGCTGCTCGTCAACGGCTCGCCGCGCAACGATGGAACCTGCCCCGGCGAGATCTCGAAGACGCACCGCCTGCTGCAGCTCGCCAGGCCGGTGCTCGAAGGCGAGCAGATCGAATGCGATGTGCTCGACCTGAGCCTGCTCACCTCCGAGTACGGGCGCCAGATCCATCCCTGCAAAGGCTGCGTCTCGACCGCCATGCCGCTGTGCCACTGGCCCTGCAGCTGCTACCCCAATCATTCGCTGCGGCAGACCGGCGACTGGATGAACGAGATCTACGAACGCTGGGTGGCCGCGCACGGCGTGATCCTCTTCACGCCGACGCACTGGTACCAGGCGGCGAGCCCGCTCAAGCTCATGGCCGACCGCCTGGTCTGCGCCGACGGCGGCAATCCCGACCCCACCTCCACCCACGGCAAGAAGCCGGACGAGGCCAAGGCGATCGAACTCAAGGGCTGGGACTACCCCAAGCACCTGGCGGGCCGCACCTACGGCCTCGTGGTGCACGGCGACGTCGCCGGCGTCGAGAACCTGCGCCGCAATCTCAGCGACTGGCTCGACTGGATGGGCCTGATCGACGCCGGCGCCCAGGCGCGGCTGGACCGCTACATCGGCTACTACACGCCCTACGCGACCAGCCACGACGCGCTCGACGAGGACACCGGGGTGCAGGAAGAAGTGCGCAACGTCGCGCGTGCCGTCGCCCGCGCGGTGGCCCAGTTGCGTGCGGGCCGGCTCGAGGTGCCCGATTCCGGCCTGGCGCCGCCGCGGCCGAAATAGCGCGCCCAAGGCTGCTACGCGCCGAAATCTTTCTTTACGCCGGCACAACGCAGAGCGCACGGCCGGGATACAGAGCGCCTCGACACTCCCTCTCACCTGCTGCCCATCGGCGGCGGGCTTCTTCGAAAGGAAGCACTCTCATGATCTCGTCTCGTCAAAGCCTTCTCCTGGCCGGCCTGCTTGCCTCGGCCACCTTCGCCTCGTCCGGTGCTTTCGCCCAGGCGCCCCTCACGGCGCCAGCGCCGCCGGCTGCCGAGGCGCAGGTGGGCGCCTCCAAGGCCCCGGCGCAAGCCAAGCGCATGGACCGCACCAAGCGCTTCGAGCGCATGCAAGCCCATCGCGCCGAGCGCCTGGCCGCGTTGAAGCAGAAGCTGCAGCTCACCCCGGCCCAAGAAGGCGCGTGGAGCAATTTCACGACGGCGCAACAGCCGCCGGCCCGCGCAGCCGGGCAAGGCCGCCCGGACCGCGCCGAACTGGCCAAGATGACGACGCCGCAGCGCCTGGATCGGATGCAGACGCGCCACGCCGAACGCAGCGCGATGTTCGCCAAGCGCATCGATGCCACGCGCAGCTTCTATGCGGCGCTCACGCCCGAGCAGCAGAAGACCTTCGATGCGGAAGGCATGCGCTTCGGCCATCGCGGACACGGCCATCACCACCATGGCCATGGCGAAGCCGCCAAGAGCTGAGCCCGTCACCGGCCCATGAAAAAGCCCGCATCGCTGCGGGCTTTTTTCGTGCTCGGCGCGCACCTTACTGCGGCGTGCCGGTCTTGTCGGTCGGGTTGGTCGGAACCTCAGGCCGCTCACCCCTCTCCCCAAAGCGCGGCTTGACCTTGCGCGCCTGCTGACTCACGTCCATGCGCGTTTGCTCGCCGGTCGGCCGCGGCATCGCGTTGGGCTGGCTGTTCACGGTGGTGGTCGCCTCGCCCTTGGGCACCGGGTTGTTGACGTTGTTGCGGTTGTGGGCGCGCGCCTCGGCCCTCACGGCCTCGCGCGAAGCCGGTTCGCTTCCGTCGGGCCGCTGGGTCGCGGTGCTCTGCGCGACGGCGACGCTGGCCAAGCCCATCAGGCCGGCGAGAAGCGTGGTGGCAATGAGACTTTGCTTCATGATGACTCCTTGTCTCTTGAGTTCAACGAATGTGAGCCCCTTCTTCATCAAGACTCCGGATCCAGCGTAGGAGCACCCAAGGCAGCCCCGTGTGGGGATGCGGCAGGCGTGCCTGTAGGAGTTGACCCGCGCCGGGCGCAGGCCGGCGCAAGTTCCTACAGCCGCCATGCGTACCTCGGCTTACAACTGCACATGTGAAGCCCTCTTCCCCTTCGGCCGGCGTGACGGCATCGCCCACCTCCCTCAAGGTCATGACCGTGAACACCCACAAAGGCTTCACGGCGCTCAACCGCAAGTTCATCCTGCCGGAGCTGCGCGAGGCGGTGCGCACGGTGGGTGCCGACGTGGTATTCCTGCAGGAGGTGCTGGGGACCCATTCGCGCCATTCACGCAAGGTCGACAACTGGCCGGAGGCGCCGCACTACGAATTCCTGGCCGACACCATGTGGCCCCAGTTCGCCTATGGCCGCAACGCGGTCTATCCCAAGGGGCATCACGGCAATGCCGTGCTGTCGAAATTTCCGATCATCCACTTCAAGAACCACGACGTGTCGATCGTGGGCCCCGAGAAGCGCGGGCTCCTGCATTGCGTGCTGCGCCTGCCCGGCCGGCCGGTCGACGTGCACGTGATCTGCGCCCACCTCGGTCTGGCCGAAGGCCACCGGCTGCAGCAACTGGAGCTGCTGTGCCATATCGTGCGCGACGAGGTGCCGGCCGATGCGCCGCTGATCGTGGCCGGCGACTTCAACGACTGGCGCAACCGCGCGCACGAGATCCTCCAACAGGGCGCGTCGCTGCGAGAGGTGTTCGTGCAGGCCAACGGCAGCGCGGCGAAGACCTTCCCCGCGCGCTTTCCGCTGCTCCCGCTGGACCGCATCTACGTGCGCAATGCCGCCGTGCACGCACCGGTGGTGCTGCCGCGCAAGCCCTGGTCGCACCTGTCGGACCACGCGCCGCTGGTAGCAGAGATCGAGCTGTGACCATGGGCAATCGCTGGGTCGGGGGCAATCGCGTCGAGCTGCTCGAGAACGGCGAGCAGTTCTTCCCACGCGTGTTCGACGCCATCCGCCACGCGCAGCGCGAAGTGATCATCGAGACCTTCATCCTGTTCGAGGACAAGGTCGGCAAGGAGCTTCATGGCGCCATGCGCGCGGCGGCGCAGCGCGGCGTGAAGGTCGACCTGATGGTCGACGGCTTCGGTTCGCCCGATCTTTCCGAGGAGTTCATCGAGGGCTTGACCTCGGCGGGCGTCAGGGTGCGCGTCTTCGATCCGGGTCAGCGCTTCCTCGGCCAGCGGCTCAATGTCTTCCGGCGCATGCATCGCAAGATCGCGGTGGTGGACGGCACGCGCGCCTTCGTCGGCGGCATCAACTTCTCCGCCGACCATCTGATGGACTTCGGCCCCAAGGCCAAGCAGGACTATGCGGTCGAGCTCGCGGGCCCGATCGTCACCGAGATCCACCGCTTCGTGCTGCGCGCGATCGCGATCGGGGGCAAGGGGCGCGGCTGGTTCAGGCGCCGCCTGCGCGCGGCACCGACGCAAGCCAACGCGCCGGCCGGCGATGCCGAGGTGCAGTTCGTCACGCGAGACAACCGCCGCCACACCAACGACATCGAGCGCCACTACCGCGCCGCCATCCGCAGCGCGCGCCAGCGCATCGTGATCGCCAATGCCTACTTCTTCCCTGGCTATCGGCTGATCAAGGAGATGCGGCGCGCGGCGCGGCGCGGGGTCGACGTGCGGCTGATCCTTCAAGGCGAGCCGGACATGCCGATCGTCAAGACGGCAGCCAGCATGCTGTATCACCACCTGCTGCACGCCGGCGTGCGCATCTACGAATACTGCGAGCGCCCGCTGCACGGCAAGGTCGCGCTGGCGGACGAACAGTGGAGCACGGTCGGCTCCAGCAATCTTGATCCACTGAGCCTGTCGCTGAACCTGGAGGCGAACGTGGTCGTGCGCGACCGCGCTTTCAACCAGGTGATGTCGGAGCGGCTCGATCGCCTGATGCGCGAGCACTGCCAGCAGATCCAGACCTCGGAGCTCACCGAATGGAGCGGCTGGCGGCTGGTGCGCAGCTTCTTCCTCTTCCACCTGCTGCGCTGGTATCCATCCTGGGTCGGCTGGCTGCCGCGCCACGCCCCGCGGCTGCACCCACTCGAAGCGCCCGCGCCGCGCGGCGGCGGCGCGACGCAGACGGACACGGCGTGAGCCCCTCGCAACGCCACGCCTGGTGGATCTGGGCGAAGCGGATCGGCACCTGGGTTTTTCTCGGCCTCGTCGCCTGGCTGCTGCTGCGGCAGGCGCGCGCCATCGACTGGAGCGAGGTCTTCGAATCGGTCGGCCAGATCCCGCTGCCGATGCTGCTCGCCGCGGCCGCCCTCGCCGCCTGCAGCTTCGCGCTCTACAGCGGCTACGACTTGCTGGGGCGCCACATGACAGGCCACACGCTGGGCACCGGCTCGGTGATGGGCGTCACCTTCATCAGCTATGCCTTCAACCTCAACCTCGGTGCGCTGATCGGCGGCGTGGCCTTCCGCTACCGCCTGTATTCGCGACTGGGCCTGGGCGGCCTCACCATCACGCGGGTGCTCGGCTTCAGCATGCTGACCAACTGGCTCGGCTACCTGGTGGTCGCGGGCGCCGCGTTCTGCTTCTGGCCGATGACGCTGCCGCCCGACTGGAAGATCGGGGACGGCGGCCTGCGCATCCTCGGCGCAAGCCTGCTGTTGCTGGCCGCGGCCTATCTGGCGCTGTGCGCGATCGCGCGCGAGCACGTCTGGAACATCCGCGGCCATGAGCTGGAGACGCCCGCGCTGGGCATGGCGTTGCTGCAGATGCTGATGTCCTGCATCAACTGGTCGCTGATCGGCGGCGTGATCTGGTTCCTGCTGCAGCGGCAGCTGCCCTATCCGCATGTGCTCTCCGTGCTGCTGGTCGGCGCCGTGGCAGGCGTGATCACCCACGTGCCGGCCGGCCTGGGCGTGCTCGAAGCCGTGTTCGTCGCGCTGCTCGCGCACCAGTTGCCGCAAAGCCGGCTGCTCGCCGCGCTGCTGGCCTATCGCGCCATCTACTACCTGCTGCCGCTCGCCGTCGCCACCGTGGCCTATGCAGTCACCGAGCTGCGCGCCAAGCGCCTGCGGGCGCAACGCCGAAGAGGGCCGGCATGAGCCCCGCCCGGCCGCCCGAAGGGGCTCGCACCGCAGTGCGGAGCACGGAGCTTGCACAATGAGCGAGCCGCCTCCCTCGCGATTGCCCTCGGATCCAGCCAAGGCGCTCGCCGCGCTGCGCAAGGCCACCGACGTCTGCCGGGAATGTCCGATCGGCTGGAACGCGACGCAGTCGGTGTTCGGCGAAGGACCCGTCGGCGCCGTGCTGATGGTGGTCGGCGAGCAGCCCGGCGACCAGGAAGATCTTCAGGGCCGCCCCTTCGTCGGACCGGCGGGCCGCCTGTTCGACCGGGCGGCCGAACAGCTGGGCTGGGCGCGCGAACGGCTCTACGTGACCAACGCGGTCAAGCATTTCAAGTTCGAACTGCGCGGCAAGCGCCGCATGCACAAGACGCCGGCGCAGCGCGAGGTCGCGGCCTGCCTGCAATGGCTCGAGAGCGAGATCGACCAGGTGCGGCCGCAGGCCTTCATCGCGCTCGGCGGCACCGCAGCGCGTGCGCTGCTCGGCCGCCCCGTGGCCGTCATGAGCGAACGCGGCCGCTGGCACACCGGCCTGCGCGGGCTTCCGGTGCTGGTCACGCTGCATCCGTCGGCGCTGCTGCGCGGCGATCCGGCCGAACGCGAATCGGCCTACGCGCAGTGGCTGGCCGATCTCGCGCTGGCCGGCAAATATCTTGCGTAAGAACGACGCCGCTCAGAAGCGGTACAGGTAGCGCACCCGCACGAAGTTCTCGCCCGGGTTCGGCTTTCTGATGCCGGCGTTCGAAAAGTGCCGCAGCCGAAGCGAGAGCTCGTGCTCGCCCTGGGCGCCGAAGTTGCGGCCGATGCCGAGTTGCTCGGTGAACTGGAAGCGGGTGCGCTGAAGCTGCGGTCCGGCGCCTGGTAGCGGTCGTTCATCATCGTGACGCCTCGGCGAACCACGGCGAAGCGCCCCGGTCGAAACGATAGCGCCAGCCCGCGAGGGCGCCCAGCTGCGAATAGTTGTGATGGCCGCTGCGGTCGAAGGTCGGCGCACGCCACTGGCTCAGGAAGAGATCCCAGTAGAAGGACACCGCGCCGCCCTGCACGGACTGGCGCGGCGTCCATGGCACGATGAAGCCGATGTCAGCGATTCGGTGCTGGTGTCGTTGTGCGGTGCGCGGCCGCCCTCTGCATAGAAGCCGGGCGTGCGGTCTTCGGAGGCGGAAGCGACGAGAGAAAGCGACCAGAGCCCCGCGCACAGCAGAGGCTTGGCGCAGGACGACATGTTGGGCATTCGACTTGGCCTGCGACAAGAACGGCGAACATCGCCGATGCCGCTGTGGCGCGCATCGGGTTTTCGCCGTGACAAAAGGTAGGAAATAATCGCGCAAAGATTGCTGCAGTGCAGCATGCGGTGATCGATAGGCCTATAGTCGGTGGACCTTTCCACGCAGGACGCCCATGGCCCCCAGCTTCTCTTATTCCCGCTTCTTCAATCCGCTCATGCTGTGGGTCGATGTCGCCCTCAAGACCCACGAGATGCTGTTGTCTTCAGGCTCGGTGATCCAGCTGCGCACCGAACGCATCGCCCGGGCTGGCCTCTCGCCGAACGCCGAGGACCTGGCGGAGATGCAGCTCATGGGCCACGAGAAACTGGCGGCGGCGAGCGAATCGGGCACAGCGATGGCGAACCAGTTGCACAGCACCCAGTTCGCGCTCGTCAACCGCGCGGTGAAGCACTGGCTGGGCGGCGCCGTCGCGCTCTTTTCGCTCAGCACCAGCACCACGCCGACGCAGTTCGAGACCCACGGCAGGGCGCTCGCCGGCGCCGCCACCCGATCGGTCGCCACGATGACCCAGCTGTCGAGCGCCGGCGCGCGCATCGCGCAACGCGGGCTCAAGCCCATCCACGCCAAGGCCACCTCGAACGCGCGGCGGCTCGCCGGCTGAAAAAATCCGGCCCGCTTCAAGCTTCGCGCAACGCGAGGCTTGCTAGCCTTGGGCCGATGCGAATCTCGGAACTCGCCCAACGCGCCGGCGTCACGGTGCATGCGCTGCGCCACTACGAGCGGCTCGGCCTGCTGCTGCCGGCGCGCACCGCATCGGGCTACCGCGACTATCCCGAATCGATGCGGCGCGAAGTGGTGTTCATCGCAATGGCGCGCCGCATCGGCTTCTCGCTCCCGGCAATCGGCGAGCTGCTGCCGGCCTACCGCGCAGGCCGCCTCGGCATCACGCGCATGACCGATGCCCTGGAAGAACGCGTGGCCGCGCTGGACGCGCAGATCGCCGAGCTGCAGGCCCTGCGCGCGCAGGTGATCGAACACGCGGCGTGGCTGCGCGCCCAGCGGCGCAGGCCGCCGGCAGCGGCGAAGAAGAAAGCACCCTGGCCGAAGGCCCCCACCCCATCCTCCTCGAAGGACAAGAGATGAACGGCATCCCTCAGCTTCAACGGATCGAACAGGCCGTGCTCGCGATGCCGATGGCGCGCACGCTGGGCCTGCGCTTCACGCAGCTCGCACCGGGACAGGTCGAGATCGAATTGCCGATCGCCGAGCCGCTCACCTTCAGGCCGGGCCAGCTTCAGGCCACACCGATCTTCGCGGTCGCCGATTTCGCCGCGGTGTCCGCCGCCGGCTCCGTGTTGCCCGAAGGCTGGAGCAACGCGACCGTCGACGCCACGCTGAAGCTCGTGGCACCTGCCGTGGGCCGCGCGGTGCGCGCACGCGGCCGCGTGGTGAGCGCCGGCCAGCTGCTCACCGTCTGCGCGGCCGAGGTCTACGCCATCGGCGAGAACGGGGAGGAACGCCTCTGCGCCACGCTCCTGGGCACGGCGCGCAACATCAAGCCGCCGGTACCAGCCGCAGCAGGGTGATTTCGGAAGGCGCGCCGAAGCGCTTGGGCGGCCCCCAGTAGCCGGTGCCGCGGCTCGTGTAGACCCACATCTCGTGCAGCTTGTGCAGCCCGGCCGTGAAGGGCTGCTGCAGCGGCACGAAGAGGTTCCACGGAAAGAACTGGCCGCCGTGCGTGTGGCCCGAGAGCTGCAACTGGTAGCCGGCTTCGGCGGCCGCCGGCGCACTGCGCGGCTGGTGCGCGAGCAAGAGGCGCGTGCGCACCAGCGGCGGCGCATCGTGCAGCGCGCGCTGCGGATCGCTGGCATGCGCGGCATCGAAATGTGCGGCCGTGTAGTCGGTCACGCCGGCGACCACCAACGCGCTGTCGAGCACCTCCTCGTCGGTCTGCGCTCCCCTCACATTGCGCGTCTGCAGCACCACGTGCTCGTTGAGCAGCACGCGCAAGCCGAGCCGGCGCAGTTCGTCGATCCATGCGTGCGCACCGGCGTAGTACTCGTGGTTGCCGGTCACCACGAAGGTGCCGTGCCGCGCGCGCAGCCCTGCGAGCGGGGCGACGTGATCGCGCAGCTCGGCCACCGTGCCGTCGACCAGGTCACCCGTGATCGCGATCATGTCGGCGCCCAGGGCGTTGACCGCATCGACGATGCGCTGGATGTAGCTGCGCCGGATGGTCGGCCCGACATGGATGTCGCTGAGCTGGGCGATCGTGAAGCCGTCCAGCCCGGCGGGCAGGTCGCGGATCGGCACATCGACTCGCACCACGCCGGCGGTGCGTCGTGCGTTGAAGAAGCCGATCAGCGAGATCAGCGTCGCCAGCAGCGGCACCGCCGCCGCGCTCCAAGCCTGCCCGCGCGGCCAGTCGATCGTCCAGCCGCCGAGAAGGGTGGCGAGCCAGGTCAGCAGCAGGCCGGCGTCGCGCGCCAGCGTCAGCACGAACATCGACGAGAACCATCCCATGCTCAGGAGGCCGAGCCATTTCCACCCATCGGCCAGTGGCGGCCGGCCTGCGGAGCGTGCACCGACAAAGGGCAGCGGCATGGTCGCGGCCGAGAGCACCAGCGCCGCCAGCAGCAGCGGCCAGGCGCCTGTGAGCAAGGCGAGCGCCGGCAGCAACCGCAGGCCGATGTAGGCGTGCAGCAGCGTGGTGAGAAGAATCAGGGGCGGGAGCGGCATCGAGGCCTTGAAGAATGTGCACAGTGCAGTCACCGCATGTGGGCGCCGCCACCTTCACATTCAAGGCGCGTGCCAGCAAAGAAAATGGCGCCTCAGTCGATGGCAAAGGCGATCGCGACCGCACCCAGCGCCAGGATCGCGAGGCCGGCGAGAAACAACAGTTCCGCACGGCGCTCATGGCGCGGTCCTTCATGCCGGGAACGCATCGACACGAAGGACAGCACCGCGCTCGCCAGGAAGATCAGCGCGTCGAAAGCGAGCAGCTTGTCGATCAGCACGCGCGAGTGGCCGTCAGGACGCAGGTGGCCGATCGACAGCACCGTCATGCAGACGCCGATCATCGTGGCCGAGGTCGGCAGGATGTGGGCCGAAAGGCCACGACTCTCGAGGATCCGCGGAATCACGAATGCGCGCTCACGTCCGTGCCGGCGGGCCACAGGAAGAGCGTCCGGGTCGGACTGCCGGCGCGGACCTCGACCGCCTGCTTCAAGGTCTGGCCGGCCAGCGTGGCTTGCACCTCATAGCGGCCGGGCTCGAGGCGCGCCACCATGAACGGGCCTTCCGCCGTCACATGCGCCAGCACGTCGCGGCCGGCGGCATCGCGCACGGTCACGGAGACGTCGGCGGCGAAATCCGCGCGCGTGCCGTCCTTGATCGCGAATTCGAAGGTCGCCGGCCATCGCGGAGCGACGCTCTGCATCAGTGCAGCTTCGTCGCTGCTGATGCCGCCGCTCATGTACTCGACGCCATTGGTCATGTGGATGGGCGGGTTGTAGGCCGCATGCGCCGCCAGTGCACCGAAAAGCGATGCGCCACCGAGTGCCAGGGCGGCCACGGGCCGCCGGATCCGGGTTGTGTTCTTCATTGCCGTTTCCCCTTGCTCGGGTTGATGAGATCGGTGGAGGCGCGGCATGTGCACTCCACGCCCGGACTATGGGCGGCAAGACTTAGGCGAAGCTGAATCAGCGAGAGCGCTCAGTCGCTGGTGCGGGCCGCGGCTTGTTGTTCCGGCATGAGCTGCCCGGTCGCGGCGGCGAAATCGACGTTGGATGGCCAGACGAAGGCAGCGCGAGACGCCATTCCGTTGAGCACGATCAGCGGCTGCTGCAGCGTGATCCCGGCCAGCGTGGCCTCGACCTCGTAGGCGCCGGGCTCGAGCCGCGCCAGCATGAAGGGAGCGCCCGAAACGGCCTCCATCACCGGCCGGCCCGAATAGCGTTCGCGCACCACCACCTTGACGTCGGCCGGTACCTCGCCCGGTTTGGCGCGGTTGACCGAGAACTCCAGCGTCGCCGCCCAGCGCGGCGAGACCATGCGCATGAACGCCGCCTCGGCGCTGCTTTTTCCGCCGCACATGTATTCGATGCCCTGCGCC
The DNA here is from genome assembly GCF_018614955.1 of Variovorax paradoxus. Classification (GTDB taxonomy): domain Bacteria; phylum Pseudomonadota; class Gammaproteobacteria; order Burkholderiales; family Burkholderiaceae_C; genus Variovorax; species Variovorax paradoxus_J. The sequence goes on from NZ_JAGGNV010000018.1 coordinate 62,894, forward strand.
ATGCGGATGGGCGGGTTCGTCGTCAGTGCGTGCGCCGAAGTCCATGCACCAAGGAAAGCCAGGGCCACCGTGGGCCACCAAAACCGGGTTGCTTTCATCGCTTGCCTTCCTCGCTCCAAAAACGGCGCCAATCCGCCGGAATTGTGCTTAGCAAGAGTCGGGCTAGGTATAGCGTTTACGAGGATTGGCGCCGTGAAGCGGCCTCGGCGGGCGGCTCGGCATGCGGTATTTCACGAACCCGGCGGCAGGCCGGGTTCGCAGTTACACGTCGATGTTCGACGCCCGCAACGCGTTCTGCTCGATGAACTCGCGGCGCGGCTCGACCTCGTCGCCCATCAGCATCGTGAACACGCGGTCGGCTTCGATCGCGTCGTCGATCTGCACGCGCAGCAGGCGGCGCACGGCCGGGTCCATGGTCGTTTCCCACAGCTGCGCGGGGTTCATCTCGCCCAGGCCCTTGTAGCGCTGGCGGGCGGTGGCGTTCTCGGCCTGCCCGATCAGCCAGCGCATGGCCTCGCGGAAGTCGTTGACCTTTTCTTCCTTTGCCCGGTCGCCCTCGCCGCGCTTGACGACGGCGCCTTCGCTCAGCAGGCCACGGAAAGTCTGGGCGGCCGCGGACAGCGCCGCGTAGTCGGCGCCGTGCACGAAGTCCTGCGTGATCACGCTGCTCTTGATGTTGCCGTGATGGCGGCGGCTGATGCGCAGGAGCGGCTTGTCGGTGCGCACGTCGAATTCGCTGGCCACTTCGGCGGGAACGCCCGCGGCGTCGAGTTCGCGCAGCTTGTTCTGCAACGCCACGGCCGAAGCTTCGGCGCTGGCCGTGGTGTCGAGGTCGAGCGACACGCCATCGGCGATCGCCCGCAGGGCCGCCGCATCGAGGAACACGCCCAGCCGCGCGATGACGGCCTCGGCCAGCTGGTGCTTGCGTGCCAGCTCGGCCAAGGTTTCGCCGCTCAGGGTGGTCGACTTGTCGCCGCCGGTTTCGACGCTCGCATCCTTGAGCGCGACCTTGAGCAGGAAGGCGTCGAGCGCCGGCCCGTCCTTCAGGTACTGCTCCTCCTTGCCGACCTTCACCTTGTAGAGCGGCGGCTGCGCGATGTAGATGTGGCCGCGCTCGACCAGCTCCGGCATCTGCCGGTAGAAAAAGGTCAGCAGCAGCGTGCGGATGTGGGCGCCGTCGACGTCGGCGTCGGTCATGATGATGATGCGGTGGTAGCGCAGCTTCGCAACGTTGAAGTCGTCGGCGCCGCCGCCCGCCGAGGTCGCGCCCGCGCGGCCGATGCCGGTGCCGAGCGCGGTGATCATGGTCAGGATTTCGTTACTGGTCAAAAGCTTCTCGTAGCGCGCCTTCTCGACGTTCAGGATCTTGCCGCGCAAGGGCAGGATGGCCTGGAACTTCCGGTCGCGGCCCTGCTTGGCGGAGCCGCCGGCGGAGTCGCCCTCCACCAGGTACACCTCGCACAGCGCCGGGTCCTTTTCCTGGCAGTCGGCCAGCTTGCCGGGCAGGCCCATGCCGTCGAGCACGCCCTTGCGGCGCGTCATCTCGCGCGCCTTGCGTGCGGCTTCGCGCGCGCGCGCGGCGTCGACGATCTTGCCGCAGATGATCTTGGCGTCGTTCGGGCGTTCCTGCAGGTAATCGGTGAGGAGCCGCCCGACGATGTCTTCCACCGGCGCGCGCACCTCGCTCGACACCAGCTTGTCCTTGGTCTGGCTCGAGAACTTGGGCTCGGGCACCTTCACGCTGAGCACGCAGCACAGGCCTTCGCGCATGTCGTCGCCGGTGACCTCGACCTTGGCCTTCTTCGCGAACTCGTTCTCTTCGATGTACTTGTTGATGACGCGCGTCATCGCGGCGCGCAGCCCGGTCAGGTGGGTGCCGCCGTCACGCTGCGGGATGTTGTTGGTGAAGCACAGCACCTGCTCGTTGTAGCCGCTGTTCCACTGCATCGCGACCTCGACGCCGATGTGCGTGCCCGGAATGCCGCCGTAGGTGTCGGCCGGCTTCTCGCCCATCGCATAGAACACGTTGGGATGCAGAACCGTCTTGCCCTTGTTGATGAACTCGACGAAGCCCTTGACGCCGCCGGCACCGGAGAAATCGTCTTCCTTGCCGGTGCGCTCGTCGAGCAGGCGGATGCGCACGCCGTTATTCAAGAAGCTCAGTTCGCGCAGGCGCTTGCTGAGGATCTCGTAGTGGAAATCGGCGTTTTCCTTGAAGATTTCGTCGTCGGGCAGGAAGTGCACCTCGGTGCCGCGCTTCTCCGTTTCGCCGGTGATCTTCATCGGCGACACCTCGACGCCGCCCACCACTTCGACGATGCGGTTCTGAACGAAGCCCCTGCTGAACTCCAGCGTGTGCACCTTGCCTTCGCGGCGCACCGTGAGGCGCAGCATCTTGCTGAGCGCGTTCACGCAGCTCACGCCCACGCCGTGCAGGCCGCCCGAGACCTTGTAGCTGTTCTGGTTGAACTTGCCCCCGGCATGCAGTTCGGTGAGCGCGATTTCCGCCGCCGAGCGCTTCGGCTCGTGCTTGTCGTCCATCTTGACGCCGGTCGGGATGCCGCGGCCGTTGTCGGTGACGGAGACCGAGTTGTCGGTGTGGATGGTCACGACGATGTCGTCGCAATAGCCCGCCAGCGCTTCGTCGATCGAGTTGTCGACCACTTCGAACACGAGGTGGTGCAGGCCGGTGCCGTCGGAGGTGTCGCCGATGTACATGCCGGGACGCTTGCGCACGGCTTCCAGGCCCTCGAGGATCGTGATGGAGCCTTCGCCGTAGGTGTCCGCGGCCGGTGTCACTTCGATCGGGATCGCGCTCTCGATCTCGGGGGTGTAAACCGGCTCGGTGTGCGGCACTTCCGGCTTGTTTTCTTCGCTCATCAGGATCTTTCTCTCTCTCGGGAACCAGGTTTTCTACGTCTCTTGAAAGACCAAACCCGCGGAATGCCGCGGGCTGTCTGCGCCAGGCGCCGTCTTTCGCGGGCTCGCGCTTCAAATCCTCATCGGCATCACGACGTACTTGAACGACACGTTATCGGGGATGGTCATCAGCACCGAGCTGTTGGAATCGGCCAGGTCCAGCTTCACCATGTCCTGGCTCATGTTGGCCAGCGCATCGATCAGGTAGGTCACGTTGAAGCCGATTTCGATGGTGTCGCCGCCGTAGTCGATGTCGAGCTCATCCTGCGCTTCTTCCTGTTCGGCGTTGTTCGAAGCGATGCGCAGGGTGCCGGGCTCGATGTTGAGCCGCACACCCTTGAATTTCTCGCTCGTCAGGATCGCGGTGCGCTGCAGGCTGGCCAAGAGCGGCGCGCGGCCCAAGGTTACGCTGTTCTTGTGGGTCTTGGGGATCACGCGGTTGTAGTCGGGGAACTTGCCCTCGACCAGCTTGGTGACGAATTCCATGCCGCCGAAGCTGAACTTGGCCTGGTTGTTGGCGAACTGCATCTCGATCGCGCCCTCGGCATCCGACAGCAGGCGCTGCATCTCGAGCACCGTCTTGCGCGGCAGGATGACTTCCTGGCGCGGCACCTCGACGTCGAGCATGGCCGATGCGAAGGCCAGGCGGTGCCCGTCGGTGGCCACCAGGCTCAACTGCTTGCCCTCGGCCACGAACAGGATGCCGTTGAGGTAGTAGCGGATGTCGTGCACCGCCATCGCGAACGAAACCTGGTTCAGCAGGTCTTTCAGCGTCTTCTGCGGCACGCTGAACACCGGGCCGAAATTGGCAGATTCCTGCACCAGCGGGAAGTCTTCGGCCGGCAGCGACTGCAGCGTGAAGCGGCTCTTGCCGCCCTTGAGCACCAGCTTGCTGGCGCTCGACTCGAGACTCACCGTCTGGTCGGCCGGCATGGTGCGCAGGATGTCGATCAGCTTGCGTGCGCCGATGGTCGTGGTGAAGTTGCCTTCGTCGCCGCCGAGCTCGGCGTGCGTGCGGATCTGGATCTCGAGGTCGCTGGTGGTCAGCTGCAGGTTGCCGCCGGTCTTGCGGATCAGCACGTTGGCCAGGATCGGCAGCGTGTGGCGCCGCTCAACGATGCCCGCCACCGACTGCAGCGCGGCGAGGACTTTATCTTGTGTTGCCTTCAAAACGATCATGTGTCTTACCTCTTCCTTATTTCTTTAATTCAACTTAGTAGTAGTAGATAAGGGACGCCCTCAGCTGTGGACAGGGCGATTTTCCGCTTTCCCGACAGCCACTTGGGTGAGCCGGCTGGCTGTGCGCAGCCGCGCTTTGCTGCTGTCGTGCAAAGGCGGACAACTTCGGGTTGCGCACGACGGCTGTGGACAAGCTGCAGCTTGTGCCGGAACTGTCCCCAGAGTTGTCCTTTGACAGGCTTTCGTGAATCTGCGATGACGCTCATTCCTCAGCCCTTGAGGGTTTGCTCGAGCACGTGCAGCTGCTGATTGAGCTCGGTGAGCTGCTGGCGCTCGCCCGAGATCTTTCGCACCGCGTGGAGCACCGTCGTGTGGTCGCGGCCGCCGAACAGCTCGCCGATCTCCGGCAGGCTCTTCTGGGTCAGCTCCTTGGCCAGGTACATGGCGATCTGGCGCGGCCGGGCGATCGATGCCGGGCGCTTCTTCGAATACATGTCGGCGACCTTGATCTTGTAGTAGTCGGCCACCGTCTTCTGGATGTTCTCGACCGAGATCTGCCGATTCTGGATCGAGAGCAAGTCACGCAATGCTTCGCGTGCGAGCGCGATCGAAATCTCTTTCTGGTTGAAGCGCGAGTAGGCCAGGATCTTGCGCAGCGCGCCTTCGAGCTCGCGCACGTTGGAGCGCACGTTCTTGGCGACGAAGAAGGCCACTTCCTCGGGCATCTCGGCGCTTTCGGCGCGCGCCTTGTTGATCAGGATCGCCACGCGCATCTCGAGCTCGGGCGGCTCGATCGCGACCGTGAGGCCGGAATCGAAGCGCGAGACCAGCCGTTCGTGGATGTCCGCCAGGCCCTTGGGATAGGTGTCGCTCGTCATCACGATGTGCGACTTCTTAGCGAGCAGGGCCTCGAAGGCGTTGAAGAATTCTTCCTGCGTCCGATCCTTGTTGGCGAAGAACTGGACGTCGTCGATCAAGAGCAGGTCGAGCGAGTGATAGCGCTCCTTGAACTCGTCGAAAGTCTTGCGCTGATAGGCTTTGACCACATCCGAAACGAATTGCTCCGCATGGATGTAGAGAACTTTGGCGTCCGGCCGGTCAGACAGGAGCCGGTTGCCCACCGCATGCATCAGGTGCGTCTTGCCCAGGCCGACCCCGCCGTAGATGAAGAGCGGGTTGTAAAGATGGCCCGGCATGCCGGCCACGTGCATCGCCGCGGCGCGCGCCATCCGGTTGGCTGTGCCTTCGACCAGCGTATCGAAAGTCAGCCCGGAGTTCAGCCTGTTCTTGAACGCGGTGCTGCTCAGGTCTTCGCCCGGGCCGGCCACGTCGCGCGGCACATCGGTCTCGGAGACGATGGCCATCGAGACAGGCCTGGTAACGATTTCCCGAGGAGCAAGCGCTAACTCGATGATCACCGGCTGACCGTAGAGCTTCTCGGCCATGGAGGCGATCTTGCCGGCGTACTGGGCCCGGATCCAGTCGAGCTTGAAGCGGTTGGCGACGAAGACCGTGACGCGCGAAAGATCGTCCGCGACCCTCGCGGTCAGCGGCTTGATCCAGGTATTGAACTGCTGTTCGGACAGCTCCTGCGCGAGCTGGTCGACGCAGGCCTGCCAAAGGCTGTCACCGACGCCGTCACTCGGCATGGGTGCTCTGAAATGTGGTGTGTCCCTCGGCCATTTTTTCGTTTTGCTGTTGTGGATAGTCGCACCCGTGATGGGCCGTCGATTCTAACTTGTCAAAACCTTATCCACACCGTTGCGGCGAGCACGAAAACGGTGTGAAACCGGCCCCGGATTGTTGTTCGACAGAATGTTTGCGATAATCGCGGGTTTCCCTGAAAACCTCTTTGTGTGTTTCGGGGTATTCAGCAGTCCCCCGGGCCCCTGGGTCGGAAAATCGGCCTCCGGGTCAATCAGGAAAACCATCATGAAACGCACTTACCAAGCATCCAAAGTCCGCCGCGCCCGTACCCACGGCTTTCTGGTCCGCATGAAGACCCGCGGCGGCCGTGCCGTGATCAACGCGCGCCGCGCCAAGGGCCGCAAGCGCCTCGCCGTCTAACGGCGTCTGCAGTTACCGTTGCCAGTCGTACCGCTGCCGCCGCTATCGTTCGTCGGCGCATTGCGGTTGGCTCCCATGCAGCGGCTCAAGACCCGCGCGCAATTCCAGGCCGTACTCGCAGGTGCCACCGTGGCGCGCACCGCCCACTTCGCATTGCACCGCTGCGCGCTCGATGCGCAGTCCGATGCCACGCCACTGTTTGAAACACAGGACGTGTGGCTCGGCGCAATGGTTCCCAAACGCTGGGCCCGCCGTGCGGTCACCCGCAACGCCATCAAGCGCCAGATCTATCAAGTGAGCGCCGCCTCCGAAGCTTTCTTGCCGCCCGCGGCGCACGTCGTGCGCCTGCGTTCTGCTTTCGATCGCAAGGAATTCGTGAGCGCGACCTCCGACAAGCTCAAGGCCGCTGTCCGCGCCGAGCTCCAGCAACTGCTGGAGCGGGCTGCCACGGCGCGCGCATGATGCGGCGCCTGCTGATCGGCCTCGTGAAGGCCTACCGCCTGTTGCTGAGCCCGTGGCTTGGGTCATCCTGCCGCTTCGAACCCACCTGCTCCGTCTACGCCATCGAGGCGCTCGAGCAGCATGGTGCAGCCGCCGGCAGCTATCTCACCTTGCGCCGCCTCGTCCGCTGCCAGCCCTGGTGCCAGGGCGGCCACGATCCGGTTCCTCCCAAGGCGCAGCGCCAGACCCCGGCTTCGGGCTCGCTGTTCTCCTTTCTCTCTTCCGACGACAAGAAGTCTTCTTCATGAACGATATCCGCCGCACCATCCTGTGGGTGATTTTTGGCTTCTCGCTGGTGCTGCTGTGGGACCAATGGCAGGTCTACAACGGCAAGAACCCCACCTTCCTGCCGTCGACCAAGCCTCCTGTGACTGCGACGGCACCGGCAGCCCCGCCCGCCGGCGCGGCTTCAGGTGCGGTGCCGCCGGCCAGCGTCGCGGCCACCGCCAGCAACAGCACCGGAGCCGCGGCCGTTCCGGGCGGCACGACAGCGGCGCCTACGGCGGGCGAGAAGGTGGTGGTCAGCACCGACGTGCTCAAGCTGACCTTCGATACCGAAGGCGGCTCGCTGGTGCAGAGCGAATTCATCCAGCACGACGACCTGACGGAGAAGGACAAGCCCTTCATCCTGCTCGACCAGAGCCCGAACCGTTTCTATGTGGCGCAAACCGGCCTGATCGGCGGCGCCTTCCCGACGCACAAGACGCCGATGACTTTCACCGGCGAGCGCGCGCTGAAGGACGGCGCCAGCGAGCTGGTGCTGCGTTTCGAATCGCCGGACCTGGGCGGCGTCAAGCTGGTCAAGACCTGGACGCTCAAGCGCGGCTCTTATGACATGGCCGTGCGCCACGAGATCGTCAACACCGGCACGGCACCGGTGTCGCCGCAGCTCTATCTGCAGCTCGTGCGCGACGGCAACAAGCCGCCGGGCGAGTCGTCCTTCTATTCGACCTTCACCGGTCCGGCCGTCTACACCGAGGCCAAGAAGTACCAAAAGATCGAGTTCAAGGACATCGAGAACAACAAGGCCGACTTCGTCAAGGAATCGGCCAACGGCTACGTGGCGATGGTGCAGCATTACTTCGCCAGCGCCTGGTTGCTGAAGGACGGCATCCAGCGCGACCTGTTCGCGCGCAAGGTCGACACCAACCTCTATGCGATCGGCATGATCACCTCGGCCGGCCCGGTGGCGCCGGGCGCGAGCAAGACGATCGACGCCGAGTTCTTCGTCGGTCCCCAGGCCGAGAAGACGCTCGAAGCCGTCGCGCCGGGACTGGAGCTGGTCAAGGACTACGGCATCTTCACGATCATTTCCAAGCCGCTCTACTGGCTGCTCGACAAGCTGCACGGCATGCTCGGCAACTGGGGCTGGGCGATCGTCGCGCTCGTTGTGCTGCTCAAGGCCGCGTTCTACTGGCTCAACGCCAAGGCCTACGCCAGCATGGCGAAGATGAAGGCCATCAATCCCAAGGTGATGGAGATGCGCGAGCGGCTCAAGGAAAAGCCGCAGGAGATGCAGCAGGAGATGATGCGCATCTACCGCGAGGAAAAAGTCAACCCGATGGGCGGCTGCTTCCCGATCCTGGTCCAGATCCCGGTGTTCATCGCGCTCTACTGGGTGCTGCTGTCCTCCGTCGAGATGCGCCACGCGCCGTGGATCGGCTGGATCAAGGATCTGTCGGCGCCGGACCCCTGGTTCATCCTGCCGATCGTGATGACCGCCACTTCGCTGTTCCAGACCTGGCTCAACCCGACGCCGCCCGATCCGATGCAGGCCAAGCTGATGTGGATCATGCCGCTCGCATTCAGCGTGATGTTCGTCTTCTTCCCGGCCGGCCTGGTGCTGTACTGGATCACGAACAACGTGCTGTCGATCGCGCAGCAGTGGTTCATCAACAAGCGCCTGGGCGTGCTGGGCAAATAGCGGCGTCCGAGTGCCGATTTCGAACAGGGGCCGCGGAAGCGGCCCTTTTTGCTGAAGAATCCTCACCCATGCTGGCGCGCACCACCGATCCGATCGTCGCCGTCGCCACGGCTTCGGGCCGCGGCGCGGTCGGCATCGTGCGCGTTTCCGGCGCGCGGATGGCGCCCTTGATCGAGGCCGTCTGCGCGAAAAGCCTCAAGCCGCGCGAAGCCACCTACCTGCCCTTTCGCGATGCCGGCGGCGCAGCCATCGATCACGGGCTGGCCATCCACTTTCCGGCACCGCATTCCTTCACCGGCGAAGACGTGCTCGAACTGCAGGCGCATGGCGGACCGGTGGTGCTGCAACTGCTGCTCGCGCGTTGCCTGGAAGCCGCCGCCGAAACCGATCCGGCGACCGGCCGGCCCCGGCTCGCCGGCTTGCGGGTGGCCGAGCCGGGCGAGTTCAGCCAGCGCGCCTTCCTCAATGGAAAGATCGACCTCGCGCAGGCCGAGGCGATCGCCGACCTGATCGATGCGAGTACCGAGGCGGCGGCGCGCAGTGCCGGCCGCTCGCTCTCGGGCGCGTTCTCGCAGGAGATCCACACGCTGCGCGACGCGTTGATCCGCCTGCGCATGCTGGTCGAAGCCACGCTCGACTTTCCGGAGGAAGAAATCGACTTCCTGCAAAAGGCCGATGCCCAGGGCCAGCTGGCGTCGCTGCAGGTCCAACTTAGCGCAGTCCAGCAGCGCGCACGCCAGGGTGCGTTGTTGCGCGAGGGGATCAAGGTCGTCATCGCTGGTCAGCCCAACGCAGGCAAGAGCTCGCTGCTCAATGCCCTGGCCGGGGCCGAACTCGCCATCGTGAGCCCGATCCCGGGCACCACGCGCGACGTGGTGTCGCAAACCATCCAGATCCATGGTGTGCCGCTGCATGTGGCCGACACCGCCGGGCTGCGCGACAGCGCCGACGAGGTCGAGCAGATCGGGGTCGCGCGCGCATGGGGGCAGATCGAGGGCGCCGATGCCGTGCTCTTCCTGCATGACCTGACGCGTGCCGAGCGGCCGGAATACGCGGAGGCGGACGCCGAAATCATGCGCCTGCTGAGCGAGAAGCTGCCTGCGAGCGTGCCGGTGCTCGATGTATGGAGCAAACAGGACGCGGCGCCTTTGGCCACACCGCATACCGGCATCAGCCTTTCTGCCAGGACAGGGTTCGGCATCGAGACGCTCCGGCGCCGCCTGCTCGAGGTGGCGGGTTGGCAGGCCGTGCCGGAAGGCGTCTACCTCGCGCGGGCACGCCATGTGCAGGCGCTGTCGCGCGTCGAGGAACATGTTGCCGTGGCGGCTGAGCACCTGGCGGCGCGCGCACAGGCGCTGGATCTTCTGGCCGAAGAGCTGCGTCTTGCGCAGAATGCGCTCAACGAAATTACCGGGGAATTTGGGGCGGACGACCTGCTGGGCGTGATTTTTTCCCGTTTCTGTATCGGAAAGTAGACGAAAAGTGTTATGACTTGTGACTTCTGTCAGCAGAATTTAGAGCGATCGAAGATACTTCAGCCCGCACAGCAGGATTTGCAACATGTCATCGAACATCCAGGATCTTTGCCGCGCCATCGCGCAGAACACGAGTTACGACGCTTTTGCGCCGGCCTTCAATCCGCAGCAGTGGGAAACGCTGGCCAGCTATCTGCAGCCCTTCGACCTGGCGGCCGGCCAGGTGCTGATCGACCAGGGCGCCAACGATCGCACGATCTTCCTCATCGAAAGCGGCGCGCTCAGCGTGCACTTGATCGGTGACAAGGGCCAGATGCGGCTCGCGATCCTCAATCCTGGGTCGGTGGTCGGCGAAGGAGCCTTCTTCTCCAGGCTGCCGCGCTCGGCCAACGTGGTGGCTACGGGCGCTGCGCGCGTCTGGCGCCTGACGCCCATCCGCTTCTCGGAAATGTCGAACCGCCAGCCCAACCTGGCGCTGGAGATGGCATTGGCCCTCGGCGCCGTCATTGCCAAGCGGATGGTCAACCGGCCCAAGCGCGTCGCGGTGACCTGAGCCCCTTCGCATCGGAGTCGCTACAGATGGCCGTGGTGTGCGCTTCCTGTCAGACGGAAAACCGTGACGGCGCGAAATTCTGCAAGGGTTGCGGCCACAGGCTGATCTCGCCGCCGCCGGCGTCCAGTGCGCCTGCCGAAGAGCGCCCCTCCGGCGCTGACGGGTGGCCCATCACCGAGCGCATGCCGCTGTCGCCAGCGCCCGCGACGGAGGAAGTAGTCACGGTCGTAGTGGGCGCAGCGGCCTCCTCGCCGCCGCCTGCGCCCAGGCCTGAGCCTATCCCGCGACCACGAGCACGACCCGCCGCTCGGGCACGCGCGCCGAAAGCTGCGCTGCATGCAGCCGCGCTCCCCGTTGCGCGCAAATCCAATGCCGCCCGGATGGGTGTCTTCGGTGTGCTGATGGTGGCCGTGCTTGCGGCAGGTGGCTGGTACGCGTACGGCCAACGAAGCGCCAGCTCGCCGCCTGCGACGCAGCAGGCCGCCGCGCCGGTACCGGTCGTCGTGCCGTCCCCCCCGCCCGCGCCTGCGCCCGCGCCTGCGCCTGCGCCTGTGTCCGTCGTCGAGGCGCCGGCGGCCGAGCCCCCGCCACCGGCCGCGCCCGTTCCGCCGCCGGCGGAGCAAGCCGTGCCGTCTCCGCGGGCCGGACCGGCCAAGCCCACGGTCGCCGCTGCACCCAGGGCACGCAAAGCTGCGCCGGCCGCACCGGTTGCTGCACCGCCGCCCGCTGCCGTCGCGCCGCCTGCACCGGTCGTGGCGGCAGCACCGGCGGAACCCGCCGCACCTGCGAGTCCGGAAGCGGCATGCGCAAGCCAGGGCTTCTTCGGCCGCGCGCGCTGCATGGCCGCGCAGTGCGCCAAGGCCGCATACAGGGCGAGCGCCCAATGCGACGCCGTGCGGCGCCAGCAGCAGATCGACGAAGAGAAGCGGAATCCCAGCCTGCTCAACTGAAGGCCGCCCTGTACGGCGGCGTCCTCAGCCCTTCTGAAGCATGTCGATCGCCACGGCGAGCGCACCCGGCTTGCCCGAGAGCACCAGTGTGTCGCCGTCCGCCAGCATCGTGTCGTCGCGCACCTCCTCGGCCTTGCCGTCGCGCCTGCGCAAGCTGGCCACCCGAACGCCCACCGCCTGCAGCGCGGCCCGATCCAGCGGCTGGCCCACCGCACGCGCGCCGGCCGTAAGCGTGAAGCTGTTGAGCCGCTCGTGGTCGAGTTCGTCGGCGTTGTCGTCGTCGGCGCCGTGGAAATAGCCGCGCAGCAGGTTGTAGCGCGCATCGCGCTGGTCCTGCACCACGCGGATCACGCGCCGCATGGGCACGCCGACCAGCGCCAGCGCATGGCTTGCCAGCATCAGCGAACCTTCGATCGCTTCAGGCACCACCTCGGTCGCGCCGGCGGCCTGCAGCTTTTCGAGATCGCGATCGTCCTGCGTGCGCACGATCACCGGCACCTGCGGGGCATGCGCCCGCGTGTTGGCCAGCACCTTGAGTGCGCCCGGGACGTCGAGATAAGTCACGACCACGGCGCTGGCACGCGCCAGACCGGCCGCCATCAGCGCCTGAAGCCGTGCCGCGTCGCCGAAGACCACCGAGTCGCCTGCTGCGGCGGCCTGGTGGACGCGATCCGGGTCCAGGTCCAGCGCCAGGTACGGTATGCCCTCGCGTTCCAGCACGCGCGCCAGGTTCTGCCCGCAGCGCCCGTAGCCGCAGATGATCACGTGTTTCGCGGTGTTGATGGTCTTGCGCGCGATGGTCGTCATCTGCAGCGATTGCTGCAGCCAATCGCTCGCCACCAGCTTTCGCACGATGCGATTGCTGTACATGATGATGAAGGGCGTCGCGAGCATCGACAGCACCATCGATGCGAGCACCGGGTTTGCGAGCCACGACGGCAGGAGCTCCTGCTCTTGCGCCAGCGTCAGCAGCACGAAACCGAACTCGCCCGCCTGCGCGAGGTAGAGGCCGGTGCGCAGCGACACGCCGGCCGTTGCGCCGAGCACGCGCGCCAGCAACGTGACCAGAATCAGCTTGAAGGCCAGCGGCAAGACGAGCAGCCCCGCGACCAGGGCCCATTGCTCCACCACGATGTGCCAGTCGAGCGACATGCCGATCGTGATGAAGAACAGCCCCAGCAGCACGTCGTGAAAGGGCCGGATGTCGGTTTCGACCTGGTGCTTGAATTCGGTTTCCGACACCAGCATGCCGGCGACGAAGGCACCCAGCGCCAGGCTCAGGCCTGCAAGCTCGGTCAGCCACGCCAGGCCGAGCGTGACGAGCAGCAGGTTGAGCATGAACAGCTCTTCACTGCGCCGGCGCGCGACGATCGTGAGCCACCAGCGCATCACGCGCGGACCGCCGTAGAGCAGCACGGCGACCAGAAAGCTGGCCTTGAGCCAGGCGAAGGCGAGCGCCTTCAGCATCGTCTCCGGCGGCGCCCCGAGCGCCGGGATCAGCACCAGCAAGGGCACCACCGCGAGATCCTGGAACAGCAGCACGCCCATCACGCGCTTGCCATGTTCGCTCTCGAGTTCGAGCCGCTCGGCCATCAGCTTCACGACGATCGCGGTGCTGCTCATGGTGAGCGCGCCCGAAAGCGCCAGCGCCGTCTGCCAGCCCAGGTGCCAGGCAGGCGGCAGCCAGGTGGCGAGCCACAACGCGCCCACGGTCGCGATCGCCATCGTCAGCATCACCTGGAGCAGCCCCAGGCCGAACACGTGCTTGCGCATGGCGCGCAGCTTGGGCAGGTTGAACTCGAGCCCGATCACGAACATCAGGAACACGACGCCGAACTCGCCCAGGTGCCGGATGCCCTCGGAGTTCTGCGCGAATGCCAGCGCGTGCGGTCCGATCAGCACGCCGGCCAGCAGGTAGCCGAGCATTGGCGGCAGCCTGAGGTACCGGCAGACGACCACGCCGATCACCGCAGCCAAGAGATACATCAGCGTGAGATCGAACGAGGACATGGGCCGATGCTACTGAATGTGAACCCCTCAGTTCAGACTGCCGAGGCCTTGACCGATAAAATCCCGCGATGAGCTCCCGCCCCGACCTGGCCTCCGCGGCCGAACCCGACGCAATGCTCGCGCGGGCGCGTATGACTTTCGATATCGAAGCAGAGGCCGTGCTCGGCCTCAAGCAGCGCGTCGGCGCGAGTTTCGTGGATGCCGTTCAAAAAATCCTCGAGGTACGGGGCCGCGTGGTCGTCATGGGCATGGGCAAGAGCGGCCATGTCGGCCGCAAGATCGCGGCCACGCTCGCATCGACCGGGACGCCGGCGATGTTCGTGCACCCGGCGGAGGCGAGCCACGGCGATCTCGGCATGATCAAGGCGGTCGACCTGGTGCTCGCGATCTCGAACAGCGGTGAAGTCGAGGAGCTCACCACCATCCTGCCCGTGGTCAAGCGCCAAGGCGTGCCGCTGATCGCGATGACCGGGCGCTCCGATTCGACGCTGGCGCGCCATGCCGACATCGTGCTCGACAGCGGCGTCGAGAAAGAGGCTTGCCCGCTCAACCTGGCGCCCACCGCCAGCACCACAGCGCAGATGGCGCTCGGCGACGCGCTCGCCGTTGCCTTGCTCGATGCGCGCGGCTTCGGCACCGAAGACTTCGCCCGTTCGCATCCGGGAGGCGCGCTCGGCCGCAAGCTGCTCACCCATGTGAGCGATGTCATGCGCTCCGGCGACGACGTCCCGCGCGTCGGGCCCGGCGCCAGCCTCAGCGAGATCATGCGCGAGATGAGTTCCAAGGGCCTCGGCGCGACGGCCGTGGTCGATCCCGACGGCCGCGCGATCGGCATCTTCACCGACGGCGATCTGCGCCGGCAGGTCGAGACTGGCGCGGATCTGCGCGCCATGACCGCGGCCGACGTGATGCATCGGGGCCCGCGCACGCTGCGTGCCGATGCGCTGGCGGCCGAGGCGGCCGAGCTGATGGAACAGCACCGCATCACGAGCGTGCTGGTGGTCGACGCCGCCGGCGTTCTGATCGGCGCGCTCAGCATCAACGACCTGATGCGCGCGAAAGTCATCTGATGGCGCTCGAATTCAAGGCGGAGGCCTTGCTCGCCGCGCAGGACATCCGCGTCGCCTTCTTCGACGTCGACGGCGTGCTGACCGACGGCGGCGTCTATTTCAGCGAGCAGGGCGAAACCCTCAAGCGCTTCAGCATCCTCGACGGCTACGGCCTCAAACTGCTGCGTGCCGCGGGCATCACGCCGGCGGTGATCACGGGGCGCGACTCGAAGCCGCTGCGCGTGCGCCTGCAGGCGCTGGGTATCGAGCACGTGCGCTATGGCACCGAAGACAAGCTGCCGGCCGCCGAGGCGATGCTCGCAGCGCTCGGCTTCGACTGGATGCAGACCGCCGCCATCGGCGACGACTGGCCCGACCTGCCCGTGCTGACCCGCGCCGCATTTGCCGCGGCGCCTGCCAACGCCCATGCCGAGGTGCGCGCCATCGCGCACCACGTGACCGCGGCGCGCGGCGGCGAAGGTGCGGCGCGCGAATTCTGCGACCTGCTGCTCACGGCGGGCGGCCACTACCGCCGGCTTCTGGACGTTGCGCGGGGCCCGGCGGCATGAAGGCGAAAGCGGTCTGGAATCTGCTGCGGGACGGCTTCGATCGCGTCACCATCTACCTGCCGATCATCCTGACGGCCACGCTGGCGCTCGGTACCTACTGGCTGGTACGCAACGCGCCGAAGTTGCTCGAGCCGGCGGCCAAGGAGGCGCCCAAGCACGAGCCCGACTTTTTCATGCGCGGCTTCGTGGTCAAGAATTTCCTGCCCAACGGCGAACTGCGCAGCGAGCTGTTCGGCACCGAAGGCCGGCACTATCCGGACAACGACACGATGGAGGTGGACCAAGTCCGGTTGCGCTCCATTTCTCCAGAGGGACTGACGACCCGCGCGACCGCCAATCGTGGCTTGTCGAACGGCGACGGCAGCGAGATCCAGCTTTTCGGCAACGCGATCGTGGTGCGCGAAGCCGCCGTCTCGGCCGGCGGCAAGATCATGCCGCGCCTGGAGTTCCGCGGCGAATTCCTGCACGCCTTCCTGGACACGGAGCGCGTCAAGTCGCACAAGCCCGTCACCCTGATACGCGGTGCCGACCAGTTCACGGCCGATTCACTGGACTACGACAACCTGACGGGCGTCGCCAACCTGCAAGGCCGCGTGCGAGGCCTCCTGATGCCTTCGGCGACAGCGCCCGGGGCGAAGCATTGACGCGGCTGGCGTTCATCACCGGTGCGTCGAGCGGCATCGGCCAGGCGCTGGCGGCGCGCTTCTACCAAGCAGGCTACAGCCTCGCGCTGGTGGCGCGGCGCATGGCCGAGATCGAAACCTGGGCCCGCTCCGCCAAGATCGATGCCCAGCGCTATCGGATCTACGCTGCCGATGTCGCCAATACCGACAGCATCGTCGCGGCGGGCGCCGCCTGCATCGCGCACCAGGGTGTCCCGGATGTGGTGATTGCGAATGCCGGCATCAGCGTGGGCATCGACACCGAGGACCGTGGCGATCTCGACGTGCTCGCGCAGACCTTTGCGATCAACAACGTCGGCCTGGCCGCGACTTTTCATCCTTTCGTTGCCGCGATGAGAGCGCGCGGCAGCGGCCGGCTGGTCGGTATCGGCAGCGTCGCGTCGATTCGCGGCCTCCCCGGCCACGGTGCGTACTGCGCCAGCAAGGCGGGTGTGGTGGCGTACTGCGAGAGTCTGCGCGGCGAGCTGCGCGCCAGCGGCGTCAAGGTCGTCACCCTTTGCCCGGGCTACGTCGACACCCCGCTGACGCAAGGCAATCGCTACGGCATGCCCTTCCTGATGCGGGCCGACGACTTCGCCGACCGGGCCTTGCGTGCGATCGAGGCCGGCGCCAGCTACCGGGTGATTCCGTGGCAGATGGGCGTGGTCGCCAAGCTCATGCGCTTGCTGCCCAACCCCCTGTTCGACCGCGCCGTGCAGGGCCGCGGGCGCAAGAAGCGGCGTGACGAATGAGCCTCAGGCCGTTCGCGTCGCGTCACCATCAAAAAAGGCTCCCGAGGGAGCCTTTTTTGTGATGCTTGCTGGGGTGCGAATTCAGTACCCGCTGTTGCCGCCGTTGCCGCCGCCACCACCGCCGCCGTAGCCGCCGCGACCACCGCCGCGCGGGCCAGCGCCGTACGGGCTACGGAAACCGCCATCACCGCCGCCGCCACCACTGCGACCACCACCGCCGTAACCACCACCGCCACCGCCGTAGCCGCCGCCACCACCGCTGCGACCGCCACCACCACCACCGTAGCCGCCACCACCACCGCCGCCGCCATATCCGCCGCCACCGCCACCGCCGTAGCCGCCGCTGCGCGGCGGACGGGCTTCCATCGGGCGCGCTTCGTTCACGACGACGCTGCGGCCGCCCATGTCCTGGCCGTTCATGCCCTTGATGGCCGCTTGCGCTTCTGCATCGCTGCCCATTTCAACAAATCCGAAGCCTTTGGAACGCGGGGGGCTGGAGTCGCGCTCCATCATGACCTTGGCGCTTGCCACGGTGCCGAACTGGCTGAAGGCATTGTGGAGATCATCGTCGCGTGCCGAATAAGGCAGGTTACCGACGTACAGTTTATTGCCCATCAAGGGACTCCTATAAACACATCAAGAAAAGCGATGGAGTCCCGAGAGCACCACCCAAACGAAATCCGCCGAGCCGCGCGAAACTGACCGATCACCGAATCACCGCCCCGAAATCTGAAGGGAGGCTCGTGCATTATGTGTGAAATGCTTCGAGCGCAAGTAGGAATTTGCCCGCAACCGCGCCGCGCTCAAAATTTTTAGAAAGCTAGCGCACGCTTACAAGCTTCCTCGATGCCGCACTACAATCGCGCGGTCATTGGGGAGTAGCCGCCTTCCATCGCGAGAAGGGTTTGCGTCAACAGACTTGTCCTGCCCCGTGCAGGACATGGCGCAGGCAGTGTTCCACCTGGCGAGACCTTTGACCGTGCAACTTCGGACTTGGCCGAAGGCGTTGCACGGTCAATTGCGTCCTCGTCCTTCGGCCCAAGGAACCCCTTTCTCATGGAAGCTTTTCTCGTTGCGACCGGCGTGGTCGCGCTCGCCGAAATGGGCGACAAGACCCAATTGCTCTCGCTCGTGCTCGCCGCACGATTCCGCAGTCCCTGGCCGATCGTGCTGGGCATCTTCACCGCGACCGTACTGAACCACGCACTTGCGGGCGCGGTGGGCAACTGGGTCACGCACACGCTCGGGTCCGACGTGCTGCGCTGGATTCTGGGTGCGTCGTTCATCGCGATGGCGCTTTGGATGCTGATCCCCGACAAGCTCGACGAGGACGATATGCCGAAGGCTTCGCATTTCGGCGTGTTCGGCACCACCTTGACCGCCTTCTTTCTGGCCGAGATGGGCGACAAGACGCAGATCGCGACCGTGATGCTCGCCGCGCGCTACGTGAGCGCCTATGTCTGGGTGGTGCTCGGCACCACGCTCGGCATGATGCTGGCCAATGCGCCGGTCGTGTGGCTGGGCGAGCGCATCGTGAAGCGCGTGCCGATCCGCCTGGTCCATGGCGTCTCTGCCGTGCTGTTCCTCATGCTCGGCGTCGCCGCGTTGATCGGCTGGGACTGAGCCGCATATACTTGCCGGACGCGCCGATTTGCTCCAGCTTGCGGGCGCTTAACAAATGCAGCTAAAGACGGATGCCGGACCCGGCTCGTTTTTGGCGAGGCCGGGTTTTTCATTCATGTCGTTGGTCGTCTCCTCGCAATCGATGCCATTCGCAGGCCCGCTGCCTCTCAGCAGCGGCGCATCGATTGCCAACTACACGTTGGCCTACGAAACCTACGGCACGCTCAATGCCGATCGCAGCAACGCGGTGCTCGTATGCCATGCGCTGAACGCTTCGCACCATGTGGCCGGCGTCTACGCGGGCCAGGACAAGTCCGAGGGCTGGTGGGACAACATGATCGGCGCCGGCAAGCCGGTCGACACCGATCGCTTCTTCGTGATCGGCGTCAACAACCTCGGCTCCTGCTTCGGCTCCACCGGGCCGATGCATGTCAACCCTGCGACCGGGCGCGTCTACGGCGCCGATTTCCCGGTGGTCACGGTCGAGGACTGGGTTCGCGCGCAGGCTGCGCTGCTCGACGCGATGGGCGTCCAGACGCTCGCGGCGGTGATGGGCGGCAGCCTCGGCGGCATGCAGGCGCTGTCGTGGGCGCTGCAATACCCCGAGCGCGTGCGCCATGCGGTGGTGATCGCCAGCGCGCCCAGCCTGACGGCGCAGAACATCGCGTTCAACGAGGTTGCTCGCCGCGCCATCGTGACCGACCCCGACTTCAACGGCGGCCACTTCTACGAGCATGGCGTGATCCCCAAGCGCGGCCTGCGCATCGCCCGCATGATCGGTCACATCACCTACCAGAGCGACGACCTCATGAACGAGAAGTTCGGTCGTGCGCTGCGCAGCGCGGTCGAGGGCGACGTGTCGAGCGCCGATTTTCTCTACTCGACCCAGGAGGTCGAATTCCAGATCGAAAGCTACCTGCGCTACAACGGCGACAAGTTCAGCGAGTACTTCGACGCCAACACCTACCTCCTGATCACGCGCGCGCTCGACTACTTCGATCCTGCGCGCGCGCACGGCGGCGATCTGCGCGCCGCCTTGGCGCAGGCCACGGCCAAGTTCCTGCTCGTGAGCTTCAGCACCGACTGGCGCTTCGCGCCGGCGCGCAGCCGCGAGATCGTGAAGGCCCTGCTCGACAACCGCCGCAACGTGAGCTACGCGGAAATCGATGCGCCGCACGGACACGACGCCTTCCTGCTCGACGATGTGCGCTACATGAGCGTGGTGCGCTCCTACTTCGAGCGCATCGCCAAAGAGGGTCTCGCCGCATGAGCGATCTGGATACCCAACGCGTGATCGCCCGCCTCGTCCCCGAGGGCTCGCGCGTGCTCGACCTCGGCTGCGGCGACGGCGCGCTGCTCGATCTGCTGCAGCGGGAGCGCGGC
The DNA here is from genome assembly GCF_018614955.1 of Variovorax paradoxus. GTDB lineage: Bacteria > Pseudomonadota > Gammaproteobacteria > Burkholderiales > Burkholderiaceae_C > Variovorax > Variovorax paradoxus_J. Next base: position 82,510 of record NZ_JAGGNV010000018.1, read on the forward strand.
TGCAGCGGTTACGGCGTCGAGATCGCCGACGGCAACGTGCTGCAATGCATACGGCACGGCGTCGACGTGATCCAGCTCAACCTCGACGAAGGCCTCGCGATGTTCGACGACGCCTCCTTCGACGTCGTGCTCCAGATCGACACGCTGCAGCACCTTCGCAATGCCGAAGTGATGCTGCGAGAGACCGCGCGCGTCGGCCGTATCGGCATCGTCGCCTTCCCCAACTTCGCGCACTGGCCGAACCGCATCAGCATCGCGCGCGGCCGCATGCCGGTCACGCGGCGCCTGCCCTACCAGTGGTACGACACGCCCAACATCCGCGTCGGTACCTTCAAGGATTTCGAGGTGCTCGCGCGCAAGAACCGCTTGCGCGTGCTCGATGCCTTCGGCCTCCAGGAGGGCGCCGAAGTGCGCTGGCTGCCGAATGCGCGCGCCAGCACGGCCGTCTTCAAGTTCGAACGCGAACGCTAGCGGGCGAACGATGCCCTTCACGCTCGCCGCGCCGCAGCACAGCGAGCTGCTCGTCAAGAAGAGCCGCTTCATCGGCTGCGTGCAACTGGTCGCCGACCGCGCCGCGGCGCAGGCGGTCGTCGATGCACTGCGCAGCGCGCATCCCGGCGCTGCCCATGTCTGCTGGGCGTTGATGGCCGGAGGGCAATCCGCGGCCAACGATGACGGCGAACCCGGTGGCACCGCAGGCCGGCCGATGCTGGAAGTGCTGCGACATCACGAACTCGAAGGTGTGCTCGCAACGGTGGTTCGCTACTTCGGCGGCATCAAGCTCGGCGCGGGTGGGCTGGTGCCGTTGGTGCGACAGCGCAGCTTGCAGTGCGCCGTGCCCTACGCGCTCGAAGGTCTGCTGCGCCGCGAGATCGCGTCGGCGGGCGCCACGCTCGTCCAGGTCAGCCACGACAGCATGGTGCACTTCTCGTTGACCCTGCCCGAGCCCGAAGCTGCCGGCTTCATCGCCAGGGTCGATGATGCTGCGCAAGGGCGCGCCGTCTGGCAGCAGGCGTGAGGCGGCGGCGCGGCGCCGCGGACTCGGGCACCGCCATCGCGAACACGCCGCGCGGTGCGACCGAGACCAGCCCCTCCTCCGGCCCGCGCCGCGCCATCTCGGCGGTGACGATGCCGGTCGGCACTGCGAGCACGCCCCAGCCCAGCAGCATCATCACCGAGGCGATCGCGCGGCCGAGGTCGGTCTTCGGCACCAGGTCGCCGAAGCCCACCGTCGCCATGGTCGAGATCGCCCAGTACACCGCCACCGGAATGCTGGTGAAGCCGTGCGTCGGTCCCTCCACCACATACATCAGCGTGCCCATCACCAGCACCACCAGCATCACGAAGCCGACAAAGACCGTGATCTTGCGGCGGCTGGCCGCGACGGCCGTCACCAGCGCTCGGTACTCGACCGAATAGCGCGAGAGCTTGAAGATGCGGAACACGCGCAGAAGACGCAGCACGCGTACGTCGATCAGGTAGGCGAACTCCGGCGCGAGCGCCGCCAGGAATGTCGGCAGCAGCGCGAGCAGATCGATCACGCCATAGAAGCTAGTCGCATAGCGCAGCGGCCGCTTCACGCAGGCCAGTCGACCCAGATATTCGAGCGTGAAGAGCGCGGTGAACACCCATTCGAGCACGCCGAACACGTGACCCGCGCGTTGCCGGACGGACTGCACGCTGTCGAGAATCACGACCGTCACGCTCGCCACGATCACCGCGATCAGGATCAAGTCGAACAGCCGTCCCGCGCGCGATTCGGATTCGAAGATCACCGAGAAAAGCAGGCGCCGCCAACCTTGTGCGGGCTTGCCGAAGCGCGCATCCTCGTGAACCGGATCGGACACAGTGGAACCAGATGCGGTGTTTGAGATCATCATTCAGGGTCTGAAGTGAGGAGCGCTGCCATTGTCGATGCGGCCCTCACGCAGACGAAAGTTCCCAACGCCGCGTGTTCGAGACGTATTCAGTTACGCTTCTTGCGCAATGAAGTGCGAAGCGCCGTAAGCGCCTTCTTACGATAGCCCTTTTGAGGAGCTCCCCATTGGCCACACAGTCCCCCTTCTTCGGCAAGCGTGATCGCGACGCCGACTCCCTCCCCTCCCGTCCCGCGCCGCTGATGGGTTCCGGCACCAACCTTTCGGGCACGCCGGTCAATCCTTCGAACCTGTCGGCCCAAGCGGCCAATGCGGCAGCAAGCACAGCCAAGGAAGGCGGCAGCAAGCTCACCGTCGGCCCCAACATCAAGCTCAAGGGTGTCGAGATCACCGACTGCGACACGCTCGTGGTCGAAGGCCTGGTCGAAGCGACGATGGATTCGCGTGTCATGCAGATCGCCGAACAAGGCGCGTTCAAGGGCTCGGCCGAAATCGACATCGCCGAGATTCGCGGCCTCTTTGAGGGCAATCTCACCGTGCGCGAAAAGCTCGTCATCCACTCCACCGGCAAGGTCACCGGCAAGATCCGCTACGGCAAGATCGTGGTCGAAGAAGGCGGCCAGCTGTCCGGCGAGATCAGCTTCGGCGCATCCGCCGGCAGCAGCAGCAGTGCCAAGCCGGCACTGCAAGCCGCGGCCTGACGCGACTTCAGTTCAGCCCAGGCGCTGAATCAAGGCACCTGCTGCGGCCGGTGCCTTTTCTTTTGCGCCGTTGATGAAGTAGATGAACACGTCGCGCGCCGCGGCCGCCTTCGGCGCGGCCTTCTCGACGCGCGGCAACGCAGCCGGCGAACTGCCCTCGGCCCAGGTCTTGGCTGCCTCGGCCCATGCATCGAGCGCCTTCGGCGCGTAGCCAGTTTTCAGTTTGGCGTCGCTCATCATCAGGCGCGCATAGACGAACTCGCCGGTCAGGTCGGCGAAGGACGGAAACTTGTCCGCGTCGGTGAAGACCGTCGCGGCCTCGTACTTGCGCGCGAGCGCCAGGTACTCCGGCGTCATGAAGCTCTCGTGCCGGACATCGAGCACATGGCGCAGCGTGCGGCTGCCCTCCTTCTTCGGCAGCAGCGCGAGAAAGCCCTCGAAGTCCTCCGCATCGAACGCCTTGGTCGGCATGAACTGCCAGACAATCGGGCCCAGCTTGTTGCCCAGCTCGGCGATGCCGCTTTCGACAAAGCGCGCGATCGACTCGCCGGCCGCCGACAGCTGCTTGCGGTTGGTCGCGAAGCGCGATGCCTTGAGCGAGAACATGAAGTCATCGGGCGTCTCGTCATGCCACTTCTTGAAGGTCGGCGGCTTGAAGCTGCTGTAGTAGGTGCCGTTGACTTCGATGGCCGTGAGCTGCCGGCTGGCGTAGCTCAACTCCTGGCTCTGGGGCAGCCCGGCGGGATAGAAGTTGTTGCGCCAGGGTTCGTAGGTCCAGCCCCCGATGCCGACGCGAATACGCTTGTTTGTGCTGCTCAAGATCTCGCCTTTCGATAAAGCCGCCACTTTGAAGCAGCGGCGAGATTAGCCCAAGGACTGCGGGTTTGGCGAGCTGCGCCCATAATTCGCCACTCCCCTTCCCACCCGCGGAGATCCCCGATGAACGCTCCCTTGCACCGCGAAATGCCCTCTGGCCTGCTCGACGCCGAGCGCGCCCTGTCCGATGTCTCGTCCAAATGGGACCAGGACATCCTCAGGCAACTCACCGACTACATCGCGATCCCGGCCAAGTCGCCCGGCTTCGACAAGGACTGGGTGCAGAACGGCTATCTGGAAACCGTTCTTCAGAATGCGGCGAGATGGGTGGAAGCGCAAAAGGTCGAGGGCCTGAAGCTCGAGATCGTGCGGCTCGAAGGCCGCACCCCGGTGCTCTTCTTCGAAGTGCCGGCCACCGGTACCGAGATGAAGGAGACCGTGCTGATGTACGGCCACCTCGACAAGCAGCCCGAGTTCACCGGCTGGCGCAATGACCTCGGGCCGTGGACGCCGAAATACGAAGACGGCCTGCTCTACGGCCGCGGTGGCGCCGACGACGGCTACGCGGTGTATGCGAGCGTGGCGGCGCTGCAGGCGCTCAAGGCACAGGGCGTGGCGCATCCGCGCATCGTGGGCCTGATCGAAACCTGCGAAGAATCCGGCTCCTACGACCTGCTGCCCTACATCGACGCGCTGCGTCCGCGCCTCGGCGAAGTGGGCCTCGTGATCTGCCTCGATTCGGGCGCCGGTAACTACGATCAGCTGTGGCTCACCACCTCGCTGCGCGGCATGGCGAGCGGAACGCTGAAGGTGGAGATCCTGACCGAGGGCGTGCACTCTGGCGATGCCTCCGGCCTCGTGCCCTCGAGCTTCCGCATCATGCGGCAGGTACTCGACCGTCTCGAGGACAGCAAGACCGGCCGCCTGCTGCCGGAGAGCTTCCATTGCGAGGTGCCGGCCGAAAGGCTCGCGCAGGCGCAGGCCACTGCAGCCATCCTCGGCGACGAGGTCTACAAGCGCTTTCCGTGGGCGCACTACGACTGCGGCGGCGCGACCGCATTCGCGTTGCCGACCACCAGCGACCCGGTGGAGGCGCTGGTCAACCGCACCTGGAAGCCGACGCTCTCGGTCACCGGTGCCGAAGGCTTCCCGGCATTGAAGGATGCGGGCAACGTGCTGCGTCCGTACACCGCCTTCAAGCTTTCGCTGCGCCTGCCGCCGCTGGTCGATGCCGACCAGGCGGTGCAGCAGCTCAAGACCCTGCTCGAGGACAACGCGCCCTACCAGGCCAGGGTTACTTTCGACAGCAACGGCGGCGCCACCGGATGGAATGCGCCCGGCACCGCGCCCTGGTTTGAGCGCGCGCTCAATGCCGCGTCGCAGGCGCACTTCGGTGCCAATTGCGGCTACATCGGCCAGGGCGGCACCATTCCGCTCATGAACATGCTGAGCGTCGGCTTCCCGAAGGCGCAGATGATGGTCTGCGGCGTGCTCGGGCCCAAGAGCAATGCGCACGGTCCCAACGAATTCCTGCACGTGCCCTATGCGAAGAAGCTGACCGCGGCGGTGGCCGAGGTGATCGCCGCGCTGCCGGCGGCGCACGCCCTCGCCGCTTGAAGCGGCAGCCGGCGCAGAACAGCACGCTGCGCACGCCGGACGGCGAAACGCTGGTCCTGCACGAGTGGCCGCTTCCCTCCGGCCTTGCCGAGAGAGCCGTCGTCGTGCTGGTGCATGGCATCGGCGAGCATGCGGGCCGCTATCGGCATATAGCCGAGCGGCTCAACGACTGGGGATTTGCGGTGCGTGCCGCCGACCACTACGGTCACGGCGCATCGAGCGGCGCGCGCGGCGGCTTGCCGAGCGTGATGCGGCTGGTCGACGATCTCGCGCTCGTGGTCGACGACACGCGGCGAACGCATCCCGGCGTGCCGCTGGTGCTGCTGGGCCACAGCCTCGGCGGGTTGGTCGCGGCCAGCTTCGTGGCGAGGGCGGTGCGCAAGGTGGATGCGCTGGTGCTTTCATCGCCGGGACTGGACCCGGGCCTCGGCGCGTTTCAGAAGTTTCTGATCGCACTGCTGTCGCGCGTGGCGCCCGATTTGCGCGTGGGCAACGGGCTGGACGACAACTACCTCTCGCACGACCCGGCCCTGGTGCAGGCCTACCGCGACAATCCGCTGTGCCACGATCGCATCGGCGCCCGGCTCGCGCGCTTTCTGGCCGACGAAGGTGCGGTCGTTCAAGCGGCCGCGTCGCAATGGCAGGTGCCGACGCTCCTGATCTATGCGGGCGACGATCGCCTCGTGAAACCTGCGGCCAGCCGCGCCTTCGCTGCCGCCGCGCCGGCTTCGGTGCTCAGCGCGACCTGCTTTCCGGCTCTCTATCACGAGATCTTCAACGAGCGCGATGCGACGCCCGTGTTCGAGACGCTCAGGCGCTGGCTCGACGAGCGTTTCCCGTCTGCCTAGACGGTCGCCGCCGCCGCTGCACTGCGCTGGCGACGCGCGAGCCACAGCAGCGCCGCACCCGTCAGCACCACCGGCACCAGCGAGCCGAAGTTCAACAGCCGCCAGCCCTGCGTGGTGACCAGCACGCCCGAGGCGAATGAGCTCAGTGCCAGCGTCGCGAATATGCAGAAGTTGAGTGCGCCCTGGGCGCGGTCCTTTTCTTCGGCCGTGTAGGCCGACAGGGACAGCGTCGTGCTTCCGGTAAAGAGGAAGTTCCAGCCCACGCCGAGCAGGAACAGCGCGATCAGGAACTGATGCAGGTCCACGCCCGAGAGCGCCACGGCGATGCAGCCGAGGTTGAGCGCGAGCCCCACGCCCATCACGGGCAGCGCGCCGAAGCGGCGGATCAGGTGGCCGGTGAAGAAGCCCGGCGCGAACATGCCGATCACGTGCCATTCGAGCACCAGCGCGATGTCGTCGAAGGGCAGGCTGCAGATCTGCATCGCGATCGGCGTCGCGGCCATCAGCAGGTTCATCACGCCGAAGCCGAGCGCACCCGACACGGCCGCGACGATGAACACCGGCTGGCGCGCGATCTCGGCCAGCGAGCGGCCGGCGGCACTCGTGCTTTTCGGCGGCGGGGCCGGAAAGTCGATGAAGTGCATCAGGCCCATTGCGAGCAGCGCCACTGCTGCGAGTGCCAAGTAGGCGCCCGCGAAGGGCACGGGGAACCAGTCGCGCGTGACGGCTGCGAGGTTCGGGCCTGCCACGGCGCCGAGAAGTCCCCCGGCCATCACCAGCGAGACCGCCTTTTCGCGCCCCTCGGGCGTGGCCAGCTCGGCAGCGGCAAAGCGGTAGAGGCTCGCGTTCGCGGCGTAGTAGCCGGCCACCACCGTGGCGAAGCACAGCAGCCAGAAGTCCTTCCAGACCGCGGCCTGCGCGCACAGCAGGGCCGAGCCCAGCGCCACCGCCAGGCCGATCTGGAACGAGTGGCGCCGCCCGAAGCGTTGCTGCGTGCGCGCGACCAGCCCGGTGGCGAGCGCGCCGCCGACCACGTAGCCCATCACGGGCAGCGTGGCCATCCAGCCGCGCGGTGCGAGCGCCAGGCCCACGAGGCCGTTGATCGCGATGAAGGTGACGTTGTTGGTGAGGAACAGGCCTTGGCAAACGGCGAGCAGCCAGAGATTGCGCTTCATCGAGACCTGTTCAACCCTTCTGCAGCAGGCCGCTCAGCGAGGCCAGCAGGTCGTCCTGGTTGCCCAGGCCCTCGGCCGGTACTTGGCCCTTGGGCGTGAGCTGGTCGATCAGCGTGGGCAGCAGCGTGGCCAGCATCGGCAGCAGCGTCGACGCGTTGATGCCGAGTTTTTGCGCGATGCTCGAAATCACGTCGCTGCCCAACACGTCCTGCAGCTGCCCGCCCGAGATCGGCGCGTTCTCGCCCTTGCCGACCCAGGAGCCGATCACGTCGCCCATGCCGGCCTGCTCGAACTTCGAGACCAGGCCGCCCAGACCCCCCTGCTCGCCGTTGTTGGCGAGCAGCCCGCCGAGCGCACCCGCGAGACCCCCGAGATCACCGAGTCCGCCGCCCATGCCGCCGAGGCTGCCTATGCCGCCGTCCTGGGCCTGTGGCTGTGCGCCGCCGAGCACCTGTCCGAGTACCGAATCGAGCAATCCCATGGTGGGCTCCTGAAGTAATGGGGAGATGGCCTACTTCGACCGCGGCGGACGCTTCGGCAGCAGGGGCTCGCTCACGCCTTGCACGCCGACCAGCCCCAGCACGGTCGCCAGGGCATTCTGCGCGCCCTTCCATCCGTCTGTCACGTCGATCCATTCGGAGAGCGAGTGAAAGCCACCGGTCTTGCCGCCGCCGCCGATGATGATGGCCGGGATGCCGAGCGACATCGGCACGTTGGCGTCGGTGCTGGCGCCGGTCAGCAGGGTCTTGTGGCCGAAGGCGCTGTTCGAGCGGATGGCCGCCTCGACGATCGGCGAATCCGAGGGCGTGCGCCCGCCCGGCCGGTCGCCGATCAGCTTGTTGGAAACGCTCAGGGTCGAGACGTTCCAGCGCTTGTTCTCTTCCGCCACCGCTTCCTCGAACGCGGTCAACACCTTCTTCTCGGTGTCGAGCAGCGCGCCCATCTCGTCGGAGCGGATGTCGACCGCCATGCGCGCGTCGGGTGCAATGGTGTTGACCGAGGTGCCGCCGCCGACGGTGCCGACGGTGAAGGTGGTCTTCGGAAAGCTGGGCGTCTTGATCTCGGCGATCTTGGCGATCGCGCGGCCCATGCCGTGGATCGCGCTCGGCACCTGGCCGAAGGCGGCGTAGCTGTGGCCGCCGGGTCCCTTGAAACTTACTTCGTAGCGATGGCTGGCGGTGCCGAGCACCAGCACGGTGCCGTCGGGCGCCGGCTCCACGCCCACCATGCCGTCGATGTCGAGGTGGTCGCGGAAGATGGCTTTCATGCCGCGCAGGTTGCCCAGCTCCTCTTCGCCGACGTTGCCGACGAAGAGCAGGTCGCCCACGGTCTGCACCTTGTTGTCGTTGAGCACCTTGAGCCACGACAGGAGCACCGCGAGGCCTCGGGTGTCGTCCGAGATGCCGGGCGCGTGGAGCTTGCCGTCGCGCTCCTTCACCTTGACGTCGGTGCCGGCGGGAAAGACCGTGTCGAGGTGGGCCGAGACCAGGAGCTTGGGGCCGTTGCCCGTGCCCTTGCGCAGGCCCACCACGTTGCCCTCGCTGTCGATCCGCGCATCCGCGAGCCCCAGCGCCTTCATGCGCGCGAGGAAGGCCTCGGCGCGCTTCTTCTCCTTGAAGGGCGGCGCTTCGATTTCGGTGAGCAGCTTGAGGTCCTCGATCGAGCGCTCATGGTCGGCCTTGACCGCATCGAGCAGCTGCTTGACGGCAGGCGCGGCCAGGAGCTGCGTGTAGGCCTGGTCGACAGCCGGCTTCACCTGTGCGGGCGTCGGCGCCACGGCCGTTGCCTGCGCGTGGACGGTGCCAGCAACGCAAAGGGCGGCAAGCACAACAGGCGCGAAGCGCGACGGAATGAAATGGAGAGGAGACATGCGTTGGCGGCCTTGGGCGCGATGGGGTGGAGGAAGAAAAAAGATCCTGGTCACTGGCCCGCAAGCAGTGCGAGCGCCGCGAGGGCCGCCGTTTCGGCGCGCAGCACGCGCGGCCCGAGCGTGAGCGGCGCGAAGCCGCGCGCGATCGCATCCTGCTCCTCGGCGGCGCTCAGGCCGCCCTCGGGGCCACTCAGAACGCATGCGCCGCGAAGCGCGGTGACCGACGCCCGCTCGCGGATCTCGCGCATGTCGCAGCTGCGCTCGGCCAGGCTCAGGACGAAGCGCTCCGCTTCGTCGATCGGCGGCGTATCGATCCAGCCGGCCAGGGCGCGCACGGGGTGGATCAGCGGCAAGCGGTTGCGGCCGCATTGTTCGCAGGCGGCGATGGCGATCGCTTCCCAGTGCGCGCGCTTCTTGTCGGCGCGCTCGCCGGCGAGGCGCAACACGCCACGGGCGGTCATCAGCGGCTGGATGCTCGCCACGCCGAGTTCGGTGGCTTTCTCGACCAGCCAGTCCATGCGTTCGTTGGCCGGCACGCCGATCGCCAGGTGCACGGCACGCGGCGCTTCTCGCTCGACGGCGATGTGGTTCTCGACCTGGACCGTCACTTCGCTGCGGCCCATGCGCTCCACTGTGGCGGCGTACTCGCCGCCGTTGCCGTCGAACAGCGTCAGCGCATCGCCCGGCTGCATGCGCAGCACCTGCACATGGCGCGCGGCGCCGGGCGGCAACGCCAGCGCGCTGTGCGCAGCCAAGGCCATGGCGCAGTGGAAGCGCGGCGTCACATCCGCCCGTAGGCAAAGCCGGTAGCGGCCTGCGTGCCTTCGACCTCGTCGATCACGCGCAAGAGCGGCGTGAGTTCGCGATAGCGGCCGGCGGTCGCCCGGATGTAGGCAATGAAGCGTGGAGTGTCGGCCAGGTACCTCGGCTTGCCGTCGCGCAGCGTCAACCGCGCGAAGATGCCGGCCACCTTCAGATGGCGCTGCAGGCCCATCCACTCGACTGCGCGGTAGAAGGCGCCGAAGTCCTCGTCGACCGGCAGCCCGGCCTTGCGCGCCTGTTCCCAGTAACGCACCGTGACATCGAGAACGAAGTCTTCGTCCCAACTGAGGAAGGCATCGCGCATCAGGCTTGCGATGTCGTAGGTGATCGGGCCATGGACCGCGTCCTGGAAATCCAGCACGCCCAGGGTCGGCCCGCCCGTGATCATCAGATTGCGCGGCATGAAGTCGCGATGCACGTAGACACTCGGTGCAGACAGGTTGTTCTCGACGATCAGCTTGAAGCTGCGTTCGAGGCGCTCCTGCAGCCGGCCTTCCACGCGCACGCCGCGGTGCCGCGCGATGTACCACTCCGGAAAGAGCGCCAGCTCGCGCTCCAGCAGCGCCTGGTCGTACGGCGGCAGCACGTCGGGCCTGGACGCCAGCTGCCAGCGGATCAGCGCATCGATCGCCTGGGCGTAGAGCGGCCGTGCCGCATCCGCATCGGCCGGGTCGATCACCTCGAGCATGGTCTGCCGGCCGAGGTCGTCGAGCAACAGGAAGCCCTGGGCCTCGTCCCATTCGAGCACCTGCGGCGCGGTCAGGCCGGCCGCGCTCATCAGCTTGGCGACGTGTACGAAGGGGGCGCAGTTCTCCTGGGCAGGTGGTGCGTCCATCACGATCCGCGTCGGTGCGCCCTCGCTGGCGTCGATCCTGAAGTAGCGCCGGAAGCTCGCGTCGGCCGACGCGAGGCGCACGGTCGCAGGCAACAGCCGATGCCGTTCTGCGATGCGTTCGAGCCATTGCGTGAATGCCTTGGCGCGCTCCGGATCGCTCCAGCTGAACGGGTAGGAAGGCGTCGCGGCGCCGCTGGCCGGGGGCGGGGAAGCTGTCATGGATAATCGATTCTACAAATCCGCCCGGCGCGGACCTCCGCAACCCGCCAGCCGCTGGCGCCATTTCCCCGAAGATTTTCTCCGTTCCGTACCGATGCCTGACCTGACCCGAGCCGCCTGGCGCCGGTGCCGCCCGCCTTTGCCGCTGGCCGTGCTGTCGCTGGCACTGCTTCAAGCGCACAGCGCGTCGGCCCAGGACGCTGGTGTGGACGCGCCGCTCACGCTCAAGCGTACGCCGCAACTCGTCGAGACCATCCCGCAGGCGCAGCGGGGCCAATTGCCGAGCTTTGTCGACGGCGACCGCATTTCAGGGCGGCCCGACCTCGAAACGGTGGTCGAAGGCAATGCGTCGCTGCGCCGCGGCGAGACCGTGATCCATGCCGACCGGCTCGAGTACTACCAGCCCGAAGACCTCGCCAAGGCGCGCGGCAACGTCCGCATCAACCAGGCCGGCAATGTCTACGAAGGGCCCGAGCTGGAGCTCAAGCTCGAGACCTTTGAAGGCTTCTTCAACAACGTGCGCTACCGCTTCCTGGCGACGGGCGGGGGAGGCGATGCCGAGCGTATCGACTTCGTCGACAGCAATGTCTCGGTCGCCCGGCGCGCTACCTACACCACCTGCCGGCGCGAGGACTATCCCGGCTGGATGCCTGCCTGGTTGCTGAGCGCCGCGACCCTCACGACCGACACCGAAGAGAACGTCGGCGTTGCCACCGATGCGCGCTTGAGCTTCATGGGCATCAGCACGCCGCCCTTTCCGTCGCTGAGCTTTCCGCTCGGCAACGACCGCAAGAGCGGCTTCTTGCCGCCGACCATCGGCATCGACAGCGTGAACGGTGTCGACATCACCGCGCCGTACTACTGGAATATCGCGCCCAATCGCGACGCGACCTTCTATCCGAACGTGATGAGCAAGCGCGGCATGAACCTCGGCACCGAGTTCCGCTACCTCGAAGAGAAGTACAGCGGCGAGGCCCGCGTCGACTACATGCCGACCGACAGCCTGCGCAACCGCAAGCGCTGGGGCATCTGGACGCACCACCAGCAGACCTTCGATGCCAAGTCCTACGGCCTGGACTCGCTGGGTGCCACGATCAACTTCAACCGGGTCAGCGACGACGACTACTGGCGCGACTTCACCCGCACGCCCTCGCTGACGCAGCGGCTGTTGTCGAACGACGCTGCGCTCAACTGGAGCAAGGGCGACTGGAGCGGTGCCGTACGCACGCTGAGCTACCAGACGCTGCAGTACGCGCCTTCGCCCATCCTTCCGCCTTACGACCGGCTGCCGCAGATCACCGCCAACTACAACAAGTACGACTGGCACGGTTTCGATTTCTCGCTCAACACCGACTACACGCGTTTCCGCGGCGACCCGGTGCAGCAGGGTCAGCCCAACGGTGAACGGGCTTTTGCGCTTGCGTCGCTGAGCCGGCCCTTTCTGACCCCCGGCATCTTCGTCATCCCGAAGGTGCAGCTGCATACGACTTCCTACCAGTTCGAGGCGCCGCTCGCCAACGGCGCAAGCTCGGCCAGCAGGACGGTGCCGACCTTCAGCCTCGACAGCGGCATGATCTTCGAGCGCGACGCCAACTTCTTCGGCCGCGCGTTCCGCCAGACGCTGGAGCCGCGCGCGTTCTACGTCTATACGCCCTATCGCGACCAGAGCCTGCTGCCGAACTACGACTCGGCGTCCAACGACTTCAACTTCGCGACCGTCTACACGGAGAACGCGTTCTCCGGCAATGACCGTATTTCCGACAGCAACCTGCTCACGCTGGGCGTGACGACGCGCCTGATCGACCCCGAAAGCGGCGCCGAGGCCGCGCGCTTCGGCATTGCCCAGCGCCTGCGTTTCAGCGACCAGCGCGTCACGCTGCCCAATACCACCGCGGTGACCGACCGGCTCAGCGACGTGCTGCTCGGTGCCCAGATCAACTGGACGCCGAAGTGGAGCTTGGACACCACGCTGCAATACAACCCCGACGACCAAAAGTCGACGCGGACGGCGATCAGCGCGCGCTACAACCCCGGCTCGTACCGCAATATCAGCGCGGCCTACCGCTACCAAGCCAACAGCACGCCGACGGCCACTGACGGGAACAAGTCGATCGACGTGAGCTGGCAATGGCCGCTGAACGACCTGTGGGGCGACAAGGGCCAGGACCTCGGCCCGGGCAAAGGCCAGGGCGGCGGACGCTGGTACGCCGTCGGCCGTCTCAACTACAGTCTGCAGGATCGCAAGCTCACCGATGGCGTGCTCGGCTTCGAATACGACGGCTGCTGCTGGATCGGACGCGTGGTGCTGGAACGCATCAGTACTGGCCAAGTCACGGCCGCGACGCGCATCATGTTCCAACTCGAGTTCGTCGGATTTGCCGCCATCGGTTCGAGCCCGAAGCGCACGCTGACACAGAACATCCAGCGTTACCAGCCCCTGCGTCAACCGGTGGCCGCACCGAGCCGCTTCACCAATTACGACTGAGCTTCTTTGCCATGAACCACATCCGCTCCATCCTCACCCTGGCGTGCCTCGCAACGCTGGCCGCGGCGGCCGGCGCGCAGGGGCAAGGGCCGCGTCCCGGCCTTGGCATCACAGACATCATGCGCGCAGGCCCGCGCCTCGCACCGGCGCCTGCCGCACCGCGCGCCACCCCCCCGGCCGCGCCGGTACAGCGCTCGGCCGAATACATCGTGGCGCTGGTCAATTCGGAGCCCATCACCAACACCGAGGTGCAGACGCGGGTCGAGCGCATCCTGAAGGAAAACGCCGAGGCGCAGCGCGTGCCGCGCGCCGAGATCACGCGCCTGGTGCTCGAACGGCTCATCGCCGAACGCGCCCAGCTGCAACAGGCCAAGGAAGCCGGTATCAAGGTCGACGAACTCGCGATCGACCAGGCCGAGCAGACGGTGGCGCGCCAGAACCAGATCAGCCTGCTCGAGCTGCGCAGCCGCGTCGCGGCCGAGGGCATCTCGCCGCAGGCCTTCCGCAACGACCTGCGCGACCAGCTCCTGCTGACGCGCCTGCGCGACCGCGAGGTCGAGGCCAAGGTCAAGGTCAGCGATATCGAGGTCGACCAGTTCATTCGCGACCAGAGGACCTCACCCAATGCCGCGACGCAGAACATCAATATCGCGCAGGTGCTGATCGCCGTGGCCGAGAGCGCGAGCGACGCGCAAGTCGCTTCGCTGCAGCAGCGTGCGCAGGGCGTCGCCCAGCGTGCCCGTGCCGGAGAGGATTTCGCCAAGCTCGCGCAGGAGTTCTCCGATTCGCCGGATCGCGCCGTCGGCGGCGCGTTGGGCATGCGCAGCGCCGACCGCTACCCGACCCTGTTCGTCGACGCGACGCAATCGACGGCGGTCAACGGAATTGCAGGACCGGTCCGCTCGGGCGCCGGCTTCCACGTGCTCAAGGTGCTGGCCAAGAGCCAGCCTGGCGCGGACGATGCCGTCGTCACGCAGACCCAGGTGCGCCACATCCTGCTGCGCAGCGACGCCAAGCGCAGCACGGCGCAAGCCGTCGCCCAGCTGGCCGAGTTCAAGGAACGGATCCAGAAGGGCACCGCCGACTTCGCCGGGCTGGCGCGGGACAACTCGCAGGATGGCAGCGCCAAGGAGGGCGGCGACCTGGGCTGGTCGCGCCCCGGCCAGTTCGTGCCCGAGTTCGAAGAGGCGATGAACCGGCTGGCGCCGGGCCAGCTCAGCGAGCCTGTCGTTTCGCGCTTCGGCGTGCACCTGATCCAGGTGGTCGCGCGGCGCGACGCCAAGCTGAGCCAGGCCGAACAGCGCGAAGCCGCTCGGGCCGTGCTGCGCGAGAAGAAGGTCGAGGAGGCCTTCGAAACCTGGGCGCAGGAAATTCGGGCGCGGGCCTACGTCGAGTTCCGCGAACCGCCTCAATCCTGAAACGCCGCGCGGTGAAACACATCGCGCGCAAGCGCTTCGGGCAGCACTTTCTGTCTGACGCCGGCATCATCGATGCGATCGTGCGCGAGATCGCGCCCCAGCCGGGCGATGCCATGGTCGAGATCGGGCCGGGCCTCGCGGCGCTGACGCAGCCGTTGGTGGAGCGCCTGGGGCGGCTCACAGTGATCGAACTCGACCGCGATCTGGCGCAGCGGCTGCGCGCCCACGGCCAGCTCGAGGTGATCGAGTCCGACGTTCTGAAGGTGGACTTTGCCGCGCTGGCCGCCAAGCTGGTCGCAGGCCCTGCACCGGCTCTGCGCGTGGTAGGCAATCTGCCCTACAACATCTCGACGCCGATCCTGTTCCATCTGCTGGGCTCTGCGCACCTGATTGCCGACCAGCATTTCATGCTGCAGAAGGAAGTCATCGACCGCATGGTCGCGAAACCAGCGACTTCGGACTACAGCCGCCTCAGCGTGATGCTGCAATGGCGCTATGCGATGGACAACGTGTTGTTCGTGCCGCCGGAGAGCTTCGAGCCGCCGCCGCGCGTCGACAGCGCGGTGGTGCGCATGGTGCCCTTCGCGGCGCCGCCACAGGTCGATGCGGCGCGGCTCGGCGAGATCGTCCAGGTCGCGTTCAGCCAGCGCCGCAAGCTGCTGCGCCACACCTTGGGCAAGTGGCTGGAGCAGCATGGTTTTGCCGGAACCTTCGACACGCAGCGCCGCGCCGAGGAAGTGCCGGTTGCCGAATACCTTGCGCTCGCACAGGCCGTCCCGCCATGAACAAGCCCGTCCGGCGACGGGCTTTCTTTCTTCAGCGTGGTGCCGTCAGGCTGCGGCGAGCCAGTACCCGGCGTTGAAGGGGCTGCTCATGCGCAGCGCCAGCGGCGAGACGTCGACCAGTTTGTCGGTCGGCATCTTTTCGGCCGCCGGGTCGGTGGGTGGGAGATCGATGCCGGAAACCGGAGCGGCAGCGTTCTGTTGAGCCTCGTTCGCCCGTTCTGCTTGGCTGGTGTGTGCAGAACGGGCTACAGAAAAGAATAGAAGCACCTGAACGGTATCTTCCGGTCCCCCCAGTAGTCGGCGGCGTCGCGGAAGATGTCGAGCAGCTGCTCGCGGGCTTCTTTGTCGAACTTGGCATTGGCTGGAATCTGCTCGAGCACGATGACGAAGCCGGGCTGCGGGCCCGATTTATGCAATGGGTCGGTCATGCAGTCGTACAGCGCGTCGAAATTCTTGCCGAAATGCTGCGGAAAGGTGAACTGCTGAGCGATCAGATCGAGCACGTCCTGCTTGGTCTGGGCGTTGCCCAGATTGGCATAGAGGAAGTGCTGGCCCGCCGCATGCGCCGCCTCCTGCAGGTCGCTCACGCGAAAGGCGCGAATCGACTGCACGATGTTAGGTCGCACGGAACGAAGGGATAGGGTCATCTCCGCAGGTCTTTCCATAGTTGTCGTCGTCATCATTTCTTCTGGACGCTTGGGTGCGCCGCTCCAATCCAATTCATTGCTCATGGCACGATCCGTCTGAAACTTGCATAGTGGTCCGCCGTGTACCAGCACGTCGCCAGCGCCGCGCGCTCGCCTCCACAGACGATGCGTCGTGCACCACGATCACGCGAGCCGGGTGTATCGACCGTGTACTCTCGGTAGTGGCCTCGTCGCTCTCGCGGCAACAAGCGTTCGCGATTGCCGAACACCGTGCCGTCTTTCTCATGCCGGAAAGGACCACCGTTCAATATGGCCCCATAAGTGCGCTGGCCCTGCACCGGCAATTCGGCCAGAGCGATCGTTTCCTGTGCCGGCTGAACGGCGCGGGTGCTGGACCATTCACGGGCCTGGGCTCCGGCAGTGAGGGCTACCAGCATCAAGCTAGTGAGCGCAAACTTGGAGACGCGGGACGTGATCGAGGCGTAAGCCGCCATGGGGCACCAGAAGGAAAAGAGCGAGGGCCGAATCGGGGGCAACCTTGGGGTTAACCCGCGAATTCAAGGCCGCAAGTGTGCACCAGGGGCGCACAAATAGCAAGCGTCTGCTCAATCTTTGAGCAGACGCCAGGGTCTAACCCAGTCTTTGAAGTTAGCGGCCGCTGTCGCGTTTGCGCCTATCGTTCCGCATTTGCGTCGGCGACCGTGAGAGCTGTCATATTCACGATCCGGCGAACTGTCGCGCTCGCCGTGAGAATATGCACAGGTTTGGCCGCTCCGAGCAGGACCGGGCCAATGGCGATGTTGCCGCCGGCCGCCGTTTTGAGCAGGTTGTAGGAAATATTGGCCGCGTCGATGTTCGGGAAGACCAGCAAGTTGGCGTCGCCGGCCAGGGCGCTGTGCGGCATGACGGCGGCACGCTGTTTGCCGTCCAAAGCGACGTCGCCGTGCATTTCGCCGTCGACTTCCAGCCAGGGCGCCTGGACGCGCAGCAGATCGAGGGTCTGGCGCATCTTGACCGCGCTGGGCTGGTTGCTGCTGCCGAAGTTGGAATGCGACAGCAGCGCGGCCTTCGGCTTGAGGCCGAAACGCATCATTTCCTCGGCCGCCATGGTGGTGATCTCGGCGAGCTCTTCGGGCGTCGGGTCGTAGTTGACGTGCGTATCGACCAGGAACACCTGCCGGTCGGGCAGGAGCAGGCCGTTCATGCAGGCATAGATCGGCACGTCCTGCGGGGTGCTGGGACAGCCGCCCGGGCGTTTGCCGATCACCTGGTCGATGTAGTGCAGGTGGATGGCGGTGGTGCCCCAGGTGCCGCAGATCATGCCGTCCACGTCGCCCTTGTGCAGCAGCATGGCGCCGATCAGCGTCAGGCGGCGGCGCATCTCGATCTTGGCGGTCTGCACCGTCGTGCCCTTGCGCTCGGTCATGCGGTGGTAGGTCTGCCAAAAGTCGCGGTAGCGGTGGTCGTGCTCGACGTTGACGATGTCGTAGTCCAGCTCTTCCTTGAGACGCAGGCCGAACTTCTCGATGCGCTGGGCAATGATCGCCGGACGGCCGATGAGCGTGGGCCGCGCGAGGCCTTCGTCCACCACGATCTGCGCCGCACGCAGCACGCGCTCTTCCTCGCCCTCGCAGTAGGCGACCCGCTTCCTCGGTGCGCGCTTGGCGGCATCGAAGATCGGTTTCATCGTGGTGCCGGAGGCGTAGACGAAGCTCTGCAGCTTGTCGCGGTAGGCGTCGAGGTCCGTGATCGGGCGCAGCGCGACACCGCTCTCGGCCGCCGCCTTGGCCACGGCCGGCGCGATCTTCATCATGAGCCGCGGATCGAAAGGCTTCGGAATCAGGTACTCGGGCCCGAAGCTGAGCTTTTCGCCGACGTAAGCTGCGGCCACGCGCTCGCTCTGCTCGGCCTGCGCGAGTTCGGCGATGGCATGCACCGCCGCGACTTCCATCTCGTCGGTGATGGTGGTTGCTCCGCAGTCGAGCGCGCCGCGGAAGATGTAGGGGAAGCACAGGACGTTGTTGACCTGGTTCGGGTAGTCGGTGCGCCCGGTAGCCATGACCACGTCGCCACGCACGGCATGCGCGTCCTCGGGCGAGATCTCGGGGTTGGGATTGGCCAGCGCGAAGATCACCGGCTTGGCCGCCATCTTCGCCACCATCGCCGGCTTGAGCACGCCGCCGGCCGAGAGGCCGAGAAACACATCGGCGCCTTCGATCACCTCGGCCAGCGAGCGCGCCGTCGTCTTCTGCATGTACTGGCGCTTGTCGTCGTCCATCAGCTCGGTGCGGCCTTCGTAGACCACGCCGGCGAGATCGGTCACGAACACGTTCTCGCGCTTCAGTCCGACCTTGAGCAGCAGGTTCAGGCAGGCCAGCGCCGCGGCGCCGGCGCCCGAGGTGACGAGCTTGACCTGCGAGATGTCCTTGCCCACCACCTTCAGGCCGTTGAGCATGGCGGCCGCCACCGTGATGGCCGTGCCGTGCTGATCGTCGTGGAAGACCGGGATCTTCATGCGCTTGCGCAGCTCGCGTTCGACGTAGAAGCAGTCCGGCGCCTTGATGTCTTCGAGGTTGATGGCGCCGAAGGTCGGCTCCAGCGCGGCGATGACCTCCACCAGCTTGGCCGGGTCCTTCTCGTCGATCTCGATGTCGAACACATCGACGCCGGCGAACTTCTTGAACAGGACGCCCTTGCCTTCCATCACCGGCTTGGCGGCCAGCGGCCCGATGTCGCCGAGGCCCAGTACGGCGGTGCCGTTGGTGATGACCGCGACCAGGTTGCCGCGGGCGGTGTACTTGAAGGCGTTGACCGGGTCCTTGACGATCTCCTCGCAAGGTGCCGCCACGCCGGGCGAATAGGCCAGCGCCAGGTCGCGCTGGTTGAGCATCTGCTTGGTCGCCGCGATCGCGATCTTGCCCGGGACCGGAAGCTCGTGGTACTCGAGCGCGGCCCGGCGCAATTCGGCGCGCTTGTCTTCGGGCGTGGAAATCGGGGAGGTCAGATCTGACATGTGCCTTGGCTCCGTGCAACGCTTCTTGTGAGGGGCGCCGATTGTAGACCTCGGGCTCCAAGGGCACGGCCCGAGGCGCGGGGCAGCAAAAAGCGCAGAAGCGTCAACCCGATGTGGCAATATGCCCAGCTCAGAAAAACCTGACGAGGAGCGACCATGGCGCTGATGGATTTCATCAAGAAACAGTTCATCGACATCATCCAGTGGACCGAGACCGGCGACGGAACACTGGCCTGGCGCTTCCCGATGGCCGAGATGGAAATCCAGAACGGCGCCTCGCTCACCGTGCGCGAGTCGCAGATCGCGGTGTTCGTCAACGAAGGTCAGGTGGCCGACGTGTTCGGCCCCGGCATGTACAAGCTCACGACGCAGACGCTGCCCGTGCTCACCTACCTCAAGAACTGGGACAAGCTCTTCGAGTCCCCGTTCAAGAGCGACGTCTACTTCTTCAGCACGCGCCAGCAGGTCGACCAGAAATGGGGCACGCCCCAGCCGATCACGATCCGCGACAAGGACTTCGGCGCCGTGCGCCTGCGCGCCTTCGGCAACTACAGCTTCCGCATCGGCGACGCCAAGCTGTTCCACACCGAGATCTCCGGCACGCGCGACATCTATTCGGTGGCCGATCTCGACGGCCAGCTGCGCGGCCTGGTGCTGCAGAACATCAGCAACGCGATCGCTTCCAGCGGCGTGCCTTTTCTCGACCTGGCAGCCAACCAGATCCAGTTCGCGCAGGCGCTCGCCGCGCAGCTGGTGCCGGAGTTCGCCAAGATCGGCATCAAGCTCGAGGCCATCACGGTCCAGAACGTCTCGCTGCCGGAGGAACTCCAGAAGATCCTCGACCAGAGGATCGGCATGGGCATGGTCGGCAACGACATGGGCAAGTTCATGCAATACCAGACGGCACAGGCGATCCCGAAGTTCGCCGAGGGCGCCGGTGGCGGCAGCGGCATCGCGGGCGACGCGATGGGGCTGGGCGCCGGCGTGGCGCTGGGCCAGGTGCTGGCGCAGAACCTCTCGCAGGGCCTGAGCCAGGGCGCCGCCGGCGCACCTGCCGCCGCGACAACGCAACCGGCGGTGGCGGTGGTCAGCCCGGCCGACGTGATGACCACGCTCGAAAAGCTCGGCGAGCTGAAGACCAAGGGCATCCTCACGCAGGAAGAATTCGACGCCAAGAAGGCGGATCTGCTGAAAAAGCTGGTCTGAGCCGCTTCCGTTTGCGCTGAGCCTGTCGAAGCCTTTCGACCGGTCCGGGGCGAGCGGATCTCTGCCCGTCGCCTTTCGTGGCCACCGACTCCTCCCAGCAGCGCTACTACCGCGCGCCCTGCCCCGGCTGCGGCGCGCCCGTCGAATTCCGTTCGGCGCAGTCGACGCACGCCGTCTGCCCCTATTGCCGGAGCACCGTGGTGCGCCAGGGCGACACGCTCGCGCGCACCGGCAAGATGGCGGAGCTGTTCGACGACTTCAGCCCGCTGCAGCTGTTCGCCGCCGGCCGCATCCAGGACCAGCCCTTCACGCTGGTCGGTCGCCTGCAATACAGCTACGACGGCGGGCGCTGGACCGAGTGGATCGCAGCGCTCGACGGTGACCGTACCGGCATCCTGAGCGAGGACAACGGCGCCTTCGTTTTCTCGCTGCCCTTCGAGCTGCAGCGCGAAGCCCCGCATCCGGCCGAACTGCGCGTCGGCGCCACCACCGCCTTCAACGGCCAGAGCTACACGGTGGCCTCGAACGAGCAGGTCCGCCTGGTGTCGGCGCAGGGCGAGCTGCCGCGGCTGCCCGAGCTCGGCCGGCCCTTCGCGGTGGTCGAGCTGCGCAGCGACAAGGGGCTGGTGCTCAGCCTCGACTACGACACCCAGCCGCCGGGCGCCTACCTCGGCCGCGCGGTGCAGCTCGAAGACCTGCAGCTCACCGGCCTGCGCGACGAGTCGGCCAAGGACGAGAAGGGCCGCAGCTTCAATTGCCCGAACTGCGGCTCGCCGGTCACCGTCAACCTGGCGGACAGCAAGAGCATCACCTGCCGCGCCTGCAACAGCATCATCGACCTGACGCAGGGCATCGGCGGCGAGCTGAAGCATGCGGTGCAGGACGAACCGGTCCAGCCGCTGATCCCGATCGGCACCGTGGGCCAGTTCCAGGGTGCGCAGTGGCAGGTCGTCGGCTTCCAGCACCGCATGGGCGTGGCGCCCGGCGACGACGAACATTTCGGCTGGAACGAGTACCTGCTCTACAACAAGAAGCGCGGCTTCAGCTTCCTGGTCGATGCCGAAGACGGCTGGAGCATGGTCAAGCCCACCACCGGCGCGCCGACCATGGCCGAGAACGGTTCCAGGGCCACCTACCTCGGCAAGGTCTATCAGCAGCAGTACGCCTACAACGCCGAGACCGGCTACGTGGCGGGCGAGTTCTACTGGCAGGTCGAGCGCGGGCAGAAGACTTTCAATCGCGATTTCGCCAGCGGCAGCGCGCTGTTGTCGATGGAGCGTTCGGCCAAGGAGCTGACCTGGTCCTCGGGCAGCAAGGTCGACAGCGCGGCCGTGGCCGCCGCGTTCAAGCTCGACGGCAAGAAAGACATGTTCAAGCGCGGCGACGCGCTGCCCGTGAGCGCGGCCTCCAGCCTGGGCTGCGGCACGATCATCCTGATCATCGTGGTGATCATCATCCTGCTGATCATCCTGAGCACCTGCAGCAGTTCGAGCGGCGGCACGCGCAGCTCGGGCGGCTCCTACGGCGGCTATTCGAGTGGCGGCGGCCACAAATGACGTTTTTTTCCGGAGGTCCTTATGTTGGGAATTGAATGGTTACGGCCCGCGGCCTTCCTGGGCTCGATCCTCTACGCGGTCATCGGCGTGCTGATGTTCTGGATCACCTTCCTGCTCATCGACAAGTTCACGCCCTATGACCTGTGGCAGGAGATCGTCGAGAAGCAGAACGTGGCGCTCGGCTTGGTGGTGGCCGCGATGAGCCTCGGCATCTGCGTCATCGTCGCAGCCGCCATCCATTGAGCCCCCCGGCTTGCCACTTCGTGTGCTTGGCCACCCCCCGCGGGGGAGGCTCGGCCGCCTTGGGGCGGCCCGGCGGCGGCCGATGAGCGAGGCACCCATGTCCGCGCGCCCCGCTGCGGGGAGTGGACCGCAGCCCGTCGAGATCGCGCTGCTCGCCAGCGTGTTCGTGGTCGCGGCCTGCGGGCTGGTCTACGAGCTGAGTGCGGCGGCGCTGAGCTCCTACCTGCTCGGCGACTCGGTGCTGCAGTTCAGCACCATCATCGGCACCTACCTGTTCGCGATGGGCGTGGGCTCCTGGCTCTCGCGCTACTTCGAACGCCAGCTGCCGGCGCATTTCCTGCGCATCGAGCTGATGGTGGCGCTGGTCGGCGGCGCGCTGCCTGCGCTGCTCTTCATCGCCAATGCCTACGTTCCGGGCGCGTTCCGCCTGCTGCTCTACGGGCTGGTGCTGGTGGTCGGCACGCTGGTCGGGCTCGAGATTCCGCTCGTGATGCGCATCCTGCGACGCAACGTGGTGCTCAAGGACCTGGTCTCGCAGGTCCTGACCTTCGACTACCTCGGCGCGCTCGCGGTGTCGGTCGCCTTCCCGCTGCTGCTGGTGCCGCAACTCGGCATGATCCGCACCGGCCTGCTCTTCGGGCTCATGAACGCGGCGGTGGCGTTGTGGGCGCTCTGGCTGTTTCGCCACGAGTTGCGCCGCGTCGGCGCGCATGCGCTGGCCTGCGTGCTGGCGCTCGGCGCGCTGGCCGGCGCCTTCGTGTTCGCCGAGCACATCACGACGCTGGCCGAGGACAAGTTCTATCAGGACCGCATCGTGTTCAGCGCAAGCTCGCCCTACCAGCGCATCGTGGTCACGCGCGGCAGCGCCGGGCATCGCCTGTTCCTCAACGGCAACCTGCAGTTCGCGGAGCGCGACGAGTACCGCTATCACGAGGCGCTGGTGCATCCCGTGATGGCCGCGCACGGCGCGCCGAAGAAGGTCGCCGTGCTTGGCGGCGGCGACGGCATGGCGGTGCGCGAGATCCTCAAGTACCCGTCGGTGGAAAGCGTCACGCTGGTCGAGCTCGATCCCAACATGACGCGGCTCTTCAGCGAGCACGAGACCCTGGCCGCATTGAACGGCGACGCGCTGAAGTCGCCGAAGGTCCGCATCGTCAACTCCGACGCCTTCCAGTGGCTGCAGCAGGCCGGCGAGATCTTCGACGTCATCGTGGTCGATTTCCCCGACCCGACCAACTTCGCGATCGGCAAGCTCTACACCAATTCCTTTTATGCGCTGCTCGACAAGCGCTTGTCCGCCAGCGGTTATGCCGTGATCCAGACCACCTCGCCGCTGGTGGCGCGCAAGAGCTTCTGGACCGTGGCCGCCACCGTCGAATCGGTGGGCCTGCTCGCGACGCCCTATCACGCCCACGTGCCGAGCTTCGGCGAGTGGGGCTACGTCATCGCGAGCCGGCGGCCCTACCGGCTGCCCGATGCCCTGCCCGACGGACTGCGCTTTCTCGCGCTGTCCGCGGTGCCGCAACTGTTCGAGTTCCCGCGCGACATGGCGCGCGTGCCGGCCGAAGTGAACCGGCTGTCGAACCAGACGCTGGTCACGACCTACGAGCAGGAATGGGGCAAGGTCACGGGCCACTAGATGAAACGCCGTGAATTCCTCGGCGCTGCGGCAGCGGGTGCTGCCGCCGTTGCGGGCTGCGAGGCGCCGCACCGCATCGAAGGCGGCTTCACCGGCATCGATGTCGAGCGCGGTCACGCGTTGCGCGATGGCGCCTGGGGCGCCGGCGCGCCAGCCGGCGTGCGCCGTACGCGCGTCGTCATTGCAGGCGGCGGCGTGGCTGGCCTCGCCGCCGCACGCGCATTGCGGCTCGCCGGCATCGAGGACTTCGTGCTGCTCGAGCTCGAGGACACGGCCGGCGGCAACAGCCGCGGCGGCCAGGTCGGCGGTATCGCCTGCCCGCTCGGCGCGCACTACCTGCCGGTGCCGGGCGACGAGGCGCGCGAAGTGCAGGACCTGCTCGAAGAACTGGGCCTGCGCCGGCGCGTGGCGGGCCGCTGGGAATACGAGGAGCGGCACCTGTGCCACAGCCCGCAGGAACGCCTGTTCTTCCAGGGCGCGTGGCAGGACGGCCTGTTGCCCGTGCAGGGCGTGGGCGAGGCCACGCTGGCGCAGTACCGCCGCTTCGCGCAGCGCGTGGAGACTTTGCGGCACACGGTGCGCTTTTCGATTCCCGTGCTGCGGGCGCAGCCTGCACCGCCCTTGCTGGCGCTGGACGCCGTGCCCTTCGGCGTCTGGCTCGACCGCGAAGGCTTTACCGACCCGCAGCTGCGCTGGTACCTCGACTACAGCTGCCGCGACGACTACGGTGCCGGCATCGCCCAGGTCTCGGCCTGGGCCGGCATCCACTACTTCGCCAGCCGCCATGGTTTCCATGCGCCGGGCGAGGACGGCGCCGAGCGCGATGCGGTGCTGACCTGGCCCGAGGGCAACGGCTGGCTCGCGCGCCGGCTCGCTGACCCGCTCCGCGATCGCTTGAAGACGGGCCACGCCGTCGTGCGCATCGCGGACACCCGTTCAGGGGTCGAGGTCGATGCCTTCGATGTCGCCGCCCGGTCGCGCGTGCGCTGGCAGGCCGAGCGCTGCATCGTCGCGCTGCCGGTGTTCATCGCCGCGCGCGTGGTCGAGAACCCGCCCGAGCTGCTGCGCCATGCGGCCGCGCACCTGGGCTACGCGCCGTGGCTGGTCGCCAACGTGCATCTGCGCGGCCCGCTGGCCGACCGGCCCGGCGCGGCGCCGAGCTGGGACAACGTGATCTACGGCACGCGCGGGCTCGGCTATGTCGACGCGCGCCACCAGGCGCTGGACCCGACGCCGGGCGCCACCGTGTTGAGCTGGTATCGCCCGCTCGGCCCCAGCGCCTATGACGGGCCGGACGGCCGCCGCCGGCTGCTCGATCGTCCATGGACGGCCTGGCGCGACGACTTGCTGGCCGAACTCTCGCTGCCCCACGCAGACCTCGCCGAGCTCGCCACCCGCATCGAGATCACGCGCTACGGCCACGCGATGGTGATACCGGCGCCCGGCCTGCTCACCCAGCTCGGCGCGCGAGAGCGCGTCGTCGCCGGCCGGCTGGCCTTCGCGCACAGCGACTGGTCGGGCTATTCGATCTTCGAAGAAGCGTTCACGCGCGGACATCTTGCAGCGGCGTGAAGCCACCGTCAGGCTTCGCCGGCGGCGGATCCTTTGACGTGGTTTTGCAGAATGGCGCAAAATGCGCCAATCAGGAGAAAACCATGTCCACGGCAACCCCCTTTGCTTCGGTCAAGCTTCCGGCCGCGCTGGTCGACAAGGCGCGCGACGCGGCGCAACCCATGCGCCGTTCGGTGGCCAGCCAGATCGAATACTGGGCCACCCTGGGCCGCGCGCTGGAGCAGGCGGGCCTGTCCACGCAGGATAGCCAAGCGCTGATTGCGCGCGAGGAATCGGCGGCCAATGCCGTCGAGGTCAACGTGCAACCCGCCCTCTCGCCCGAACTCGACGCCTTGCACGGCCACGTGCTGGCATTGGCGCAGTCCGGCGCGTTGGCTGAGCGCGCCAAGGTGGCGGTGGCCGAGAACCGCGCCAAGGCAGCGCCCCGTGCGCGTGGCCGCAACGCGGCCTGATGCCGGTTCTCCACCTGATCGCCGGCCCCAACGGCGCAGGCAAGTCGACGCTCTATCGTTACCTGATCCAGCCGCGCTATCCGCAGCTGCCCTTCATCAACGCCGATCTGTACGAGCGCGAGCAGCTCGGCCATGTCCGCCATGCGGTCCGGCGCTCCGAAGCCGCCCGGGCCTGGGCCGATGCGCAACGCGAGGTCCATCTGCGCGCCGGGCAGTCCTTCGTCAGCGAAACCGTTTTTTCGCATCCTTCCAAACTGCAGCTTATCGCCGATGCGCGTGCGCTCGGCTTCGAGGTGGTGCTGTACATCGTGTGCCTCGACGAGCCGCGCCGGTTGCTGGAACGCGTGCAGCAGCGCGTTCACGAAGGCGGCCACAGCGTGCCCGCGAACAAGATCCTGGCGCGCTATCCGCGCACGCTCGAGAACCTGCGGCAGGCGGTGCGCGAGGTGCAGCTCGCGATGCTGTTCGATGCGACGGACACCGACGCCGGCGGGCCGCACCTCGTAGCGTCGGTCGTTGCGAGCCAGCTCCAGCCGCACGGGCCCTGGCTGCCTGCCTGGGCGCACAGGGTGCTGAGCCCGCTGGGCGATACGGCTTAGGGCCGCATCAGCGCCTCGATCTCGTCGGCCTTGACCGGCACGCCGCGCGAGATCAGCTCGCAGCCGCTCTCGGTGACGATCGCGTCGTCCTCGATGCGGATGCCGATGTTGTGGAACTGCTCCGGCACGCCTTCGCCCGGGCGCACGTAGATGCCCGGCTCGATGGTCAGCACCATGCCCGGCTTCAGGATACGGCTGGGCCGGTTCTGGATGACTTCGTTTGACAGCGGATCCTTGCGTTCGCTCACCTCGCCCACCTGGGTCGGCTCGACGTAGCTGCCGCAGTCGTGCACGTCCATGCCCAGCCAGTGGCCGGTACGGTGCATGTAGAACGGGAAGTACGCGCGCTGCTCGATCACGTCGTCGACGCTGCCCACCTTGTTGGCGTCGAGCAGGCCCAGGTCCAGCATGCCCTGCGCCAGCACCTTCACCGTGGCGTCGTGCGGATCGTTGAAGCGCTGTCCGGCCCGGGTGACCGCGACCGCCGCATCCTGGCTCGCCAGCACGAGGTCGTACAACGCGCGCTGCGGGCCGGTGAACTTGCCGTTGGCCGGAAAAGTCCGCGTGATATCGCTGGCGTAGCCGTCGAGTTCGCAGCCGGCGTCGATCAGCACCAGCTCGCCGTCGCGCACCGGCGCCACGTCGGCGCGGTAGTGCAGCACGCAGGCGTTGGCGCCGGCGGCCACGATCGAGCTGTAGGCCGGGTATTGGGAGCCGCCGAGCCGGAATTCGTGCAGCAACTCGGCGTCGAGGTGGTACTCGCGCACGTCCTTGCCCTCGCGCAGCATGCGCGCCGACAGCTGCATGGCGCGGATGTGGGCCCGGGCGCTGATCTGCGCCGCGCGGCGCATGGTGTCCTGCTCCTGCGCATCCTTGACGAGCCGCATCTCGTCGAGCGGCCCGCACAGGTCGCGCTGCTCTTCGGGGCACAGCGCTCCGTAGCGCACCCGGGCGCGCACCGCCGACAGCCAGCCGTCGATGCGCGATTCCAGCCCCTTGTGCGTCGCGAAGGGGTACCAGACGGTCGACCTGTTCTCCAATAGCCGGGGCAGACGGGTGTCGAGTTCGTCGATCGGGAAGGCCTCGTCGACGCCCAGTGCGGCCGGCGCTGCCTCCGGCCCCAGCCGGTAGCCGTCCCAGATTTCCCGCTCCAGGTCCTTGGGCGCGCAGAACAACGTGGCACGACCTTCGCTTGTGAGTACCAGCCAGGCGTTCGGCTCGGTGAAGCCCGTCAGGTAATAGAAGTAGCTGTCGTGGCGGTACAGGAAGTCGCTGTCCCGATTGCGTTGCCGCTCGGGAGCAGTGGGAATGATGGCGATTCCATCTGCACCCAAGTAAGTAGAAAGACGTACACGGCGAGCGGCTTGATGATTTGCGGTCATAACGTCACTATGCAATACCTTTGTAACTCCACTAGGGGAGAGTGGAAAAACACCAGGAAAAGATTTGCAAGAAGGGTTGCCCGGTAGGACGCCTCCCACGTACAAACGCACATCTTTGTCAAATTGGAGGTGTTTTTGTTGAAATTTATGCATAAAAGCGCGCTTCTCCTGGTTGTTGCCGCGGCGGGCGCGTTATCAGCTTGTGGAGGTGGAGGTGGAGGCGGCGGCGGTGGCTTCGCTGGCCTCGCTGCCGTGAGCGATCCGGGTACGGGCACGACGCCCGCCAGCACGCCGATTCCGAATGACGTGCTCGACAGCGCCGGCAATCCGTCGGCCGATGCCTACAGGTCGACCGCTGCCCAGTTCGCGAAAGATGCGGGCATTGCTTACCGCTACGGCAACGCGCCGGCGGTGAACAACTCCGGCGTCCCGACCCTGGCAAACCGCGCGGACCAGACGATGAGCTTCCACGCCGGCACTTGGCAGGTCGGTGGCCCCGTCCTCGCGGAAGCCGGCTTGTATTCGACCAACCAGGCGCACGTCGGCTTCGTCGCCGACAACCCGGCTGCGCGCGTTGGCGTGGGCGATCTGCAGATCTCCGCGATCGATCACAACACATTCTCGCAGGCGCCGCAGCTGCCCTGGCAGGAAGCGGCAGCCTGGGACGGCAGCGCCGGACGCGACAACTACAACATCAGCACCTACAAAGCCGCAGGGCAGGTGACCGGCGAACCGGTGGCGGTGGCGCGTTGCGGCGGCCGCGTGGGCTTCTGCGCGACTTCCCTGGTGGCTTTCCAGAACGGCCTGATCGCCACCGCTGGCACCAACACCGCCAACAACAGGGCGTCGGTCAAGCTGCCCGCCAACAAGGTGCCGACCGGCATGGCCATGACCAACACCAGCGAATACGCGCTGGTGACGGTGTGGGACACGACGGCGCTGAAGGGCCAGGTGGCGGTGATCTCGCTGGCGGGTCTGTGCAACAACTGCGATCCCTCCAACCCCAATGGCGGAAACGCGACGGGCATTCGCGATACGAAGTACAGCGCCTGGTACGACTGGTGGCATGAGTGGATGGGCGTGTATCCCGGCCTGCCGAACATGGGCAACATCGCCTTCATGAAGGTGCTGGGCTACATCGACCTGCCGGGCATGAACGCGCCGACGGAAATCGCGGTCACCACCGGCTTCGATCAATTCCAGACTTCCTTGCCGGAGAAAAATGGCGAGTTCATGGGCCAGACCTACTCGCCCCTGACGGATGCGGGCAAGCGGGCGAGCTTCAGCGGCTCCGGCTCCAATGCCAACCGGTACGCCAAGGCGGGTGTGGCGGTGGTCGTCTCCAAGTCGGAGAAGAAGGCCGCCTTCATCGACCTGAAGCCGTTGTTCAGCTACGTCAACAGCGTGTACTTCGGCACCGGTCCGACGGAGTTCACCAACCTGGGTCAGGCCGACAACCAGTGGCCGTACACCTTCGCCAACAAGCCGCAGCAGACGCCGACGGTGATCTCGACGGTGGCGCTGGATGACCGGCCTACGGCGGTCAGGACGACCCTGTTCGGCAGCGTGCACCGCGCCTGGATCGCGACCGAAGCGGGCTCGCTGCGCATCTACGGCCTGGGCAACGTGCCCTCCGGCACCACGGCGGGGGATGTCGTCGAGAAGAGCCGTGTCGCGATCGGCAAGAACCCGACCTCGCTGGCGATCTCGAAGATCGATCCGGACGACACCAGCTTCGAACCGCTGAATCGCCAGGTGCTGGTGGCTTCGCGCGGCGATCGCAAGATCCAGTGGGTGCGCTTTGCAGCCGACGGCAACAGCGGCAGCGTGGTTCGCACCTTGCAGGACTCGCGTATCGTCGACCCCGTTGCGGTTGAAGATGCCGATAACTTCTCGAACGTCGGCCACGTGCTGACAATCGCGGATTACAGCGGCAAAAAGGTATCCAACTATCGCTACGGTCCGGTGTTCTTCTCCGATCGTGGTGGCTCTTGGACTTGCCAGCCGCCGGGCGGGTGCCCCGTGCAGGCAACCGGCGATGTCAAGATGGAGTTCGGGGGCAGCTACGCCATGGAAGGCAAGCCCTTCCAGCTCAAGACCGCCAACGTGCCTTGATCGGCTGCGAACTGCAATCAAGTTGAACTGCGGCCCGCTCATGCGGGCCGCTTTTTTTTGCGCCTCGCTGGGCGAAATCAACACTCCCCTCTCTTGCCCGTGTCCATATGACAGTAAGAAGTAAGACAACAGTCCAGTGTTCGAATTTGCGTTGAAGTCGTCACCAAGCACAACCTTGGTAACACCGCTCTAGGGAGCTGGAAACACACAGGAAAAGAAGTGCAAGAGAGGTTGCTCGCATCGCTTATCCCCCGTAAAAACCCGAACTTAACCAATTTGGAGGGATTTGCTTGAAAGTCACAGACAAAAGCGCGCTTCTGCTGCTTGTTGCAGCAAGCGCACTCGCAGGTTGCGGGGGTGGCAGTAGTGGCGGTGGTAACGGCGGCGGCGGATTCGTCGGACTGGCGGACTCCGCGTCTGCTTCCACCACAGCTGAACCAGTCGAAACCGCAGCCACGAAAGAGGCAGCACCGGTCAGCAAGCTCGATGCGAGCTGGACCAAGGTCGCGGATGAAAATCAGTCGTTCACGCTCAGCTCCGGGACAGTCGTGCAATACGGCGCGAACGACAGCTATGCCAACAAATCGCTTTCGGGCACCGTGGCGTGCAGCAACGCCACATTCGGCGGCGACCCGCTGCCCTACGTGGCGAAGGCGTGCTACACGCAGACTGCTACGGCACCTGCCCCCGCACCTGCACCCGCACCCGCACCCGCGCCCGCGCCCGCCCCTGCAGCAGGAACGCGGCTTGGCGGCGAGGGTTCGTCATTCAGCGTCGCCTCTGCCACCCTGGTGCAGTACGGATCCGGTTCATCGTGGGTTCAAAAGACGGTCAGCGGCACTGGCAGCTGCACCAATGAATTCTTCGGCCGCGACCCTCTGCCCTTCGTCGTGAAGGCTTGCTATTCACTCGGTGCAGCAACCGCACCGGCTCCCGCGCCAGCACCGGCGCCTGCGCCTGCGCCTGCGCCCGCTCCGGCTCCGGCACCGGCTCCGGCTCCGGCCCCCGTCTCCGGGGACGTCGTCGACAGCGCCGGCAACGTGCAGGCCAGCGCGTACCGTGCCATGGCACCGGTCCTGGCCAAGGCAGAAGGCATCGCCTACCGCTACGGCAATGCCCCGGCCGTGAACAACACCGGCATCCCCACGCTGTTCAAGCGCGCTGACCAGACCATGAGCTACCACTCCGGCACCTGGCAGGTCGGCGGCCCGGCCCTGAGCGAGTCGGGCCTTTACATGACCAACCAGGCGCACGTGGGCTTCGTCGCCGACAACACCGCGGTGCGCATGGGCGTGGGCGACCTGCAGATCTCGGCGATCGACCACAACACTTTCGCGCAATCGCCGCAGCTGCCCTGGCAGGAAGCGGCAGCCTGGGACGGCAGCGCCGGACGCACCAACTACAACGTCAGCACCTACAAGACCACCGGCCTCACGACCGGCGAGCCGGTGGCGGTGGCGCGTTGCGGCGGCCGCGTGGGCTTCTGCGCGACCTCGCTGGTGGCCTTCAACAACGGCCTGATCGCCACCGCCGGCACCAACACCGCCAACAACAGGGCGTCGGTCACGCTGCCCGCCAACAAGGTGCCGACCGGCATCGCCCTCACCAACACCAGCGAATACGCGCTGGTGACGGTGTGGGACACGACGGCGCTGAAGGGCCAGGTGGCGGTGATCTCGCTGGCGGGGCTGTGCAACAACTGCAACCCGTACAACTCGGCGAAGAACGGCACCTACGACGCCTGGTACGACTGGTGGCATGAGTGGAACGCCGTGTATCCGGGCCTGCCGAACATGGGCAACATCGCCTTCATGAAGGTGCTGGGCTACATCGACCTGCCGGGCATGAATGCGCCGACCGAGATCGCGGTCACCACCGGCTTCGACCAGTTCCAGACGGCGCTGCCCGAGCAGTACGGCGAGTTCATGGGGCGGACCTACTCGCCCCTGACCGATCCGGCCAAGCGCGCCACCTTCTCGGGTTCCGGCACGAACGCCAATCGGTATGCAAAGGCGGGTGTGGCGGTGGTCGTCTCCAAGTCGGAGAAGAAGGCCGCCTTCATCGACCTGAAGCCGCTGTTCAGCTACGTCAACAGCGTCTACTTCGGCACCGGTCCGACGGAGTTCACCAACCTGGGCCAGGCCGACAACCAGTGGCCGTACACCTTCGCCAACAAGCCGCAGCAGACGCCAACGGTGATCTCGACCGTGTCGCTGGACAGCAAGCCGACCGCGGTCAAGACGACGGTCTTCGGCAACGTGCACCGCGCCTGGGTCGCGACCGAAGAGGGTTCGCTGCGCATCTACGGCCTGGGCAACGTGCCCACCGGCACCACCGCGACGGACGTCGTCGAGAAGAGCCGTGTCGCGATCGGGAAGAACCCGACCTCGCTGGCGATCTCGAAGATCGATCCGGACAGCGGCGTCGATGCGAACAACCAGCAGGTGCTGGTAGCCTCGCGCGGCGATCGCAAGATCCAGTGGGTGCGCTTCGCCGCCGACGGCAACAGCGGCAGCGTGGTTCGCAGCTTGCAGGACTCGCGCATCGTCGACCCGATCGCGGTCGAGGATGCCGACAACTTCGCCAGCAACAACATGGTGCTGAGCATTGCCGACTACACCGGCAAGCAGGTCTCGAACTATCGCTATGGCTCGGTGATCTTCGCCGACCGCGGTGGCTCCTGGGCCTGCCAGCCGCCGGGCGGCTGCCCGGTGCAGGGCACCGGCGGCATGAACATGGAGTACGGCGGCAGCTTTGCGATGGAGGGCAAGCCCTTCACGCTCAGGACGGCGAACGTGCCCTGATCGCCCAGAGACCGTGATCTAGCCTGTATGCGGCCCGCCTTGTGCGGGCCGTTTTTCTTGGTTCAGCGCAGCCAGGCGTTCGGGCGTGCCGACGTCGGTCCAGGCGCCGGCATAGAGCTCGGCGCCGACCTGCCCATCCTTCATGGCGGCGCGCAGGAGGGGCGCAAGGGGCGCCTTCGTGCCGCCGGCGTTGCCGGCGGCGATGGCGCAGTACGGCGGCGCGAACAGCGCCGCGCGGTACAGGCCGATGGTCGAGAAGGTGTACTTCTCGGCTGCCTCGCTCAGCGCCAGCCCCGCGGGCGAGATCCCGAAATCGCCGCGCGGGTTGTGCGGCGGATTCGGCACCAGCCACAGATGCGCGAGCCGGCCGCTGGCCGCGAAGCGGTCGACGGCCTGCTGCGTGAACTCGAACTCCGGCGCAAACACGTCGCCCGCCAGCACCCAGAAGATGTCGCCCAGGAGCGGCAGCGCGCGCACGATGCCGCCCGCCGTCTCGAGCGCACCGCCGAAATCGCGGCCCTCGTGGGAATAGGCAATGTCGGAAGACACGTGGCGGGACCCGAAGCGAAGCGGAATCTGCTCGCCCAGCCAGTCGGTATTGACCACGAGCTCGGTGAAGCCGCCCGCCGCCAGCGCCTCCATCGGCCACTGCATCAGCGGCTTGCCCTGAACCTCGAGCAAGGGCTTGGGCGTGACATCGGTCAGCGGCCGCATGCGCTCGCCGCGCCCGGCGGCGAGGATCATTGCCTTGGTGCTCACGCTGCCTCGGCCTTCCTGATGGCGCCGCGCGTCAATGCGTGCCTTTCCGCATGGCCCGGCGAGAACAGCGCCTCCAGCGCCTCCATCACCGCCCTCGCCTTGGCCGAGTGGTCGGCGCCGAAGTTGCACACATAGACATCGAGCGTCACGCCGCGCTGCTCGGGCCAGGTGTGGACGCACAGGTGCGACTCCGCCAGCAGCACGGTGGCCGTCACGCCGCCGGGGCCCAGCGGCGTGGCCGGAAAGGCATGGAACAGCGTGCCGACCGCCTGCAACCCGGCCGCCTCCACGGCCTTGACGCAAGCCGCGCCGATGGCCTGGGCGTCCACCAGCCAATGCGTCCCGCAGCGGCAATCGTGAAGGTCGGCGGTGAGGTGCAAGCCATGCATGGGCGGCACTCTAGCAGCCCCAACCTGTGCCTCGGACGGCCCCCGAAGCGCGCCCGTTAAAATACCGGGTTCCCCCTAACCTGCCCCCCAGAAAGCCGATCAGATGGCCAACCAAGCCTTGATGGCCAACGCGATTCGCGCGCTGGCAATGGATGCCGTACAACTTGCAAACTCGGGGCATCCGGGCGCACCGATGGGCATGGCCGACATGGCGGTGGCGCTGTGGGGCGAGCACCTCCAGCACAACCCCGTCAACCCGCAATGGTTCGACCGCGACCGCTTCGTGCTGTCCAACGGCCATGCCTCGATGCTCATCTACGCGGTGCTGCACCTCACGGGCTATGCGCTGCCGGTCGAGGAGCTCAAGCGCTTCCGCCAGCTGCACAGCAAGACCGCCGGTCATCCCGAAACCGGCGTGACGCCCGGCGTCGAGACCACCACCGGCCCGCTGGGCCAGGGCATCACCAACGCGGTCGGCTTCGCGCTGGCCGAGAAGCTGCTGGCCGCCGAGTTCAACCGCAAGGACCACGCGATCGTCGACCACTGCACCTACGCCTTCCTCGGCGATGGTTGCCTGATGGAAGGCATCAGCCACGAAGCCGCGGCACTGGCCGGCGCCTGGAAGCTGGGCAAGCTGATCGCGCTCTACGACGACAACGGCATCTCGATCGACGGCCCCGTCAAGCCCTGGTTCATCGACAACACCGAAGAACGCTTCAAGGCCTACGGCTGGAACGTGATCGGCCCGATCGACGGCCACGACGTGAAGGACGTGTCCAAGGCCATCGACAAGGCCAAGAAGCACACCGACAAGCCAACGCTCATCATCTGCAAGACGCAGATCGGCAAGGGCAGCCCGAACCGCGCCAACACCGCCAAGGCGCATGGCGAGCCGCTGGGCGCCGACGAGATCGGCCTCACGCGCACGGCGCTGCAATGGGCGCACGAGCCCTTCGAGCTGCCGCACGCCGTGTACGAAGAGTGGGATGCCAAGGCCGCCGGCGCCCAGCGCGAAGCCGCGTGGAACGACAAGTTCGCCGCTTACGCGAAGCAGTACCCCGACCTGGCAGCCGAGTTCACGCGCCGCATGAAGGGTGAGCTGCCGAAGAACTTCCACCAGACCGCCTTCGACACCGTGGTCGCCGCCCACACCAAGGGCGAGACCGTGGCCTCGCGCAAGGCCTCGCAGCTTGCGCTCGAAGCCTTCACCGCCGCCCTGCCCGAACTGCTGGGCGGCAGCGCCGACCTGACCGGTTCGAACCTCACCAACACCAAGAGCACGCCCGCCCTGCGCTTCGACAAGAACGGCGCCGTGGTCCGCACCGAGGGCAACGAACAGGTCCCCGACGGCCTGCCGGGCCGCCACATCAACTACGGCGTGCGCGAATTCGGCATGGCGGCCATCATGAACGGCGTGGCGCTGCACGGCGGCTTCATTCCCTACGGCGGCACCTTCCTGACATTCAGCGACTACAGCCGCAACGCGATCCGCATGGCGGCGCTGATGAAGCAGCGCGTGATCCATGTCTTCACGCACGACTCCATCGGCCTCGGCGAAGACGGCCCGACGCACCAGTCGATCGAGCATGCGGCCTCGCTGCGCCTGATCCCCAACCTCGACGTCTGGCGTCCCGGCGACACCGCCGAGACCGCGGTGGCCTGGGCCGTCGCGCTGCAGAACGCCGACCGCCCCACCGCGCTGCTGCTGTCGCGCCAGAACCTGCCCTACTCGCCGAAGAAGGATCTGGGCGACATCAGCCGTGGCGCCTACGTGCTGGCCGAGCCGGAGGCCGTCGGCCTCAAGAACAAGAAGCTCAAGGCCGTCATCATCGCCACCGGCTCCGAGGTGCAGCTCGCGCTGAAGGCCCAGGAACTGCTGGCCGCCAAGAACATCGGCGTGCGCGTGGTCTCCATGCCGTCCACCACCACCTTCGACCGCCAGGATGTGGCGTATAAAAAGAGCGTGCTGCCCAAGGGAACGCCGCGCATCGCGGTCGAAATGGGCGCCACCGACGGCTGGTGGAAGTACGGCGTCGCGGCCGTCGTCGGCATCGACACCTATGGCGAGTCGGCACCCGCCGGGGTGCTGTTCAAGCATTTCGGATTCACGGCAGAGAACGTCGCTGCCACGGTCGAAGCGGCGCTCAAGCGCTGAACGCGATCGCACACCCAGTTTTCAACCCTCCAGGAGCAAAGCACATGGCTATCAAACTCGGCATCAATGGCTTCGGTCGCATCGGTCGCAACGTTCTCCGCGCGGCGGTGCAGAACTTCAAGAACGACATCGAGATCGTTGCCATCAACGACTTGCTCGAGCCCGACTACCTGGCTTACATGCTCCAGTACGACTCGGTGCACGGCCGCTTCCAGGGCGAGATCAACGTCGAGGGCAACACCCTCGTCGTCAACGGCAAGAAGATCCGCCTCACGCAGGAGCGCGACCCGGCGCAACTCAAGTGGAGCGACGTCGGCGCCGACATCGTGCTCGAATCCACCGGGCTGTTCCTCACCAAGGAAACCTGCCAGAAGCACCTCGACGCCGGCGCCAAGAAGGTGATCATGTCGGCGCCCAGCAAGGACGACACGCCCATGTTCGTCTACGGCGTGAACGACAAGAAGTACGCCGGCGAAGCCATCATCAGCAACGCCAGCTGCACCACCAACTGCCTGGCGCCGCTGGCCAAGGTGCTCAACGACAAGTGGGGCATCAAGCGTGGCCTGATGACCACCGTGCACGCCGCCACCGCCACGCAGAAGACCGTCGACGGCCCGAGCAACAAGGACTGGCGCGGCGGCCGCGGCATCCTGGAAAACATCATTCCCTCCAGCACCGGCGCGGCCAAGGCGGTGGGCGTGGTGATCCCCGAGCTCAACAAGAAGCTCACCGGCATGAGCTTCCGCGTGCCGACCTCCGACGTGTCGGTGGTCGACCTCACGGTGGAGCTGGTCAAGGAAGCCACCTACAAGGAGATCTGCGCCGAGATGAAGGCGCAAAGCGAAGGCGCGCTCAAGGGCGTGCTCGGCTACACCGAGGACAAGGTGGTCGCCACCGACTTCCGCGGCGACCCGCGCACCTCGATCTTCGACGCCGAGGCCGGCATCGCCCTGGACGGCACCTTCATCAAGCTCGTGAGCTGGTACGACAACGAGTGGGGCTACTCGAACAAGTGCCTGGAGATGGTGCGGGTGGTGGCGAAGTAAGTCGCCGCCGCGCCGAACGACAGACGCGCCTTCGGGCGCGTCTTGTTTTTGGGTCTACACCGGCTCGAGCACGTGGATGACCCGGTTCTCGGTCCAATCCTTCACCTTGGCGCCGTAGGCCGCCATGTGCGGCGCGGCAGCATGGGCCTGCAGCGCCGCCAGCGTTTCCCACTTCTCGATCACGACGAAGGTGTCGGCGCCGAAGGAGCCGCGCGAAGGCGGCATGCCGGCGGCATCCACCGTGGCGTTGTATTCGATGCAGCCCTGCTCGGCGAGCACCGCGGGCCGGTTGGCGCGGAAGGCCTCGAGGATCCGATCGCGTTGGCCGGGCTTGGCCGTGATGACGGCGACGACGTGAATCATGGGCAGGTGCTCCTTTGGAATGGAGCGTCGAATTTAGAGCCAAGAAGCCGTTCACGCCTGTCGCTTCGGGAGCGGGCCCCCGTCAAGCCCTGGCGCCCAGCGGCCCTGCCGGGCACCAGCCCCGCTCGGGCATGTCGTGGGCGTGGTGGAGCTGCATGCCCTGCGTCGCGAAGCTCATGATGCCGCGGCGCCGAAGCGCGTCGGTCACGATCTTGTAGTCGAAGGACAGCGCATCGCGGCCCACGGAGATGAAGGCGGACTTCGTGTAGCGGCGCTGGTCCCGCGGCTGGTGTTCGCCCGCGATCCGGTCCAGCAGGCGGCTCGAGAGGTTGCCGGGCCTGCCTTGATTGGGCACCTGCATCAATCGAAGGCTCGCCGGCAGGTCCAGCCCCAGGCGTTCCGCGAACGTGCACGCGCACCGGAATCCCCTGGGCCAGCGCGAGCTGTTCGAGCCGATGCGCGGCGCCCATCTTCTTCCACACGCGCTCCGATTGCGCCCAGGGCCGGTGCATCCACAGTTCGCCGACGTTGAGCTTTTCCAGGACCACGCCCAATCCTTCGCTGTGCTGGCGGGCGGGGTTGGAACTCACCACGTAGTCCACGTGAGAGGTCAGGCAATGCTCCTCGATGTGCGCGACCAGTCGCCTGCCCGAGGCGGCCGTGCCGCCGCCCAGCGGCCAACCTGCTCGGCCAGCCAAAGCCCATCGTCCAGCGGCAGGTCATGGCCGGCGGTGGGATGTTCGACCAGCTCGACGCCCCATTGCCGCGCAAGACGTTGAGAGCAGCGCACGTCCACCAGCGCGTCGCGCGCGCTCGCGAGCGCCAGCAAGGGCACGGCCGGCGCCCGTGCCGGCGCACGGTAGCGCGCCGCGGCCAGCAGTTGCCGCAAGGCGTTGGATGGCGACACCGGCCGGGCTTCGCGCAGCGCCGTCCAGTGGTCGATGACGGGCGCGTCGGGCTGCAGGCGGCGGCTGGTCAGGCGCAGGATCGTTTGCTCGCGCCGGCGTGCGGCCTGGCGCGCGAACAGAAGACCGAGCAAGGCGCCGTAGTTCGCCGGCCGCAGGCGCCGATACCAGGGACTGAAAGGACGCAGGCTGGTGTTGATCAGCACGCAACCGGCAAGCTCCTGGGGATGCTTCGCGGCCCAGTCCACCGCGACCATCGCACCGAGCGACATGGCGAGCAGATGGAAGGGCGGCTCGATGGCCAGGGCTTGCAGTTGCTGGCGGCAGCTTTCCATCGTCGCTTCGATCCGCGCCGGGCTGCGTGCCTGGTTCAGGCGCCCGTTGCCGGGGAGGTCGAGCGCCACGATCCGGGCCCCCGGCAGGCGATCCTGCAGAAGCTCGGGGAAGTGCCCCCAGTGGCCGCTCTCACGCGTCAACCCGCGCAGCAGGATCCAGGTGCTCATAAGGGCTGTCGTCCGTACCACCTGGCCATCGCCTGTTGCCGGTGATGCGCTCTTTGTTCGCCGGCAGGCAGCCATCGTTCGTAGCTGCACACGGCCCGCGTGACGAAGTCCAGCCAGCCGATGTGCCGGCGCAGCACGCGCTGCTGCCGATGCTCGATCATCGGATTGAAGATGCCGTGGCGCGAGAAGATCTGGCGCGGGTTCTTCTTGATCCACAGCCACGAGCCCATCTCCAGCGTCACCGGCAGGAACACCGTGTCCGGCCTGCCGGCGGCGTCCAGGTACAGGTGGTCCCACAGGTCGCCATGGGCCAGGTACTGGCGGCTCTGCGGTTCCAGCTTGTAGCGGTGATGCAGCAGCGTCTGGTCGAGGATTTCGCACAGCGCGTGCATCTCGGGAAGATGGGCGATCGGGCGGGCGGTGTGCGCATAGGGAAACCAGATGCGGTCGGTCAGGCCGAAGCCCGAATGGCAATCCACCGCAACGCTCAGGGGCCGGCCCAGCAGCTCGGTCTCCACCAGTGCGCACAGCGCGGCGCTCTCGCATTCCATCGCTCGGCCCTGTGCACCGCGGTACCACGGCAGGCCGGAACTGATGCGCTGGCCGCCGACCAGGAACGGCACCCGCTCCTTCGATTCGACCGGCGCGTTGCGCATCAGGTCGACGCCATTGGGATTGGCGCGCGTGCCGAGCCAAAGCCCGCCCGGGTTGACCAGCGGCATGAACACCAGGCGCATCGCCTCCAGTTGCCGGTGCAGCGTCTCGTCCCATGCCAGCCGCATCACGATGCTGCGCAGGTAGGCGATCGTCACCTCGGCGCCGATGCGCTCCAGGCCGTGCACGCCGCCGAAGAAGCCGACGGCCGGCGCATCCGCCCGCGCGCTGCCGAGCACGAAGGCCTGGACCGGAAAGCGCCGCTCGCCTGCCGTGACCTCGCACAGCACGCGCTGTTCCATCAGCGGCCCCGCCAGCTCGGCGAGCTTCTGCAGTTCGAGCAGTTCGGGCAGGTCCGTCGGATTCACTCGTCAAATGGAAGTCGGGTGAAACCCAGGATAGCGGCATTGCATGCCATCAACGTGTCACACACCGCTCTTAGGGTAGGACCATGCCTCACATGCTCTGGCCCACGACAAGCCATTCCCTTCGCGCACTCGGCGGCGCCCTCGTCTGGGGCGTGGTCGAAGTGGTCGCCCTGGCGCGCTCGCGCTGGAGCGCCCGCAGGCACGCCAGCCACTGAGCGCGGGGCGGTCTCACTCGGCCAGCACCATCCACGACACGCCGAAGCGGTCGGCCACCATGCCGAAGGCCGGCGAGAAGAAGGTCTTGGCCATCGGCATCTGGACCTGGCCGCCTTCGCAGAGCGCGTCGAAGAGGCGCCGCGCCTCGGCTTCGTTCGGCGCGGTGAGCGCGAGCGAAATCCCCTGGAACTTGGGTTGGCCCTGGGCCATGCCATCGGAGGCCAGCAGCTCGGTGTCGCCGATCTGGAAGGAGGCGTGCATCACCTTGTCCGGCGAGATGGGCGCGCCGGCGCCGTTGCCGCATCCCTCGGCGGCGCCCGCCGGGTCGGGGTTGTCCTTGAAGCGCATCAGGTCCTTCACCTTGGCGCCCAGCTTGCTGCCGTAGAACTCGAGCGCCTCTTCGCAGCGGCCGTCGAAAAACAAATAGGACTGGACTTTCATTTTGGATCTCCTTGGGAGTGGGTGGGGATATCGCCGATTCCGGCTTCAGCTCTTGGGAAAAGCGCTCATGTCCATGTACGCCAGCTCCCAGAGGTGGCCATCCAGGTCCTCGAAGCCGTGCTGGTACATGAAGCCGTGGTCCTGCGCCTTGCTGGGCGTGCTGCCGCCGGCCGCCACCGCCTTGGCGACCTGCGCATCGACCTCGGCGCGGCTGTCGCACGACAGGCACAGCAGCACCTCGGTGCTTTTCTTCGCGTCGGCGATGGCCTTGGGCGTGAAGGTCTTGAAGTAGCTCTCGACCAGGAGCATCACGTAGATGTTCTCACCGACGATCATGCAGGTGGCGTTCTCGTCGGTGAACTGCGGGTTGAACTTGAAGCCGAGGGCGGTGAAGAACGCGACCGATTTGTCGAGGTTCTTGACCGGCAGGTTCACATAGATCTGGGTCGCCATGGGTTTCCTTTGAAAAGCGCGATGGTTGGGGAAAGTCGGGTGTTGTGTACAACGTCCACAAGAAGATAGCAGACATAATGGACGCTGTCCACATGGAATTGAAAATGAGTGTTCCCAGCCCCGTCCCGCCTGCACGCAGCACCTATCGCCATGGCGATCTGCGGCGTGCGTTGCTGGAGGCGGGGGTCGAACTGGCGCGCGCCGGCGGGCCCGAAGCCGTGGTGCTGCGCGAGGCCACGCGGCGCGCCGGCGTGGTGCCCAATGCGGCCTACCGGCACTTCGCGAGCCGGCAGGCGCTGCTGCAGGCGGTGCGCGCCGCCGCGCTGGCGGCGGTCGCGACCGCGATGGAAGCCGAGCTGGCGGCCCTGCGAACCGATGGCGACCCGGCCGATGTGGCCCGTGCGGCGGTGCGCGCCATCGGCGCCGGCTACCTGCGCTTCGCCCAGACCGAAACCG
Source organism: Variovorax paradoxus (assembly GCF_018614955.1). Lineage (GTDB taxonomy): Bacteria > Pseudomonadota > Gammaproteobacteria > Burkholderiales > Burkholderiaceae_C > Variovorax > Variovorax paradoxus_J. The sequence goes on from NZ_JAGGNV010000018.1 coordinate 123,914, forward strand.
GCCTGTTCCGTACCGCCTTCGGCCCACCGGTCGACGTGGAAGACGCGCCGGACGAAGCCAAGGGCGGCCAGAGCGGACTGCATCCCTTCGAGCTGCTGGGCGCCGCACTCGATCAGCTGGTCGCGGCCGGCGCGCTGCCGCCCGAGCGCCGGCCTGGCGCCGAATTCCTGGCCTGGTCGGCGGTGCACGGGCTGGCCCTGCTCATCATCGACGGGCCGCTGCGCGGCATGCCGCGCGAGCAGACGGATGCGCTGGGCCAGCAGCTGCTGGACATGGTCGGAAAGGGCCTCTAGCGACCATGACCGGGTACGCCGCGTGAAGCCGCATCGCCCGCTTGCCGCGGCTGCCGCCATCGACTTCGCCGCGCCCTCGCACGAGGTCGCGCGAGCGCTGATCGGCGTCACGCTGCTGGTCGACGGCGTGGGCGGCCGCATTGTCGAGACCGAGGCCTACGACCGCGACGACCCGGCCTCGCACAGCTTCGGCGGCCCGACCCTGCGCAACGCCGCGATGTTCGGGCCGCCGGGGCGCGCCTACGTCTATCGCTCCTACGGCATCCACTGGTGCCTCAACTTCGTCTGCCGCGAGGAGGGGCACGCCGCCGGGGTGCTGATCCGCGCGCTGGCGCCTGCGATGGGGCTCGAGCGCATGCGCGAGCGCCGCGGGCTGGAGGACATCCGCCTGCTCTGCGCCGGCCCCGGCCGCGTCGCGCAGGCGCTGGGCATCGACGGCAGCTTCAACGGCAAGTCGCTGGATCGCCCGCCCTTCGTGCTGCTGGCCGCGGCGGACGATCATCCGGCCGTGATGGTCGAGACCGGGCCGCGCATCGGCATCTCCAAGGCGGCCGACGTGCCATGGCGCTTCGGCGAACGCGGCTCGCGCTTTCTGAGCAAGCCCTTCCGTCCGGCAGCGCGCGGCGCGATCAGTGCGACCCCAGGTTCTCCTCGCGGGCGACCTGCTGCAGGCTCTCGTAGATGAGCCGGCGCGGCGCGACCTTCCATCCGAGTAGCGCCTCGATGGCCGCCACCGAGCGCATGGCCATGAGCGAGTGCCCGCCGAGATCGAAGAAGTTGTCGGTGCGGCCGATCTTCTCGACCCCGAGCAGCTCCGACCAGATGCCGGCGATGACCTGCTCGCTGTGCGTGGCCGGCGCCACGTAGCTGCGGCCGTCGGCCAGCACGATGTCGATGACCGGGGCCGGCAGCGAAGCGCGGTCGACCTTGCCGTTCGGCAGCATCGGCATCGCGTCGAGCGCGACGAAATGCTGCGGGATCATGTAGTGCGGCAGGCGCGTGCGCAGGTGCTCGCGCAGCGCCGACGGCGCCGGCGGCACGCCGCCGCGCGCCACGGAATAGGCCACCAGCCGCACGTCCTCCTCGCTCTCGGCCCGCGTCACGGCCACGCAATGGACGACTTGCGGATGGTCGAGCAGCGCGGACTCGATCTCGCCCATCTCGATGCGGTAGCCGCGCAGCTTGACCTGGTGATCGGCGCGGCCCAGCAGCTCGAGCAGGCCGTCGTGGCGCCAGCGGCCGAGGTCGCCGCTGCGGTAGAGCTGTGCGCCGGCGTCGTCGCTGAAGGGGTCCGGCACGAAGCGCTCCGCTGTCAGCGCGTCGCGGTGGTAGTAGCCGAGGGTGACGCCGGCGCCGCCGACGTAGAGCTCGCCCGGCACGCCGATCGCGCAGGCATGGCCGTGCTCGTCGAGCACCCAGACCGTGGTGTTGTCGATCGGGCGCCCGATGGCGATGCCGGTGCGCGGCGACTCGACCTTCCAGGCCGTGGTCCAGACGGTGGTCTCGGTGGGACCGTAGATGTTCCAGAGCTCGGCACTGCGCTCCATCAGCCGCTCGGCCAGGATCGGCGGCAGCGACTCGCCGCCGATCAGCGCGCGGAAGCCGGGCGAACCGCTCCAGCCGGTTTCGATCAGCGCGCGCCAGGCGGAGGGCGTGGCCTGCAGCAGCGTCGCGCCATGCTGTTCGAGCAGCGCGCGCAGGGCCGCCGGCTCGTGCACCTGCTGCTGCGAGGCGATGACCACCTTCGCGCGCACGACCAGCGGCAGCAGCAGGTCGAGCACCGAAGGGTCGAAGGACGGGCTGGTGATCGCCAGCACGCAGTCATCGGCCGCGAGCCCGGGCATCTTCACCATGCCGGCCAGGAAATTGACCACGCCGCGGTGCGGCACGCGCACGCCCTTGGGATGGCCGGTGGAGCCCGAGGTGTAGATCAGGTAGGCCTCGTCGGCCGGCGTGGCATCGAGCTCCGGCCGCGGCTCGAGCGCGTCGCTCGAGTGGCCGGCCGTCAGGTGCGCGTCGTCCACCGCCAGCATCGGCACGTTCAGCCCGTCGAGGATGGCGCTCGCGCTGCGCTGCGTGAGGATGGCGGACAGGTCCGCGTCGGCCGCCATGTAGCGCAGCCGGTCGACGGGATAGTCGGGGTCGAGCGGCACGTAGGCCGCGCCCGCCTTCATCACCGCCAGCTGCGCGATCAGCATCTCGGGGCTGCGCTCGATGCACAGCCCGACGCGCTGGCCGCGTGCGATGCCGCGCGCGCGCAGCACGTGCGCGAGGCGGTTCGACTGCGCTTCGATCTCCCCATAGCCGAGCGTGCCGCCCTCGGCGTCGATGACGGCCACGCGCGCGCGGATCTCGGGTGCGCCCAGGTCCAGGTAGCGGTGCACCAGCTGCTGCGTGGGCAGCGGCGCCTTCGCGCCGTTCCAGCCGTGGCGCAAGAGACTCATCTGCGCTGGCGACAGCATCTCGTATTCGGACAGGTGGCGCTCGGGCTGCGCGAGCAGCCGCTCGACCAGCGCCAGGTAGTTCTCGAGCATGCGCGCGGCGCTGGCCGCGCTGTAGAGGTCGGTCGCGTATTCGAGGTGGATGCGGTGCGAGAACTCGGTGTCGATGTGCATCGACAGATCGAACTGCGCGGCCGTGCGCTCGAAATCGAACTCGTCCACTTCCAGGCCGAACAGCTCGGGCTTGCCGACCGGCGCATTCAGCACGTTGAAGAGCACGCGCACCGGCCCCTCGGGACGCAGCGCGCGGTCGTGCCCCAGCGCATCGATCAGCTCGTCGAAGGGCGCCTCCTGGTGCGCAAAGGCTTCGAGCGCGTTCTTGCGCACGCGGTGCACGAGCTGCGTGAAGCTGGGGTCGCCCCCGAGGTCGGTGCGCATCACCAGCGTATTGACCAGCGTGCCGACCAGCTGCTCGGCGGCGAAGCGGTGCCGGTTCGCGATCGGCATGCCGATCGCGACGTCTTCCGTCTTCGCCTGCCGCGCGAGCATCAGCACGAAGGCCGACAGGTACATGACGAAGGGCGTGACGGCCTCGCGGCTGCCGTACTCGCGCATCGCTTCGCGCAGCCGCAGCGGCAGCTCCGCCGACACGCGTGCGCCCTTGAAGCTGGCCTTGGCCGGGCGCGGGAAGTCGGTGGGCAGGTCGAGCTCCGGCAAATCACGCAGGCGTTCGAGCCAGTACGCCAGGTGCGGTCGCCTGGCCTCCACCGATTCGGGCCGGCGCTGCCAGGCGGCGTAGTCGGCGTAGGCGATGGCGGGCGGCGCCGCTTCGGGCTTGCGCCCGGCCGCCAGGGCGCCGTACGCCGCGAGCGCCTCGCGCATGAGCAGCGCGCCGGCCCAGTTGTCGGTGATCGCGTGGTGCAGCAGCCAGAACAGCACGTGATCGCGCTCGCCGAGCCGGATGAGGGTCGGCCGGTGCAGCGGCGCCTGCGAGAGATCGAAGGGCTGCGCGAGCCGATGCGCCAGCAGCGCGCGCGCCTCTTCGTTGCGCTCGCGGCCGGGCAGATGGCTCAGGTCGATGAATTCGATCGGCACGGCGAGCTTGGGCGCGATCGATTGCATGGGCTCGCTCTCGCCCATCACGAAGGCCGTGCGCAGGCCTTCGTGCCGCTCGACCATGAGATCGAGCGCCTGCTGGCACAGGGCAGGTTCGAGCGCGCCGCGCAGCCGGATCGCGATCGGCACGTTGTAGGCGGTCGATGCCGGGTCGAAATGCTGGATCACCCACATGCGGCGCTGCGAGAGCGAGGCCGGCAGGGGTCCGCCGCGCGGCACGCGCTCGATGCTGCCGCCGTGCGCGGCGGCCGTCTCGCCCGATGCACGCTGCCGCTGCACCTGCGCCGCCATCGCAGCGACGCTCGCATGCTCGAACAACTCCGAGAGCGGCAGGGCCACGTCGAAGCGCGCCTCGATGCGCGAGAGCACCTGCGTCATTCGCAGCGAGTTGCCGCCGAGCTCGAAGAAGCTCTCGTGCACGCCGAAGGCGCGCGTGCCCAGCACCTCGCGCCAGATGTCCCAGACGGCCTGCTCGCGCGCGTCGCGCGGCATCACGGCGCCGGGCCGTGCCTCGGGGCCGGACTCTGCGTCGAGCGCCATCGCCTCGTCGCCGCCGGTATCGACCGGCGCCGCCAACGCGAGCTCGTTTGCGAGAAAAGCTTCGCGGCAGCGCTGCCGCTGGATCTTGCCGCTCGAGGTGCGCGGCAAGGCGCCGGCGCGCACCAGCGCCACCGCGTGCACCGGCAGGCCGTGCTCCACCGCGATGGCGCGGCGCACCGCGCGGAAGACCGCCTCGGCGTCGGTAGGTTCCGCGCGCCGCTCGAGTTCCAGCGCCAGCACCACCGCCTCGCCGCCCGGCGTATCGACCGCGAAGGCGGCGCCGTGGCCCACGCGCAGATCGGGATGGGCGCGCTCCGCGCTCCATTCCAGGTCCTGCGGATAGTGGTTCTCGCCGTGGACGATCACCAGGTCCTTCAGGCGCCCGGTGACGAACAGCTCGCCGCGGTCGAAAAAGCCGAGGTCGCCGGTGCGCAGAAAGGGCCCGGCGTCGTTGGCCAGGTGGCCGCCGAAGACGGCTTCGCTGGCCTCGGGCTGCATCCAGTAGCCCTCACCCACGCTCGGCGAGCTCACCCATATCTCGCCGACCTCGCCGTCAGCGCAGGGGCGGCCGTCTTCGACGACCAGGATCTCGGTGTTCGGCATCGCCCGCCCGCAGCCGACCAGGCGACGCGCCTCGCCCGACGTGTCCGCGACGGGTTCGAAGCGATGGGCCAGCAATGCGGCCGCATCCGCCGAGACGATACGCGGCGGCGCATCGAGCATCCCCGAGCTCACGCCCAGCACGGCCTCGGCGAGGCCATACGAGGGCGCGAAGGCATTCGGGCGCAGGCCGGCGGCGCCGAACACCGCCAGCACGCGCTCGACCGTCGCGGCGCGGATCGGCTCGGCGCCGCAGGTCAGCGACACCAGGCTGTCGAGGGGCACGCCGAGCGGCTTGTCGCCCAGTGCCTGCAGGCAGGCCGCGTAGGCCGATTCGGGGGCGCCGCTGTGCGTGATGCGGTGGGCCGCCACGGCCTCCAGCCAGCGCAGCGGCCGGCGCAGAAAAGCGATGGGCGACATCAGGTAGCTGGTCGCGCCCGTGATTGCGGGCGCCAGCACGCCGAACACCAGGCCGTAGTCGTGGAAGTGCGGCAGCCAGCAGAGCGCCCGGCTGGCGTCGTTGCCATGCGTGGTCGCGACCACGGCGCGGATGTTGGCGATCACGTTGGCATGCGTCAGGCGCACGCCGCGCGGCGCGGAGGTGGAGCCGGAGGTGTACTGCAGGTAGGCGAGGCTGGTGGGCTCGGGCGCCGGCGGTGCGAAGGCGTCGGTTTCGGCGCCGGCCAGCGTCGCCGGATCGGGCAGCGCCATCCAGCGCGCCATCGCGAAGGTGGCCGGATCCAGCGTGGCGGCCGCGGCATCGAGCAGCGCGGCGCTGGTCAGCACCAGCGCTGCGCGCGAATCGGCAATCAGGCTGCGCAGGCGCGGCGCCGCATGGTGCAGCCGCACCGGATCGGGCGCGGGAACCGGCACCGCCACGCGTCCCGAGAGCAGGCAGGCCCAGAACACGCGCACGAAGTCCAGCCCGGGCGCAAAGGCGAGCAGCACGCGGTCGCCGGCGTGGGTCTGGGTCGACAGCCAGGCAGCGATGGCGTGGACGTCGGCCTGGAGCCGGCCGTAGCTGCTTTCCTGCGCGACGCTCAGGTCATCCTTGAGAAATCCGTAGGCCAGCTTGTTCGCGTGCGCCTCGCACTGCGCGTCGAACAGCGAGGCCAGGGTTTGGGGCAACACGCTGGGCGCAGCCGCGGACAAGGCGGTCTCGGTCGAAGAATGAAACATGGATGGATTGGGGCCCCAGAGAGTGTCGTGCCGATATGAGTACCAAAGCCTGCGTCATTATGTTGCGGTGCAGCGGAATGTCACGCGTCGCCATCCCGTGCCGGCGTAGTCCCAGGCCTACGCTGAAGGGGCTGGGGAGCTCAGGCGTGATCGTGCAGCCGCAGCACGCGCCCATCGCCGACGAAGGATTCACCGACCAACATCCGGAACGCGGCGTCGCGCTGGAAGCGCGGCAGTGCGACTGCCGGTGCCAGGAACTCGACTTCGAGCGCCTGCGCCGTCCCGCGCCGGAATGCGCCGCCGGGCGCCACGAACCACCGGGCCGAGAAGCCTTCGTTGTCCACCACCAGCGCGCAGCGGTGCTCCCCTTCGGCGATGGGCGTGTCTTCGGAAGGCAGTTGCGACGTGCGCATCGTGATTTCGACCAGGGCGTGCGGATGGAATGCGCCCTTGGCCTCGAAACCCGACGGATCGGCGGCCGCGGGGGCCTTGCGCCGCCGCTTCGCCATGAGCCAGGCGATGACGCTGCCGATCACCGGCAGCCACAGCACCATCAGCAGCGTGCCGATGTCGCGCGCGGTCGATCCCGGCGCCGCGAAGTGCCGCAGCAGCGCGCCGCCGACGGCCACGCACAGCAGCGCGATCACGATCAACCGGCGCCGTGCCTGGATGGTCGTCATGGCGCGGCCGGGTCGGGTTCTGCGTCCGGCGCGTCCGCGGGCCGGCTGCGCCGATGGCCGGGCTTGGCCAGGATCTCGACATAGAACTGCGCACCGCCCTCCTTCGCCACGCCGTCGACCAGCGCCGTGAGCGCGGACAGGTGAACCGGCGCGGCCGCTTCGGGCGTCGCACCGAACCTGCAGTCGAAGTCCCAGAAGTCCGCGCCCTCGGGCAGATCGCGCCGCCGTTCGCGCTTGACGTACTTGCGAAGCTCGTGCTTGACGGCATCCAGAACCCGGTCGGGGTTCTTGCCTTCGATTTGAAGCTGGAATGTCTTTTTCATGGGCGATCCTAACGTGCCGGCGCGGGCCGTACGCCCTCCGACGCAGTGACAGCGCGGCGCGAAATGCGCGATCATCCGCGCCATGGATCCCATCACCTCCATCGATCGCTACGTACCCGACTACGCGCACGCCTGCGAGGTGTGCGGCACCACGCCGGTGGTGGCCGGCATGAAGGCCGAGAGGCTGGTCTATCTCGCCACCATGTGCGGCCCCTGCCTGTGGAGCGAGCCCAAGGCCGTCGACCCTGCCACCTGGAACGAGGAGCCTCCGGCTTGACGCGCCTCGGGCACTGAATGGACATCGCGATCCGCACCCTGCGGCAGAGCGAGATGCCGCTCGTCATCGAGTTCGCGGCGCGCGAGGGCTGGAACCCGGGGCTGCACGACGCCGAATGCTTCCACGCGGCGGACCCCGGCGGTTTCCTGGTCGCGGAGCATCGAGGCGAGGCCGTGGGCTGCATCGGCGCGGTCTCGTACGCGGGGCGCTTCGGCTTCATCGGCCTGTACATCGTGGCGCCGGACTGGCGCGGGCGCGGCATCGGGCGCCGGCTCTGGGCCAAGGGCATGGCGCGCCTGGCGGGCCATGTGGTCGGGCTCGACGGCGTGCCGGCGCAGCAGGACAACTACCGCAAGAGCGGCTTTTCCCTGGCGTGGCAGAACATCCGCTTCGCCGGCGCCGCGCGGCGCAGCGCCCGCACCGGGGGCGCGCCGGTCGTCGCGCTCGGCGAGGTTGACTTCCCGGCACTCTGCGCCGATGACCGCCGCATCTTTCCGGCGCCGCGCGAGGCCTTCCTGCGCGCCTGGATCGCGATGCCCGACGCGACGGGCCTGGCCTGGATGGAACAGGGCCGGCTCTCCGGATGGGGCTTGGTGCGGCGCTGCCGCGAGGGCCACAAGATCGGCCCGCTGGTGGCGGACAGCCCGTCCGTCGCGAGCGCCCTCTATGCCGCGCTGTGCGACAGCGTGCCCGAAGGCGACACCGTCTACCTCGACGTGCCCGTGCCCAACGCCGACGCATTGGCGCTGGCACAGGTCGAAGGCTTGCGCAGCGTGTTCGAGACGGCACGCATGTACGCAGGATTCGCGCCGGCCTGCGAGCTGCAGCGCCTCTACGGCGTCACGAGCTTCGAGCTGGGCTGAGCAAGGGGGGGCTCAGAGCCTGGCTTCGGCGCGACCGATGCCCGGAAACTCGACGACCACGGCATCGCCGGCAGCGACCGGCAGCACGCCGACCCAGGATCCCGTCGTGACCACGGTGCCCGCCGGCACGGTGGCGCCGTCGCGCGTCGCGTGCCGGAGCCAGACCGGCAGCAGCCAGACAGGGTCGCCCAGCGGATGGGTCCCGGTGCGCAGTACCGTCTCGCGCGCGCCGATGCGCGTCTCGCAGCGCTGCGCCGCCCAGTCGCGCGCGACGTAGGGGATCCATGTGCCGAGCACCAGCGCGCCGTGCGACTGCTGGTCGGCGAGACGCAGCCAGGCCGACGCCTGCGCCGGGTCCTTCCAGCGCGAATCGACGATTTCGATCGAGACGGCCATGGTATCGACCACTGCTGCAGCGTTCTGCGGCGTGAGCGCGGCGGCGCGCTCGGGCGTGACGTTCGCGCCGAGCCGCAGCGCGATCTCGGCCTCGATGCCCGGTGCGTTGAAGTGCATGTCTGCGAATTGCGCGGGGCTCGCGCGCACGCCGGCCGGCGGCAGCGGCGCATGCGTGAGCACGGCGTCGCGCGAAGGCCCGCCCGATTTCCAGTGGCCCGGCACGGCCGCATCGTCGAACCACCCCATCGCCGCCGCCACGCGCTCCTGCACGCGGTAGGCCTCCGGGGCATCGCCCACGCTGCCTTGCCATTCGGCGGCGTCCAGCGCCCGGCCCTCGCGCCAGGCCGAGGCCAGCGCCTGCGCCAACTCCATCATGCGTCGACCTTGACCTTGCCGTCCTTGACGACCTTGGCCCACTTCGTGATCTCGCTGGCGATGAACTGCCTGAACTTCTCGCGCGAGCCGCCGCCGTCCTCGGCGCCGTAGGTGTCGAGCCGCTCCTGCACGTCGGGCATCGCGAGCACGGTGTTGACGTCGCGGTTGATCTTGTCGGCAATGCCGGCCGGCAGCTTGCCCGGGCCGGCGAGGCCGTACCAGGTGGTGGCTTCGAAGCCGTCGAAGCCCTGCTCCTGCATGGTCGGTATGGCCGGGTGGCCCTTGGCGCGCTTCATGCGCGTCTGCGCCACGCCGATCACCTTGCCGCTCTTCACGTGCGGCGTGGCCGCGGTCATGGTCTCGAAGCTGTACTGGATCTGACTGCCCATGAGATCCGCCAGCAGCGGACCGCTGCCCTTGTAGGGCACGTGCAGCGCATCGACCTTGGCCTGCAGCTTGAACATCTCCAGAGCCAGGTGCTGCGCCGAGCCGGCGCCGGCCGAGCCGAAGCTCACCTTGCCGGGCTCCGCGGCGCACAGGGCCACGATGTCCTTCACCGTCACCGCCTTCTGCGTCGGGCTCGCGATCAGCAGGTTGGGCGTCACGCCCACCAGCACGATGGGCACGAAGTCGCGCTCCACGCTGTAGCGCAGCTTGGGCTGCAGGGTGGGTGCCAGCGCATGGCTGTTGATGTGCGCCATCAGGAGCGTGCTGCCGTCGCTCGGCTGCGTCGAGACGTACTCCGCCGCGAGCACGCCCGCCACGCCGCCCTTGTTCTCGACGATGACCGACTGGTTCCACATCACCGCGAGCTTCTGCGCCACCACGCGGGCCAGTGCATCGGTGCCGCCCCCCGGCGGAAAGCCGACCACGATGCGCACCGGCCCGTTGGGCCATTCCTGCGCGAACACGCGCGGCACCCCGAGCGTGACCGCCGCGGCCGCGCCCGCGGCCTGGATGAGGGAACGTCGTTGCATCTGTCGGTCTCCTTGTTGGTGAATGAATCGGCTCAGGCGGCCTTCTGCAATGCCGCCGGTGCCGCGTGGCTTGCGAAGTGGTCCATCGTGGCCTGCACGCCGCTCGTGGCGAGCTTCACGCCCGAGAGCTTGAGCCCCATCTCGACGCCGGCCACCATCGCGACCAGCGTGAGGTCGTTGCTGTCGCCCAGGTGGCCCATGCGGAACATGCGGCCCTTGAGCTTGCCGAGTCCCGTGCCGAGCGAGAGGTCGAAGCGCTGGTGAATGAGGCGCCGCACTGCATCCGCATCGACGCCCTCGGGCGTGATCACGCCGGTCAGCACCGGCGAGTAGACGGCCGGGTCGGCGCACTGGATCGGCAGGCCCCAGGCCTCGACCGCGGCGCGCACGCCGGCGGCCCAGCGCTGATGCCGCGCGAACACCTTGTCCAGGCCCTCGCCGAGCAGCATGTCCAGCGATTCGGCCAGGCCGTAGAGCAGGTTGGTGTTGGGCGTGTAGGGCCAGTAGCCGTCCTTGTTCATCTCGACGATCTCGTCCCAGGCCCAGAAGGCGCGCGGCAGCTTCGCGCTCTTCGATGCTTCCAGCGCGCGCGGCGAGAGCGCGTTGAAGCTGATGCCGGGCGGCAGCATCAGGCCCTTCTGCGAGCCGCTGATCGTGACGTCCACGCCCCACTCGTCATGGCGGAAATCGGCGCTCGCGAGGCCCGAGATGCTGTCCACCATCAAGAGCGCCGGATGGCCCGCCGCGTCGATGGCTTTGCGCACGGAAGCGATGTCGGAAGTGACGCCGGTCGAGGTCTCGTTGTGCACCACGCACACGGCCTTGATCTTCTTCTCCGTGTCCTTGGCCAACCGCGCCTCGATCAGGTCGGCCTGCACGCCGCGGCGCCAGCTCGGCGCGTGCGGCAGATGCTCGTCGCTGCCGGACCAGGCCAGGAATTCGGTCGTGAGGCCCAGGCGCGTGGCCATCTTCTGCCATAGCGCGGCGAAGTGGCCGGTCTCGTACATCAGCACGTGGTCGCCGGGGCTCAGCGTGTTGGCAAGCGCGGCTTCCCAGGCGCCGGTGCCCGAGGCCGGGTAGATGACGACCGGATGCTTCGTCTTGAAGATCTTCTTGATGCCCGAGAGCACCTGCAGGCCGAGGGCGCCGAACTCGGGGCCGCGGTGGTCGATGGTGGGCAGGCTCATGGCCCGCAGGATGCGGTCCGGCACCGGGCTGGGGCCGGGGATCTGGAGGAAGTGCCTGCCGGTGGGATGGAAGTCGAGTTGAAGCATGCGGGACTGTCCTTTCTTTTTCAGTTTTGCATGCAAAATTCAATCTGTCGTGCTCGTTAACCCCTACCTCACTCGGATTGAGAGCGGGTCACTTTGCATTCAAAATGCATTCACGACAAAGTGGACCATGGCCGAAATCATTGAAATCTCTCGCCTCGCGCTGCACGACCAGGTGGCGTCGCGCTTGCGCACCATGCTGGTCGAAGGCCAGATCGCACCCGGCGCCAAGCTCAACGAGCGCGAGCTCAGCGCGCAGCTGCGCGTCTCGCGCACGCCGCTGCGCGAGGCCATCAAGCTGCTGGCAGCCGAGGGCCTGGTGGACCTGCTGCCGAACCGCGGCGCGGTGGCCGTCAAGCTCACCGAGACGGACGTGATCAACACCTTCGAGCTGCTCGCCGCGCTCGAAGGCATGTCGGGCGAACTCGCGGCCCAGCGCATCACCGACGCGGAGCTCGCCGAGCTGCGCGCGCTGCACTACGAAATGATGGCCTGCTTCGCGCGCCGCGACCTCTCGGGCTACTACCGCATCAACGCACGCATCCACACCGCGATCAACGACGCGGCCAGGAACCCCGTGCTCGCGAGCACCTACCGTTCGATCAACGCCCGCGTGCAGTCGCTGCGCTTTCGCACCAACCAGAACGAGGCCAAGTGGAAGAACGCGGTGGCCGAGCACGAACGCATGGTCGAGGCCCTGGCTGCGCACGATGCGGCCGCGATGCGCACGGTGCTGATCGAGCACCTCAACCGCAAGCGCGACACCGTGCTGGAGCTGCTGCGCGCCGGCGAGATCTATCCCACACAGGCCACGGCGGCCAAGAGCTGAATCGACGAGTACCCATGCGCATCGAGCCCGCGAGCCATTTCCAGCCAGCCGGTACCGTCCTGCCGCCCAACGAAACCTGCGAGGCGCTGGCACGGCGCCTCGCCGCCGAGACCGAGGGCGAGGTGCTGTTCGACGCCGCCTCGCGCGGCCGCTATGCGACCGACGCCTCGATCTACCAGATCATGCCGGCCGGCGTGCTGGTGCCGAAGACCGAGCGCGACATCGCGACCGCCATCGATATCGCACGCGATCTCAAGGTGCCGGTGCTCGCGCGCGGCGGCGGCACCAGCCAATGCGGCCAGACCACCGGCGCCGCGCTCGTCATCGACAACAGCAAGCACTTCCGCCGCGTGCTCGATCTCGATGTCGAGGCGCGCCGCGCCACGGTGGAGCCGGGCATCGTGCTCGACCATCTCAATGCGCAGCTCAAGCCGCACGGGTTGTGGTTTCCGGTCGACGTGTCGACCAGCGCACAGGCCACGCTGGGCGGCATGGCCGGCAACAACTCCTGCGGCTCGCGCTCTATCGCCTACGGCAACATGGTCCACAACGTGGCGAGCGCGAGTGCCTGGCTGTCCGACGGCGAGCTGGTCGACTTCGGCCCGGTCTCGGAGCTCGGCGCGCGCGCGAGCGACATCGCGCTGCATGTGCGCCAGCTCGCGAAGCAGCACCGCAGCGAGATCGCCGAGCGCTGGCCCAAGGTGATGCGGCGCGTCGCCGGCTACAACCTCGACATCTTCGACAACCAGAGCGAGAAGCCCTACACCGCCGACGGCAGCGTCAACCTCGCGCACCTGCTGATCGGCGCCGAGGGCACGCTTGCCTACACGCGCAGCCTGACGCTCAAGCTCTCGGAGCTGCCGCGCGCCAAGGTGCTCGGCATCGTCAACTTCCCGAGCTTTCATGCCGCCATGGACGCGGCGCAGCACATCGTGAAGCTGGGGCCGACCGCGGTCGAGCTGGTCGACCGCACGATGATCGAGCTGAGCCTCGCCAACCCTGCGTTCAAGTCCACCGTCGAGACCGCGCTGATCGGCCGGCCCGCCGCCATCCTGCTGGTCGAGTTCTCGGGCAGCGAGAAGGCCTGGCTGCTGCCCAAGCTGAAGGACCTGGCCGACCTGATGGGCGACCTCGGCCTGCGCGGCAGCGTCGTGCAGATCTCCGACGACACGGCGCAGAAGAACCTGTGGGAAGTGCGCAAGGCCGGCCTCAACATCATGATGAGCCTCAAGGGCGACGGCAAGCCCGTGAGCTTCATCGAGGACTGCGCGGTGCCGCTCGAGCACCTGGCCGAATACACCGACGGCCTGACCGCCGTGTTTGCGAAGCACGGCACGCGCGGCACCTGGTATGCGCATGCCTCGGTGGGCACGCTGCACGTGCGCCCGATCCTCGACATGCGCACCGACGGCGCCGCGAAGATGCGCGCCATCGCTGAGGAGGCGAGCGAGCTGGTGCGCAAGTACAAGGGCGCCTTCAGCGGCGAGCATGGCGACGGCCTGTGCCGCGGCGAATGGATCGAATGGCAGTTCGGCCCCGCGATCAACCAGGCCTTCCGCGCCATCAAGAACAAGCTGGACCCGATCAATCTTTTCAACCCCGGCAAGATCATCGATCCGCCGAAGATGGACGACGGCGCCCTGTTCCGCTTCGCACCGCCGTCGGCGCCGCGGCCCTACAAGCGCATCCCGCTCGTGCCCGTGCTCGACTGGTCGGCCTGGAACGTGCAGGCCGACCCGGTGACCGAGGAGACCACCGCGCCCGGCACTGGCGGCGACGTCACCGGCGGCTTCGCCAAGGCCGTCGAGATGTGCAACAACAACGGCCACTGCCGCAAGTTCGACGCCGGCACCATGTGCCCGAGCTACCGCGTGACGCGCGACGAGCAGCACCTCACGCGCGGCCGCGCCAACACGCTGCGGCTCGCGGTCTCCGGGCAACTCGGCCCCGAGGCCTTCACCAGCGAGGCCATGTACGAGACTATGGACCTGTGCGTCGGCTGCAAAGGCTGCAAGCGCGACTGCCCGACCGGGGTCGACATGGCGAAGATGAAGATCGAGTTCCTCGCCCACTACAAGAAGAAGCACGGCCACACGCTCAAGGACCGGCTGATCGCCAGCCTCCCCGACTACGCGCAGGCCGCAAGCCGCTTCCCCTGGCTCATGAACCTGCGCAACAGCGTGCCCGGCGCGGCCTGGCTCGGCGAGCGGCTGCTGGGCCTTTCGGCCAAGCGCTCATTGCCCGAATGGCGCAGCGACACCTTCTGGCGCGCCGCTGACATGTCCATGTTCGTGAACCGCGACATGGCCATTGCCGCCGCCTGCGTGGGACGCAAGGTCGCGGTGCTGTTCGTCGACACCTTCAACGGCACCTTCGAAAGCGAGAACGCCTTCGCCGCGGCGCGCGTGCTCAAGGCCGCGGGCTACCTGCTGCACACGGTCGAGAAGGACGGCGGCCATCACTGCTGCGGCCGCACCTATCTTGCAAGCGGTATGGTGGACGAGGCCAAGGCCCGCGCCGGCGCGCTCGTCGATGCGCTGCTGCCGCTGGCCGAGGCCGGCGTTGCCATCGTCGGGCTCGAGCCTTCCTGCCTGCTGACGCTGCGCGACGAAACGCTGGTGATGGGCCTGGGCGCGAAGGCCGAAACGGTCGCGAAGGAAGCGCTGCTGTTCGAGGAGTTCATCGCGCGCGAAGCCAAGGCCGGCCGCTTCAAGCTGGCGCTCAAGCCTGCCGGCAAGCCGATCCTGCTGCACGGCCACTGCCACCAGAAGGCCTTCGGCGCCGTGAGCCCGATCCTCGATGTGCTGCGGCTCATTCCCGATGCGAGGCCGGAGCTGATCGAGAGCTCCTGCTGCGGCATGGCCGGCAGCTTCGGCTACGAGGCCTTGCACTACGAAGTGTCGATGCAGATGGCCGAGGCCAGCCTGCTGCCCGCGGTGCGCAAGAACCCCGACGCCATCATCGTCGCCGACGGCACCAGCTGCCGCCACCAGATCGCCGACGGCGCGCAGCGTGAAGCGCTGCACGTGGCGCGGCTGCTCGATACGCTCCGGGCCTGAGCCGCCGCCCGGACGCGGGGCCTTCTAGGGCCTGGTGCCGACGCCGCGCAGGCCGCTCGCGAGCCGCACCGCCTCAGCCAGTTCCTCGAGGTCGTCCGCATGCGCGGTCGCGAGCTTGGCCAGCGTCCTGCGCCCCCTGGGCAGCAGATGCACTTCGACCTGGCGCCGGTCCACGGTGCTCGGCTTGCGCCGCACCAGCCCGGCCTCCTCGCAGCGCGAGACCAGCGCCACCACGCCATGCGGCTGCGCCTGCAGCCGCTCCGCGATCTCGCTCACCGTGGCCCATTCGCGGCCCGGGAATCCTTGCGTATGAAGCATCAACTGGTACTGCAGCACGGTGATGCCGGCATCGCGTGCCGCGTCCTCGCTGAAACGCAGAAAGCTGCGCAGCCTGAACCTGAACTCGGAAAGCGCTTCCAGGCGCTGCTTGGTGACCTGCTCCTCTTCCATGCGTGCAATGTAGCAAGCCGCCTTCGACGTCTGGATGGTCGCGGTCTTCGGGGTCATCGGCTATGCCTTCATCAAGCTCGGCTGCGAGCCTGCGCCGCTGCTGCTGGGGCTGATCCTCGGGCCGATGATGGAAGAGAACCTGCCGCGCGCGCTCCTGCTCTCGCGCGGCACCTGGAGCGTATTCGTCACGCGCCCGATCTCGGCCGGCCTGCTCATCGCGTGCGCGCTGCTGCTGGTGATCGTGCTCATGCCGGCCGTGCGATCGAAACGCGCGGAGGCCTTCGTCGAGGAGGGCTGAGCGCCCGCGTCAGCGTGCGTTCTGCAACGCAGGCGCTGAAACCTGCGGGCACATGCCCATCGAACCGACGGCCTAACGGACGGTCGACATCACCGTGGCACGGCACCTGGGTTGTTCACGCGGCGCCAGCAGGACGCAGTTGTCCAGCGCGCGTTGCTGCATGTCGCTCAGCCTTGGCCGTTCCACGTGGCGTGGACCTTGTCGATAGTCCGGCTCGTAATAGACCGGCGGTGGCGGACCGTAGTACCTCGGCGCCGGACGGTAGTAAGCGGGCGGCGGCGGGGGCTCGTAGTAAACGGGGGGCGCTGGTTGATAGTAGCCAGGCGGCGGACCCCGGTAGACGGGCGCCGGCTCGTAATAAGTCGGGGCATCGATCCCGATGGACCAGCTCACCTCGGCATGGGCCGCAGCGGCAGCCGAGAGGGCGGCGGCCACCACGGCAGCTGAAAAGGCGCCTTTGACAAATGCAGAGCGATTGAAGCTCACGGGATTCTCCGAAAGAAGGGCGAAAGTGCCTGCGGCAGTCCCAAACGCTCCATCCGCAGGCCTCGTGGACACGATGATGCTCCTGCAGCCGATGTTCGAGCGGCGTCAGCGCGCATCCTGAAAGGACGTCATCGAAGCGTGTGGGCTCACTGGGTAACCTCCACGCTGCGCGCTTCGGTATTCGCCTTGGGAACGGCCCGGCGGCTCATCGCCCACTGCACCGCGAGGATGCTGACCAGCACCGCGACCAGCCCGAACAACGACAGGCCGCGCACCGCCTGGCCCAGCAAGGCCCAGCCGAGGATCACCGCGGTCAAGGGGCTCAGCAGGCCGAGCGAGGACACCGCCACCGGCGACAGCCGCGCGATGCCGCGGAACCACAGCGCATAGGCCACGAGCGCGCCGACGATCGAGAGATAGGCATAGGCCGCGACTTGCGTGCCAGTCAGTTGTGGCAGCGGCGGATCGATGGCCCAGGCCATGGGCAAGAGGATCAGCCCGCCCAGCAGCAGTTGCCAGCCGGTGAGCGCCAGCACCGGCATCGCGAGCTGCCAGCGGCGCGTCAGGTAGGTGCCGGCCGCCATGCAGGCGGCGCCGGCCAGGGCCGCGGCGATGCCGACCGGATCCCACACCGTGCCGGGCGACAGCAGCAGGGCCGCCATGCCGGCGATGCCCAGGAGCGCGGCACCGACCGCCAGCCGCGGCGGCCGGCGCTGATCGAGCGCCCAGGCGAGGCCCATCACCAGGAGCGGCTGGATTGCGCCCACCACCGCGGCCAGTCCGCCGGGCAGCCGGTAGGCCGCGACGAAGAGCAGCGCCTGGAAGAAGCCGATGTTGAGTGCGGACAGCACGATCAGTCGGCCCCACTCGCCGCGCGCCGGCAGGCGGCGGCAGTACAGCGCCAGCAGCAGCCCGGCCGGCAGCGCGCGCAGCAGGGCCGCGGTGAAGGGCCGGTCGGGCGGCAGCAGCTCGGTGGCGACGATGTAGGTCGAGCCCCAGATCGCCGGGGCCAGGCCGGTCAGGAGGACGTCGGTCCAGGCGATGGAGCCTTGTGCGATGCGCATCGAATTTGTCTTCAGTTCAAGATAAATGGAGCCTAGCAGATAATCTTGACTTCAAGACAAATGGGGCTTTACCGATGGGTGCGAAGAAGCGGCCGGCGGACGCGGTGGACGCGATCCTCGATCAGTGGCGCCGCGAGCGGCCGGACCTGGACGTGGGCGCGATGGGCACCATCGGCCGCATCAAGCGTTGCGCGGCATTGCTGCAGCGCGAGCTCGACCGCTGCTTCTCGGACTTCGGCATGACGCGCTGGGAGTTCGACGTGCTGGCCACGCTGCGGCGCTCCGGCGCGCCCTACTGCCTGGCGCCGACCGCCCTCTTCTCGTCGCTCATGATCAGCTCGGGCACGATGACGCATCGGCTCAAAGGGCTCGAATCCCGCAGCCTCGTGAAGCGCCTGGCCAGCCGCGAGGACGCGCGCAGCACGCTGGTGCAGCTCACGCCCGCCGGGCTGAAGCTGATCGATCGCGCCGTGGAGGCGCACGTGGACAACGAGCAGCGCCTGCTCGCGTCGATCAAGTCGGCCGACCTGGCGGCGCTCGATGCGCGCCTGGCGCAGCTGCTGGCCGTCCTGGAACCGCGGGAGTGATCGATGCTGCTCGATGACACGCTGCGTGCCCTCATCACCGCCAGGCTTCGCGGCTTCGAGCGGCAGGCACTGAGCGCCTTGCCCGGCTCCCGGCGTGCGGCCGTGGCCCTGGCGATCGTCGAGGAAGGCTCTGGCGCAGCGCTGCCAGGGATTCGCGCACCTGCAACGTGGAGCCGGGACGCCGCCGTGCTCCTGACCCGGCGCCCGTCCCACATGCGCAACCACCCGGGGCAATGGGCGCTTCCGGGCGGCAGCATCGACGGCGCCGAGTCGCCGGAAGAGGCCGCGCTGCGCGAACTGCATGAGGAAGTCGGCCTTGAGCTCGACGAGCGCGCGATCCTCGGCCGGCTCGACGACTTCGTCACCCGCTCCGGCTTCGCGATCACGCCGGTCGTCGTCTGGGCAGGCGCCGCACGCGCGCTGGTGCCGAGCGAAGCCGAGGTCGCCAGCATCCATCGCATTCCGGTCGCCGAGTTCATGCGCGCGGATGCGCCGCTGCTCGATCCCATCGAGGACAGCGTGCACCCGGTGCTGCGCATGCCGGTCGGAGACACCTGGATCGCGGCGCCGACGGCGGCCTTCCTCTACCAGTTCCGCGAGCTGTGCATCGCCGGGCGCACCACGCGCGTCGCGCATTTCGAGCAGCCGCTGTTTGCGCGCAAGTAGAAGGATCGCCCAGTGGACCTGCCTCTCGTCGCCGATGCCGACTCCGCCCGCGCAGCCCTGCAACGGGTCGCCGAGCGCCTTGGCACCGAGGGCGTCGAGGGCTTTCGCGCACCGCCGCCGGAGCCCGACACCTGCTGCGGCCGCGGCTGCAACGGCTGCGTGTGGGAGGGCTACTTCGCGGCCGTGGGCTGGTGGTGCGAGGACGCGCTGGCCTTGCTGTCGGCCGAGCCAGGACCATGAACCCCGTCATCGCCCGATCGATCCTGGAGAAGCGAAGACTGCGTTTCTCCTACCACGGCCGAACGCGTCTGGTCGAGCCCCAGTGCTACGGCATCGGCGCCAAGGGGACGGAACTGCTTCGCGCGCACCAGATCGAGGGCGGCGCCCAGCGCGAGCCCTTGTTCGACGTGGCGAAGATGCAAGACCTCGTGCTGCTCGACGAGGTCTTCACAAGAGCCGGGCCCAACTACATGAGGAACGATTCGGCGATGAAGCTGATCTTCTGCCAGTTGTAGGGCCTGTTGAACAAGGAGCCGACCCATGCCCAAGAAAAGCGTGCGCGGAGGGGCAATCCAGCCCGAGGGCAGCATCGACGAAAACGGTGACGACACCGGCGTCCTCCGTGCCGTTGTGGTGCGTTCACAGCCTCCGCAGGGACGGCGCACTGCATAAAACTTGCCGCGGCGCCCGACCCAAGGCACAGTCCGCGGTAGCGAGACGCTCCTTTGCCGCTCGGCAGTATTGGATGAATGCACAGTCAATGGGGGCGCAGCACTATCGCGACTTTGGCGGTCTTCGAAGGGGGATGCTATGCGTATTGCTCGCTGGTTCGTCATTGGCGTGCTTGCTTTGCTATTTGCAGGCTGTGCAAGCACTCCCACATCCACCCCAGAAGCGCAACAGGCGCTAGCCCCGAGCGGGAAACTTCGGGTGGCATTTCTCTCGGCCCCGCTCTACGTGGTCAAGGACCCTGCGACAGGCGAGCTCAAAGGCCAGGCTGTCGATCTCGGGAAGGAACTTGCACGCCGCATTGGGGTACCGTTCGAGCCGGTCCCTTATGCGAACGCCGCAGCAATACTCAGTGGCGCGAAGTCCGGGGAATGGGATGTCGTGCTGATGGGCATCAATGCGGAGCGCGCGGCTGCTATCGATTTTTCCGCACCTTACCTTGACGTCGAGCAGGGATACCTCGTCCGCGCCGGCGTGCCTATTTCCACAATGGCGGACGTGGACAGGCCCGGAATCCGAATTGCCGTAATCGAAAAGGCCGGTGCCGATCTGTACCATTCGAGCAACCTCAAGAATGCGACGCTTGTCCGCGCAAAAAGTGTCGATCAGTTGTTCGATCCTGTGTTCGTGTCGAAGCAGGCGGATGTGGTCGCCGCGACCAAGTCGACCCTCTTCGAACGGTCCGGCAGTCAGCCAGGCTCGCGAGTGCTCGACGGCCGATTCCTCGTCGAACCGGTCGGGATGGGCGTGCCCAAGGGGCGCAAGCCCATCGCTGCTTTGTACGTCGGCAACTTCGTCGAGGAGGCAAAAGCAGTCAACCTAGTCAAGACCGCGATCGACAGAGCCGGCCTGCGCGGCGTAGCCGTCGCCCCATTGAAATGACATTCTCCAATCTTGGGTAGTAGCGGACGAGCATCGAGGTCACGCGCGGCTGATGGGACTACGGTCCGGCGTCCGGCGCGCCGCGCGCGGACCCTTACTTGGTCACCACGAGCGGCTTCCCCTTCTCGACGAGATAGGTGGCGAGCTCGGCCGCGTTGCCGCTGCCGACGTTCCTCGCCGCGTGGGCCGCTCCCGCCGGGATGAACAGCGACTCGCCGGCCTTGAGCGTGATAGGCGGCTTGCCCTCGAACTGGTACTCCAGCGAGCCTTCGAGCACATAGGCGATCTCCTCGCCCGGATGCGTGTGCATGCCGAACGCCGCTCCCGGGGCGAAGTCGACGCGCACCTGGACGACCTCTCGTCCGTGGCTGCCGAGGTCGTGCCGCAGGGCCTGGGTGCGCCCGATGCCCGAGGGTTGCTGCGCCTGCGCCAGAAGCGGGGCCAAGCTGCTGCCGGCGACCAGCACCGCTGCCGCCATCATTCGAATCGTCGTTTTCTTCATGGGGATTCCTTGTTCAGCTCGGGTTGATTGCTCAGGTGCCCTCGGTGGCACCGCGAGCGGCGGTGGCCCTGGCTTCGGCCTGCACGGTGCGGCGGTCGGTGGTGCTGGCGCCGCGGGGGGCGACGCCTGCGGCAGCAACCTCGCCGTAGGGATTTCCCTCGCGGGCAATGGCGACTGCCTGCGCACGCACGCCGGTGCGATCGAGCGGGTTCGCGAGGCGGGGGGCCACACCTGCGAAAGCCGCTTCGCCGTAGGCGTCGGTGCGGTGCGCAGCAGTCACGGCCTGGGCACGCACCTCCGCGCGGCTTGCGGTCGAGTTGAATTTCAGTACGCCTTGGTACTCTTCCGCGCCCGCGCCCATGGCGAACAGCGAAGAGAGGGCGGTGACGGTCAGGATGGTGGAGATCTTCATTTCATTTCTTTCAAGGGATATGACTGTCGAGGGTCCTGTGTTCGTCGTCAGCCAGTTCGACGCAGGACTCGGACCGATTCGGCAGGGCCGTTCAGAACCGATGGGGCGATTCTTGGGGCGGAACATCCCGCGAGCTGCGTGGACCGTATGCCTGTGTATCCGGGCCAGCTTTCACAACAGTAAATTTCACTGTCGATGCTTTGCAGCCCTGCCCGGCGCTGCCCGGATCCGCCGAGATGAAACGTACTGTGTGGGTACCTCGCGCGGGACACAGACGCATACGTTCTGCGCTCCAAAGAGGCCGCGCTCCACTGAAGATTCGGCTGTTGCTCTAACAGGTCCTCATCCCTCAGACAACGCCGAAGGAAACACCATGCGATCCTCTTTCAGACACCTTGCCATCGCCGCTGCCGGCGCGATTTTCTGCGTCGCAGCCTGGGCGCAAACCGCCACGGATATCGGCCGTCCCGCGGCTGTCATTCCGCTGGAATCGGAAGCGCCGCCGAAGCTCCATGTGTATGCGCCGTTGGCCGGGCCGCTGGCCCGGGGGGTCGTCGTCATTCAGTACCGGACGGAGAACACGCGAATCATCCCGGTCTTCGGCGCGGCCGCCGTCGAGGTATCGCCCCGGGTCGGCCATCTTCACGTGACACTCGACGATCGGCCCGGCACCTGGGCCCACACGAGCGAAGATCCCATCATCGTGATGGGCTTGAAGCCCGGCGCGCACAAGATGCTGGTCGAACTTGCCGATCCGAATCACAAGATCCTTGCCAGCGAAACGATCAACGTGACTATCCCGGAGCAGAAGGCGGCCGAAGCCCACAAGCATTGATCGACAGTGCTCGCCGCCAGGCCGCGTGCTCCTTGCGCGGCACCTTCGGCGCCTCGATCAGGCCGGTTCTTTCAGTACCTGCAGCGTTGTCGAGGACTCCCCGGCTTCGGTGTCGCCAGTGGAGAACAGAAGCGTGCTCAATGCAAGAGCAAAGCATGCGAGCAGCACGGGCCAGCCAAAGGCAAGGACCAATGCCACCGTTGCGAGGGAGCTGAAAAGGAGGGCGACAGATCGCATATGTGTCTCCGAATTTGATTCTTGCTGATGGACCCGTCGCGTCAATTCGAGTGGCGGGCCTTACCTGGGGTCTGAATGTAGGCCGGCAGGCAAACGCATGCATGAGCGTTGCGCCCTAAGCTGACGAGGACAGACCGCTCGTCTTCGTGCTGCGTCAGGCATGACAAAACGCTTACCGAGGCCGCTAGGCCGCGTGCTCCATGCGCAGCACCTTCGCTGCCTCCACCATTGCCCGCAGCTTGCCAATGGCCGCATCGCGCGGCAGGTACTTCATGCCGCAGTCGGGCGCGAGGATCACGTTTTCGGGCTTCACGTAGGGCAGCGCGCGGCGGATGCGTTCGACGATGGTGTCGACCGATTCGACCTCGGGCGTCGAGAGATCGATGCAGCCCACCATCACGCGCTTGCCGTCCAGCGCGGCCAGCGCCGAGCAGTCCAGGTGCGATTGCGCGGTCTCGATCGACACCTGCTTGCAGCTGCACTGCGCCAGCTCGGGCAAGAAGGAATAGCCGCTCGGCCGCTCGTGGATGATGGCCGCGTAGCCGAAGCAGATGTGCACCGCGGTCGTGCCGGTGATGCCTTCCAACGCGCGGTTCAGCGCATTCAGCCCGTACTGCCGCGCCTTCTCGGGCCGCGCCTGCATGTAGGGCTCGTCGATCTGGACCACGTCGGCACCGGCGGCGAAGAGGTCGCGGATCTCGGCGTTGACGGCCTCGGCGTAGTCCATCGCCGCCTCTTCCTCGCTGCCGTAGAAGTCGTTCTGCGCCTGCTGCAGCATCGTGAAAGGGCCAGGCACGGTGATCTTCACCTGGCGGTCGGTGTGGGCGCGCAGGAACTTCAGGTCGTCGACTTCCACCGCATGGCGCCGGCGGATCTTGCCGACGATGCGCGGCACCGGGTTCGGATGGCCCGAGCGGTCCAGCGCCGTGCCCGGGTTGTCGAGGTCGATGCCGTCGAGCGCGGTCGCGAAGCGGTTCGAATAGCTCTCGCGCCGGATCTCGCCGTCGCTCACGATGTCCAGGCCGGCCTCTTCCTGCGCGCGGATCGCCATCAGCGTGGCGTCGTTCTGCGCCTCTTCCAGGTACTGCGGCGGAATGCGCCACAGCTCGCGCGCCCGCACCCGCGGCGGAAAGCGCCCCGCCAGCTTGGCACGGTCGATCAGCCACTCGGGCTGCGGGAAACTGCCGACGATGGTGGTGGGGAACAGCATGGGTTTCTCCAGATAAGAGTGGTTCAAACGCCCAGGTAGGCGCGCTGGATCTCGGGCCGCGCAAGCAGCTCGTCGGGCACGCCTTCGGCCACGATGCGGCCCTCTTCGAGCACATAGGCGCGCTGCGAGACCTCCATCGCCATCGCGACGTTCTGCTCGACCAAGAGCACCGACATCCCGTCCGCATTGATGCGCCGGATCGCCGCGAACATGTCGCCCACGATGCGCGGCGACAGGCCGAGCGAGGGCTCGTCGAGCAAGAGCAAACGCGGCCGCGCCATCAGCGCGCGCGCAATCGCGACCATCTGCTGCTGGCCGCCCGAGAGCTCGCCCGCGGGGCTCGCGAGCTTCTCGCGGATCACCGGGAACAGCTCGATCACCTGCGCCAGCGTCTCCTGCCGCTTCGCCTTGGCATGCGGCAGGTAGCTGCCGAGCTCCAGGTTCTCCAGCACGCTCATGCCGGTGAAGAGGCGCCGGCCCTCGGGCACCAGCGCGATGCCGGCCTCGCAGAAGCGGTGCGCGGGCAGCTGCGTGATGTCCTGCCCGTTGAGCATGATGTGCCCGCTGCGCGCGCGCAGCATGCCGGCGATGGCGTTGATCAGCGTGGTCTTGCCGGCGCCGTTCGGCCCCACCACGCACAGCAGCTCGCCGGGCCGCACCTCGAGCGACACGCCCCACAGCGCCTGCGCCGCGCCGTAGGCCACTTGCAGATCGCGTAGCTCAAGCATGGGCGGCCTTTCCCAGGTAGGCGGTCATCACCTCTGGCCGCTGCATCACGTCGGTGGCCGCGCCCTCGGCCAGCAGCTCGCCGTGGTTGAAGACCACGATGCGGTCGGTCAGCGCCATCACCGCGCGCATCACGTGCTCGACGAAGACGATGGTGGAGCCCTGCTCGCGGATGCGCCGGATCAGCGCCACCGCGCCGTCGATCTCGTGCGGCGTCAGTCCGCACAGCACTTCGTCGAGCAGCACCAGCCGCGGCCTCGAGGCGAGCGCGCGGGCCAGCTCGAGGAACTTGCGCTGGTGCAGGTTGAGGTCCTCGGGCCGGGCATGCGCCTTGTCCTCGAGGCCGGTGAATTCGAGCCAGGTGCGCGCCTGCTTGGCGGCGGCGGTCGGGTCGCGCACCGCACCGCCGAACATGGTCGCGATCGCCACGTTCTGCAGCACGCTCAGGTGGCCGAAGGGCCGCGGGATCTGGTAGGTGCGCGCGATGCCGCTGCCCGCGATGCGGTGTGCCGGCAGCCCGTTCATGCAGCGGCCCTCGAACCAGATCGCGCCGCCGGTGGGCGCGTAGTGGCCGCTGACGACGTTGATGAAGGTCGACTTGCCCGAGCCGTTGGGCCCCAGCAAGCCGAGGATCTCGCCGCGCCGCACGTCGACGTCGACGCCGCCGAGCGCGCGCACGCCCTTGAAGGACTTGCGGAGGCCCTGCACGCGCAGCAGCACATCGCCCTGCGCGCCGGCCGTTGCCCGCACCGGCATCTCGGCCGATGCGGCAGCAGCGGGCGGCTTCGCGGCCGGCGCGCGCCGCAAAGTGCGTCCCAAGGTGCGCCGCACGCGTTCCAGGATGCCGTCGGGCATGAACAGGATCGCCGCGATCAGGATGATGCCGATCAGCGCCTTGCCCGCTACCGCGTGGTCGGCCGCGGTGAAGCTGTAGAGCAGCCCGGTGATCGCGACCGCGCCGATCGCAGGTCCGGCCCAGTGGCGCGTGCCGCCGAGCACGCTCATCAGCACCACCGTCAGCGGCACCGTGATCGTGAACACCTCGCCGGCCGTCACGTACGAGAGGAAGAGCGCGTGGATGCCGCCCGCCACGCCGGCCAGCGCGCACGAGACGGCCAGCGCCATCAGCTTGTAGCGGTAGGTCGGCACGCCCATCACCTCGGCCGCGTCCTCGTCGTCGTGGATCGCGAACAGCCCGGCGCCGAACTTCGAGACCTGGATGCCCCAGGCGATCAAGAGCGTGGCCACCGCCGCGATCAGCGCCAGCAGGTAGAAGGTGGACGAAGCCGTCGGCCCGATCTTCGGCACCGGCACCGCCGCGAGCGAGACGCCGTTGCCGCCGTCCAGCGGGGTGTTGACTACGATGGTGCCGATCACGAAGGTGATCGCCAGCGTGAGCAGCGCGAAGAGTTCGCCGCGCACGCCCTTGACGCGGAACACCACCGCGCCCAGCGCGACGCCCAGCACCGCGGCGACCAGCGCAGCGGCGGGCAGCGTCCAGAGAAAGGGCCAGTCGTAGCGCGCCATCAGGTTGGCGCTGGTGTAGATGCCGGCGCCGAAGAAGGCGCCGTGGCCGAAGGAGAAGTAGCCCGAGTAGCCCGACAGGATGTTCCACGAGGTCGCGAGCACGATCCAGTGCAGCATCAGGTAGAGCAGCGAGTCGTAGAAGGCCGGCAGGCCGAGCTGCGGCACGAAGGCCAGCGCGACGCCGGCGGCGAGGATGATCAGCGGTGTGCGTTTCATCAGCCTGTCTTCCCCGGCCTGAAGATCAGGATCACGATCAGCAAGGTGAACGACACGATCGGTGCCCACGAAGGCGCGGTGACGGCCATCGTGATGGCCTCGCTCACGCCGATCAGCGTGCCGGCGACCAGCGGCCCGAGCGCGCTGCCCAGGCCGCCCAGCATCACGGCCGCGAACACCACGCCGACCCACGCGTACATCTGCGAAGGCGCGAGCGTGAAGCTCAAGGCCAGGCACACACCGGCGACGCTGGCCAGCGCGGCGCAGGTGCCCGCCAGCACCAGCCCCAGCGCCTTCTGGTTGACGCCGAATGCGGCGGCCACCGGCGCGTCCTGCGCGGCGGCGCGCATCGCGCGGCCGAGGTCGGTGAAGCGCAGCACCGCCCACACCGCGAAGGCCAGGCCCACGGCCAGCACCAGCGTGATGAGTTCGGGCACCGGCACGAAGAGTCCGCCGATCCTGAACTTCTCCTCCCCGTAGCTTGATTCGAGCTTGCGGAAGTCGGCGGTCCAGATCGACTGGATCACGCTTTCGGCAATGCCGGTGAGCCCGAAGGTCAGCAAGAGCGAATTGAAGGGCGTCACCTTGAAGCGCACCATCACCCAGTGCAGGCCCGCGCCGAGCGCGAAGAAGAAAGGCACGATGACGACCAGCGTCAGCAGCGGGTCCATGCCCATCGTCGCCATCTGGTAGCACAGGTAGGCGGCGAGAAAGGCGAAGGCGAAGTGCGCGAGGTTGATGAGCCTGAGCAGGCCCCAGCTCAGGCTGAGGCCCAGGCCCATCAGCCCGTACAGCGCGCCGACGAAGATGCCCGAGAGGATGGACTGGGACAGCAGCGAGAAGCTGGGCAGCGCGAAGTTCACGGTGCGATCAGCTTGGCGCCACCGGAAGTCACTTCCTTCGGCCAGACGACCACCCACTTGCCGCCCTGGATCTGCTTGATGCGCATCAGGTCGTCGCCGAAGTTGCCGGTGCCGTCGAAGCGCAGCTTGCCTTGCAGCGTGTCGACCTTGTTCGCCTTCAGCCAGGTGCCGATGGCCTTGTCGTCCAGGCTCTTGGTCGCGACCACGCCGGCTTCGAGGATCTGCCACGCGGTGTACGAGGCTGCGGCCTGGGTTTCGACCGCGGTGTCGGTGAAGCCCGCCTTGGCCGCGCGCTCGCTGTAGAGCTTGACGAACTCGGCCGCGCCGAAGTTGGAGGTGAAAGGCGGCTGCGCCTCGAAGATCGTGGCCGAGAGCGCGTTCTTCGCATCCGGCGACGCGAGCAGCGGGCCGGGCGCGGGGTACAGGTAGAAATGCTGCGGCGGCGAATAGTCGATCTTCTTCATCGCGTCGAGCAGCAGGTTGCCTTCGAGGCCGATGGCGCCGACCCACACGAAGTCGGGCTTGGCGTCCTTCACGCGGTTGGCGATCGGGCCGAAGTCGCGGTTGCCGAAATCCCATTCGAGGAACAGCACCTCGGTCAGGCCGCGCTTCTTGATCACCTCGCGCGCGCCCGCGCTCATGAACTGGATCGAGGGGAACTTGCTGGTCACCACCGCCACCGTCTTCGGCGGCTTGGGCGAGGCGGCGAGCGCATCGAACAAGGTGTTGGGCACGGTGGTCGCCGGGTCGGAGCCGATCGACCAGGCCGGGAACTGCATGTCGTACTTGGCGAGCGAGGGGATGCCCAGCGTGTGATGCACCAGCACCTTGTTGTAGCGCTGCGCCACGCCCATCGCCGAGAGGATGGCGCCGGTGGCGTAGGGCCCTATCAGCAGATCGACCTTGTCGGCGGTGACGAGCTGCTCGTACAGCGTGCGCGCCAGGTCGGGCTTGGACTGGTCGTCCTTCACCACCCACTCCACCGGCCGGCCGAGCAGGCCGCCGCGCTTGTTGAGCTGCTCGATGTAGATGTCGCCCACCACCTTGTGGATCTGCGCCGTGGCCGAGAGCGGCCCGGTCAGTGCCAGCGTGCTGCCGATGCGGATCGGCTGGCCCGATGGCTGCTGCGCCAGCGCGAAGCCGGCCGCGGCCAGCGCGATGGCGCCCACGGCGGTGCGCCGCCCGATGCGTGAGAGGTTCTGCGTGCTCATGGTCTTTGTCTCCTGTTGATTTCTTTTGCGGAACGGAAAACCGTCAATCCACCTGAGCGCCCGAGCGCTTGACCAGCCCGGCCCATTTGCCGAGCTCGGTCTTGTTGAAGGGGCTCATCTCCTCGGCGCGCATCGGCTTCGACTCGATGCCCTGATCGCGCAGGCGCGCCATCACCTCGGGTTGCGCGAGCGCGGCGGCGCTGGCCGTGCGCAGCTGCGCCAGCGTGGCCGCGGGCGTGGCGGCCGGCGCGTACAACATGAACCAGGCAACGAGGTCGAAGTCGGCGATGCCCTGCTCCATCAGCGTCGGCACATCGCTCGCAGCCGCGCTGCGCACCGCGCCGCTCGCGCCCAGCGCGCGCAGCTTGCCGGCCTTGATCTGCGGCATCACCGCGGCCGGGTGATAGAACATGAAGTCGACCTGCGACGAGATCACGCCCGTCAGCGCCATGGCGCCCTCCTTGAAGGGCACGTGCAGCATCTTGCCGCCCAGGCGCTGCGCGAGCAGCTCGCCCGCGAGGTGGCCCGAGGTGCCGTTGCCGGCCGACGCGAAGGTCACGCCCTGCGGCCGCGCGGCGGCCTGGGCCAGGTCCTTCAGCGACTTGAGCGGCGACTCGGCCGCCACCACCAGCAGCGTCGGCGTGTAGCCGATGAAGGCCACCGGCGCGAAGTCGCGCATCGGGTCGTAGGGCAGCTTGCTGAAGAGCGCCGCGTTGATGGCATGCGTGCCCACCGTGCCCATCACCAGCGTGCGGCCGTCGGGCGCCGACTTCGCGACCATGTCGCTGCCGGTCGAGCCGCCCGCGCCGGCGCGGTTGTCGACGATCACCGTCTGCTGCAGCGCCTTGCCGAGCCCTTCGCCGACCACGCGTGCCACCGTGTCGGTGGTGGTGCCGGCGCCGAAGGGCACGACCATCTTGATCGGGCCCTTGTCTTGCGCCTGCGCAGCAGCATTGCCCAGAAGCATCACGCCCGCGGCGAGCAGGGCGCGCATCGTTGTCTTGAATCTCATTGCTTGTCTCCGTTGTCTCTATTTATCTACTTGCGTTTCAGCGCGGCGCGTATCTCGTCGCTGTGCTCGCCCAGCATCGGCGGCGGCCGTACCTCGAGCGCGCGCTCGCCGTCGAAGCTGACCGGCGAACGCACCGTGCGAAACAGCCCCATCACCGGATGCTCGGCCGAGGTCATCAGCTGCAGGTGCTTGGCCTGCGGGTCTTCGAGCGCCTCGCTGGTGTCGTACATCGGCGCGTTCGGCACGTCCTCGCGCTGCAGGCGGCGGCACCATTCGTCGCGCGTCTGCGTGCGGAAGCGCTCGCCCAGCAGCGCGATCAGCGCCTCCTGGTTGTCGATGCGCGCGTCGCGGGTGGCGAAGCGCGGGTCCTGGAAGATGTCGGGCTGCTCGATCGCGACCGCCAGGCCCTGCCAGAACTTCTCGGGCGATGACATGTGCAGCGCGATCCACTTGTCGTCCGCGCAGCGCAGCACGTAGGACTGCGACACGCTGGGCCGGCTGTACGGCCCCATCACCTCGTCGACCTGGAAGAAATGCGTGAAGGCATCGAGGTTGAAATGCGCCATCGCCTCCAGCATCGACACCTCGACCTTGCGGCCGATGCCGGTGCGGCTGCGCTCGTACAGGGCGCCCAGCACGCCGTAGGCGGCGTAGAAGCCTGTGAGCGAATCAGCGATGGCCGGGCCGACCACGCGCGGGTTCTCGGGGTTCACCAGCAGGTTGAGAAAACCACTGGCCGCCTGCGCCACCGTGTCGTAGGCCGGCCGATGGGCTGCTGGCCCGGTAGCGCCGAAGCCGCTGATGGCCACGTAGATCAGCTTCGGATTCAGCGCCTGCAGCCGCTCGGCGCCGACGCCCAGCTTCTCGGCCACGCCGGGCCGAAAGTTCTGGATGTAGACGTCGGCATCGGCGATCAGCGCGTCGAGCACTTCGCGGTCGGCGACGTCCTTGGTGTCGAGCGTGATGCTGCGCTTGTTGCGGTTGTAGGTCTGGTAGTGCGGGCTGTACAGGCCGTTCTTGAAGGCGCGGAACGGGTCGCCGGTTAACGGCTGCTCGACCTTGATCACGTCCGCGCCGAGGTCCCCGAGCAGCATGCCGGCCGCCGGCCCCGTGATGAAGGTGCCCTGCTCGATGACCTTGAGGCCTTGGAGCACCGGGATCATTTGTGCTTCCCGAAACCCGGAGGCAGCTCGCCGTCGTATTCCATCTCGCGCGTCCCCTGGTAGGAGAGCGCAAAGCCGATCGGCTGGCGCATTTCTTCCACCATGTGCGCGATCAGCCCCGCGGTGCGCGCGAGCATCGGCACGCCCTTGAGCCCTTCGACCGGAAAGCCCGCGCCCAGCAGCACCGACGGGATCGCGCCCGAGACGTTGAGCTTGAGCGGCTTGCCCAGCAGCTCGGGCAAGAGCCTTTCGCATGCTTCCGCGATGTCGACGAAGCGCAGGTCGGTGTCCGCGGCCTTGGCCACGTCGAACAGCGCGCCCACGCGCTCGTCGCGCTCCTTGTGCAGCGGATGGCCGTAGCCGGGAATCGAGCGCCCGGCGGCGCGCCAGGCCTGCATGACCGCGAGCGCGGCCTCGCCGAGTGCGGCGCCGGCCTTCACCTGCTCATCGATCTCGACATACATGCGCCCCGCCGTCTCCGACGAGCCGAGCACCACCGAGCCGCAGCCGAGGATGCCTGCCGCCACCGCGCCCTGCATCGCATCGGGCGCCGCGGCGAGGGTCATGCGCGCGGCCTGCACGCTGGGCACCAGGCCGTGCTCGGCGATGGCCACCAGCGTGGCGTTGAGCACCGCGGCCTGGCCCGGTGTCGGCTTCTGCCCTGTCAGCAGCAGAAAGAAATGGTCGACGAAGGAGAGCTTGCCGATCAGGTCCTTCGACAGGTCATACCCGCGAACGACGATGGTGTGGGCGTCCGAGGTGCAGATGGACGTGCGCGGCACGGTGGCCTTGCCGATCTTCATAAGAGTCCTTGCATATAAGAAGAGAAGTTCAGGCCGGCACCGGCGCGAGCCGCACGTCGAAGCTCGCCGAGTGGTAGGGCACGCGCATCTCGCGCCCGTCCACCGCCTTGCCCGGCGGGTGCGTCTCGAAGTCGACCACCAGGCTGTCGCGCTTGCCGAAGACCGCGTCCTGGTCGATGTACGGGCTGCCGCCGACGAACACCTGCGTCGTCAGCGTCACGTGGCCCGGCGCCGAGACCTGCAGGTGGATGTGGCCGGGGCGGTAGATGCTGCGCTCGGCGGCATGCATCATCTGGCCCACCGGGCCGTCGTCGGGAATCGGGTAGTAGGCCGGGCGGATCGACCAGAACCAGTAGCGCCCCTGCGCATCGGTGCGAAAGCGCCCGCGCGCCGCCATCGTCGGCTCGCTGCTGAGCTGCACGTCGTACTTGCCCTCGCCGTCGCCCGACCACACGTCGAGCAAGGCGCCTTCCAGCGGTGCGCCGTGCACATCAGTCACTCGACCCATGTAGAAGGTCGGCTCGCCGCGCGCGCCGCCGGTGATGTCGGCGCCCAGCGGCATGTCGGGCGCGCCGGCCCAGTAGAACGGCCCCTCGACCGTGGCCTCCGTCGCCTCGGTCGCGCCCTGCGCGCCGCCGCTGGCGCGCGCCTGATCCAGCGCCACCACCATCATCGAGAGGCCCAGCGTGTCCGACAGCAGGATGAACTCCGGCCGCTTGTCGGTCGAGATCTGGCCGGTGGCTTCGAGAAACTTCATCGCCGCCAGCCACTCGTCGGGCTTCAGGTCGACCTCGCGCGCGAAGGCGTGGATGTGCGTGACCAGCGCCGTCATCAGCTCGCGCAGCCGCGGGTCGGGCGTCTTCGCGAAAGCCTCGATCACGTCCTGCGTGATGCTGTCCTGGTTGTAGTCCGCCATGTCTTGTCTCCTGGTTCTGGCCGGACGATAGGCCGCGCAGATGGCCGCGACAAATGATGAATTTCCATGGATATGATCGATGGCATCGATCATTCGGGGGGGTTTGTATGGAGATGAGGCATCTGCGCTACTTCGTCGCGCTGGCCGATTGCCTAAGCTTCACGCGCGCGGCCGAGCGCGTGCACGTGACCCAGTCGACCCTGTCGCACCAGATCAAGCAGCTCGAGGACGAGCTGGGCCAGCCGCTCTTCGAGCGCATCGGCAAGAAGGTGGTGACCACCGAAGCCGGCGAGCTGCTGCGCGGCTACGCTTCGCGCGCATTGAAGGAGGTGGACCAGGGCGTGGCGCTGCTCAAGCCCGGCGCCGGGAACCTCACCGGCAAGGTGCGCATCGGCGCCACGCACACCTTCAACATCGGCCTCATCCCCGAATGCGTGGCGCAGTTCCTCGCGCGCCATCCGACGGTGCGCATCAGCGTCGAGGAGCTCGCCGCCGAAGTCATCGCCGCGCGGCTGCGCGACGGCGAGATGGACCTCGGCATCTCCTACCGCCCGCAAGACTCGGCCGGCCTGTGGTTCGAGCCGCTCTACAACGAGGAGATGGTGCTGGTCGTCTCGACGAACCACCCGCTCGCCGGCCGCAAGCGCATCCGCATGGTGGAGCTGCACCGGCAAGACCTGGTGCTCGTCTCATCCGCCTTCTCGACCCGCACCATGCTCGACGAGTGCTTCCACGCCTGCGGCGCCGAGCCGACCGTGGTGGCCGAGATGTCGACCGTGGCGCCGATGCTCGCGCTGGTGGCGCGCACGATGATCGGCTCGATCGTGGCGATCAATGCGGTGCCGGAGGCGATGGCGGGACTGAAGGTGATTCCGCTCGAAAGCCCGACGCCGATTCGGACGCCGGGGATCTTGTGGCGGCTGAAGGAGGCGAAGCCGGCTGCGGTGCAGTCATTTGCTGTGATCTTGAGGAAGACGGCGTTGAGTAACAGCCTCAGGCGCGAAGGGCCGGGGTAAGAAATGGGGGCTCGATGGTTCGACTTGCCGTCTCCGCTACCTACGTCATGAACTTCACCGGCTGACGCAGGATTGTTTTGAGCTTGGCCGATTCAGTTCTACGCGGATCGCTCAGATAGATCTCATGGTGTGGGCCGTTGAAGGCCATCCCCTTGTTCGGCATCACCTCACCATGGAGCCGGGCCAGAACCGAACCTTCCTCGTCATAGCTACCCACATGCAGGGTCTGGAGCGACAGCCCTTCACCATAGGGTTCGAGGCGCAGGCTTTGCGGGGGCTGGCCGAGCTTACCGCTCGTCTTGGCCACCGCGTTCTCGAACATGTCACGGGTGACGAAATCAGGGACCATGATCATCATCGTCCAGCGCCACTGGTCCTTATCGCGCGTGATGAAGCTCTTGGGATCGTCGGCCCACCACAATCCCTCCAGCGGCGGCACCACATAGTCCTTGCCGAGTGCCGCCTTCGCAGCGAACTTCGCGGCATAGCTGACCCCGTAGAGCCATTCGACCGCCGAACGGTAAGCTGGCGCGGTGTTGGGATCGCCTTCGCCGTCCACCTTGACGAACTGCATCTGCGGCACTTCGACCGAAGCGAACTCCCCGGCAGGCGGGTTATAGAGTGGCTTAAGGGTCTTTTTGAAATCGATCTTCTCCATCCTCATCTCAATCCTCGCTCGTGTCGCCTTTCCACCCTCTGGCGTCATTTCCGCCTAGCGGTGATAACGACTGCGCTGGGCCCTTTGCGGCTTTCAGAACGCTCCAAAACGGTCGTCCAGTCGTTCGGCCCCGCTCATCGAGCGTTGACCACCAGAAATTAGGGCATCGCCTAGTTGCAGGCAAGGCTCGTTGATAGGACACGGCACGTCGCTGCAACACGCGCCAGAGTCCCGATGACGAAGCACCTTGGTTGCTCCCATCGCCACGCCTCAAAAATGAGGTCAAAAGGTTGCATTTACAGGAAACAATTTGTATCCTCCGGTCGCAACCTCCCTGCTCACGGGACGGTCGACTTCGCACAACGACAAGAAAGAGGATCACATGAGAGTTTTGATCGCGCTCGCGTTCACCGCGGCGGTGGTAGGAGCATTGGGCGGCTGTGGGGGCGGGGGCGGTGGAGGCGGCGGAGGCTTCGCCGCAGCGGCACCATCCAGCCAGCCGCCTGTATCGGAATCTTCCCCGCCGCCGACGGGAGGCACGCCATCAGTCCCCGTTACTGAACCACCCTCCGTTCCACCGGGGCCTCCAGGGCCTTCAGGGCCTGGAGCGGGGCCCGGCTTCGCCTACACATACAAGACTGTTCCGCATGCAGTGTTCAGCGCCACGGCTGCGGCAGATCTATTGCCTCTGCTCAATCTGCCGGAGAACGCCGGCTTCGCTTACAGCGGATCTACTTCAACCGGAGAAGCGGTCCTGAGGAAAGGCAATGTCCCCGCCTATACGTTCGAGATCGGAACAGATGTCATTGCCGAAGGCCTGCGGGGCTACGTGCCGTACGCCTCTTTCCTGAACGGTCCAGAGCTTTATGGAAAGCCAACTTCCGAACCGGCAGACCTAGCGTACTGGTACGCCGGTTTGACCCTCGGGTCGATACCTGTCACCCCGACAGACCAAGTCCTAGAACGGCTCAACACGGTCGGCCAAAATGGATACTGTTTGATCGTGAATGACCGTGTATACGGTGATATGGTAAGGAGGCGAGTCGAGCCGTCACCTGCAGTTTGCACGTTTGAAGCCACGCTGCCGCCAAGCTCAGACGACGACTACTTGAGGCTGCTCAACTCACAAGGCGCGCGAGGTTTCAAGAACACGTTTACCTATTTCGGCGTCATGTTTTGGCTCAAGGATACAACGCAGCAAGTGAGATACGACTACTACTTCGTCGATCGTGCGACGACCGAAAACCAGTCGATGGCCCAACTGATTCAGGAAGGAGCGACGGGCGCACTGCCTTGGGGTTTGTCGTCTGCTACCAAGACGATTTTCTACCGCGTGACGAACTGCACCAGGCCCTGGATCTGCGGCCGAGGTTAGTCCTTCATCTCTCGCCTGCGCACAGCACCTAAAACAGCGCCGGCGTCGGCGGCTGCTTAGGCTTTGGTTTCGGCTCCTTCGGCGGCAGTGGCTCCGGTGCACGAGCGGGTGTGGCGAAGGTCGGCTTCTATGAGGA
>NZ_JAGGNV010000001.1 GCF_018614955.1 Variovorax paradoxus
GCGTGCCCTCGCCTCTGGCAGGCCAAATAGACCCTGTCCGGGAGCTTCAGGAACAGCCAAGGCGCAGCGCCAACGCTTCCTCGCCGTGCACGAACTCAACGCGGGGTTCACCTCCGCGCAGAAAAACTTCTGCCGCGCGGACTCCTAGGGCGTCTGGGGATGCGAGAGAAAGAAGCGCAGCATTTCAGCGCTCGCGTCCGGCCCGGCGGGATCGGTGAACGAGCCCTCGGCGCTGCCGCCGGCCCAGGCGTGGCCGGCGCCGTGCAGCAGCCAGTGCTCGACCGCGATGCGGCCATGGGTATCGGCGTAGGTGCGGCGGGCATAGGCGCGGCCTTGCTTCGACCGGCCTTGCGTTTCGTGCGCCAGCGGCCTGCCGGCGCCGGCCTCGGCGGCGAGCGCGGCCGTCGCCACCTCTTCGCCGTTGCGCGGATGCACCGTCTCGTCGGCATCGCCGTGGAACACGATGGTCGGCCGCACCGGGCCCGCTCTCGCGGCCGCCGGCGCGCCGTTCTTCATCGCGGCCAGCGCCGACATCAGGTCCTTCGCCGCGCCGATCGGCAGTCCCGAGTGCACGCCGACCGCGGCGAAGAGCTCGGGGTGGGTGCGCCCCATGATGTCGGCCATCGCACCCCCCGCCGAGAGGCCTGCCACATAGACGCGCGCGGGGTCGACCGCCTGCTCGGCCATCACCGATCGCGTGAGCGCGGCCAGGAGGGCAGGCTCGCCGCGCTCGCGCTGCTGGTGCTGCGGCAGGAACCAGTTCCAGCATTTCGCCGCGTTGTGCTGCTTCGTCTGCGTCGGGTAGAGCACCAGGAAGCCGTGCTCGGCGGCGAGCCGGTTCATCTGCGTGCCGGCCGCGAAGTCCTCCGGGTCCTGGGTGCAGCCGTGCAGCATGAGCAGCAGCGGGCGCCGCTGGCCGGCGTTCCTGGCCGGCACGAAGAGCTTGTAGTCGATGCCGCGGCGCTGGTGCTCGAAGCTGCCGTCCAGCCACTGTCCCGGGGCGGGTTCGGCGGCAGGCGGGAGCAGACGGATGCGCCGCAGCGCGTGGGGGACGGCGCGCGTCCAGCGCGCCAGGCGTTCGAGCAGAGGATTCATGGCAGGCGAAGTGACGACAGCAGCGGGCTACCTATTGTCGGCCGCGCATGCCGCCCGCCTACTTGTACAACAGCTGCGGCAGCCAGAGGCCGATCTGCGGCCAGATGTAGAGCAGCAGGATGGCGAGCACCTGGATGCCCATGAAGGGCAGCATGCCGAGGAAGATCTGGTTCAGCGTCACGTGCGGCGGACTCACGCCCTTCAGGTAGAAGGCCGCCATCGCGACCGGCGGCGAGAGGAAGGCCGTCTGCAGGTTCAGCGCCACCAGCAGACCGAAGAACAGCGGATCGACGCCGAAGTTGTCCAAAAGCGGAATGAAGATCGGCATGAAGATCACGATGATCTCGGTCCATTCGAGCGGCCAGCCCAGCACGAAGATGATGACCTGGCTCAGCACCAGGAACTGGATCTTCGAGAGGTTCATGCCGAGCACCCATTCCTCCACCAGCGCCTGCCCGCCGAGCAGCGCGAAGGCGGCCGAGAAGATGGCCGAGCCGACGAACAGCCAGCACACCATGGCGGAAGTCTTCGCGGTCAGGAAGACCGACTCCTTCAGCACGCTCATCGTGAGCCGGCGATAGGCGGCTGCGAGCAGGAAGCCCCCCAGCGCCCCCATGGCCGCCGCTTCCGTCGGCGTCGCGAGACCGAGCACGATGGAGCCGAGCACGGCCAGGATCAGCAGCATCAGCGGAAAGAAGGATGCCAGCAGCATCTTGAAGATCTCGAGCCGCGCGAAGCTCAGGAAGAGGTAGAACAGCGCGGTGATCGCGCCGACCACGGCGAAGCAGACCCACCACCAGGTTGGCGCTGCGCGGATGGTGCCCGCGTCGGCGGCCGGCGCGCTGCCTGGTTCGGCGGCTACCGCCGCCGGCGGCGCCGCGGCAGCGCCGGGCGGCTCCTGCACGCTGCCGGAAGAAGAGGGCGGCTCGGCCAACCCGCCCTCGCTCGGCGGCTCCTGCAGGCCGCCTTCGTTGTCGGCCGGGGGTTCCTGAAGGCCGCCCGCCTGTTCGTCCGGCGCGCTGCGCGCGGCACCGATTTCCTGGATGTCGTAGCGCGCCTCGGCCGCCACCGTGGTCACGGCGCGGTAGCTGGTCAGCGCCAGGATCGCGAAGATCAGGCCCGGCAGCAGCACGATGCTCAGCTGCCGCAGCAGGTGGCCGACCGGAACGTCGGCGTTGCGCCGGCCCTTGAGCGCGGCGACCAGCCGCCCGAGCGCATGGGCGCCGGGGTCGGTCGTGAGCCGCTGCGTCAGCGGCGGCAGCGGCACGGCCCGGTCGGCTGCCGACAGCGGCGGCGCCCATGCCGGCTTGAGCTTGGCGACGATGATCACGTACAGCACGTAGAGCGAGGCCAGCATCACGCCGGGGAAGAAGGCGCCCGCATAGAGCTGCACCACCGAGACGCCCGCGGTCGCGCCGTAGACGATCAGCAGCACCGAAGGCGGAATCAGGATGCCGAGGCATCCGCCGGCCGTGATGGAGCCGGCCGCCAGCGGAATGCTGTAGCCGGCGCGCAGCATCGCGGGCAGCGCCAAGAGGCCCATCAGCGTGACCACCGCGCCGACGATGCCGGTGGCGGTCGCGAAGATCGTGCAGGTGACCAGCGTGGCCACGGCCAGCGCGCCCGGCAGGCGCGCCATCGCGAGGTGCAGGCTCTTGAACAGCGTCTCGATCAGGTTGGCCCGCTCGACCAGGTAGCCCATGAAAACGAACAGCGGCACGGCGATCAGCACGTCGTTCGACATCGTCTTGTAGGCCGCCTGCACCATCAGGTCGAGCGTGTGGGTGGTGTTCCGGTCGTAGGCGAACCAGGTGAAGATCATCCCCATGCCCATCAGCGTGAAGGCGGTGGGAAAGCCCAGCATGATGGCGACGACCACCAGCGACAGCATCAGCAGGCCGAGGTGCCCGTTGGTGATGGTCTCCACGCGCAGCAGCATGATCGCCGCGGCGCCGACGATCAGGAACATGAACGAGAGGCCGAACCAGAGTTCCTTGCGGATCTTCATTTCGTCGCCTCCTTCGAGGCGATCACGGCGTCCAGCGCCTGGATGTCCTTGTCGTCGACGTGCACCATCTCCTTGAGTTTCTCGACGTCGACCTCCTCCACGTCTTCTTCGCGCAAGGGCCAGACGCCGTTCTGGATGCACTGCACGCAGCGCACGATCTCGACGAAGCCCTGCAGCAGCAGCGTGATGCCGGCCAGCGGAATGATGTACTTGAAGGGATAGAGCGGCAGCGGGTCGGCCGAGAAGGTCTGTTCGCGAATGGCGAGCGATTCGCCCGCATAGATCCAGCCGGCCCAGGTCAGCGCGACGATGCCGGGCAGGAAGAAGAGGATGTAGAGCGCGAGGTCGAAGATGGCCTGCGTGCGCGGCCGGAAGAAGCCGTAGAGCACGTCGCCGCGCACATGGCCGTTCTTGCTCAGCGTGTAGGCGCCTGCAGTCATGAACAGCGTGCCGTACAGCATGATCTGCGCGTCGAGCACCCAGGCGTGCGGCCGGTTGAGCACGTAGCGGGAGAACACCTCCCAGCTGATGAGCACGGTGAGCAGCACCGCGCACCAGGCGAAGGTCTTGCCAACCAGGGTCGAGAAGCGGTCGACCGCCAACAGAAAAGATTGCATAACGGATCCTGGCCTCGCGGGGCCGCAAAAAGAAGGAGGGGCACCTCAGGTGCCCCTCGCCGTATGACCGTGAATCAGGACTTCTTGGCTTGCCGCCCGAAGTAGTGGTTGTAGGCCATCTTGAAGTCGACCGTGTAGTCGTTGTACCACTGGCCGACCCGTTCCGCGAAGGCCTTTTGGGAGTCCAGCACCTTCTTGAACATCGGGTTCTCTGTCGCTTTCTTTGCCACCGTCTTGTCCCACGACACGAGCTGCGCGCGCAGGATCGGATCGGGCGTCTTGTAGAACTTGACCCCTGCCTTCTTGAGCTCGATGTAGTCCTGCGAGTTGCGCTCCATCGCCTTCCAGCTCATGTCGGCGCTGGCCGCCTGGACGCCGTACTCGATGATCGCCTTGAGCTCGGCCGGCAGCGCGTTGAGCTTGCCTCGGTTGAACAGGATCTCGAACTGCTCGCCCGACTGGTGGAAGCTCTGCAGCATGCAGTTCTTCGCGACGTCCGGGAAGCCGAGCACCCGGTCGCTGGACGCGTTATTGAATTCGGCCGCATCGATCAGCCCGCGGTCCAGCGCGGGCACGATCTCGCCGCCCGGCAGCGGATTGACCGCGGTTCCCATGTCGGTGAACACGTCCACCGCCAGGCCGACGGTACGGAACTTCAGGCCCTTCATGTCCTCGACCTTCGTGACCGGCTTCTTGAACCAGCCCAGCGGCTGCGTCGGCATCGGACCGTAGAGATAGGACGCGACGTCGAGATTGAGGCCCTTGTAGATCTCGTCGAGCAGCGCCTTGCCGCCGCCGTAGTTGTGCCAGGCCAGCACGGTGTTGGCATCCATGCCGTAGCCGGGGCCCGAACCCCACAGCGCGAGTGCGGAGTTCTTTCCGTACCAGTAGGCGACCACGCCGTGGCCGCCGTCGAGCGTGCCCTTAGCCACCGCGTCCAGCAGCTGGAAGGCCGGCACCACGGATCCGGCGGGCAGCACCTCGATCTTGAGGCGCCCGCCGGCCATGTCATTGACCTTCTTGGCGAAATCCTGGGCGTACTCGTGGAAGATGTCCTTCGAAGGCCAAGTGCTCTGGAAGCGGAAGGACGCGGTCTGCGCCATGCTGACCATGGGCGCGGACATGGCGCCGGCCGCCACGGCTGCGCCCTTGAGCAGGCTGCGGCGGCGGTTCGGTTTGTTCTCGGTCATTGCGTATTTCTCCGTTGGTGTGTCTGGAAAACCCCAGACTGCCATCTTTGACACGTGAACATTCGCGACAAAGAGGGTTTTCACGAACTGGTGAAGAATCATGGGATGCGGAACGGACTTCTGACGCAAAGACCGCCCGCTTCTAAGCAGTAACCCTAGGGAACACAAGGATGACAGTGACATGACCCAGCCGGCCCCGAACACAAGCAACGCAGGCAGCGCACCAGCCGGTGAACGAGCGGGCGTGCGGCCGGCCGAAGGCTATGCCGGCGACGTGACGCCCGAGCAGGCCTATGCGTGGGTCGCCGGCGGCGAAGCCGTGCTGGTCGACGTGCGCAGCGATGCCGAGCGCGAATGGGTGGGTTATGTGCCCGGCGGGGTGGGTCTGGCCTGGAAGCAGTGGCCGGGCATGGCGCTCAACGCGGGATTCGACGAAGGACTCAAGGCCGCCGTGCCGGCGGGCAAGAAGGTTGTGATGCTGTGCCGCAGCGGCGTGCGTTCGATCTCGACCGCGCGGCGCGCCACCGAACTGGGCCTCGAGGCCTACAACATCCTTGAAGGTTTCGAGGGCGATGCCGACGCCGAGGGCCGCCGCGGGCGCAAGGGTGGCTGGCGCCTGCGCGGCCTGCCGTGGAAACAGAACTAGGAGTCTGCGCGGCAGAAGGATTGAAAAATGAACCGCAAAATTTTGACCTCTCAGAATCGCGCAGGAGCGTTTTTTTTGAAGTACCTAAGGGGTCAAGGACCCCTCAAACTGCCACTTTTTCGGGCGCACAGCTTCTGCCGCGCAGACTCCTAGCACTAGCTGAAAGTGCTTTGCCATCGGGGTGATGCAGCCAGAGCATCAGCCAAGGCTTCAGCAAAGGTCCGCAGGGTCGAGCCATCGATTTCCCCGTGGTCAGGGTTCAGCTCGCAAACGGTAAGCGCCGTCCAATTCGGCGCGCACAGCAAGGGGCGGAGCGACGCCATGAGCTGATCGAACCGGAGGCCTACGTTACGGCGATTGTTCTCTGCGAGCGGCATATCGACGTAGTCGAGCACGTCGACATCCAGGTGGACGAGCAGCCGCTCGAACTGCCGCGCCCAGCCACTCACGACTGTCTCCGCAGCACTTGACGGGTCGGCGGCGACGTCCGCAAGCCGAACTTCGGCGATGCCGAGTTCGTCGATGATCTGCCGCTCGAAAGGCTCGACGTTGTCGTTGGCGAAGAAGAGCACTTGCTCCGGACGGAGCATCGGCATGCGCGGCCCCAGCGTGGCGAGTTCCGGCACCGTGCCCGTGACGTTCAGCATGTGCGCGACACCCATCCAGTCCAGGGCGCCGTCCTGCGTGCTGTGGGGCGTGTTCAAGTCGGTATCGAGGTCGATGTAGACGACGCCGATACTTTGCGTCTCTCGAAGCGCACCGGCTACCGTGCCGAGCTCGACAGTGCAATCACCCCCGAGGACGAGCACTGCCGCGTCGGCAGCGAGGGCGGACGCGACACGCTCTGCGGTGGCTTTGGCCACCGTCGAGGCTGCATTCACATTCATGGCACGCGGGTTCATCCTGTCCGCACGCCAGCGGAAACCCGGAACGTCGCCATGATCGTCGACCGTGATGCCACGGGCGGCTAAATACGCCGGCAACCCAGCAGCTCGGAGAGCAGCCGGGGCCTTCTCTTGGCCAGGCGCATAGGCTCCTGCGCTGCTTGGTGCGCCAATGATGGCCAGGCGCTTGAACATGGTAAGAGCGCACCGGATGAGGGTGCGCGTCGGTTCTACTTCAGCGGCGGAATCCGCAGCTTCTGCCCCGGATAGATCTTGTCCGGGTGGCTCAGCATCGGCTTGTTGGCCTCGAAGATCGCGTTGTACTTGTTGGCATCGCCGTAGTACTTCTTCGAGATGGCCGACAGGGTGTCGCCCTTGACCACGTCGTGGTACTGCGCCGGATCGGCCGCGGGTGCCACCAGCTTGTTGTCGACCTGCGTCACGTTGGCGACGTTGCCCGCCGCGAGCGATGCTTTTTCGCTGGCCTCCTGCGAGGGCGCATTGCCCGTGAGCGTGACCACGCCCGAGGCGGCGACGTAAGTCACTTCCAAACCGGTCAGGCCCAGGTTCTGGGTCTCGATGTAGGTCTTGATCGCGGCGGCTGCCTTCTGGTTGGCATCCGGTTCGGCCGCCTGGGCCGACGAGCCGCCGAACAGTTTTTCCCCCGCCTCTTTGATGAAACTCAGCAAACCCATGGTGTTCTCCTTGCGCCTTGTTGATCGAAGGGGCACTGTACCGTCGGAAAGTGACCGCCGCGCGTAGGCTGCGACCGCATCTGCAAGCGCCCGTAAGCACAACTCGCAATAATGCCGCGCATGGCCTTCCTCGCGATCGACATCGGCAACACCCGCCTCAAGTGGTCCCTCTACGATGCGGCGCGGCCGGGCGCGTCGCTGCTGGCGCACGGTGCCGAGTTTCTCGACCATATCGAGCGGCTGGCCGACGGCCCCTGGGCCGACCTGCCCGCGCCGGCCTCGATGCTCGGTTGCGTGGTGGCCGGCGACACGGTGCGGCGGCGGGCTGAGGAGCAGGTGGTGGAGCGCTTCGACTGCTCGCCGCGCTGGGTGGTTTCCGGCGCCGCCGAGGCCGGCATCGTGAACGGCTACGACCATCCGACGCGACTGGGCGCCGATCGCTGGGTCGCGATGATCGGCGCGCGCCACCGCATGCTGTCGCAGGGGCCGGCGCGTCCGATGGTGGTGGTGATGATCGGCACCGCGGTGACGGTCGAGGGGGTGGACGCCAACGGCAAGTTCCTCGGCGGCCTGATCCTGCCGGGCCACGGCATCATGCTGCGCGCACTCGAATCGGGCACCGCGGGCCTGCACGTGCCGACCGGCGAAGTGCGCGAATTTCCCACCAACACCAGCGATGCGCTGACCAGCGGCGGCACCTACGCGATCGCGGGTGCGGTGGAGCGCATGGTGCAGCATGTGCGCTCGCATTGCGGCGTGGAGCCGGCCTGCTACATGACGGGCGGAGCGGCCTGGAAGATGGCGCCGAGCATGAATGGGGAGTTCGAGCTGGTGGATGGGTTGATCATGGATGGGTTGCTCGTGATTGCGCAGGAGCGCCTTCTGGCGTCCTAGGTTTTTCTCCCTCACCCCCTGGGAGAGGGTGGGGTGAGGGCGCTGGGCCCTTGATGCGTTGCGCGGCGTCGAAGGTCGGAGCCGGGGCGAGACCCGGCTCCGGCCACAACCCGAGCGCAACGCCACAAATCAAAGAACTAGGAAGCCAACCCGTCCACCGCCTGGAACATCGCCTGCCGCGCCTGGCTGATGACCTGCCCTCGCCAGGCATCCGTGTCCGTATAGAAGGTCTCCAGCATCTGCGACCGGATGGCCGCGGCCAGTTCGGCCGGCGCCTCCGGATGCTTGTGGAGCCAGTGATCCGCCCGCAGGGCCTGCGTCACTTCGAGCATGGACAAGGTGCCGTACTCGAGCGCGATCGAGGTGTGCTCGGCCTGCGGGCATTCGTCGTCGAGCGCATAGCACATCAAGCCGGTCAGGAAGGCGGAGGTGGACGAGCCGTCGTACATCGAGGTCACCGGCGCCGCCACCGTGCCCCACCAGGCATCGGCGCGCGTATAGGCGGCCTTGTCGTCCCTGCCGGCGAAGATGCGCTCGCCGATGCCGCTGGGGCCGAGGCCCGTGTGGAAATCGATCCAGCCGATGCGCTGCGCGCCACCGGCGTGGGTGCGCAGCACTTCGCGCAAGGTCCTGTTGCTCCAGGTCGGCGCGTCGCCGCCGTAGAACAAGCCGTCGGCGAACTGGTACTGCCCGCGCGTCACGGCGGCCTGGTAGAAGCCCAGGCCCTCGCGTTCGATGAGGCTGCCGATCTCGGCCTGGTTGGCCGGCGTCGGCGGCCATTCTTCGGGCAGCAGCAGCGGATGCAGGCTGGCGTACGCCTCGTTGACGGGCCGCGGCTGCGAGAAGTCGAGGAAGTTGCGATTCAGGTCCACGTTCTCGTGCGTCACGCGCCGGCTGTACGAAAAGCCGTGCGGGTTGAGCGCATGCACGTACAGCACAGCCACGCCCTGGTCGCGCGCCTTCTCGCGCCACTCCGCGTCGTGCAGCGCGAAGGCCTGCACGCCGCTGCCGCAATGGCCCTCGACGCCATGGCAGGCGCTGCTCACGATCAACAGCTTCTCGGCCTTCGCTTCGCCGTCCAGCGCGATGTCCATCGCGAGCTCTTCGCCGTCGCGCCCCTTGAGGGGATGGACA
The DNA here is from genome assembly GCF_018614955.1 of Variovorax paradoxus. Classification (GTDB taxonomy): domain Bacteria; phylum Pseudomonadota; class Gammaproteobacteria; order Burkholderiales; family Burkholderiaceae_C; genus Variovorax; species Variovorax paradoxus_J. The sequence continues at coordinate 9,164 of NZ_JAGGNV010000001.1, forward strand.
TGGGAGCGCACGGCCAGCCCGGCGCTCGCGCAGCCCTGCAGGAACTTCTGGCGCGCCTGGGCGTAGCGGGACGAAAAAGCCTCGCCGACGCCGATCACGTCGAAGCCTCTTCAGGCGCCTTCGGGCTCTGGAGGAACTCTTCGGCCAGCCGGACCCAGCAGGTCGCGCCCAGCGGAATCAGATCGTCGTTGAAGTCGTAGCTCGCGTTGTGCAGCATGCAGGGGCCGCCGCCGTGGTGCATGTCGCGGTGGCTGCCGTCGCCGTTGCCGATGAAGGCATAGGCGCCGGGCTTGGCCTGCAGCATGAAGGCGAAGTCCTCGGCCGTCATCGCGGGTTCCTGCACCAGCACGTTGTCCGCGCCGACGATGCCGGCCATCACGCGGCGCGCGAAGTTCGCCTCGTCGGCCGTGTTGATGGTCGGCGGGTAGTTGCGGTGGAAGCGGAACTCGCACTCGGCGTCGTGCGCCGCGCAGACGTGCTCGGCGATCTTCTGCATGCGGGCCTCGATCAGGTCGAGCACCTCCAGCGTGAAGGTGCGCACCGTGCCCTTGAGCTCGCAGCTGTCGGGAATCACGTTGTTGGCTTCGCCCGCGTGGATCATCGTGACCGAGATCACGCCTGCGTCGGTGGGCTTCTTGTTGCGCGTGATGATGGTCTGGAAGGCCTGCACCATTTCGCAGGCGATCGGAATCGGGTCGATGCCCGTGTGCGGCAGCGCCGCATGGCCGCCCTTGCCGCGGATGGTGATGGTGAACTCGTTGCTCGAAGCCATGGCCGGCCCCGGACTCACGGCGAACTGGCCGGCCTTCATGCCCGGCCAGTTGTGCATGCCGAACACGGCCTCCATCGGGAACTGCTCGAAGAGACCTTCCTTGACCATCTCGCGCGCACCGCCGCCGCCTTCTTCGGCGGGCTGGAAGATCAGGTAGACGGTGCCGTCGAAGTTGCGGTGCTTCGCCAGGTGCTGCGCCGCCGCCAGCAGCATCGCCGTGTGGCCATCGTGGCCGCAGGCGTGCATTTTGCCGGGGTGCTTGCTGGCATGGGCGAAGGTGTTGAGCTCGGTGACCGGCAGCGCATCCATGTCGGCGCGCAGGCCGACGGCGCGCTTGCTGGTGCCGTTCTTGACGATGCCGACCACGCCGGTGGCGCCGAGGCCGCGGTGGATCGGAATGCCCCACTCGGTGAGCTTGGCCGCCACCACGTCGGCGGTGCGCACTTCCTGGAAGCAGAGTTCGGGATGGGCATGCAGGTCACGTCGAACCGCCGCGATGCCGGCCGCCTGGGTGACGAGGGAATCGATGAGTTTCATGGGCACGAGTCTAGGCTTTGCGGGCAGTGCCCGCAAAGACCGTGCCGGCTCTGGATTCAGCGGCCGGCTTCCTTCAGCCAGCTGCGGCGGGCTGCCAGCGCGGTGTCGGTGAAGTCGGTGAAAACGCCGTCGACGCCGAGCCGGTAGAAGGCCAGATACTCGTTGGCTGCATCCGCCTTGTAATCCGCTGCGAGCCGGCGCGACTCGGTGCGGAAGGTGAAGGGGTGCACGAACAGGCCGGCCTTGTGCGCATCGGCCACCAGGCTGGTCGGCGCGGTGGAGGTGGCATCGGCATCGTTGACCTTGCCGTCGCGGTTGACGTCGACCGGCTTGCCGTCGGCGCCGACGGTGCCCTTGATGCTCACGATGTAGCGCTTCCACGGGCCGATGCCGTCGGCGTAGGTTTTGATCTCGGCCAGGCCCGCGGGCGTGACCATGACATCGAAGTTGCGCTTGTCGCCGGCCTTGGTCCACTCGTAGGGGCGGTCCACCGGCACCGCGTAGGTCATGGCGCCGGTCTTCATGTCGATGCCGTCGCCGTCGATCAGCTGGATCAGCCGGGTCTTCAGGCCCTTGCTCTTCATGTACTTGAGGCTGCCGGGCTCGAAGGACTGCACCAGCACCGGCGCCGTGCGGCTGTTCCAACCCGAGGCCTCGAGCATGGCGATCAGCTTGTCTTCCATCGGCAGCCCGAGGTCGCGGAAGTAGGTCGGGTTCTTGGTCTCGGGATAGATGCCGATGGTGCGGCCGGTCTCGCGCGACTTGGCCTTGGCCAGGTCGATCACCTCCTGGAAGGTCGGCACCTTGTACTGGCCGTTGAACTGCTGCGGCCGCTCGGCGTCGGTCGAGATGGCCCCGAGGCGCTTGATCTCTGCCAGCGTGAAGTCGTTGCTGAACCAGCCGGTCTGGGCTTCGCCATCGACCCGGATGGTCTTCTTGCGCGCCGCGAATTCGGGGCGCTTGGCGACGTCGGTGCTGATCGCGAGGTTGGGGTCGTGGCGCGTGATCAGCACGCCGTCCTTGGTCGACACCAGGTCCATCTCGATTATGTCGGCGCCGAGTTCGATCGCGCGCGCGTAGGCTTCCAGCGTTTCCTCCGGCAGATAGCCCGAGGCGCCGCGGTGCGCCACCACCAGCGGCGGCTGGCCGTCGAGCGTGGGCAGCTTGCCCGAGGGGCCGGTGCCCGGCAGGCTGCAGGCGGCCAGGCCGAGGGCGGCGCTTGCGGCCAGTGCGGTCTTCGCGATCTTGAATTGCGTCATGTGCTTCTTCTCCGTCCGGTTTGAAAAAAGAAGCGCAGCCTACTCGGTTGCGGTGACAGTTTCCCGGCGGCAGCGGCGGGTTGGCCGGACTTCCGGGACAATCGTCCGCATGTCCTATGTGCTTTCCACCCGCAGCCTCGAACTCGCGCAAACGCTGGTGCGCATGAACACCGTGAGCACCAACAGCAACCTGGAGCTGATCGACTTCGCGCGCGACCACCTCGCCGGCCTGGGCGTGCGCAGCCGGCTCACCTACAACGCCGACAAGACCAAGGCCAACCTGTTCGCCACGCTCGGCGCCGGCAGGAAGGCCGGCGTCATCGTTTCGGGCCATACCGACACCGTGCCCTGGGACGGCCAGGACTGGAGCGTCGACCCGCTCTCCGCCACCGTGCAGGACTGGCCGCAGGACGGCCACGACGGCGAGGCGGTGCATGCCGAGCCGCGCCTCTATGGCCGCGGGTCGGCCGACATGAAGAGCTTCATAGCGATCGCGCTGGCCAATGCCGAGCGCTTCATCGAGAGCGAGTCGCCCTTCGCGGTGCACTTCGCCTTCAGCTACGACGAGGAGGTGGGCTGCTTCGGCGTCAAGGAAATGATCGCCGACATGAAGGACCAAGGCATCAAGCCGCTGGCCTGCATCGTCGGCGAGCCGACCCTGATGGTGCCGGCCATCGCGCACAAGGGCGTCTACCGTTACCGCTGCTGCGTGCGCGGCAAGGAGGCGCATTCCTCGCTTACGCCGCAGTCGGTCAACGCGATCGAGATGGCGGCGCGCGTGGTCGGCAAGCTGCGCGACATGGCTGAGGGCTTCGAGCGCGACGAGCCGCGCTACGCCGGCTTCGACGTGCCCTTCAGCACCGCCAGCGTGGGCCAGTTCCATGGCGGCATCGCCGACAACGTGGTGCCGCGCGACGCCGAATTCCGCTACGAATTCCGCGACCTGCCCACCGCTGACGCGCAGCAGATGCAGAAGGAGCTCCGCGGCTACGCGAGCCGCATCGAGGCCGGCATGAAGAAGATCGCGCCCGACGCCGGCTTCAGCTTCGAGACCATCTGCGAGATCCCGAGCTTCCTGACCACGGCGGAGGATCCCGTGACGCGCCTTGCCCAGCGCCTGGCCGGCGAACCGCGCACCACGTTGGTCGCCTTCGGTACCGAGGCCGGCATCTTCAAGAACGCCGGCATCCCGACCGTGGTCTGCGGCCCCGGCAGCATCAATCAGGCGCACCAGCCCGACGAGTACGTGACGCTGGAGCAGCTGGCGCGCTGCGAGCAGTTCCTGCAGGGGCTCGCGACGACAAAGGAAATCCGCTGAAGCGCGTCGCGCTCGGCCTGCTCTGCGCCGCCGCCCTGCTGTACGCGGCGGCGATCGCGCTCGAAGCGCGGCATCCTGCCTGGGGCTACGTCGCCGCCTTCGCCGAGGCCGCGATGATCGGCGCGATCGCCGACTGGTTCGCGGTGGTCGCGCTGTTCCGGCATCCGCTGGGGCTGCCGATCCCGCACACCGCGATCATCCCGGCCAACAAGGACCGCATCGGCGCCAAGCTCGCCGGCTTCATCTGCAACAACTTCCTGAGCACGTCGCAGGTGCTGGCCAAGCTCGAGCAGCTCGATCCGGCCGCACGGCTGGCCCACTGGCTTTCCGGGCCCGAGCATGCGGCCAAGCTCGGCGAGCATCTGGTGGCTGCCGCGCGCTACGGGCTCAGCGCTTTCGACGATGCGCGCGTGCGCGACTTCCTCGGCCGCATCGCAACCGCAGGCCTGGCGCAAGTCGATATCTCGCGGCTGGCGGGCCAGGCGCTCGATGCGCTGACGGCGGACGGCCGGCACCAGGCGCTGCTCGACGACGTGCTGGCGCAGGTCGCCGGCGTGGTCGAAGGCGACGAAGTGCAGGAGCAGATCACCGAGGCGATCGCGCGCGAGATCAGGGCGCTGCGCTACGTGGGCCTGGACCAGGTCGCCGCCAAGCTGGCCACGCGCAAGATCGTGGCCGCCGTGGCGCGCACCATCGCGGAAATGGCGGCCGAGCCCGGGCATCCGCTGCGGCTGCGCTTCGATGTCTTCATGCACGTCTTCATCGCGAAGCTCAAGACCGACCCCGAATTCCATCGCCGCGGCGAGGCCATCCGTGCGGAGCTGCAGGCGCATCCTGCGCTGGGCGACTACCTGCATGGCCTGTGGGGCGAGCTGCTGGCCTGGCTGCACGACGACCTGGCGAAGACCGACTCGGGCATTCGCCAGCGCATCGTCGCGATGGCGGGTGCACTGGGCGCGCGCCTTGCGGCCGACGAGGCGATGCGGCGCTGGATCAACGAGCAGGTCGTGGACGCGGCGCCGCGCGCGATCGAGCGCTACCGGGAGGACATCCGGCGCTACATCGTCGAACGGGTCGAAGCGTGGAACGCGGACGAGATGACGCTCGAACTCGAACGCCACATCGGGCGGGATCTGCAGTTCATCCGGGTGAACGGGACGCTGGTGGGCGGATTGGTGGGATTGATCATTCACGCGCTGACGCAGGTGACGAGGGCTTAGTAGTCCGTTTCGGAAGTTCGCACACGTATTCTCAAGCGGCCAGCTTCAAGGGCTGGCTCTGCGCCCAACGATCACGCATGCGCGCGATCAAGGCATTGAGATCGGTGCGGGTGAATTTCCACTCGAACGGACGTGCGACGCTCTCGAAGTAGCGCTCGAAGTTCGCCAGCCGCTGAGCGATCGCCTCCGAGCAAGGGAAGTCGTTCGGGGTCAGCACCCTGCGCTGCACGATCGAGAAGTAGATTTCGATCTGATTGAGCCAACTGGCATGGACCGGTGCGTGGACCGGGACCAATCGGGAATGGGCTTGCGTGAGGCGCTGCACTGACGCCTGGTCTCGATGCGACGAGCCGTTGGCCATGACCCAGAACACGCGTCTTGCGCCGACGTAGGGCGGCTGGCTCATGACCTGATCGACGAGCCGTTCGAAGGGCGCGATGCCCGTGGTCGCGTCGCAGCGCCCGAACACCTTGGCGCGATGCACGTCCAACGCCGCCAAGTACGCCCAAGCGCCAGCGCGTTCGTACTCGTGCTCCAGGCGCATTGGCTTGCCCGGTTCGGTGGGCAGGCTCGGATGCATGCGCGGCTGCGCCTGGATACTGGTCTTCTCGTCGGTCGAGATGACGAACTCGTCCTTGCGCAGTGACTGCCCTTGCCAGCGCCGCTCGTACAGGTCCAGGATGCGGCCGGCCTTGGCCTGGAAGTGCGGGTCGCGCGCAAAGATCCAGCATCGGTGCCGCCACGGGCGAATCGCGTCCTCGTGCAACCAACGCCAGACCGTGCTGTCGCTGATGCGCGCCACCAGGCCCGGAGCGCTGCGCGTGTCGCGCCACGTCAGCGACGCTCAGGCGCGACAACGGCAAGCCCAAGGTGGCCGGCACTCGCAGGCGAGCGCCTTGATCTCAACCGTGACCTCTGGGGGGAAAGACCCGAGGGCGTCCCGGGCGGGCTCTCTCGTCGAGACCCGCCAATCGCTCTTTGAAGAAGCGCTGGCGCCACTGACTGACCACCTCGCGCCGGGCGTCCAGCCGCGCGGCGATCTCGTCGTTGTCCAAGCCGTTGGCGGCCATCAGAATCATCTTGGCTCGAACAACTTCGAAATACGGCAACGTATATCTGGTCGCACGACGATTCAACTCGGCCGACTCGTCCAAAGACAACTCGATAGGGAACGGACTCTTCCTTGGCATATGCAACCCCTGGGCGAAGGGATCGCAACAAGATGCCATACGCGGCCTAACTTATCAAGAATATACGTGGCCGTATTTACGAAACTGCCTACTTAGTCTCGCATCGTGAACACGATCGATAGATACGTCACCGGACCAGCTTCGATAGCCTCGATGCCATGCAATGCTGTGGCATCGAACTGCAGCGAGTCTCCTGGCCCCAGTTTCACCACCCTCGCACCGTAGCGGTAGGAGACTCGGCCTGAGAGAAGGTGCAGGAACTTCACGCCCGGGTGCTGGAAGGTGACGTAGGGCTCAGCCTCCGGCAGCAGCGTGACCAGATAAGGCTCGACGAACAGGTTGCCGGAGAGCTGATGGCCGAGCAGCTCGTAGCGGTAGCCGGCCACAGCACCGACCCGATCCACCAAGATGCCCCGCCCTGCGGGTACGTGCGAGAAATCGGTGCGGCTGGACTGGTCGCTGAAGAAGCGTGAGACGGGCACGCCCAGGCCGGTGGCGATGCGATCCAAGGTTTCGACGGAAGGGGACACGAGACCGCGCTCGATGCGGGAGAGCATGGAGCTCGAAACGCCAGCAGAGGAGGCCAGCTCGCCACCGGAAGCGCCAGAGGCGATCCGTAGGGCGCGTACTTGCTGGCCGATGCGCGTTGCTGAACTGCTGCGCGAAGGTGGGGACACTCGGGGCAAGCGCGCGCGAAGCACTGACGCCGGCAGACGAAACGGCTGAGCGGTCGGGAACGGCGAGGCAAGTTGCTTATCGCCCATGTGCTATTCAGCTTCCTTGCTGATCGTGGGGGCCAGGAAGAACATACATCCGCCTAGGACAGCCTGAGTTAAAGATAACGTGGTTTTTATTATTTCAAACCCTGACGCTTCTGTCCATGCAGAAGCGGACTACTCAGAGGGGACGACCGGCCGGTGCGACCACCTTTGAAGTCGCGCCAGCTCGTGCGTTTGGCGCTGTGATCCGCGCGCTACGGCTTGAAGATGGAGTAGCGCAAGAAGCCTTGGCTCATCGAGCAGGCATCGAGCGCTCGCATATGGGGAAGATCGAGCGCGGCGAGCATATGCCGACCCTGGCGTTGATTTTGCGGCTCGCAAGGGCCCTTGGGCGAAGTGCAGGGGAGCTTCTTATGGAGACAGAAGCAAAGCTCGTTGAGAGGCCGCATGCTCCTAGAGCGGAATACTAGTCCGCTGGCGATGCTTCACGGCTAGATGCCCACCGCCACATTCGTCTCGTCACGTAGTTCTGCTCCCGCCGGACCATCCGGCGGGTAGCAAGTTACGTGAGGCAACGGGTCAGCGCGGGTAGCAAAATCCGATGAGTCAATGCGAGCGCTCGAAATAGTTGACGCCGGGCATCCATCGCTCGCTCAAGGCCGAGGTGCTCAATGGGCGCAGCTTCATGGACCTGACTCAGGCCTAGGACGCCTTCGAGCACTGGCGCAGCGTGTACAGCCACGAGCGCCCGCACGAGGCGCTGGGCATGCAAACGCCAGCAGCGCGCTATCAAGTGAGCCCTCGGGCCTTGCCTGCCGCGCTGGCACCGATTGAATATGGACCCAATGACCGAGTGCTGACGGTGGGCTGGAACGGCTGGGTGTACTTCGAGGGTCGCAAGCTGCGCCTGTCCAGTGCCTTGCACAGGCTGCCTGTGGCGATGCGCTCGGACCTCAGGCAGATGGCTGCTTCATGCGGCTGGATCTGCGTAACGCCGCCACTCCAACCTGAGCATTCAAGGTGTTTACTATGTCCCCGCACACCTGTTACCCAGGTCCCCGATCCGTACAGCGAGACAAGGAAAGTGAGTCGCCCGCCGGGGCGAATTCCCGGCCCCGGCCTCACACCAGGCGCAGCGTACAAATCAAAGGCCCGAGTGCCCTCACCCCAACCCTCTCCCAGAGGGAGAGGGAGCCATCAGGTCCGAATTCGCCCATCCCCCGTGATCATCGACAGCTCGACGAACTTCGACGCCACGTGGTTGCGTGGCGAGAAGGACACCTCGAAGCCGCCGAACTGCTGCCGGTCGATGGATTCCAGCCCCGCGATCAGCCCGTCGCGCGTGAGCTTGCCCGGCGCGCGGCGCAGGCCTTCGGTCAGCACTTTGGCGGCCAGATAGCCTTCCATGCTGGAGAAGTTGGTCTTGGTGGCGCCGCCGCTCTTCTTCACCGCGTCGTTGAACTCGCGCGTGATGCCGTTCGCGGCGTAGTAGGGCGAGGGCACGACCTGGGTGACGACGACGCCGGCACCGTCCTTGCCGAGTTCGTCGGCCAGCGCCTGCGTGCCGACGAAGGACACGTTGTAGAAGGTGCCGCCATAGCCCGCCTTGCGCGCCTCGCGGATGAAGGCGGCGCAGGACTTGTAGGCGCTGACCTGGACCACGGCGTCCGGCTTCGCGGCCACGATGGTCTTGACCGCCGCCGCGACGTCGACCGAGTTGCGCTCGACCGTCGCGAGCGCCGCCGGCTTCAGGTCGAGCTGCGACAGCGCGAGCGTCGTGCCGTCGAGACCGGCCTTGCCGTAGGCGTCGTTCTGATAGAAGACCGCGATCTTCTTCAGGCCCAGGTGGGTGAGTTGCTTCACGATCAGCGCGGTCTCGTCGTTGTACGAGGCGCGCAGGTGGAACACGTTCCTGTGGAAGGGCTCGCGCAGCGCCATCGCGCCGGTGAAGGGCGCAATGAACGGGATCTTCGCGCCCACGGCCAGCGGCAAGGCCGCCAGGCTGGTGGGCGTGCCGATGTAGCCGAAGAGCGCGAAGGCCTCCTCGTCGATCAGCTTCCTGGTGTTGGCGACGCAGCGGTCGGGCTCGTAGCCGTCGTCGAGGAACTTGATCTGCACGTCGCGATGGCCCGGCGTCGCGTTGTACTGGTCCAGGTACAGCTTGGCGCCTTGGTAGAACTGGATGCCCAGTTGCGCGGCCGGCCCCGAGAAGGGCGCCGACTGCCCGAGCACGATCGGCGTTTCTCCCTGTGCCCGCGCGATATGAAAGCCGCCGAGCGCCGCAGCGCCCGCCGCGACCGAAAAGTGCCTGCGATTGATCATCGTGAAAACCCCTCAGCGCATCCTTGGCGCACAACTTAGACTCGACTGAATACTCGTTGCCCCCGCCCCCACCATGACTTCTTCGATCCAGGTGCTCGGCGCCTGTCCACACGATTGCCCCGACACCTGCGCACTCGTGACCACCGTTCAGGATGGCGTCGCGGTCAAGCTGCAAGGCAACCCGATGCATCCGCACACCGCCGGCGTGCTCTGCACCAAGGTCTCGCGCTACATCGAACGCAACGACCATGCCGAGCGTCTTGTCCAGCCCTTGAAGCGCATCGGCCCCAAGGGCAGCGGCCGCTTCGAAGCGGTGACATGGGATGCTGCCCTCGATGACATCGCCGCGCGCTTGAGCGAGTGCAAAAGTAACAATCCAGAAACGATTGTGCCTTACAGCTACGCCGGAACCATGGGTTTGGTGCAGGGCGAATCGATGGACCGTCGTTTTTTTCACAAGCTTGGCGCGTCGCTGCTGGACCGCACGATCTGCTCGACCGCAGGTGGCGAAGCCTTAAGTTTTACTTTGGGCGGCAAGGTCGGCATGCGGATCGAGTTTTTTGCCGAGGCCAAGCTGATCCTGATCTGGGGCAGCAACTCGATCGCGAGCAACCTGCATTTCTGGCGTCACGCGCAGGCCGCCAAGCGCGCCGGCGCGCGGCTGGTGTGCATCGATCCGCGCAAGACCGAGACCGCCGACAAGTGCGACGAGCACATCGCGCTCCTGCCGGGCACCGATGCGGCGCTGGCCCTGGCGCTGATGCACGAGCTGATCGAGAACGACTGGCTGGACCACGACTACATCGCGCAGCACACCCTCGGCTGGGAGCAGCTTCGCGAGCGCGCGCTGCAATGGCCGCCGGCGCGCGCGGCCGACGTCTGCGGCGTGCCCGAGGCGCAGATCGTGGCGCTCGCGCGTGCCTACGGAACGACGAAGCCGGCGGCGATCCGTCTCAACTACGGCATGCAGCGCGTGCGCGGCGGCGGCAATGCGGCACGCGCGATCGCCTGCCTGCCCGCGCTGGTCGGCGCCTGGCGCGATCGGGCCGGCGGCCTGCTCCTGAGCAGCTCGGGCCTGTTCCCGGTCGACCGCGCCGCGCTGCAGCGGCCCGACCTGCTGGCCGGCCGGCGCCCGCGCACCATCAACATGAGCACGATCGGCGATGCGCTGCTCGACACCGCGAACCCGATCCAGGCGCTCGTGGTCTACAACAGCAACCCGGTCGCGGTCGCGCCGGAGTCGGGCAAGGTGGTGGCCGGCTTTGCGCGCGAGGACCTGTTCACCGTGGTGCTCGAGCAGTTCCAGACCGACACCGCCGACTACGCCGACTACGTGCTGCCGGCCACCACGCAGCTCGAGCACTGGGACATCCACACGAGCTACGGCCACACCGACGTGCTGCTCAACCGTCCCGCCGTGGTGCCGCGCGGCGAGGCGCGCAGCAACGCCTGGGTGTTTCGCGAACTCGCGCGGCGCATGGGCTTCGACGAGCTCTGCTTCTCGGACGATGACGAGACGCTGTGCCGCAGCGCCTTCACGCCCGGTGCGATCGACCTCGACCAGCTGCAGGCGCAGGGCTTCACAAGCCTCACGCTGCCCGATGCGCCCTTCGCCGCGGGCGGATTCCCCACGCCCTCGGGCCGCTGCGAGTTCTTCAGCGCCCAGCTGGCCGCGATGGGCCAGGACGGCCTGCCCGACCATGTGCCCAACTACGAACCGGCCGGCAGCTCGAAGGCGTTTCCGCTCGCGATGATCTCGCCGCCGGCGCGCAACTTCCTCAATTCCAGCTTCGTCAACGTGAAGAGCCTGCGTGCCATCGAGGGCGAGCCGCTGCTCGAGATCCATGAAGCCGATGCGGCAGCGCGCGGCATCGTCGACGGCGCCACGGTGCGCGTGTTCAACCAGCGCGGCGAGCACCGCTGCCGCGCAGAAGTCTCGCGCCGGGCCCGGCCGGGCGTCGTGCACGGCCTCGGCATCTGGTGGCGCAAGCTCGGGCTCGACGGCACCAACGTCAACCAGCTCACGAGCCAGCGCCTGACCGACATCGGCCGCGGCCCCACCTTCTACGACTGCCTGGTCGAGGTGGCACTTGATGCCTGAGAGGCGCGCGTGAACAGGCGGCGCGCGGTCATCGCTGCGGCGGCCTTGCTGTGCCTGGCCGGCTGCGCCGACCTCGGCTATTACTGGCAGTCGGCCAGCGGCCATCTGGGGCTGATGCGCGCGGCGCGACCGGTGCCCGAATGGCTGCAGGATCCGGCCGCGTCCGAGGCGCTCAAGGCCAAGCTGGAACTCGCGCAGCGAATCCGTCGCTTCGCCTCCTCCGAGCTCGGCCTGCCCGACAACCCGAGCTACAAGGCGTATGCCGACCTGCGTCGCCCGGCCGCGGTCTGGAACGTGGTGGCTGCGCCGCCGTACTCGCTCACGCTCAAGACCTGGTGCTTCCCGGTCGCGGGCTGCGTCGGCTATCGCGGCTACTACAACGACGCCGATGCCAAAGCCGAGGCGGAGGCCCAGCGCGCGCTGGGCCTGGAGGCGGCGGTTTATCCGGTGCCGGCCTATTCAACGCTCGGCTGGATGAACTGGGCCGGCGGCGACCCGCTGCTGTCCACCTTCATCGGTTACCCCGAAGGCGAGCTGGCGCGCATCGTGATCCACGAGCTGGCGCACCAGGTGCTCTACGTGCCGGACGACACCATGTTCAACGAGTCCTTCGCGACCGCGGTGGAACGCATCGGCGGTGCGCGCTGGCTGCAGACCCAGGCCGGCGAGGCCGCGCGGCTCGAATATGCGCAGTTCGACGGCCGGCGCCAGCAGTTCCGCGCCCTCGCGGCGCAAACGCGCCGCACGCTCGCGGGCATCTACGCCTCGAAGGAGGCGCAGGCCGGCGATTGGCCGGCGGTCGATGCGATGAAGAAGGCGGCCATGGACGACTTCCGCCAGCGTTACGCCGTGCTGCGTGCAGGCTGGACCGGCCCGCGCCAGGGCGCCTACGACGGCTGGGTGGCGCGCGCCAACAATGCGATGTTCGGCGCGCAGGCCGCCTACGACGAACTGGTGCCTGCCTTCGAAGCGCTGTTCGAACGCGAAGGCCGGGACTGGCCGCGCTTCTACGCCGCGGTCAAGCGCTTCGCCGCGCTGCCCAAGGCCGGGCGTGTGCAGGCGCTGAAAGCCGCTGCCGTCCCCGCCACAGCGGACACGCACACCCCACAACCCCACAACCACGACAAGGGAGGCCGCGGTGCCTGATATCCACATCGAACGCAGCCACACGCTGGGCATCGAGGCCGCGCGCGCGGTGGCGCGCCAGTGGATGCAGAAGGTCGAGCGGGACTACGGCCTCGCCTGCAGCTACGACGAAGGCGAGCGCCGCGACGTCGCCCAGTTCACGCGGCCCGGCATCGACGGCAGCGTTGAAGTCACCGCCGACAGCTTCCGGCTGCGTGCGACGCTCGGCCTTCTGTACGCCAGCTTCAGCGATCAGATCGAGCAGCGGCTGCAGCGCAACCTCGACGAGCTGCTGGGCGCGAGCGAAGCGGACGACGACGCCTACAACGACAAGGATTGGTCGTAGACGCGGGCACGTTTTTCAGCGCAGCGATTCGATCAGGTCGATGTATTTCTGCTTGGCCTCGTCGGCGCCCAGGCCCTTCTGGGCCGTCCAGGCGTCCCACTTGGCGCGCGCGACGATGTCGCTGAAGCTGGGTTTCTTCTCGGTGTTGTCGCCCTGGGTGGCCTGCTTGAAGAGGCCGTAGATCTTGAGCAGCGTCGGGTTGTCCGGACGCTCGGCGAGCAGTTTGGAATTGGCTTGGGCGGCTTCGAACAGGGCGTTCAGATCGGACATGGCGGCGGGCGGTTGGAACAAAGACGCGCATCTTAAGTGACGCTGTCGTTGATAAAGATCAGTCGGAGAGCCCCGCGCGCGCCAGTTCCACGTCGAGCCGTTCGCGCGCATCGGCCGGCTCCAGGGCGGCCGCTTTCTCGTAGAGGCGCGTGGCTTCGGCCATGCGCGCATCGCCCTCCAGCATCAGAAGACCGCGGGCGTATTCCATCAGCGCGCTGGCCGAGTGGGGGTTGAGCCGCAGGCCGCGCTCGAACAGCTCGATCGCGGTTTCGGCGCGCACCCCGTAGGTCATGCGGCCCACCAGCATTCCGACCTTGTCGATGACTTCGGCGTGGAAGGCGGCGAGCGCGATCTGGGCATCGGCATGGTGCGGCTGCAGCTCGATCACGCGCTCCAGCGCGCCCTTGACCTTGGTGCCCAGGCCCTGCGCCAGCGCGCGTGCCACGCTGATGCCCTGGCTGTAGCGCCCCAGCGCATAGGCTTGCCAGTACAGCGCCTGGCAGTTGTCGGGCTCGGTCGCGACCTGCGCGGTGGCGCGTTCGACCACCTGCCTGAACAGGGCTTGCCGCACGGCTTCGCGCGGCTCCAGGTAGTTGGCATAGATCGCGGTGGCCTGGTTGGCGAGCGCCAGCCCCTCGCGGCCGTGCCGCAGGCCCACGGCCGCGGCTCGCTCGAACTCGCCGCTGTGGTACAGCGCCCAGCCCTCGGCCAGCGGTCCGGGCACCGGCGGCTGCAGGCCCTGGCCGGCATGCAGCCGCGGCCAGTGGCTGAGCAGGTTGGCTGTGTCGAAGGACGGCGCGTCGCTGTAGGGCAAAAGTGTCCATGGCTCCGTCGCAGGCACCGCGCCGGTCGACAACAGCGAAAGGGGTTGGATGTCGTGGTGGGGCATGCGATGGAAGGATGGAATTCAGACCGTTGCCGGTTGATCTTCGCCTGTGTAAGCGCTGCTCAGTGTCAGCAAATGCCGCCGTTGTTCCGTCGCCAGGTAGGGCGCCAGCAGATGCAGCGTATGGTGGGCGCCGCGCAGCAGGGCGCCCTGGGCGTGCGCCGGCTCCAGCGCCTCGCGCGGGTTGCGCACGTACTCGTAGCTGAGCCAGTAGGTCAGCACCACCACCATGCTCTGCGCCAGCGGGTCGACCTCGCGCATGTCGATGTCGAGGTGGCCGGCGCGGCTCATGCCGGCGAGCAGCGTGCGGATGGCGCGCGCCTTGTTCTTCAGGACCAGCTGGAACTGCGTTTCCAGGTGCCGGTTCTTGCTCAGCAGATCGTTGAGGTCGCGGTAGAGAAAGCGGTAGCGCCAGATCAGCTCGAACAGGCTGTGCATGAAGAACCAGGCGTCCTCGACGTCGTGCACGCCTTCGCTGGCATGCAGCAGCTCGTTGAGCTCGGTCTCGTAGCCCTCGTAGAGCCGGTTGATCAGCTCGTCCTTGGCGGGGTAGTGGTAGTAGAGATTGCCGGGACTGATGTTGAGCTCGCCCGCCACCAGCGTGGTCGAGACGTTCGGCTCCCCGAAGCGGTTGAACAGGTCAAGCGCGGCTTCGAGGATGCGTTGCGCAGTGCGGCGTGGCGCTTTCTTGGCCATGTCGTAGCCCCGGTTTTTTTGTCTCCTGGGACCACTCTAGCGCAAGTCTGTGCCGGCAGGGATGGGTGTTCTTCCTGTCCCTCAGGCGCCGCTGCCCGGTTTGTGCCGTCGCGACGGCCTCGCGGCCTCGGGCGGCGTGCGCGCGGCGGTCTTGCGTGCCGCGCCGGTCGCGCTCTTGCGTTTCAACTGAGCCTCGAGCGCCTCTACCCGCGCCTGCAGCGCGGCCACTTCCTGCGCCGAGGGCATGCCGAGCTTTTCGAGGGCGCGCGCAACTCGTTCCTCGAAGATGTTCTCCAGCTTGCCCCAGCCGCCCGCGGCCTTGGTGCCGAACTCGCTCGCGAAGCCCGCCATCCGGGCCTGGGCCTGCGCCAGCGTCTCCTCGGCGGCCTGCTGGGTCTTCTTTTGCACGCCCATGCCGTCCTTGACCAGCGCTTCGAAGGCCTTGCTGCCTTCCTGCTGCATCTTGGCGAAGGCGCCCAGGCCGGCGAGCCAGATTTGCTGGGCGGAGTCTTTGATGCGGTCGGGTTTGTCGTCGTCTTTGCTGGCCATGGGCATTCCTTGAAGTACGTCGGAAGCACTCTATCCGCGCTTCGGTTTGCCCGTTAGGGACTGGTCTCTAGCAGCGTCTTGAAACATTCCACGATGGGATAATCGCCGTTCGACCGCCACCCGGCGGTTTTTTTCCAGTACAGCGGGAGATTCCATGATCCTGGTTACCGGCGGCGCCGGTTTCATCGGTGCCAACTTCGTTCTTGACTGGATTGCGCAAGCCGACGAAGCGGTCATCAATCTCGACAAGCTGACCTACGCCGGCAACCTAGAGACGCTCGCCTCCCTCAACGGCAATCCCAAGCATGTGTTCGTGCAGGGCGACATCGGCGACAGCGCCCTGGTCGACCGGCTGCTGGCCGAGCACAAGCCGCGCGCGGTGCTCAACTTCGCGGCCGAGTCGCACGTGGACCGCTCGATCCATGGCCCCGAAGACTTCGTACAGACCAACGTGCTCGGCACCTTTCGGCTGCTCGAATCCGTGCGTGGCTATTGGGGTGCCTTGCCGGCAGACCGGAAGGCGGCTTTCCGCTTCCTGCACGTCTCGACCGACGAGGTCTACGGCTCGCTCTCGGCCACCGACCCGGCCTTCACGGAAGAGAACAAGTACGAGCCCAACAGCCCCTACTCGGCCAGCAAGGCTGCCAGCGACCACCTGGTGCGCGCATGGCATCACACCTACGGGCTGCCGGTGCTCACCACCAACTGCTCGAACAACTACGGCCCCTTCCACTTCCCCGAGAAGCTGATTCCGCTGATGATCGTCAACGCCCTCGCCGCCAAACCGCTGCCGGTGTACGGCGACGGCATGCAGGTGCGCGACTGGCTCTATGTCAAGGACCATTGCAGCGCGATTCGCCGCGTGCTCGAAGCCGGCAGGCTCGGTGAAACCTACAACGTCGGCGGCTGGAACGAGAAGCCCAACATCGAGATCGTCAACACCGTGTGTGCGCTGCTCGACGAACTGCGCCCGCGCGCCGACGGCAGGAGCTACCGCGAACAGATCACCTACGTGACCGATCGCCCCGGCCACGACCGGCGCTACGCCATCGATGCGCGCAAGCTGGAGCGCGAACTGGGCTGGAAGCCGGCCGAGACCTTCGACACCGGCATCCGCAAGACGGTGGAGTGGTACCTGGACCATGCCGAGTGGGTGCGCAACGTGCAAAGCGGCGCGTACCGCGAATGGGTGAAGAAACAGTACGAGGCGGCATGAAACTGTTGCTGCTCGGCAAGATGGGACAGGTGGGCTGGGAATTGCAGCGCAGCTTGGCGCCGCTCGGCGAGCTGGTCGCGCTGGATTCTGCAAGCACCGAGTTCCGTGCCGACTTCCAATTCCCCGAGCAGGTGGCGCAGACCGTGCTGAAGCTGCGGCCCGACGTGATCGTCAATGCCGCGGCGCACACCGCGGTCGACAAGGCCGAGAGCGAATCCGAGCTCGCGCGCACCTTGAATGCCACCGCACCCGGCGCGATCGCGCAGGCCGCGCAAGATGTCGGCGCGTTGATGGTCCACTACTCGACCGACTACGTGTTCGACGGCAGCGGCAGCAAGCCGTGGCAGGAAGACGATGCCACCGGTCCGCTCAGCGTGTACGGCCGCACCAAGCTCGAGGGCGAGCAATTGATCGCCGAGCATTGCCCGCGCCACCTGATCTTTCGCACCAGCTGGGTTTACGCCGCACGCGGCGGCAACTTCGCGAAGACCATGCTGCGACTGGCGAAGGAACGCGAGCGGCTCACTGTCATCGACGACCAGTTCGGGGCGCCGACCGGTGCGGAGCTGCTGGCGGATGTGACCGCGCATGCGATCCGCGAGACGCTGCGCGACCGGGCCAAGGCCGGGCTCTATCACCTGGCGGCGGGCGGCGAGACCACTTGGCACGGGTATGCGCGCTTCGTGCTCGAGCAGGCCCAAGCGGCGGGGGTCGAACTGAAGGCGGGACCTGCGATGGTCGATGCGGTTCCCACCAGCGCCTTCCCGACCCCGGCGACGCGGCCGCACAACTCGCGCCTGAGTACCATCAAGCTCCAGTCGAGCTTCGGCTTGAGGCTTCCGCCCTGGCAGGCCGGTGTCGCGCGCATGCTGCACGAGACGCTCTGACTCACGACCCGAAAAGAAATCCATGACGCAACGCAAGGGCATCATCCTCGCCGGTGGCTCCGGCACACGCCTGCATCCGGCCACGCTGGCGCTGAGCAAGCAACTGCTGCCGGTGTACGACAAGCCGATGATCTACTACCCGCTCAGCACGCTGATGCTGGGCGGCATGCGCGACATCCTGGTCATCAGCACGCCGCAGGACACGCCGCGCTTCCAGCAGTTGCTGGGCGACGGCAGCAAGTGGGGCATCAACCTGCAGTACGCGGTGCAGCCGAGCCCGGACGGGCTGGCGCAGGCCTTCATCATCGGGGACCGCTTCATCGGCAACGCGGCAACTGCGCTGGTACTCGGCGACAACATCTTCTACGGTCACGATTTCGTGCACCTGCTGTCGGATGCAGATGCCAGGACGGATGGCGCGACCGTCTTCGCCTATCACGTGCACGATCCGGAGCGCTACGGCGTGGTCGCTTTCGACGCGAAGGGCAAGGCCAGCAGCATCGAGGAGAAGCCCGCCGAGCCGAAGAGCAGCTATGCGGTGACGGGCCTCTACTTCTACGACAACGAGGTCGTGGACATCGCGAAGGCCGTAAAGCCCAGCGCGCGCGGCGAACTCGAGATCACCGCGGTGAACCAAGCCTACCTCGAACGCGGGCGGCTCAACGTGCAGATCATGCAGCGTGGCTACGCGTGGCTGGACACCGGCACGCACGAGAGCCTGCTCGAGGCGGGCCAGTTCATCGCAACGCTGGAACACCGGCAGGGACTCAAGATCGCGTGCCCCGAAGAGGTGGCGTGGCGCAACGGCTTCATCACGACGGAGCAGCTCGCCGCGCTCGCCAAGCCGCTAGAGAAGAGCGGCTACGGCATGTACCTGCATCGCCTGCTGAGCGACGGGGTGCGCTCGTGAAGGTCACGCCGACGGCAATCCCCGATGTGCTCGTGCTCGAGCCGAAGGTGTTCGGTGACGCGCGGGGCTTCTTCATGGAGAGCTTCAACCAGAAGGTCTTCGACGAAGCGGTCGGCAGGCACGTCGAGTTCGTGCAGGACAACCATTCGCGTTCGGCCAGGGGCGTGCTGCGCGGGCTGCACTACCAGATCGAGCAGCCGCAGGGCAAGCTGGTGCGGGTGACGAGTGGCGCGGTGTTCGACGTGGCGGTGGATATCCGCAAGTCATCGAAGACCATTGGGCAGTGGGTGGGGGTGGAGCTCACTGCGGAGAACCACAGGCAGTTGTGGGTGCCTGAAGGATTTGCGCATGGGTTTCTGGTGGTGAGTGAATCGGTAGACTTCATGTACAAGACGACGGACTACTATGCGCCGGCCCATGAAAGGGCGATCCGATGGGACGATGTGCGCCTCGGTGTCCGATGGCCCGACACGGGCGTTGCGCCGCAGCTGTCGGCGAAGGACCAACTGGCTTCGATGCTGGACGACGCGGAGTTGTTCGCATGACGGAAGTGAAGGATTTCGAATCCACCCTGAAGGGACGCAAGGTCTTCGTTACCGGCCACACCGGTTTCACGGGCGGATGGGCCTGCCTCTGGCTGCGATCGCTCGGCGCTACCGTCGGGGGCTATTCGCTGCCGGCCGACACCACCCCATCGCTCTTCGCCGCGGCGGGCATCGAGGCCGAGATGCACTCGAGCACGCTCGGCGACATCTGCGAGTACGCGCCTCTTCTCGATGCGATGCGCAAGTTCG
Source organism: Variovorax paradoxus (assembly GCF_018614955.1). GTDB lineage: Bacteria > Pseudomonadota > Gammaproteobacteria > Burkholderiales > Burkholderiaceae_C > Variovorax > Variovorax paradoxus_J. The sequence continues at coordinate 28,281 of NZ_JAGGNV010000001.1, forward strand.
AGCCTGAGCTCGTGCTGCACCTGGCCGCGCAGCCGCTCGTGCGCCGCTCGTACCGCGAGCCGCTCCTGACCTTCCAGGTCAACGCCCAGGGCACGGCGCACGTGCTAGAAGCGGCGCGCAGCATCGGCAGCGTGCTCGGCGTGGTCTGCGTGACCACCGACAAGGTCTACCGCAACAACGAATGGCCGTGGCCCTACCGCGAGAACGACCCGCTGGGCGGAAAGGATCCTTACAGCGCATCGAAGGCGGCGGCCGAGATGGTGATCCAGAGCTATGCGGCTTCCTACCCCTTCGCCGAAGGCAAGGGGCCGGCCATCGCGACCGCGCGCGGCGGCAACATCGTCGGCGGCGGGGACTGGTCGGAAGACCGGCTCATTCCCGACTTCGTGCGCAGCGTGGTCGACCGCACGAAGCTCACGCTGCGCTATCCCGAGGCCACGCGACCCTGGCAGCACGTTCTGGCACTCGTGCACGGCTATCTGCTGCTGATGGCGAAGCTCCTGGGCCCGCGGCCGCAGAACTACGCGCGCGCATGGAACCTCGGGCCGCAGGAGCTCAAGCACTACCCCGTGCGCGAGGTGCTCGAGCTCATGAGCAGCGAGTGGCAGCGTCCGGAGCTCGAATTCATGAGCAACCCGCTGCCGGAAGCCGGCGCGCTCGCGCTCGACAGTTCGCTCGCGCGCAACCTGCTGGACTGGCAGCCCGCCTGGGACACGCAGCGTGTGATCCGCGAGACGGCGGCCTGGTATCGCAACTACTACGCGGCACCCGACACCGCGAAGGCGTTCACGCTGGCGCAGATCGACGCCTGGCGCAAGGACATCGCCGCATGATCTACGTCATTGGTGGACGTGGCAGGCTTGGGCGTGCGATCGCAGGTTCTTATCCTGCATGCGATGTAGAAATCCTGGAGCGGTCGGTCTATGAAGACTGGTGGCAATCGGGTTCAGACAGCCGGATTCGCCGGTACTTCGAGGGTGCGCCCCCGGGATCGAGCGTCGCAGTCACTGCGGGTGTGCTCGACCCTGCGGCGCCGGAGGCGGAGCATCGCCGTGTCAACGTCGAACTGCCTGCCAACATCATCGCCGGTGCGTGTGCCGCCCGACTTCGTGTGCTGACCTTCGGCACCGTCATGGAACGGCTCATCGCACATCCGAATGCCTACGTCGCATCCAAGGCCGAACTGGGACGCATCGTGGCGGAGCGTGCTGCTGCCGGCGACCCCGTCGTGCACGCGCAGGTGCACACGCTGTACGGCGGAGGAACGCCATCGCCGCACATGTTCGTCGGGCAGATTGCGCATGCGTTGCGGCAGAAGGTTCCGTTCGAGATGTCTCCGGGCCGGCAACTGCGCGAATACCATCATGTCGACGACGAGGTCGCGGCAGTGCATGCCTTGCTTGAAACAGGCCTGGCGGGTGTCGTGACCCTCAGCCATGGTGCGCCGTGCACGCTGCGCGATCTGGCGGCGCATGTTTTCGCCGCCTTCGGTCGCCAAGAACTATTGCGAATCGGCGCAAGGCCCGAACCTCCCGACGACAACTACGCCACCGTGCTGCAGCATCCGACATGGCTTGCGCACGTGGACTTCCGACCCGCGCTGCCCGGCGTGGCGACTTATTTGCAGGAACTTCTTTCCGATGTGCAGCAGCAAGCATGAGTGAGTCGGCTTTGTCGCCGGCGCGCCGGCCCCTGATTTCGATTTCGATTCCCGTCCTCAACGAGGCGGGCAACATCGAGGCGCTCTACGCGCGCCTGGTCGCGCTCGGCGAACGCATGGCCGACCGCTGCGATCTCGAATTCGTCTTTACCGACAACCACTCCGACGATGACACGTGGGCGATGCTGACCCGCCTTGCGGCCCAGGATCCAAGGGTGCGAGCGATGCGCTTTTCGCGCAACTTCGGCTTTCAGAATTCCATCCTTGCCAACTACCTTCACGCGCGCGGCGACGCCATCATGCAGATCGACGCAGACCTGCAGGATCCCCCCGAGATGCTGGAACAGTTCTTTGCGTTGTGGCAGCAAGGCCACCATGTGGTCTACGGCATCCGGCGCAAGCGCCCCGAAGGTTGGCTGCTGAACCTGATCCGCAAGTGCGGCTACTGGGTCATCGACAAGGTCAGCGAACATCCGATTCCCCGAGATGTCGGCGATTTTCGGCTGGTGGACCGTGCGGTGATCGAGGCCATCGCCAGGTTCCGCACAGCCAATCCCTACCTGCGCGGCATGATCGCCGGCCTCGGTTTCAACCAGACCGGCATTCCCTACGACCGCGACGCGCGGACCCAGGGCGAGAGCAAGTTCAATGTGACGCGGCTGGTACGGCTGGGGCTGACTGCCGTGTTCAACCACTCCACCGTGCCGTTGCGCATGGCGTCCTTCCTGGGCATCGTGATCTTGGTGGCAAGCTTGATCGGCGCCTTGTACTACGTGGTATTGCGCCTGCTGCTGCCCGATCTCCCGCCCGGTTTCGTGAGCATCCAGCTGATGGTGCTTTTCGGCATCGGGCTGAACGCCTTCCTGCTGGGCATCATCGGCGAATACATCCTCCGGATCTATCGCGTCCTGCGATCCGATCCGATCGCCATCGTCGAGCGCAGCCTCAACATGCAGCCGGACGACCTCAAGCTTTAATCAACGAAGAGAACACATGAAAGCAGTCATTCTTGCCGGCGGCCTCGGCACCCGCATCGCCGAAGAATCCGATACCAAGCCCAAGCCGATGGTCGAGATCGGCGGGCGCCCGCTTCTCTGGCACATCATGAAGATCTACGCCCGTCACGGGATCAACGACTTCGTGATCTGCCTCGGCTACAAAGGTTACGTGATCAAGGAGTTCTTCTTCAACTACTACCGGCACATGTCGGACATGCGCATCGATCTCGGCACGGGCGACCACCAGATCCTCAACAGCCACGCCGAGGATTGGCGCATCACGCTGGTCGACACCGGCGCCGACACCATGACCGGCGGGCGCCTCAAGCGCGCCGCGAAGTACCTGGACGACGAAACCTTTTGCCTGACCTATGGCGATGGTCTGTCGGATGTCGACATTAGCGGCGAACTCGAGTTCCACCGCCGACATCGCAAGCTCGCGACCGTGCTCGCCGTTCAACCGCCCGGCCGCTTCGGTGTGCTCAATCTGAATGCGGCGCACGATGTTTCGAGCTTCGAGGAGAAACCCAGCGACGAGATCGGCTGGATCAACGGCGGCTTTTTCATTCTCGAGCCTGCTGCGATCGACTACGTCTCGGACGACACGACTTCGTGGGAGCGGGCGCCGCTCATGAATATTGCGCGCGATGGTCAACTCGCTGCCTACCAGCACACCGGCTTTTGGCAGCCATGCGACACGCTACGCGACAAGCGAGAACTCGAGGTCCTCTGGGACAGTGGAAAGGCGCCCTGGCGTGTCTGGTAACGAATCACGGGCGAAGGCGCCCACTGCTCATTCCACCACTTCGCGCGAAGACGCCCATGCGCCTGTCGAGAAGATCGACTTCGACGACTATTCGGCGGACTACGACGCGTTACTGCGCGAGAGCACGAAGCTCTATGCCGACGATTCCGAGTACTTTGCGCGCTATAAGGTCGACCTGATTCGCAACGCCATACGCCGTCCGATTGCTCGCGTGCTTGAATACGGCTGCGGTACAGGCCGCAATATCGCATATCTGCAGGCGGCATTTCCCGATGCCGAGATCGTCGGCACTGATGTCTCGGCGGCGAGCTTGCGCGTTGCGGCGGAAGCAAATCCGCGGGCGCTGTTTGAGGTCGAACGCGAAGGTCTGGACCTCGGCGCCTTCGACATCATCTTCGTCGCAAGCGTGTTTCACCACATCCCACCAGTCGAACGGCCAGCGGTCATGGCCACGCTCGCGGGGCGCCTGGCGCACGGTGGCTCGATCGACATCTTCGAGCACAACCCTTTCAACCCCGTAACACGGCGCATCGTGAGCAGCTGCCCCTTCGATGCCGATGCGGTGTTGCTCAAGCCTGCGGAGTTGCGTGCGCTGTTTCGTGGCGCAGGCCTCGATTTGCAGCGGCAGTCGTATTGTCTTTTCGTCCCGCCGAAGCTTTCCTGGCTCTTGCCTCTTGAAAAGCACTTGGGATGGCTTCCGCTCGGGGGTCAGTACTGGGTCAGCGCCGGCCAAGCCCGATGAAACAGTTGCTGAAGTTCGCGATGGTCGGGGTGTTGAACACAACCCTCGGCTATGCAGTGATCTTCGGCTGCATGTATGCATTCGGGCTCGGTGCTGTGGTCAGCAACATCATCGGCTATGCGATCGGATTGATGGTCTCGTACTCACTGAATCGCAGCTTCACGTTTCGCAGTGCTGGTGCTCGACGGGCCGAAATGGTCCGATTCGTAGCGATCTTCATGCTGGCCTACCTCGCCAACCTCGGCGTCCTCGTGCTCTTGATTCACCGCTTTGGATCGCACGAGGGCGTGGCGCAGGCTGTTGCGGGCGTCGCGTACTTTGGACTGTCATTCATCTTGAACAAGTACTACGTGTTCAGGAGAGTGCAAATCGACCCGCCGCCCACCAAAACACAGCCCGAATCCAGATCCTGACCTGTTCTCGGAAATCCACCGTTTCTGGTGGACACACCTGCCTTGCAAAAAGTTGAAAAGGCCGCTGCTGAGGGTTACACGCAAGGCCAGGCGCTTACAGCCCCGGCTTTATGTAACACATCGTGCTGTTTTTACACCAAACGACGAGAGCCAACGCCGGGCGGCGGCCTCGGCACGCTTAAGTACGCCGATACTTTGTGGGCATTGAAACTCGAGTTCTTCATGGAACTCTTAGGATCAGCACCGAAAAACCTCCAGCTAATTGCCGGGTGGTTTAACGCGAACGAATACCCATACTGATCTTCCCTGATCATCAGTGAAGACCGATTTACCTGTGAAGGCCGTGTTGGCGCGGAGCGTGTTCAAGAGCCGTTCTTGGAATTGAACGCTGGGAAAACTGAATCCGCCGAGTGCCTGCCCGAGCATGCCCGCCTCGCTCAAGACAACCACGTCAGCTGCGGCTACTCCCTGTGAAAACATTTCCCAAGTATTCCATGTGTAGCCTGTCACGAAGTTGCTAGATATACCTTGTTGTCTTGCAAAAAAGTCCAGCGTTGCGTCGTAAACGGGTCCGGGCACGGTGAACAACACCGTCTTGGGGCCGGATCGAAGGGCCTGCAGAACCACTGGAAAAGCTGCTTTGCTTGCCTCGTCAACGGCGATCATTGCCGGATTGGTTCGTAGCGGCCCGGCAATCCCACGCGGAGTCCATTGAGTTATAAATATCACAGCACCCAGGAAGAACACGACCACCTGATGAATTGGGACGTGACCTGCGATATAACCAAGCGACCAAACAACGGTGGCGATGATCGTACCGTATAGGATGCTGCCTATCATTGGCGTCTTCACTTCGCTGACGGTCACAATGGTGTATGCGACCAGTAGCGCCGAAATCATTCCCGCAAAGGCACAGAGCGCTCGTCTTTCTTTTGCATAAGCTAGGACTCCGGTGCAAAAAAGCAGGATCGGTATCGCCAAATACCAAATCCAGCCGAGCATCATTACACCCGTATTCTGGTTCAAATAGTAGGTCAAATGTCCGAAGGTTGAGGTGTTGGTTTTCCAAACCTCGGATTCTGACCCCATTACAGCGAGAACATAAGCCAAGATTTCACGGCCACTTGTCACAATATAAGGTGCAACAAATAAACCGGTGCCGAGAATAACGATGGCAACCTTGCGCGCGACAGATCGTATGGACCAGTCCGCCTGATTAATCAGAGATAGTCCCAGCTGCACTGTGAAGCCAACGCCCAGAACGACAACTGAAGCAGGAGCGGCAGTCGGTTTCGCTAGTATTGCCGCTCCGAAAAGCAAACCCAATATGAAAAGACGAGATGAGGGTGCATGAGCAATATCTATGGTTGCCATGATCGCCACTGACAATCCAACCAACAATCCCCAGACAGGATCTGGTCGAAATTCAGTAACCATGCCTCCAAAGATTGGCGCCGCTAAGATGGCGACGATAATGCCAATTCTTGCCCAAGCATCCAAATCTCGCAGCGCCGCAAGAGCGAGACCGGCTGCAATGAATACCCAGGCGCTGTTGAGCAAGTAAGGTCCCCAGACAGCACCACCACTCAACAGGAATCCGAAGGTACTAGCCAGTGCCGAGAACGGTGAGTGAGCTGGGTGTACGCCGAGGTCAAGTAGAAATCCACCGATTCCTGAGCGATCCAGCACTGCGAGCCTTTTCAGCCCATCGACTAGGTAAGCCACATCGTCGTAGATGGGGACGATCGACAAGCGCCCTTCACGGACAAGGTAGCCCATGACGGCGAGAATGTGAAAGAGACAGACACAGGCTACTACGTAGCGCACGATGCTTCTTTGTTGGGGCATGGGTTTATTTTTTGTTTGGCGAGGCGGATTGGTTCTTCATTGCACTCATTTGCACTACGGCCTCAGAATGCCAGACTAGTTCGTCTCTGGAGTAAGCCTGCAACCCCTGGCCAGAAAGCGGGTCAATCAATAGCTACGGCTTTTGACCTGGATCGGGGTACTTTCGCAATGCTGCTGGTATGACTTGGAAATCCTCTTGAACTAGTGGGATGCCGTGCCAGTTCAACATCAAGTGTCCCGCGGCGAACAAAGTGCCGTCATACCCTTGGCAAATCTGGATTTCGATGTGCGATTCATGTATCGCATCAATGGAGTTGTCGGCGATATTCAGCTTTGGGAATTCCTCGGTCAACACAAAAAATGCATTGGTATAGGTAGTCGCGGCCAACTCATAGCCTTTACCTTGCGCAAGCTCCACCATGGCCCGAAGTGATGCGCCTTGATTAAGCGACGCATCAGCGTCTTGCACAAAATAAAGTTCATTGCTGGCTGTGGGGTCGAATTCGATCACCACCAAGCGCGGCCTATAATTCTTCAACGCGCTCCAAACGTGCCAATCATTACCATCGATGTCGATCGACAGCACATCCAAGTCGTTAGGAATAGGGGTAGAAGAGAGGTAGCTGTCAAGATCGTCGTTTGACTGCCAGCCCACATAGCCGTGCTGAACAAAGACTTGACCTGCGCGCAGCCTATAGGAATCATTCAAGGCGGCATATCTATCGTATGCACCTTCTATAAGAACGCCGCACCAGCCCTCATTGTTGATCAAGTTCCACGTATTGGAAAGGTACTTTCCGTCCCATGCGCCAAACTCGACGCACCAGCAATTGGTTCGTCCGATCAGATCAAGAATCTTGCTGATGATACCGTCTTCACCAAACTGCGAAGTCACATCGCTGGCGTGCTGATTCCGCAGATATGCGCTTTCCGCCTTGATTCTTTTGATGCGCCTCAGTTCAATGGTGGGCATATTCGGGATGTGAAAAATTTCTAAACAAGTTTTGATCCGTGGGTCTCTGCGCACCCAAAAGATTTAGAGCAGCTATAGATCACGGATGAGTTGATCCAATCTTCCCGCGATTTGTTCTACCGTCTGGCGGGCTTTCGGAGCGATTGTGGAAACTGAATTAATCATTCTGGACCTCAAGAGGCCTTCGACAAGATTTCTGATGTGCAAAATCTCACTCATCGCAGAAGGAGTGGCCGTTTTGTGCACCAAATTGTGCAGCTCTTCTGTCAGTCGATAGTTCTGGCGTTCTAGCTCCAGATTCTTCGCCTTCTGCTCGACCAGGGAGCGACCCATTTCGCGTCGATCATCTATGGATTCCAGTCGCTCGTTGAGCAGGCGAGCGTAATTTTCAACAAGTTTGTATAGGGAGCTTTGCGACTCTAGAAGACTGGCAATTCCAGATTTCACTGTATTCATGTCCCCGAGTTCTGATGAAATAGGGTTCGAGCGTTCGAGGGCTGGCCTCGGTTTGTCTTGAGAATACGCGCCTGAGTCTTCTGCCTCAGCGCTGGTCAAGGCGACATGGCGTGATGCATCGTGGGCGGCCTCAACGTTTCTCCATTGAGCCCAGGAGTTTCCTTCTAATAGCCCGCAATTTTCGACTTCAGCCGCGAGCTCTCTCGTGATGACGCAGACGCCGCGCGCCGCACCAGTTTCAGAGGACGCCGGGAGTTTCGGAAAAAAAAATCGAATCGACTCGTCTTTGAATTGTTCGAGCAGCTCGAGTGATATGACTTTCCCAGGGCCATAGTCATCAAACTTGTAGTCGTCTTCCGGGACTTTGAAGTCGTCGATTGCGATTACGCAATCGCGGGCACTCTCAAGAATGATCTGAATTTCCTCTGCGAGCGGGAGGTCGTCGTGCCAGTGCGCATCCAGGTACACAAAGTAACGGCCTCGTTCGGGTGATGCGGCCAGACTTCGCCGCAGAAATTGACGTGAGTCTTCGAGACTGAGGTGGATGTTGCCGCGCGCGCGTAGGTTGCTTTGAGCTTGATAATGGTAACGTTTGTCAATTTCGCAGCTGTAGATCGGACCAGAAAAATGATCTGCAAACCAAGCGGTTGTTAGGCCTCGGTAAGTCCCTGTTTCAAATACCGCATCAAACCCGACGGTGCTGATGAGCTCGCGAAAAATCGCGCGGCGGCCCTCTTGCCCATTCAGGGGACCTCCCCAGCAGTTCTGAAGTTCTGGCGAAATTAGCTCTAAACTTGCAGCGATCCGCATCAACTCATCTGCCCTTTCGATAGAGTTTTCACTCATCGCATCTAGCGACAATTTGACGACGCGCGACGCCACCTCTTCGATTTCGTAAGGATTCATGGGATTCAGAAAATTTCAATTGATTTGATGCTGGGATCATCGACCTGGTAATGAATGGTCGATATGAAGACGCCTAGGCTGCGAGTATCGTTGCTCTCACCCATGTCTTTGGGGATGACGGTATATCTGCAGCGAGCTCGGATAAAAAGGGAGTTGGTTGCTGGGAATATAGATATCTTGCCGCTGGCTGCTCTTAATTCTTGGTCGGCGACATTGTCGGAAAAAATGTTTTGACCATTGATTAAGATATCGACGTACTGTTGACCTCGATCTCGCGAATAGACTGCAGAGAACTCAATCTGAACAATCAATTCGGTGACAGGTTGCTCGAGCTTCAGTTGAATGCTGGCATCGGTTGTGGAGCTCCAGATGCCCGAGGTCTCCGCGCCGTGGAAGTTGCGCTGACGACATCCAGCGACAACTTCCTTCGACGCGTTAACGGTTTTTCCGGCGGCAATAAGGGCGGGACGTACAGGAATCGTGGATTCTCCGTTGGCCGGCGCAACTCCAAGAAGATGGCGCATGTCCCCGAAACTCATGCCATTAGACAAAGTCTCTTGATCGAGCCGCGCCACTAGATTGATTCCCTCCGTCGTCCATGTCTCACTATCAACACCAAGCATGGAGTTTTCACGACTTGTGGAGCGCCAATGCCAGTAGGCGGTCGGGCTTGGGCTGAGCTTGAAAGATCCCTTCTTGAGGAGCATGAAATACAAGTACATGTCCTCGACCACAACCATTCCCGGATCTTCCAAGGCTCTTTGATCGAGGCAGGTACTCCTAGCAATCCAAGCGTTGGATTGAATGTAGTTGTCGAACCTGATTAGGCGAGACAAACTGAATCTGTCGAGAAACTTCAGTTCCCTGCGCTCTTGCACTTCGACTTCGAGCGGTCCCGTGAAGTTGACCGAGTTGACAAAGTCGCTGTGCTCTTCTTCGACGCGAATGACGCCGCTGTAGTAGAGGCAATGGGACGGATCGTTCTGAGCCGTCCTTAGCAACTCTGGGAAATGTGTCGGCATCACCGTGTCGTCATCGTCGAGCATTGCGAAGAACGGTGCTTCGACGGCGCGTAGTCCGGTCCACAGCGCAGTGCTGCGCAGACCGGTATCGGGACAGGTCATGTATTGAACGGTCAGGCCGCTCGTGCTTTCCTCCGCCGCGCATGCGCGTACGTCTTCGCGACCTTTGTAGTCGACAAGCAGCACGCGATAGTGTCCGTGCGTTTGCCTGGCGACTGATCTCAGTGCTCGCCGAAGCGTTGAGAGGTGTCGTCCACCTGTTCTGACGATGATGTCGACGAGCGGTCGACCTATTATGCCTCGGGCATCCGGGCTGCTGGCTGAGCAAGCGAAGTACTCAACCGCGTTTTTCTGGGCTTGGGCGATCTGTGCCTTGGATTTGGCAACGAAGTCGCAGCAGTTCTGAACAAGAGCCTCGAGAGAATATGTATCGCGCAGGATTGCATGGCTGCGTGCAGCCATGGCGGCCGCAAGCGCTGGGTTCTGGTTTGCCCAATCAACGATTTCGATGACACGAGCCGCGTTAGCCTCCGCGGAGTCGTGCATGTCGATATAAAAGGCAGTGTCGCCCAGGATCCGGCGCGCGAACGGAATCTCGTCGGCAATGATGAGGCAGCCGGCTGCCGCTGCCTCGAAGAGACGCATGGACGGCGTGTCTGCCCGTCGATGCTCTTCCTTATGAATGCACAGCGCGATTCCGTGCCGGGCCAGCGTACCTAGCACGGCCGCTCCATCGAATGAAACCGTTCCTCGATAGGACCTTGGATAGTCCGTCCAGCTTTCTGTCGGACCGTAAATGTTGATCCTCTCCGCCTCATCCAGCAATGCGAGCAGCCCGTTGTGGCGCAGACCATCCCAATGCACCCCGATGTACGCAAGGCCATACGCGTTGGACGCCGGTCGAGCCTCGAAGGTCGTGCTGAGCGAAGTAGGAAGGAAAAGAACGTCAGAACGAGGCTTGCTGACCCCAGTGGAGAACTCGAGCGCATCGATAAACTGCGCAACGTGGGACGACCCGATCAAGTAACCGTCATAGCTCAATATCGACTTGATGCGCCTTTGATCTTCGGAATAGAACTTTGGCGGACTCCACATGGCCCCGATCGTGAAGTAGGGCGTGAGCTTCGGCGTGAATTCGTGGGTCGCGAGAACAAAATCGGGCTGGCATGCATTGATATCGTCGGAAGTCACGACCTCGTAGGCCACGTGCCCGATTCGTTGCGCTGCCAGTATGAATCTCTTGATGTACTCGACTTCGGCAGTATTAGGACGACAGGGAAATCCGTTAACTACGGCGATCGTCATTCCTCGCGACGTTGTTTCGTCAGCGGACTGTTTCGGGTGCATTGGGGGGTCGACTCGTCTTTCGATCAAACGGGCGCTTCGCTTTTACTCGTTGGCGCCACCGTGTCCTGTCGCCGACTTCGACGATTCTCGAGCCGGATTCCTTCACCTCCCAATGAAGCGCAGAAGTTTGCGTTCTTTCGAGAAGCCATCGAAATTGTAAATTGGGGCAGGCAGCGACTGGGTGCCGCCTTGCCGGGTTCGCGCATCTCTGATTGTCGATACGCCGCTCTCTCGTCAGGGTGCTAGAACGACCGTCCTTCGGCATTGCGACGAAGATCAGCCTCCACCATCATCGTGCACAGCTGCTCCAAGGTCGTGGTCGGCTCCCACCCCAGCTTTTCCTTGGCCCGCGCGGGATTGCCGATCAACAGGTCCACTTCTGCCGGCCTGTAGAACTTTGGATTCACGCGCACCAGCGTCTTGCCGGTCTTTACGTCGATGCCGACCTCGTTCTGCTCCTCGCCCTCGAAGCGCAGCTCATAGCCCGCCGCCTTGAAGGCCATATCGACGAACTCCCGGACCGTCTCGGTTCGGTTGGTGGCGAGCACGAAGCTGTCGGGTTCCTTGGCCTGCAGCATCATCCACATGCCTTCGACATACTCCTTGGCAAAGCCCCAGTCGCGCTTGGCGCCCAGGTTGCCCAGTTCCAGCACGTCAGCCTTGCCGAGCTTGATCTTGGCCGCCCCGTCGGTGATCTTGCGCGTGACGAACTCGCGGCCGCGCAGCGGGCTTTCATGGTTGAAGAGGATGCCGCTGCAGCCGAAGATGTCGTAGCTCTCGCGGTAGTTGATGGTCATCCAGTGTGCGAAGAGCTTCGCCACGCCGTAGGGGCTGCGGGGGTAGAAGGGGGTGTCTTCCACTTGGGGGATGGCTTGCACCTTGCCGAACATCTCGGACGTGGAGGCTTGGTAGAAGCGGATCTTCGGATTGGTCAGGCGAATCGCTTCGAGCAGGTGCAATGCGCCCATGGCCGTGATCTGGGCCGTGGCGTCGGGCTGGTTGAAGCTCACGCCCACGAAGCTCTGGGCTGCAAGGTTGTAGACCTCGTCGGGGGCTGCCTCCTTCATGAGCGTCATCGAGCTGCCGAGGTCCGTGAGGTCGTACTCGATCAGGTGCAGGTCGGGGTTGTCCTGGATGCCCAGTTCCTCGATACGCCAGAAGTTGACGGAACTGGTCCGACGGTAAGTGCCATAGACGACGTAACCCTTGCTCAGCAACAGTTCGGCCAAGTAGGCGCCATCCTGGCCTGTGATACCTGTGACTACAGCACGTTTCTTCATGAAGACCTTCCGATAAAAGACAAGGCGCACCCGTCGGGCGACGCTGAACCTGGGGATTTTGCCCTAAAGCATCAGCGGACCCTTCGCGGGGCGTGCCTCTAAAATCCGGGGGCGACGGTGTCTGGCGGCAGAGCGCCCTGGCTCTTGAGGAGCCCATGACTCGCCCCAACACGGCAATTCCAAGAAGACGATGCTTCGGCGCCCTGGCGCGGAAGCGAGCGTTCCCATTCCATACGGCTAGATACATTTTTTCCGATGTTTTTCTTTCAAGTCTGCGGCGGCGCAGATCATGCTTTGCCTCTGTCGCAATCGGACGCAATGCAGATGGGCCGCTGTCGTGGGCGAAGGTCCGCTTGCAGACACCCCCATGCGTTGATTTGAATTTGTTCGATGACGAGTGAAATGACACCACGCCTTGCGCTGGACATGTATGTGCTTGCGCAAGGCGTGAAGACCGGCGTCTATCGCGTTTGCAGCGAGCTTTATGGGCGGCTGGCGGTGTCGTCTCGCTTCAGCCCCCGCCTCTTCGTCAGGGACGGCGACGAACTCAAGGCCGGCGAATACATTGCGGCGAACGGCTTGCCGGGCAAGCTTCACGACAGCCGCCGTGCCCCATCGGCCGATGCCGACATCCTTCTTTCCCCGTTCGGCGTGGCGCCGCGAAAGTGGCTGGACGACGAGAACGTGCTTCAGGCGCACATCATCTACGACCTAATCGCGATCAATCGGCCCGACTACTTTTCGCTGGAAGCCGCCACGGAAGTCCGCAACATCATCGCGAGTCTCGACGAGCGCACGGTGATCTTCGCGATCTCCGAGTTCACCAAGAAGGAGCTGCTCGCGTACCGTCCCGATCTGAGTCCGGGGCAGATCAGCGTGATTCCGTTGGCGGCGGGCGGATGGTTCAAGCCATGTGACGATGCGCAGCGTCGGGCTGCGATGCGTGCGAAGTACCGCATTCCGGCCGGTGCCCCCTACGTTCTGAGCTTGGCAACCTTGGAAATTCGCAAGAACCTTGATCAGGTGGTGCATGCCTTCTTGCGTCACATGCGCCAAAGCCCCTCGAGCGACACGCGCCTCGTGCTGGCGGGCATGTCGGGGTGGAAGCTCGAGAAGTTCGACGTGGCCCTGGCCGCTGCTGGAGAGTTTCGCGATCGGATCATCCTGACGGGGTTTGTCGAGGACGCCGATCTGTCGGCGCTCTACAGCGACGCGCTGTGTTTCGTATACCTCTCGCGCTATGAGGGCTTTGGCTTGCCGCCACTGGAGGCGATGGCGTGCGGTACGCCCGTGATCTGTGCCGACAATTCCTCGTTGCCCGAGGTGGTTGGGGACGCAGGGATCATGCTCGACGCGGATGACGTGGATGGCGTCGCGCGGGCCATCGAAAGGATCAGGTCTTCGACCGACGAGCGGGAAGCACTGTCGCGCAAAGGGTTGCAGCGGTCGCGGTTGTTCGACTGGGATCGTTGCGCGGCCATGGTGACAGATGCGTTGCTGGAGGCATATCGGCGACATGTGGCGCGGCCTGCATATTTGAGGCGATCGCAGGCCGCCCTGCTTAGCAGTGACAGCGAGACTTCTGTGCGAACCGACCGCGAGCACCCCCGGGCGAGCTATCTTGGCTACGAAAACGGTGGATGGGGTCTGGTTTTCAATGGACGCGAGCCTGGAGCGTCATGTGGCGTGGCGGCTTGGCCCCTCTGGGCGGACGTGTTGCAGGCCCGCGCGGCCGGTACGCGGCCCGAGGGCGGCCTGCGCACGCGCGGCATCATGAAGTCCGGCACTGTAGACGAGCCGTTGGTGAGCTACGTCACCGTCGTGTACAACAACACCGCAACGCTGGCGCGGACCATCGAGAGTGTGCAGAAGCAAACCTACAAGAACGTGGAGCACATCGTGCTCGACGGGGCGTCGACCGACGGCACGGTCGACTTGATCTTGCAGTACGCCGACAGGCTCGACTATTTCGTCTCCGAATCGGATCGTGGTCTCTATGACGCGATCAACAAAGCCGTCCCGCTCGCCCGCGGGCAGCTGATCTGCATTCTGAACTCGGACGATTGGCTTGAGCCGCATGCAGCGGAAATCGCGGTGCGCCGCATGCGCCCGCTGGTGCAACAGCCGGCACTGCTCGCCACGGGGGCAACGGTGTATGGGATTGACGGGCAGATCGCGCTCGAGTGGCACCCGGCGTTTGTCCACCCCGGCAGCTATTTCACTTGCGCGAACGATTGCCACAACGGCGTCTATGCGACGCGAGCGGCCTATGAATATTCGGGGCCCTATGACACTTCCTACAAGATTGCCGCGGACTTCAAGTGGCTCATGACCTGTCTGGATGCCGGGGCGCGCTTCGTCTACACGCGGGAAGTAACGGTCAACTATTCGATGGGCGGAACGTCGGGGGACGCGCGGGGGCACAGCCTGGAGTGCTTGCGTGTCGTGAGCGAGCGCTTCCCGTTTCTGTCGCAGGCCGAGGTTCGCGGCCTGTACGACTGCTATTTCGCGCTAACCCATCAGCTGTCCGACGAGCGAACCGATCGAGTCGACACGCTCACGCTCTTTCTTCGCCGGGTTTTTGCGGCTCACGTGGACAAGCCGGAGTTCTTGGCCGCACTCGGCTGGGCCGCGATGACCAAGCTGGAGCATCCGCTCGATCTGCCGCCGTCGCAGGCTGCGCCACATGCAGCACCGGCGATACCATCGGTCAGGCGATCCGCTAAGGACTTGGTCAAGGGGCTGTTGCACCGATATCCACTTCTCTACGCGGCAGCGATTCGGGGCTATTCCCGGATGAGAAGGTGATCAGCATGGCGCGCATCGCGTATGTCGATCACTCATACCATCGATCCACCCGTTCGACGGGCTTCCTGGTCGAGGTCCTGAGGCGGCACGGCCACGTCGTCGATCTTTTCTGGCATGACGCGTGGCAAGGCGGGCCCCCGGTCGCTTGGTCCGAGGTCAAGGCGTATGACATCGTGATCATGTTTCAGTCTTATTGCCAACTGCGAAACCGGCATTTCAGGGACGCGCACCCCAACGTCGTCTACATCCCGATGCTGGATCAGTTCGGGCTATGGCAGGGGCCCATGCTCAATCTGGTGGAATTCTGGGAGCCATTTCAGGGCTCCAAGGTGCTGAACTTCTCAAACGCGCTGCATTGCATGACCGAAGGGTTCGGCATTGCAAGCCACTTCGTGCGCTACTACCAGCCGTTGCGGCCTTTGCCCACAGCGCCGCAAGAGGGCTTGCATGGCTTCTTCTGGCTGCGCCGCGAACTCCAGATTTCCTGGCGCTCAATTAAGCAGCTTATCGGCGACGCGCGTTTCGACAGCCTACATTTGCATCTTGCAGTTGATCCGGGCACAGCGCCGCCCGAATTGCCGAGTGAAGAAGACATCGCGCGCTACCGCATCACCACATCGACCTGGTTCAAGAACAAGGCTGACCTGGATGCGGTGATGGATCGCGCGAACGTGTTCTTCGCTTCGCGGCCGGGTGAAGGCATTGGCCAGTCCTTCTTGGAGGCCATGGGCCGCGGCCAGTGCGTGGTCGCGCCCAACCAGGGCACCATGAACGAGTACATCCTGCCGGGCGTCAATGGACTGCTTTACGACCTGGACGATCTGCGACCGATTGATTTTTCCAACGTGCGTGCTTTGGGTGCGCGCGCACGACAGAGCGCTGAAGTCGGGCGCGAACAATGGGAGGCGACTGAGAAAGCCCTGCTGCGCTTCATCCTCACCCCGAGCCAAGCCTTCTATGCGGGCAAGTATCAGCATCCCACTTTGCGTCTGTCCGCAGAAGGCTCACGCGATATTCCGCTCCCGTCAACAGGATTGCGGGCGCTTGCACAACGCTACTCCTTGTTTAGGAAGACGCGTGCGATCTGGCATCCTTTGGTGCGCATAGCCCGACACGTCGTTGGTCGCTGAATCCTGATTCCTTCTTCCCGCACTCCTGCAATCGGCACTACCGAAACTCAAAGAACTCAACCATGAAAACCAAGAAAGTCTTCGTCGCCGGGCATGCCGGGCTGGTTGGCTCGGCCGCGGTCAAGGCGCTTTCGGGCCAAGCCGACGTCCAGGTGCTGACTCGCACGCGTGCCGACCTCGACCTGCTTGACCGCGACGCAACTCGCCAATTCTTCTTGCGCGAGCGCCCCGACCACGTGGTCATGTGCGCCGCGAAAGTCGGCGGCATTCTTGCAAATTCGAACTTTCCTGTCGATTTCCTGCATCTGAACCTTCGCATCCAGCTCAACGTCTTCGATGCGGCCCACGAGGCCGGCATCGATCGCATGCTCTTCCTCGGCTCCTCGTGCATCTATCCGCGGGACTGCCCTCAGCCCATCAAGGAGGAGTACCTGCTGACCGGCCCGCTGGAGGCCACCAACCGCCCTTACGCGCTGGCCAAGATCTCGGGCGTGGAATCGTGCTGGGCCTTCAATCGCCAGTACGGCACGCGCTATCTCGCCGCGATGCCGACCAACATGTACGGCCCCGGCGACAACTACCACCCCGAGCATTCGCATGTGCTGCCAGCGCTGATCCGCCGATTTCACGAGGCCAAGATCAAAGCCGATCCCGCCGTGGTCGTCTGGGGCTCCGGCACGCCGCGCAGGGAGTTCATGTACTCGTCCGACCTCGGGGAAGCCATCCTGTTTCTCCTCGACCTTCCCGATGAACGCTTCGCCGCGCTCACCCACCCGGAGGTGACGCCCCTGATCAACATCGGCGTGGGCGAGGACGTGACCATCCGCGAGGTCGCCGAGCTCGTGAAGACAACCGTGGGCTACGAGGGCGAGCTCAAGCTCGACGCCAGCAAGCCCGACGGCACGCCGCGCAAGCTGCTGGATGTGAGTCGGCTCTCCGCGCTGGGGTGGAAAGCCCGCACCCCGCTCGGCCTCGGCCTAAAGAACGCCTACCAGGACTTTCTCCGGCGCCATGTCTGAATATTTGCTGAGACGTTATGCGAGGCGCGTCGCCAAGGGCGCCTGGTGGCTTGCCACGCCCTGGCTCATGCGCGAGCGGCTGGAGTTCCTGCGCCGGCGCGCGGCGGAGCAAGCGCGGGCGACCCTGTTCACGGCGCTGGTCGAAGCCGAGCGAAATCGGCTCGCGCTGCGCGAGCGCGGAATGCCTGTGCCGGCCATTGCGCCGCTCGACCTGTTCGACGATGCCGCCGTGAGCGAGGCCACGGGCCTGTCGCCGAGCGGCATTCTGTGGCCCGCCGTTTCGCCCCAGGACGTGGCGGACCGCGGCTCGGCCGCGCGGTTCCTGATCGACCTGTGGCGCAAGCGCGCCGATCTTCGGACGCGCTTTCCACTGGCGCTCGAAAGCGGGCACCACGGCGGGTTCGCGCAATGGTTGCAGAACGAAGGCGCTGCCGAGTTGCGCCTGGGCGATTCGGCCTTGCAGCTGGTGCTCGACGCGCTGGCTGCCGGCGTCGCCGATCCCGCACGGCAGGCGCTTCTCTCGAACAAGGTGCTGTGGCCCTTGTCGCCGCATGGCTTGACGCCGGCCGGCATGCCCGACCTCTTTCGATGGCTCATGCAATACGGCGCGAGCGAATCCGGCTTGCCGCAGGAGGCGCTCTGGTGGCTCTTCCTGCAGGCGGCCCAGAACCCCGCGCGTGAGCTCACGCTGGCCTACGCGTTCACGCCCGCATGGCAAGAACTGCATCCCGACGGTCTCACCGTCTTCGGCCGCGAGGCCTTCTGCGCCTGGTTCGCCGCCGAGTACGGCGCCTCGGGCCGCTGGGTGGATCCGTCGACCTGGCCGGACTGGGAAAGGCCGGCCTTGCAGATTCGAAGCGCCTACTGGGCACGCAGCGCGTGGCGCGCCGCGCACCCCGACGCGCTGGCCGATGAAGAGCATGCGCGCGCTCTGCTGGCCTGGCTGTCGTTGCCGGCTGCTGGCCTGTCCGATGCGGCGCGCGCCTGGTGCGGCCGGCTCGATGCGACCTCCGTCGCTCGCGAGCTCGCGCAGCCGGGCGTCAACATGATCGGCCACTTCTGCTATGCGTCGGGTCTGCGCGTCTCGGCGGAATCGATGATCGAGGCCATGGGGCGTGTCGGCGTTTCCGCATCGCAGCGCGATGTGTGGACCGATGCCAAGGACGATCCTCACCATGTCGACTTCCGCGGCATGGAGTACTACGACGTCACCATCGTCCACACGCAGCCCGAGCCCTTCTTCGACGAGGCCTACCAGCGCATCCATCTGTTCGAGCGCAGCCCCCGCAGCTACCGCATCGGCTATTGGTATTGGGAGTTCGACTCCATCCCCGATTCATGGGTAAAGCATGCCGAGAAGGTCGACGAGGTCTGGGCCGCCACCGAGTTCGTGGCCCGCGGGCTGCGAGAGCGCCTGCGCATTCCGGTCCGCACGCTGTTCCCGGGCGTCAAATTGGCGCCCTATGAGCGGCGGAGCAAGGCCTATTTCGGGCTGAGCGAGGAGCCGTTCACCTTCCTGTTCACGTTCCACATGATGAGCGTGATGGAACGCAAGAACCCGCTCGGCCTGGTCCGCGCCTTCAGGGCGGCCTTCGGCGCCGACGAGAACGTGCGCCTGGTCCTGAAGACTTCTTTCGGCGACCGCCATCCGGTACAGATGCAAGAGCTGCGCGACGCCGCTGCCAGCGCCAACATCACGGTCATCGACCAGGTCTTCAACCCGGACGAGGTGCTGTCGCTGATGGACGCCTGCGATGCCTACGTGTCGCTTCACCGCAGCGAGGGCCTGGGCCTGACGATGGCCGAGGCGATGCTCATGGGCAAGCCGGTGATCGCCACCAACTTCTCCGGCAACGTGGATTTCATGGACGAGAGCAACAGCCTGCTCGTGCCCTACAAGCTGGTGAAGCTCGGCAAGCCGATTCCGCCCTATGACGCCGATTTGGAGTGGGCCGACCCGTCCGTCGAGCATGCGGCGCAGCTCATGCGCCGCGTCTACGACAACCGGCAATGGGCGCGCGAGGTCGGGGCGCGCGGCAAGGCGAGCGCCGAAGCCAACCTGTCGCTGGATGCTGCGGGCCGAAGAATCGCCGCCCGCCTCGAGGAGATCAAAGCTCTGCGGCGCGCTGCGCGCTGATCTCTTCGTTCACGACCTCGACGATCCGCCCGTGCTCCAGGTGGATCACCCGGTTGCATTCCTTGGCGATCAGGGCGGGCGAATGCGAGGCCAGCACCAGGATGCCGGACTTGGATACCACGTCCTTCATCCGCTGCTCGGCCTTCTCGGTGAATTCGGCGTCGCCGACCGACAGCCACTCGTCCATCAACAGGATGTCGGCCTCGACGCTGGTCGAGATCGAAAAGGCCAGCCGCATCAACATGCCGGTGGAGTAGGTGCGCACCGGCATGTTGACGTATTCGCCCAGTCCGCTGAATTCGCAGATCTCGGGCGTGAGCGCATCGATCTGCTTCTTACTCATGCCCATGACCAGCCCGCGCAGCATGATGTTCTCGATGCCCGTCGCGTCGTGCTCGATGCCCAATGCCGGGTCGATCAGGCTGGAGACGGTGCCCCGGCGGACGAATTAGCCCGCAGAGGGCTCGTAGACGCCGGCCAGCGTGCGCAGCAGCGTCGACTTGCCCGCGCCATTGTGGCCGACGAGGCCGAGGCGGTCGCCGCTCTTCAACTCGAGATTGATGTTGCTCAGCGCCTGCACCACGTTGACGCCGGTCTCCTTGCCGAAGCGGCCGCCGCGGCGAGCGTCTTCTTCAGCGAGGCGGCCCCGGCCCCGTAGATCGGGAAGTTGACCGAGATCTTCTTGAGGGAAATGAAAGCCATGGTTCCTTACAGCCAATGGACGCGCTTGGCCTTAAAGCCGTCTTCTTCCTTGAGCGAGGCGTAGGTGCCCCAGGGGCGATGGACGACCGCAGGCAGGTTCACCGTCTCGTGCTTGCGCGCCTTGAGGATGTCGACCACCTTCTTGACCTGCTGCGCGCTGTCCTCATGGGCCGCCAGTAGCGCATCGGGCGTGTCGACGATCTCACCAGGTCACGCAAGCTCAGGGCCGCCACGACCCTGGGTCCATGGCATATCCTTCTCGTTCCTGGTTGGTGCGGTCGGGGCGTTCGCGGCCTTCATGACCTGGGGATGACGTATTCTGCGGTATCGGCCTTTTCGCTCACCGCGGACGATTTACCCGGCGCGGGGGCGGGGCAATCGATGATTAGCCGGGACTTGAACTGATCGGCGCTTTGCCGCCAATCGAGAAAAGGCATTGCGTCGGACCGCGGATGCCGGCCTTGTTCAAAGAGCGCGAGCCATTCGACGACGGCTGTTGCGAGCGCAATTGTATCGGCGTCAAAGTAGGTGGCATGGCCGCCGGCCACCTCCCTGAATACCGGGATGTCTGCCGCCAGAATGGGCAGCTTGTGAATGGCTGCCTCGATCAAGGGCAAGCCGAAGCCCTCGCCCTCGGACGCCGCCAGGAGGCAGCTGGCCGCCGCATACAGGATTGCGAGATATTCGTCGCTCGCGGCAGGGATCCAGAAAAGCCTCTTGCCGAATTCGGTGTGCCGCCGCATACGCGCGGCAATCGCATCCGCCATCCAGCCCTTCCTTCCGACGATGACGAGGTTAACTTGCGTCCCTTGGCCCCAGAGGCGCTCAAAGGCGTCGAGCACGAGCACGTGACCTTTGCGCGGCTCGAGCGTACCGACCATCAGGAAGATCGGGGCACCCGACATGGCGCGCCGCATCGCTTCCGCGTTGCGGGGCAACCCTTTGCTGCCCATCGATGCGTTCAGGTCGGCGCCCAGATGGAAGGAACGAAGCTGGAAGCCGGCGGCGACCCGATCCGGCGCATGTGTCGCGAGCCACTGCGAAAGCTCCGAGGCGACGGACGCCGAGATGCAAAGAGCGCCATCGTTCTCCACCACCGTTTGCAACCATCGAGCATGGACTTCCGTTGCGTCCTTCGGAAAGCGATGGCCGATCTGGAGCGGAAGGAGGTCGTAGACGACGAATTCGACGCGCACGCCGCGATGGCGAAGTGCCCTGTAGAAGGCGGCCTGCTGGGGGATCAGGTGCGGTTGGAAGTCGAGACCGACAAAGACGTCGCCATGGCGCGCGTCGATAAGGGCGTCATCCAGCGCATGGGCCGGGCAACCCATGAAGGCCAGCGTGAAACTACGCGCGTATCGGTAGCCCGGTGCGCCGTCGACCAATGCATAGACGGGCTCGATGCGGAAGCCGGCCGGTGGATTGGCCAAGAGCGCCTGCAAAAGGGATTTGACGACGCGCTGGATGCCGCTGCGCGAATCCCGCTGGACGAACTCGGACACATCGACGAAGAGTTGGCGCAGCGGCATGGCCGTCGGCAGGGTGCCGGCGATGGCCTCCGCCAGCTCCATCATCTCCCGCTCCTGAGCCGGGCCCTCCGGCAGTGGGTCGTTCGCTGCGATTGCGTGGAGCAATCCGTCTCGTCCGTATGCCGCAGCTGTGGCGAAGCGCTCGATCGCGTCCGCGTAGCGTTGCGCGCAAACGGCGGGCGAATGTCCGGACTGGACGGCACGCTGCGCCCGAATGCCCAGGGAGCGCCGCGCCTCGGGATCGCGCCAAAGTTCCACAAGCGCACCTGCGAGCTGTTCAACCGTGAATTCGTCCGGCAACGTCCTTACCGCATCGTCCGGCAGGAAGGCCATGGAGCCGTTGGCATTGACGATGGTCGCAACGTTGCGGCTCATCGAATCGAGCACCGTTGCCGAAGTCTCGCCGCGTGAATGTGTTCTCAGCTGCACGGACAGGTCGGCCGCCGCCAGGTACCGGTGGAAGAGCTCGTCGCTGGCCCACCCCGTGATCGTGATGCGGGCGTGATCGCCATGCGTCTGCAGCCGGTCTGCAATCGTCTTGCCGTACTCGGCCCGGTCGTTGTCGCCCACGAACACGAGGCGGCAGCGCGGGTCCCTCGAGAGAGGAGAGGCGAGCCAGGCGTCGATCAACCGATGGTTGAGCTTGGTCGGGCCCATCAGGCCGAAGGCACACACCAGGAAGTCCTCCGGTCCCAGGCCGAGCTCTTTCCTCGCGAGAAGCCGCTCGCCCTCCACGTCGATCGGCGGGAGGCGCAGCAGCGGTATCAGCGCCCAGTCCCGCGCCAGCGACGGCCCATACCACTCTTCTGCAAGCTGCATCGAATGCGGCGAATGAACGATGACGCCTTGTGCCTGCACGAGAACGTCGAAGTTGCAGGGAAACTCGACCACGGCATCGGTGGCGCCGACTGTTCGGAAGCGCCGTGCGACGGCCGCATAGCCATGCGATTCGTACAGCGCCTTCGTCCATTCGTGGGTGCCGCGGCCGCGACCCTCCTGGTGCGCACGCACACCGCTCAGGAAGAAGTCGTGCAGCACCACCGTGCCCGGCACCTCGGCCAGCAGCTCGAACATGTGCTCGTGGAACTCGGAGTTGCCGAAGTGGTACAGCACGCGATCGAAGACTTGCGCATGGTCGCGGAACCACTCGACGCCGCGCAGCGGGAACGAAGCCGCCAGCGCGGGGTCCCCGAGGCTGGACAGATCCGTGATGAGTTCGATCTCATAGTGCTGGGCCAAAGCCGGCACCAGGTCTGCGCTGTAGTTGGCGATGCCGCTGCGCTCAGGCGGCAGCGGCGATACGTAGGCCAATCTCGGACGCAGGCCGCGATGACCGGGCCGGGACGGCGCGCGCCGTGGCATGACGGCATGCAGCCGCTCGAAGCCTTCGATGGCGCGCCGAGCCGAGGATTCCCAGGAGAAGCGCTTGGCCTGCGTCAGGCCGTGCTCCACCAGCTGTGCGCGAAACGCCTCGTCGGTCAGCGCCTGTACCATCTTGCGGGCAATGTCCTCGTCGCTGCGCGGGTCGAACAGCGCATCGGCGCGGCCGATCACCTCTGGAAGGCTCGAGGTGTTCGCGCCGATAACCACGGCGCCACAGTGCATCGCCTCCAGGGCCGGCAACCCGAAGCCTTCGTGCCACGATGGAAAGACGAAGAGGCGGCAGAGGTTGTAGAGCGCGACGAGATCCTCTTCCGGAACGAAGCCGGTGACCACGAGGTCGCCTTCGGCGAGCCCACGCTCGCGCGCAAGCTTCAGCAGCGCGCTGCGGTCTTCCGCGCGCGCGGCGCAGACGATGGCCAGCTGGTGGCCGGCGCGCAGTTCGGCCGGAAGCAATGCGAAGGCGCGGATCAGCCCCTCGAGGTTCTTGCGGTGGTCGATGCCCCCCGTGTACATGACGAAGGGCTTGTGCAGGCCGTAGCGCGCTCGCAGTGCCTGCTCGTGTTCCGCAGCGATCGTGATGCGCCGGAAATGGTCGTAGGCGGCGGTCGAGAGATTGATGCAGCGGTCCGGGTCGAGGCCCAGGTGCGCGATGCCTTCCTGCCGCGACGATTCGGAGATCGCGAACCACATGTCGGCCCTGCGAAGCGAGCCGATCTTTCGCATGTACCAGCTGCGCACGGCCGGGTTGTCGAGGTAGGGTCTCCGATTGATCAGCGGAATCAGGTCGAACAGCGTCGCCACGGTCGGAAGCGCCGCGAAGCTGCCGATGCTGGTGACGGCTGCATCGCTCAGGCCTTCGAAGAGACTCGAGACGTAGACCACGTCGGGTTCCAGGCTCGCCAGGAAGGCTTCGTACAGCTTCTCCCTGGCGCGGCTGCTGCCGGGGCTCGGCGTGCCCTCGAAAGGAGGCGGGTACCAGACCCGGATATTGCGTGCTTCGACCAGCCCCTCGAACTGCCGCTTGACGCTGTCGACGGCGTCCGGGAAGCGCCCGTTCAGCGCGAGAACGATCTCGTGCCCGCCCGGTTGACGCGCAATGGCTTCGACCAGCGATGAAGCGTAGCGACCAATTCCACGATTTCTGCTTGATGGAGATTGCGCGCCTTGAAAATCAACAACGATGCGCATCAAGAAGACGTGTGGTAGTGCTGTGCGCGCTGGAGACGGCGATAGACCAGCTGGGCGGAAGGCGAAAGCGAGGTTGGAGAAGACGCTGCAGATGCCCCACTTAGCAGCGCGCGCAAGCGCGGCTTGAGCCAAGGCACGAGCACCAAGCCCGCCAGCGCCGTGCGCCGGAGCGCCGGCCGCTGTACTACGACACGGGCGAGCCGATGCGCGGCCGGCTTGAGGCGGCGCATGAGCCCGCTCGCGAGCCGCCCTTCCTTGACGGCCGCAAACAATCGCCGGGCGATCGCGCCCATCAGCGGTGGGATTCCAGGTTCATCGCCCCCGAAACCTGCACGGCTTGGCAGGTGGGGAGCGTGAGAGAGGGCAGATGGAAATCTTCTGCAAAGCGGCGGATGGGCCGAAAGGTCATGGGTCTGACAGTGCCTGGGGATGCACTTCGTGTTAGTGCCTGGTCCGCATGTGACCGGACAGGGCTTGTTCGGGAGGGCCCCCATTTTACGCGGCAGTCAGCAGGCCCCTGTCACATTCAGCAACGCAACTACACTGGCCCGCCGCCGCGGAAAAGCGGAGGAGCTCGCGGCCCGGACCGCGCCCATTGCATGAACAAGTTGATCGAATTTCTTCCGTTGCCGGCTCGCAGGGTCGCACGCGGCATCGGCTGGCTCGCCACGCCCTGGCGCCTGCCTCAGCGCCTCCCGCTGATTCGCAAGCGCCTGGTCGCGTGGAATCGCCGTGCGAAGCTCGCGCCCCTGATCGAGCGCGAACGCGCTCGCGTCGCCCGGCGCGAGCGCGGCCTCGAAGTCGGGCATGCTGCGCCGCTCGACCTGTTCGACGACGCGCAAGTGGTGCAGGCCGCGGGGCTCGCGTTGAGCGCTGTCCATTGGCCTGCCGTGGCAGCGCAGGACGTGACCGACCGGTGGACGGCCGCGCGCTTCCTGGTCGATCTGTGGCGCCGCCGCAGCGACCTGCGCGAGCGTTGTCCGGCGGGCCTGAGCGATGGCAGCGATGGCACTCTGGGGCGCTGGCTCGGAGCGCAGGGCGGCGCCGAACTGGGCCTGAGCGAAGCCGCCGTTCGACAGCTTCTGGCCGCGCTGGACGCCGGCCTCTCGAACCGCCCGCGGCAGGTGTTCCTGGCCAACAAGGTGTTCGAGTCGGTGCTGCCGCATGGCCTCACTCCGGCTGGCATGCGCGACCTCTTCGGCTGGTTCATGCGCTGCTATCGAAGCAGCCCTGATCTGCGTCGCGAAGAGATCTGGTGGCTGTTCCTCGAAGCCGCTGCGCTTCCGGCGCGTGAGCTCGTGCGCGCCCACGCATTCACCCGCGCTTGGCAAGAGCGCCATCCTGCCGGATCGACGGTCTTCGGCCGGGATGCCTTCGCCTCGTGGTTCGCCCGCGAGTACGGTGCGACGGGCGCATGGCTGGAGCCCTCGGCCTGGCCCGCGCCGATGGGGCCGGCCGACCAGATTCGACTGGCCTACCGCACGAGCGAAGCCTGGCGGGCAGCCCACCCGGAAGCGCTGCAGGACGAGGCCGCAGCCAAGCGCCTGCTCGCCTGGCTTGCCTCGCCGGCGGCGGGCCTGGCTTCGCACGTGGCGCAGTGGTGCCGCGAACTCGACCCGCAGGCGATGGCGGTCGAGCTGGCCAAGCCCGGCCTCAACGTGCTCGGTCATTTCTGCTATCCCTCGGGACTTCGCGTGTCCGTGGAATCGATGGTGCAGGGGATGAACGCCGTCGGCACCCCTGCGTCGCCTCGCGACGTCTGGACCGACATCAGCAACGACGATCCGCACCACGCGGACTATCGCGGCATGGAGTGCCACGACGTCACGCTGATCCATGTGCAGCCGGAGCCCTTCTTCGACGATGCGTACGCCCGCGCGCAGCTGTTCGAGCGAAGGCCTCGCAGCTACCGCATCGCCTACTGGTACTGGGAATTCGATTCGATTCCCGAGGCGTGGGTGGCCCATGCGAAGGCGGTCGACGAAGTGTGGGCAGCCACCGAATTCGTCGCCCGCGGACTGCGTGCCCGACTGCAGATCCCCGTGCGCACGTTGTTTCCCGGCGTCAAGCTGGCGCCTTTCGAGCGGCGTGATCGCGCGCATTTCGGCCTGCCGGCCAAGGACGAGTTTCTCTTCCTGTTCACCTTCCACATGGTGAGCGTGATGGAACGCAAGAATCCGCTGGGCCTGATCCAGGCTTTCCGGCAGGCCTTCGGCAAGGATGATGCGGCACGCCTCGTCCTGAAAGCCTCCTTCGGCGACAGGCATCCGGCCCAGATGCAGGCGCTGCGCGATGCGGCGAAGGGCGCGCGCATCACCATCATCGACGAGGTCTACAGCCCCGACGAGGTGCTGTCGCTGATGGACGCCTGCGACGCCTACGTCTCGCTCCACCGCAGCGAAGGGCTGGGCCTGACGATGGCCGAGGCGATGCTGATGGGCAAGCCCGTGATCGCGACGAAGTTCTCGGGCAACGTGGACTTCATGGACGAGAGCAACAGCCTGCTGGTGCCCTGTGAACTCGTGAAGCTCGACAAGCCGATTCCTCCCTACGACGCCGGCCTGGAGTGGGCCGAGCCCTCGATCGATCATGCTGCGCGGCTGATGCGGCGGCTCTTCGACGATCGGGCATGGGCGCGCGAAATCGGCGCCCAGGCCAAGGCCAGTGCCGAAGCCAATCTCTCCCTGGCCGCCGCGGGTCGCAGGATTGCGGCGCGCCTGGAAGAAATCAAGTCGTTGCGCCGCGCGGCCTCCTAAGGCGGCGGGCAGGGCCTATTGCGCCTGCTCGACGATCCGCCCGTGCTCGAGGTGGATCACCCGGTTGCATTCCTTGGCGATCAGGTCCGGCGAATGCGAGGCGAGCACCAGGATGCCGGCGTTGGAGACCACGTCCTTCATGCGCTGCTCGGCCTTGTGCGTGAACTCCGCGTCGCCGACCGAAAGCCATTCGTCCATCAGCAGGATATCGGCCTGCACGCTGGTCGAGATGGAGAAGGCCAATCGCATCATCATGCCGGTGGAATAGGTGCGCACCGGCATGTTCACGTACTCGCCCAGGCCGCTGAACTCGCAGATCTCCGGCGTGAGCGTGTCGATCTGCTTCTTGCTCATGCCCATCACGAGGCCGCGCAGCATGATGTTCTCGATGCCGGTCGCGTCGGGCTCGATGCCGAGCGACGGGTCGATCAGGCTGGCCACGGTGCCTTGGCGCACGAACTCGCCGGCGGAAGGCTCGTAGACGCCGGCCAGCGTGCGAAGCAGCGTCGACTTGCCCGCGCCGTTGTGGCCGATGAGGCCCAGGCGGTCGCCGCTCTTCAGCTCGAGGTTGATGCCGCCCAAGGCCTGCACCACGTTGACCCCGGTCTCCTTGCCGAAGCGGCCGCCCGTCACCGACGCGGCCAGCGTTTTCTTGAAGGAGGCGGCACCTGCGCCGTAGATGGGGAAGTTGACCGAGACGTTCTTGAGGGAAATGAAAGCCATGTTCTGTTACAGCCAGTAGACGACGCGGCGGCGGTACTTCCTGAAGAGCAGGCTCGAAACGATCAGGCTCAAGGCGGTCCAGATGAGGATGCCCCACCAGTTGTGCGCGGCGGAAACACCGCCCATCAGCGGGGCGCGCAACAAATCCAGCATCTGCGCGAAGGGGTTGAAGAGGACATAGTGCGCGCGGCCAGGCAGGCTCTCCGGCAGCCAGAAGACGGGCGTCAGGAACATCAGCATCTGCATGACGCTGGTGACGATCTGGGTCACGTCGCGAAAGCGCGTGCAGACAAGGCCGAGCGCGAGCCCGAGCGCCTGTGCGTTGACCAGCACCAGCAGGAAGGCCGGCACGAAGAGCAGAGCCGACCAGGAAAGCGAGATGCCGGCCCACAGCGCCACAGGCACGTACAGCACGATCTGGTGCGCGAGCTGGATCAGGTTGCGCGCCATGCTTCGCCAGACGAACAGGCTGATCGGGAAGTAACCTTGCTTGAGGTAGTTTCCCGAACCGACGAACGCGTTGCATGAGTCCGCCACCATGCTCGCGAAAAAGCTCCAGAAGATGATGCCGAGCGCGAGGTGCGGAAAGAACTTCGACAGCTCGGTACCGAACAGTGCGCTGTACAGCGGCCCCATGCCGCCGATCATGGCGCCCATGCTGAGGGTCAGCCAGAGCGGCCCCAGCATCGAGCGCCGGTAGCGCAGCACGATGTCGAACCAGGCGAGGGTCCACCAGATGTCCGTGCGGCGGGTGCCTTCCCACCAGTCAGACCACGCGCTTCGATGCAGATTGGAGTGCGCCTGGCTCATGCGCGACCGTAGGTGTCGGCCAGCCGCACGATGTCGTCCTCGCCCAGGTAGGTGCCGCACTGAACTTCGATGAGCACCAGCTCATCCTTGCCGACGTTGGTCAGGCGGTGCTTTTCCTTGAGCGGGATATAGCGATATTCGCCCGGTCGCGTGGGATGCTCGACGTCGCCGATCTGGACGATTGCGCTGCCTTGCACGACCACCCAGTGCTCGGCGCGCTGGTAGTGGTATTGCAGCGAGAGCGATTCGCCGGGCTTCACGGTGATGCGCTTGACCTTGTAGCCGTCCTCTTCCTTGAGCGACGCATAGGTACCCCAGGGACGGTGAACCACCGCAGGCAGGTACACGGTCTCGTGCTTGCGACTCCTCAGCGCGTCGACGACCTGCTTCACCTTCTGCGCGCTGTCTTTGTGCGCGACCAGCAGTGCGTCCGGCGTATCGACGATCACGAGGTTCTGCACGCCGAGCGTGGCGACCACCTTCGGCCCATGGCTCTCGACCTGCACGTGCGTGCCGGTGGTATCGATCGCGACCGCATCGGCCGGCAGCGTGTTGCCGCTCGCGTCCGGCGTGTGCGCGTTCGAAACCGCGGGCCAGGAGCCGACGTCGCTCCAGGCGAACTTGGCGGGCACGACGTGCACATTGTCCGCGCGCTCCATCACCGCGTAGTCGATGCTGATGTCCGGTTGCAGGCCGAAGGCGTGCAGCTCGAATTCGACCGTGTTGCCGGCCGGCTTCGACGAGTCCAGTGCACCTCGGGCCGCAGCCAGCACCTCGGGGGCGTGCCGCTCGAATGCTGAGACGATCGCATCCGCCGTGAAGCAGAACATGCCGCTGTTCCAGTAGTAGCGCCCGGTTGCGAGGTACTCCTGCGCGGTCTTGAGGTCGGGCTTCTCCACGAAGCGCTTGACCGGATGGCTCTCGCGCGAGAAGTGCTCGACCTCGATGTAGCCGAAACCGCTGTCGGGGCTGGTGGGGCTGATGCCGAAAACCACCAGATTGCCTTGCGCCGCGAGCCTGAAGGCCTGGCTCGC
Organism: Variovorax paradoxus; assembly: GCF_018614955.1. Taxonomy (GTDB): domain Bacteria; phylum Pseudomonadota; class Gammaproteobacteria; order Burkholderiales; family Burkholderiaceae_C; genus Variovorax; species Variovorax paradoxus_J. The sequence goes on from NZ_JAGGNV010000001.1 coordinate 57,911, forward strand.
GCTGGCCACGAAAGCCTCGACGTCCGGCACCAGGTGATCGGCCGACAGCACCAGCATCAAGGTGTCGCCGCTGAACTGCTTGATGCACTGGAGCGCTGCCAGCGCGATCGCCGGGCCGGTGTTGCGGCCCTTGGGCTCCAGCAGCAACGTGGTCTCGGGCGGATCGGACATCTGCGCCAGCACGTCCTTGGTGAGGAACACGTGGTCCTTGTTGGTCACGACCATCAGGTCGCCGGTGCCGCACGCTTGCCCTCTTTCGATGGCTTGCTGCAACAACGTGGAGCCCCCGATCTTCATGAAGGGCTTGGGGAACGCCTGGCGTGACGCGGGCCACAGTCTGGACCCGGCGCCGCCTGAGAGCACCACTGAAAGCAATCGCATGCCTTTTCCTTGTTAGAGCGAGCGGGAATTTTACCGACCGACCGTGCGCCCGGTGCCGAGTCGGCGCAGGCGCAGCCTTTAAGATGCCGTCCTCATCCGGTTTTGCCTTGATTTCAGTCGCTCTCTGCACCCACAACGGCGCTCGCTACATCGGCGAACAGGTGCGCAGCATTTGCCTTCAGACGCTGCCGCCGCAGGAGATCGTCATCTCCGACGACGCCTCGACCGACGATGGCGTCGCGGTCGCGCTGGCAACGCTTCAAGAGTGTAAGCAGGCGAAACCGCAGCTCTCGATCGATGTGCGCGTCATCGAGAACTCGCCGGCGTTGCGCGTAACCAAGAACTTCGAGCAGGCCGTTCTGGCGTGCACGGGCGAGCTGATCGCGCTGAGCGACCAGGACGATGTCTGGCATCCCGAACGCCTGGCGCGCATGGCCGCCGAGTTCGAGCGGCGTCCTGGGCTTTTGCTGCTGCACACCGATGCGCGGCTGGTGGGCGCGGACGGGCGCGATCTGGGCGAATCCCTGTTCCATGCGCTCGAGGTCATGCCCTTCGAGCTCGACTGGATTCACACCAGGCGCGCCTTCGATGTCTACCTGCGCCGCAACCTGGCCACCGGCGCGACGACGGTGTTCCGCCGGTCATTGCTGGTGCATGCGGCGCCGTTCCCCGTCGAATGGCTGCACGACGAATGGCTTGCGATCGTTGCCGCGGCCATCGGCGATGTCGACGTGCTCGAAGACCGGCTCATCGACTACCGGCAGCATGAGAACAACCAGATCGGCGCGCAGCGCGATTCGTACCTGCGCAAGGTCCGGAAGGCGCTCGCTTCGCGCGGCGACAGGAATGCCCGGCACGCGGTCAAGGCCGAGCTCCTTCTTTCGCGGCTGCTTGCACTGGACCGCCTGGTGGCGCGCGAGACGATCGCCAAGGTCCGCGAGAAGCTGGCGCACCAGCGCTTCCGCGCCGCCCTGCCGGCGGGACGGCTCGCCCGCATCCTGCCGGTGACTCGCGAGGCGCTGAAGGGGCGCTACGACAGATTCGGGCGCGGCGCGCGCGGCGTGGTGCGCGACCTGTTCGAGTCGGCCTAGGCCGCGCAGGCCGCGTCGCTAGGCTCGCCCCCCGGGTCGCGCGCCCAGCTTCCGATAGCGCCAGAACGCCGCCGACAGCCACACCTTCAGCAAGCTCGTCACGTGCCAGTACAGATGCCGCAGGCTCGTTCGGCTGGCGCGCTGCGCATCGTGCAGCGCCGTCAGGTCCTCCGCCACCTGCAGCTTCCAGCCGGCAAGCCGGGTGCGCGCGCAGATGTCGAAATCTTCTCCGTACATGAAGAAGCGCTCGTCGAAGCCGCCGACCTGGCGGTAGGCCTCGCTGCGAAACAGCATGAAGAGGCCGGGAATCCAGTCCGGCGCCAGCGGAAGCACATAGTCCGGCCGCTTGCGCCTGAGGATCTCCAGCGGCGTGATGATCGCGCGGTGCTGCTCCGGCTCGCTCTTGCCGGGCTCGAGAATGCGCGGGGTGAGCAGGCCGCTGTCGGGCGCCGCCTGCGCGATCAGCGGCGCCAGCACGTCGCGGTCGAAACGGATGTCGGGATTGAGCACCAGGAACCAGGGCGTGGTGCAGCGATCGAACGCCTGGTTGTGGTTGGCGCCGAAGCCCAGGGGGACCGCATTCTCGATGCGTTCGATCTCGAAACCCCAGTGGGTGCCCGCCAGCAGGTCGGGCTCGGCGATGTTCTGCGTGAGCACGACCTTGGCCGTGAGCGCGCGGCTGAAGCGGTCCAGCTGCTCGAGCAGCGGGCGCACCAGTTCGAGCTGACCATGGCTCACGATCGAGACCGTGACGGCGGGCGAGGAGGAGGGGGATGTGGACATGGTCTAATTTCGCTCGGGGATTCTAGGGTTCCCGATTTCCATCCATGCTTACCCTGATCGTCATCAGCTTTCTCGTCTCCGCCATTTCGGTGCTGTTCTTCATGCGCCGGGCGCGCCGCCATGCGCGGCTCTACGGCACCGACATGCCGCAGCGCTTCCACAAGGGCCACGTGCCGCGGCTGGGCGGCGCCGGCATCTTCCTCGGCACGGGGGCCGCCTGGCTGGTGGCGGGCATACCGTCCGATCCCTTCAACGTCTCGTGGCCGCTCAAGGCCGCCGCCTTCACGCTGCTGTGCATCGCGCCGGCCGTGCTGGGCGGCATCATCGAGGACCTGACCCAGCGGGTCTCGGTGCGCTACCGGCTCGGGCTCACCATCGGCTCGGCGCTGCTCTTGTGCTGGCTGCTCGGCCTCGGCGTCTCGCGCACCGGCATCGGCTTCGTCGACGGCTGGCTGCAGGCCTGGCCCTACGCGGCGATCCTGTTCGCGGCCTTCGCCATCGGCGGCCTGCCGCATGCCTTCAACATCATCGACGGCTACAACGGCCTGGCCGGTACCGTGGCCGTGCTGGTGTGCCTCGCGGTCTCGCACGTGGCGCTGCAGGTCGGCGACCGGCAGCTCGCCGCCATGGTGATCTGCCTGGTGGGCGCGACGGCGGGCTTCCTGGTCTGGAACTACCCGCGCGGCAAGATATTCGCCGGCGACGGCGGCGCCTATGTCTGGGGCATGGTGATCGCCATCGCCGTGGTGACGCTGGTGCAGCGGCATCGCGTCGTCTCGCCCTGGTTCCCCATGCTGCTCCTGATCTACCCGGTGTGGGAGACGGTGTTCTCCATCTACCGCAAGCTGGCGCGCGGCCAGTCGCCGGGCGATGCCGACGCGCTGCATTTCCACCAGCTGATCTTCCGGCGCATCGTCCGGGTGGCTTTCGCGGACGACGAGGCCCGGCAGCTACTGGCGCGCAACAACCGCACCTCGCCCTACCTGTGGATCTTCGCGGCGCTGACCGTGGTGCCGGCCGTGCTGTTCTGGAACAACACGCCGGTGCTGATGGCCTTCTGCGCGCTGTTCGTCGCCACCTACGTCGCGGCCTATCTCATGATCGTGCGCTTCAAGGTGCCCCGCTGGTTCAGACCCTGAGTTCCGTCACAATCCGCCGCATCCGTCTACTCCACTGCCGACCATGACCGATCCCGTCCTCAACATCCCGCCGCGCGACAAGGCCGAGATCCTGGCCCAGGCGCTGCCGTACATCCGCAAATTCCACGGCAAGACCATCGTCATCAAGTACGGCGGCAACGCCATGACCGATCCGGCGCTGCAGGCCGACTTTGCCGAAGACGTGGTGCTGCTCAAGCTGGTCGGCATGAACCCGGTGGTGGTGCACGGCGGCGGCCCGCAGATCGAGGCGGCGCTCAACCGGCTCGGCAAGAAGGGCCACTTCATCCAGGGCATGCGAGTGACCGACTCCGAGACCATGGAGGTGGTCGAGTGGGTGCTGGCCGGCGAGGTGCAGCAGGACATCGTGGGCCTGATCAACCAGGCCGGCGGCAAAGCGGTGGGCCTGACCGGGCGCGACGGCGGCCTGATCCGCGCGCAGAAGCTCAAGATGGCGGACCGCAACGACCCCAACCTGCATCACGACGTGGGCCAGGTCGGCGACATCGTCTCGATCGACCCGAGCGTGGTCAAGGCGCTGCAGGACGATGCCTTCATCCCGGTCGTGAGCCCGATCGGCTTCGGCGAGGAGAACGAGAGCTACAACATCAATGCCGACGTCGTGGCCGGCAAGCTCGCCACCGTGCTGAAGGCCGAGAAGCTCATGCTGCTCACCAACACGCCCGGCGTGCTCGACAAGAACGGCAAGCTCCTGACCAACCTGAGCGCGCGCGAGATCGACGACCTGTTCGCCGACGGCACCATCTCCGGCGGCATGCTGCCGAAGATCGAAGGCGCGCTGGATGCGGCCAAGAGCGGCGTCAACACCGTGCACATCATCGACGGGCGCGTGCCGCACGCGATGCTGCTGGAGATCCTTACGGACCAGGCCTACGGGACCATGATCCGAGCCAGGTAGAAGAACTCCAAGTCATTGTCATTAAAGGGATTTCATTGTAATTTCGGGAAACCGGAATTTCTGATGAAACCCCCTGCGCACCTGACCGAACTCTCCGCCGCGCAACTGCGCCAGTACATCGATGCGGAGGCGGTGTTCAGTGCGCTGGAACAGGCCGGCAGGGAGGCCGCCGAGGTCCGGGGCTCGATGTTCTGGCGGCGTCAGGGTGCCAACACCTACTTGATTCGGACCTCGGCCGCCGGCGCGCAGACCTCGCTGGGGCCTCAGAGCGAAGACAACCTCGCCATCCATCGGCGCTTCATCGAGCGCAAGCAAGCGGCCGAAGGGCGCGTGAAGAACTTGAGAAGCTCACTTCAGCAGCAGCAGCGGTTGAACCGGGCGCTGCGCGTCGGTCGCGCGCCGCCGATCGTGATCGAGACCCTGGAAGCCATCGCTAAGGCGGGGCTGGATACGCATTTCCTGGTCGTCGGCACGCACGCATTGTTTGCCTACGAAGCCGCGGCCGGCGTGATGGTGGAGTCCGGTGCGACGGCGACGCAGGATGTGGATCTGCTGTTCGATACGCGCAGGCGCTTGAGTTTCTGGAGCCAGCTCAAGCGACTGGACTGGTCATTCCTGTCGGTGCTGCGCAAGGCCGACAAGAGCTTCCGCGTCAGGCCGGGCCAGCTCTACACCGTGGTCAACGACGCCGGCTTCGAGGTGGACGTGGTGCGCCGGATCAAAGCCGAAGGCGACCCGCATCCTCTGCGCCTGCGCAATGACGAAGACGACCTGTGGCCCGTGCAGGTTTCCACGGGCCAGGACCTGCTGAACGCCGAACGCTTCAGCCGGATGGTGGTCTCCACTTCAGGCAGCATGGCGCGCATGCACACCGTCGATCCACGCGCCTTCGTGCGCGTCAAGCGCTGGCTTGCAGCGCAAAAGGCGCGCGATCCGCTCAAGCGAAGAAAAGACCGCCTGCAGGCCGACGTCGTGGCGTCGCTCGTCGAGAGCTACCTGCCTCAGCTCTCGTAGCCCCTCGGATTCCCCTGCTGCCAGCGCCAGCTGTCCTCGCACATCTGGTCCAGCCCGCGCTGCGCGCGCCAGCCCAGCGTGGCCTGCGCGAGCGAAGGGTCGCCCCAGTAGGCCGGCACGTCGCCCGGCCGGCGCGGGCCGATCTCGTATGCGATGGTCTTGCCGCTCGCGCGTTCGAAGGCCTTCACCACCTCCAGCACCGAGGCGCCCCGGCCGGTGCCCAGGTTGAGCGTGACCAGTCCGGGCTGATTCTCGGCATGGCGCAGCGCCGCCACGTGGCCTTCGGCCAGGTCCATCACGTGCACGTAGTCGCGTACGCCGGTGCCGTCGGGCGTGGGGTAGTCGCCGCCATGCACCGCGAGCTTGTCGCGCAGCCCCACGGCCACCTGGCAGACGAAGGGCATCAGGTTGTTGGGCTTGCCCTGCGGGTGCTCGCCGATCAAGCCGCTCTCGTGCGCGCCGACCGGATTGAAATAGCGCAGCAGCGCGACGCGCCAGGCCGGGTGCGCGTGCTGCAGGTCGGCCAGGGCCTGCTCGACCATCCGCTTCGAATGGCCGTAGGGATTGGCCGGCCGGAGCGCCGCGCTTTCCGGGATCGGCGAACTGTCGGGGTCGCCATAGACGGTGGCCGACGACGAAAAGATCAGCGTGCGCACGCCCGCCGCCTGCATGGCGGCCGCCAGCACGAAGCTGCCGTGCACGTTGTTGTCGTAGTAGGTGATCGGGTCGGCGACCGAGTCGCCCACCGCCTTCAGGCCCGCGAAGTGGATCACGCCGCCGATGGGCTGCTCGCGGAACAGCTTGTCGAGCAGCGCGCGATCGCGCACGTCGCCTTCGATGAAGCGCGGCGCGGTGCCGACGATGCGCGCCAGCCGATCGAGGACGCGCACGTCGCTGTTGCCGAGGTTGTCCAGAATCAGCGGCGTGTAGCCGGCCGCCGCCAGCGCCACGCAGGTGTGGCTGCCGATGAAACCGGCCCCGCCGGTCACGAGAATCGTCGAACCCATCGTTTTTCTTTCGCTGATTGTGTGAAAAAAGCCCAGCCATTCTGCGCGACGTACAGTGCATGCCCAGTAGGCACGCGCTCACTGCGCTGTGCGAGAATCAATTTTTTACATTTTGCACGCGCCCATGCAGAACGATGAGACAAGCGCCTCGCGCGCTGAAGACAGCAGTTCGGACCCGGTGGCCGTACCGACGCGCAAACGCCCCAAGCCGGGCGAGCGGCGCGTGCAGATCCTCCAGGCCCTGGCCGCCATGCTCGAGCAGCCGGGCGCCGAGCGCGTGACGACCGCGGCGCTTGCGGCCCGGCTCGATGTCAGCGAGGCCGCGCTGTACCGCCACTTCGCGAGCAAGGCGCAGATGTTCGAGGGACTGATCGACTTCATCGAGCAGAGCGTGTTCACTCTGATCAACCAGATCACGGAACGCGAGGCGCCGGGCCACGAGCAGGCCGCGCGCGTCGTCGCGATGCTGGTGCAGTTCGCGGAGAAGAACCCGGGCATGACCCGCGTGATGGTCGGCGATGCGCTGGTCTACGAGAACGAGCGCCTGCAGAACCGCATGAACCAGTTCTTCGACAAGATCGAGTCCACCTTGCGCCAGTCGCTGCGCGGCGCGGCGGCGGCCGACGGCTCGGCCACGCCGAGCGTCGATGCGCAGGTGCGGGCCTCGACGCTCACCGCCTTCGTGGTCGGCCGGCTGCAGCGCTTCGCGCGCTCTGGATTTCGGCGCGCGCCCTCCGAGCATCTGGAAGCCGCGGTCGCCTTGATGCTCTGACTCTCCCCAAAGGGAGAGCCGCCTATCGCCGAGATAGGGGGATGTCATACACGTGCAGGATGTTCATCGCCAGAATCAATGGCTCCTGAACACTGCACCAAGGACAAGCCCCATGACCGAATCCCGCAAGCTCACCACCGAAAGTGGCGCCCCCGTTGAGAACAACCAGCAGTCGCAGACCGCCGGCCCCAACGGCCCGGTGCTGATGCAGGACCACCACCTGATCGAGAAGCTCGCGCGCTTCGACCGCGAGCGCATTCCGGAGCGCGTGGTGCACGCGCGCGGATCGGGCGCCTTCGGCACCTTCGAAGTGACGGCCGACGTCAGCCAATGGACCAAGGCCCGCTTCCTGAGCCAGGTCGGCAAGAAGACCGAGGTGCTGACCCGCTTCTCGACGGTGGCGCTCGAGCTCGGCTCGGCCGACACGGTGCGCGACCCGCGCGGCTTCGCGCTCAAGTACTACACGGAAGAGGGCAACTACGACTTGGTCGGCAACAACACGCCGATCTTCTTCATCCGCGACCCGCTCAAGTTCCCCGACTTCATCCACTCGCAGAAGCGCGACCCCTACAGCCACGTGCAGGAGCCCAACAACGCCTGGGACTTCTTCTCGCATTCGCCGGAGGCCACGCACCAGTTCACCTGGCTGTTCGGCGACCGCGGCATCCCCAGGAGCTATCGCCACATGGACGGCTTCGGCTCGCACACCTTCCAGTGGGTCAATGCCAAGGGCGAGGCCTTCTGGGTCAAGTACCACTTCAAGACGAATCAGGGCATCGACTGCTTCACGGCCGAAGAGGCGCAGCGCGTGGGCGGCGAGAACCCGAACCACCATCACCTCGACCTCCTGCATTCCATCGAGCGCGGCGAGTTCCCCAGCTGGAAGGTGCAGGTGCAGATCATGCCGGTGGCCGAGGCGCAGAACTACCGCTTCAACCCCTTCGACCTGACCAAGGTCTGGTCGCACAAGGACTACCCGAAGATCGACATCGGCACCCTCACGCTCAACCGCAACCCCGACAACTACTTCGCCGAGATCGAGCAGGCCGCGTTCAACCCCGCCAACTTCGTGCCGGGCATCGGCCCCTCGCCGGACAAGATGCTGCAGGGCCGCCTCTTCAGCTACGGCGACACCCAGCGCTACCGCCTGGGCATCAACCACACGCAGCTGCCCGTGAACTGCCCGCACGCGACCAAGGCAGCCAACTACGGGCGCGACGGCGCGATGCGCTACGACAACGGCGGCCGCGCTCCGAACTATGAGCCCAACAGCTTCAGCGATGCGCCCAAGCAAAGCAACGAGCCCGTGTACGCACCGCTCGAGATCCACGGCTGGACCGGCAGCCACGCCTGGACGAAACACTCCGAGGACACCGACTTCGTGCAGGCCGGCGACCTCTACCGCCTGATGGACGAAGCCGCCAGGAGCCGCCTGGTCGCCAGCATTGCCGGCAGCCTCGGCGCCGTGACGCGCCAGGACATCGTCGACCGCGCGGTCAACCACTTCCGCCAGGCCGATGCCGACTACGGCGAGCGCGTGCACAACGCCGTGCGCGCCGTGCAGGCGCGCATCAAGGGCGAAGAAGTGACGATCCAGGTCGGCAAGCCGGCGCACGCCGAGAGCCGAAGCTGATCGAGGAGCGCGGCCTCAGTTTGTCGCGGTTACTTCGAGCCGGTTGTCGACCGAGCTGACGCCCTTCACGGCGCGGGCGATGGTTTCCGCCCGCGCCTTGGCTTCGGTGCTCGGCGCCGGGCCGGCGAGCTGCACCGTGCCGGCGCTGGTGCGCACGTCGATGCGCCGGGCGCTCAGCTCCGGATCGCGCGCCAGCGCGGCGGTGACCGAGGCCGTGATCGCCACGTCGTCCGTCTTGGCCGTCAACGCGTCGCCGGCGTTCTTCACCGCATCCTTGGCCGCCGCGACGTCCCGCTTCACCTCGGGCGACTCGAAGTAGGCCTTGGTGTTGTCGCGCGCCTTCTCCGCCAGCTCGGCGGCCTTGCGCGCGGCGGCCACGGTCGCGTCCTGCGTCTTCTCCACCGCGGAGTCGACTTTTCTTTCGGCGCTCTGCTGGCTCGCCTGGTCGCTGCACGCCGCCAGCGACAGGATGGCGCCCGCCACGCACAGCGCGAGGCGGCCCGGTTTCAGTGCTCGCGGATTCATCGTCGTTCTCCCTTGCTTCATCGGCGGCGCACCCTGTTCAGCATGGAGGCGAGGCGCGCCGCGCCGCCGGTGCCGCTCGCCGCGCGGCCGATGAAGGCGCCAGCCGCAGCGCCGATCAAGGCCCGGCCGACGATCGAGCGGCTGCGCCCCGTTGCCATCAGCAGCAGCAGGCCGACGCCCAGCACGATCAGGTGTTCACCCGGCAGATCGGGACGGCGCGCGTCCGCGGCCTGGAGCGCCGCGAGCCAGGATTTGCTTTCCATGAGGGTTCCTCGTTCAAAGACCTCTTCATAGACGAAGTCTCCGAACGCGGATGTAGGCGCCCGTCCGCTCAGTTCATCAGAAACAGATTGCGGCGCGCTTCGTCCTGACGGCGCTGGTGCAGTGCCTTCTTGCACTGCGAGAGCTGGGCGTTGCCCGGCTGGGCGCAGCGGTTGTTGACGCAGACGGCGTGCGCAATGAAGTTGCGTCCATCGCACGACGCCAGCGGGCCCTGCGCCGAGCGCCGGAAGCTCGCCGCATGCGCGGCCGCCGGCGGCGCCGAGGTCTTGCGCGCGGCCTGGGCGTGGGCGCGCGGCTCTCGCTTCGGCGCGGGGCTCGCCGCGGGAGCTGCCGGCCGTTCGTCGACGAACACCGCGGCCGTCGGGCTCTCGTTCGAGGCGGCGGCATGGAAGCTCGAACCCATCGCCGGGAGCGCGACGGGAACCACGCTGGGCGCAGCCACCGGCGTCACGGTCGGGGCCGATGCGGCCGTCGAGGCCGGCGTCGGCTCCACCGTCGCGCCGCCGCCGTACCAGAGCCCGAGCAAGGCGAGCATCGTGGCCAGCGCCGCGCTGAAGCCCAGCACCGAGATCGCCAGCGTCAGCACGGTGGGCGTGCGCTCGTCGTCGATGCCCGGCGCGTGCCAAGCGTCGTCCGCGACGGCACCCGTCGCGTAGAAGGCCGGCAGCTTGCCCGCGCAGCCTTTGCAGAAGAGGGCCGAATCCCGGTTGATGGTCCGGCAGGTCTCGCACACCACGGTGGTCGACGGGTCGCTGCGCAGCAGCACCCTCGACAAGTCGATCAAGCCCCCGAATGCTTCTGCAGACACGGGGCCGGGCGGGGAGACGAAATTTGCGGTGAGGGCAGTCATGATGAGATCGAGTCAGTGCATGGACGAGATACCTGTTCCCGAAAAAGCCGATCTCCTTCTCTTCGCCAAGGAGCTCGACCGCTGAACGAATTAATGAAGCCTTGTTGAAACACCAACTTCGGAAAAGCGCCGCAGCAGATGTAGGACGAAGGCCTGCAACAAAGAGTCGCAAAAAAGTCTTCGCTTCGAGCGCTTCGGCTAAGCTGCGCCGCATGAACACCGCAACGCTGCTCGTCTTCTCTTTTGTCGCGCTGGTGGCTATTGCCACGCCCGGTCCCACGGTGCTGCTCGCGCTCGCCAACGGCTCGCGTTTCGGCGTGCGGCGCTCGCTGCCCGGCATGCTGGGCGCGGTCGCTTCCGACTTCGTGCTGGTGGGCGCGGTGGCGCTCGGCCTCGGGGCCTTGCTGGCCGCGTCGGAGTTCTGGTTCTCGGTGCTCAAGTGGGCGGGCGCGGCCTACCTGGCCTGGCTCGGCATCCGGCTTCTGCGCTCGCAGGGCGGGCTGGACCTCTCGCGGCAGGAAGGCGAGGTGCCGAGCGGCGCGACGCCGCGCGCCATCTTCGCCAAATCCTTCCTGGTGGCCGTGACCAATCCCAAGGGCTATCTCTTCTGTTCCGCGCTGATGCCGCAATTCATCGATCCGGGCGCGGCGCAATGGCCGCAGTACGCTGCCATCGGCATCGTGTTCGCGAGTCTCGACTTCTCGGTGATGCTGGCCTATGCCGTGATCGGTGCGCGCGCCGTCAAGCTGTTGCGGCAGCGTGCGGTGCTGTGGCTGGACCGCTGCTGCGGCGGCGCGCTGCTGGCGTTGGCGGGCTCGCTGGCCTTCTATCGGCGCAGCGCGAACTGATCAGTCGAAGTTCAGCAGCACCTTCATCGCCTGCGAGCGATCGGCCGCCAGCGCAAAGGCGCGCGCCGAGTCGCGGTAGGACAAGGTCGCCGAGATCAGCGGCTTCACATCGACCAGCCCCTTGTTGAGCAGCTCCACCGCCACCGCGAACTCCTCGTGGAAGCGGAAGGCTCCGCGCAGGTCGAACTCCTTGGCCACGATGGTGTTGATCGGCAGCGTCATCTCGCCGCCCAGTCCCAGCTGCACGATGATGCCGCGCGGGCGCAGCGCATCGAAGGCGCCAACCAGCGCGCGCTGGTTGCCGCTGGCTTCGAACAGCACGTCGAAGCGGCCCTTGTCGGCCGTGAAGCGCGCCAGGCCGTCGGGCTCCTCGGCCACGTTGACGACCTCGTCGGCCCCCACCTTGAGCGCCTTGCCCAGCGTGTGCGCGCCCACGTCCGTGGCCACGATGTGGGTGGCACCCGCGCGCCGCGCCGCGATGATGGCCAGCGCGCCGATCGGCCCGCAGCCGGTGACCAACACGCTCTTGCCCAACAGCGGGCCCGCGCGGCGCACTGCATGCAGCGCCACCGACAGCGGCTCGGCCATCGAGCCTTCGCCGTCGCTCACGCTGTCGGCCAGCCGATGCGCCTGCCAGTGCTCGACCACGATCTGCTGGCGGAAGGCGCCCTGCACGTGCGGCGTGCGCATCGCGCTGCCGTAATAGCGCATGTCCAAGCAGTGGTTCTGCAGGCCCTGCTGGCAGTAGCGGCACAGCCCGCAGGGGCGGCTCGGGCTGATGGCGACGCGCTCGCCGGCCGCGAAGCCGCCCGCGCCGTCGCCCACGGCCTCGATCACGCCGGCCACTTCGTGGCCCAGCACCATCGGCTCCTTGATGCGGATGGTGCCGAAGCCGCCATGCTGGTAGTAGTGCAGGTCCGAGCCGCAGATGCCGCCGCAGCGCACGCGCACCTGCAACTGGCCGGGCCCGAGCTCGGGGGTCGCGACTTCTTCGACGCGCAAATCGCCGGGGGCGTGGATGACGAGGGCTTCCATGGCCGATTCCTTGTCTAGAGCGTGGCCGTCACGCCGCCGTCGACGTACAGGACGTGGCCGTTGACGAAGTTGGAAGCGTCGCTCGCGAGGAACACTGCCGCGCCGACCAGGTCTTCCACGTCGCCCCAGCGGCGCGACGGCGTGCGGTTCACCAGCCACGCGGTGAACTCGGCATTGTTGACCAGCGCATCGGTCAGCTCGGTCTTGAAATAGCCCGGCCCCAGGCCGTTGACCTGGATGCCGTGCTGGCCCCAGTCGATCGCCATGCCCTTGGTCAGCATCTTCACCGCGCCCTTGCTCGCGGTATAGGGCGCGATGCCAGGGCGGCCGAGCTCGCTTTGCACCGAGCAGATGTTGATGATCTTGCCGCGCTGTCGCGGGATCATCCGGCGCGCCACCGCCTGGCCGACCAGGAAGACGCTGTCGACGTTGGTCTTCATCAGCTCGTGCCAGTGCGCTTCCTCGAACTGGTCGAGCGGGCCGCGGCGTTGCATGCCGGCGTTGTTGACGAGGATGTCGATGGCGCCGATGTCGGCCTCGATGCGCTCGATGGCCGCGCGCACCGCCTCGCCCGAGGTGACGTCGAAGGCGGCGGTGAAGACGCTGAAGCCTTCCTCGCGCAGGCGTTGCGCGGCCTGTTCGAGCTTGTCGGCGCTGCGCGCGTTGAGGATCACGCGCGCGCCGGCGCCCGCCAGTCCGCGCGCCAGGGCGTAGCCGATGCCGGCGCTGGAGCCGGTGATGAGGGCGGTGCGCCCGCTGAGGTCGAAGCTTTTGAGGACCGGATTCAAGGCAATGTCTCCATCAAGGTGCTTGTGTCGCGTGGCCGAGTAGCGAGTATCGCCTCGCGCGCGCTGCCGATGCGCTCAGTTCGCGCAGCGGGCCTCCAGCGCGTCGATGAAGGACCGGTCCCATCGTCCCTCCTTCATGGCCCGTATCGTTTCCGCTTCGGTCTCCAGGTGCGCGCGTGCCTTCTCGATCAGCAGCTCGGCCTCGTCCGGCGAGAACGCCATCAGGCCGTCCTGGTCGCCGACCACGATGTCGCCGGGGCTGACCACCATGCCGCCGACGGACACCGGCACGTTGATCTCGCCCGGGCCGTCCTTGTACGGGCCGCGATGGGTGACGCCGCGTGCGTAGACCGGAAACTCGCGCGCCCGGATTTCGGCCACGTCGCGGATCGCCCCGTCGACTACCACGCCCACGACGCCGATGTGGGCGGCGTAGAAGGACAGGATGCCGCCGACCACCGCGTTGTTGAGGATGCCCCCGGCATCGATCACCAGCACGTCGCCGGGACGGCAGAACTCGAGGGCGCGCAAATACGTCAGGTTGTCGCCGCCACGCGAGCGCGCCGTGACGGCCGTGCCCGCCATGATCCGGGCGACGGGGCGGTGATAAGGGTTCAGGCCCGTGGTGCCGATGTTGCGATGCATGTTGTCGCTCAGCGCCGCAACGGGCATCTCGCGCAGCGCGGCCAGTATCTTCGGATCGACCTGCGCGGCCGAGGGGTTCTTGCGGATGGCTTTGTATGGCATGGGTTTGTCCTTGGTGGAGGCGATGGTTCGTGCGCTCAGCGCAGCTCGGCCACCGCGCGGGCGATGCGCGCGCAGCCTTCTTCCAGTGTGTCGATCGAGGTGGCGATGGAGAGGCGGAAGTAGGGCGAGAGCCCGTAGGCGGTGCCGGCGACCGTGGCCACGCCTGCGCTTTCCAGCAGGTACATCACGACGTCGCCGTCTTCGTTCAGCCGCTTGCCCGCGGGCGTGGTCTTGCCGATCAGCCCGGCGCAGTCGATGTAGAGGTAGAAGGCGCCGGGCGGCATGGCGCAGCAGAGGCCGGGGATCGCATTGACGAGCGCGAGCGTGCGGTCGCGCCGCTCCTTGTAGACCGCCACGCTCTCGGCCACGAAGCTTTGGTCGCCGTTGAGCGCCGCGGCGGCCGCCGCCTGGCTGATCGAGCAGCAGTTGCCGGCGGACTGCGAGAGCAGGGTGTCCATCGCCGTGATCAGGTCCGCCGGGCCCGCGGCCCAGCCGATGCGCCAGCCGGTCATCGCATAGGTCTTGGAGACGCCGTTGACGGCCAGCGTGCGCTCGCGCAAGGCGGGCTCGGTCGCCAGAATGTGCGGCGTCGAGCGGCCGTCGAAGCGGATGTGCTCGTAGATGTCGTCGGTCATCACCATCACGTGCGGATGGCGCGCGAGGACATCCGCCAGCGCGCGGTATTCGTCGGCCGTGTAGCTCGCGCCGGTGGGGTTGCTAGGCGAGTTGATCAGGAGCCAGCGCGTGCGCGGCGTGATGGCGGCCTCCAGCTGGGCCGGCGTGAGCTTGAAGCCGTGGGCTTCCGGGCAGGCGACGACCACGGGCCTGCCTTCGCAGGCCAGCACCATGTCGGGGTAGGACACCCAGTAGGGCGCGGGGATGATGACCTCGTCGCCCGGCTCCAGCGTGATCGCGAGGGCGTTATAGATCGCGCTTTTGGCGCCGCTGGTGACGATGATCTCGTTCATCGCGTACGACAGGCCGTTCTCGCGCTGCAACTTGGCGACGATGGCCTGGCGCAGTTCGACCGTGCCGGCCATCAGCGTGTAGCGCGTCGCGCCCTTGTCCATGGCTTCGGCGGCGGCGCGCCGGATATGCAGCGGGGTGTCGAAGTCGGGCTCGCCCACCACCAGGTTGACGATCGACTTGCCCTGGCGGCGCAGCTCGTTGGCGCGGTCGGCGGCGGAGGTGCTGGGCGAAGGCTTGATGCGCCGGATGCGGGCGGCGATGCGGGAGGTGGTCACGGATCTTCCTTGGACTGCGGGATGGCATAACGGTACGCACATCGCCCTGCCGCGGCCAAGACGAGATCGCTCTGGTCGTATAGGCGGAGCTTATGGTGACGCTTCGGCTTTGCTCGTTGGATGCGCGCCCGGCATGCGGTACGGGCCGTGCGACCCCACTGCGCCGGCGCCCTTCGGGCTTTCCTGCAGTGCTCGCCTTTCGCGGGGTCTCGCTCGAACTCGCCTTCGGCTCAGACAATCGCGAGCCCTGATCCGCGAAAGCCTGCGCGCTTCGGCGGCGCAGAGGGGATCGCCCGCCTCCGCACCCCAGACCCCCCGGACACATCGCAATAGGCACCCCTGCACCCCAGTGCTAGGCTCAGCTTTTGCTTGGAGACAAGGCGTGAACCTCCGACGCCTCAAATACTTCGTGAAGATCGTGGACATCGGCAGCCTGACGCAGGCCGCCGAGGTGCTCTTCATCGCGCAACCGGCGCTGAGCCAGCAGCTCGCCACGCTCGAAGGCGAAGTGCGGCAGCAATTGCTGGTGCGCACCAAGCGGGGCGTGACGCCCACCGAGGCCGGCAAGGTGCTGTACCGCCATGCCCAGATCATCCTGCGCCAGTGCGAGCAGGCCCGCGTCGACATGGAGGCCGCCGGCGAGGGCCTGTCGGGCCAGGTGTCGGTGGGGCTCGCGCCCGGCACCGCGGCCTCCGCGCTGTCGCTGCCGCTGCTGCGCACCGTGCGGGCCCGGCATCCCGGCATCCTGCTCTACCTGAACGAGAACTACGGCACCACGCTCAGCGAGCTCATCATGAACGGCCGCATGGACCTGGCCGTGCTCTATGGCGACAAGGCCATCCACGGGCTGTCCTTCCTGCCGCTGCTCAAGGAGCCCCTGTTCCTGGTGGGGCCGGCTTCCATGCCGGCGCCGGCCGAGCCGGTGCGGCTGGCCGATCTGCGCGAGATCGAGCTGTTCCTGCCGCGCCCCTACAACGTGGTGCGCAAGCTGGTCGATGCGGCGTTCGTTCGCGCCGGCATGGTGCCGCGCGTGGTGGCCGAGATCGAGTCGGCCTTCACGCTGACCGCCGCCATTGCCGACGGACTGGGCGCCACCATCCTGCCGGCGTCGATGGCGCGCGAGGTCGTGGCGGCCTGCGGCGCCTGGCAGTTCCGCATCGTCGATCCGGTGATCGAGGCGCCGCTCGCGCTGTGCCAGTCGGACCACCTGCCGCTTTCCGAACCGGCGCAGGCCGTGAAGGACATCCTGCTCGAGCTCGTCGTCGACCTTGCCGGCACCGTCGCCTCGACGCCCGAGCCCGAGCTGACCGCCTTGTCATAAGCCGCCCTTATCGCGGCACAGCCAATCCGTCTTGGGCTTTGCGCCCGCGGCCCGCTACTGTTCCCTGGCATGAACCAGGAACAGATCAAGACGCTCATCGACGCGCTGGCCGCATCGGACCTGTGCGAGCTGGAGTACAGCGAGAACGGCAGCACGCTGCGGCTGGTAAAGCAGTCGGCGCTGGCGGCGGCGCCGCGGCGTGCGCGAGCGGCGATCGCGGCCGTCGCGGCGCACGATGCGCCCGTTGCAGCAGCAGCGGCGGCCGAATGCCTCGCGCCGCTGTACGGCGTGGTGCATCTGCAGCCCACGCCCGGCGAGCCGCCCTTCGTGCAGGCCGGTCAAGCGATCGAGGCGGGCCAGACGCTGTGCGTGATCGAGGCCATGAAGGTGTTCAACGAGGTGCGCGCCGAGCGTGACGCCACGGTGCAGGAAGTGCTGGTCGGCTCCGGGCAGGAAGTCGAAGCCGGCCAGCCGCTGTTTCACTTCGAGTGAGGACAAGCCCATGTTCGATACCGTCCTGATCGCCAACCACGGAGAAATCGCATTGCGCATCCAGCGCGCCTGCCACGGCCTCGGCCTCAAGACCGTGGCGGTGCACTCCGAGGCCGATCGCGACGCGAGCTATGTGGCGCAGGCCGACCAGGCGTTGTGCATCGGCCCCGCCGCGCCCGGGCAGAGCTACCTGAACCAGGCCGCGATCCTGTTCGCCGCCGAGGTGAGCGGCGCGCAGGCCATCCATCCGGGCTACGGCTTCCTGTCGGAGAACGCGGGCTTTGCCGAACGCGTCGAGCAGGCCGGCCTCACCTTCATCGGCCCGAGCGCCGCCTGCATCCGCACCATGGGCGACAAGGTCGCGGCCAAGCGCGCGATGCGGCGGGCCGGCGTGCCCTGCGTGCCGGGGCCGGACGAGGGGCTGCCCGAGGATCCGCTGGCGATCCAGGCCCTGGCGCGCGAAGTCGGCTATCCGGTGATTGTCAAGGCCGCCGGCGGCGGCGGCGGCCGCGGCATGCGCGTGGTGCACGACGAGGCCTCGCTGCCGGACGCGATGGCCCTGACGCGCGAGGAAGCGCGCCGCGCCTTCGGCAACCCGGAGGTCTACATCGAGAAGTTCCTGCTGCATCCGCGCCATGTCGAGATCCAGGTGCTGGCCGACAGCCATGGTCAGGCGCTATGGCTCGGCAGCCGCGACTGCTCGCTCCAGCGCCGCCACCAGAAGGTGATCGAGGAGGCGCCGGCGCCGGGCATCGACGAGGCGCTGATCGCGGAGGTCGGCGAGCGCTGCGCCGCTGCCTGCCGGCAGATCGGCTACTGCGGCGTCGGCACCTTCGAGTTCCTCTACGAGCGCGGTGCGTTCTACTTCATCGAGATGAACACCCGCCTGCAGGTGGAGCATCCGGTGACCGAAATGACCACCGGCATCGACATCGTGCAGCAGCAGCTGCGCGTCGCCCGCGGCGAACGCCTGGCGCTGTCGCAGGCCGATGTGCGCTGCCAAGGCCATGCGATCGAGTGCCGCATCAACGCCGAGAATCCCGACACCTTCGCGCCGTCACCCGGGCGCATCACCGGCTGGCAGCTGCCCGGCGGCTCCGGCGTGCGCGTGGACTCGCATGCCGGCGCCGGCTACCGTGTGCCGCCGTACTACGACTCGATGATCGCCAAGCTCATCGTGCAGGGCAGCACGCGCGCCGACGCGCTCGACCGCATGCGCCTGGCGCTCGCCGAGATGCATGTCGAGGGCATCTCGACCAATGTGCCGCTGCACCGCGAGATCCTGCGAGACGATGGCTTCGCTGCCGGCGGCGTCGACATCCACCATCTCGAGCGCTGGCTGCAGCAAAGGCGTGCCGCATGATCACGGAGCGCGCATCCGTCAGCCTGCTGGGCACCACGGCGCTGCTGTTCGAGGCACCGGGCGAGTTGAACCTCGGGTCGCAGCAGCGCATCTGGGCGCTGGCGCGAGAAACCCAGGAATGGCCCGAGGTGCGCGAAGCGGTGCCGGGCATGAACAACCTCATGCTGACCTTCATGCGGCCCCCGCGCAGCGCCGCTGAACTGGAATCGCTGGAGGCCCGCCTGCATGCCGCCTGGGACGCGGCGGAGGCCCTGCCGCTCGAAGGCCGCGTGGTCGAACTCCCCGTGGTCTACGGCGGCGAGGCCGGTCCCCACATGGCCGACGTGGTGTCGCACACCGGCCTCAGCGTGGAGGAGATCGTCGACCTGCACAGCACGCCGATCTACCCGGTCTATGCGCTCGGCAGCCATCCCGGCTACTGCTACCTGGGCGGCATGGACCCGCGCATCGCGACGCCGCGGCGCAAGGTGCCGGTGCTGAGCATTCCGGGCGGCGCGGTGTCGATCGGCGGCGCGCAGACCGGCGTCTCGGCCTCTGCCGGCCCGAGCGGCTGGAACACCATCGGCAGCACCTCGATGTGCTTTTTCGATCCGGCGCAGGACCAGCCCGCGATGCTGCAGCCGGGCGACATGATCCGCTTCCGGGTCGAGAGGATCGTCAAATGATCGAGATCCTTTCCTCCGCCGCGCTCGCCACCGTGCAGGACCTGGGTCGCACCGGCAGCCTGCGCTGGGGCGTCGGCACTTCCGGCGCCATGGACAACATGGCGCTGGCGGCCGGCAACCTGATGCTGGGCAACGAGATCGACGCAGCCGCCATCGAGGTGCCGGTGTTCCCGTTCAAGCTGCGCTTCGGCGAGGACTGCGCCTTCGCGCTGACCGGCGCCGATTGCGCGGCACGGCTGGACGATCAACCCTTAATGCCCTGGTGGGTCTGCCAGGCGCGCGCCGGCCAACTGTTGACGCTGGGCTTGCCGCAAGGTGGCGCGCAGCGCGGCAGCCGGGCCGTGCTGTGCCTGGCGGGCGGGGTGGATGTGCCCGAGGTCCTGGGCTCGCGCAGTACCCAGCTGCGCGGCGCCTTCGGTGGCCATGAAGGCCGGGCGCTGCGCCGGGGTGACGCGCTGCGCGCGGCAGGGGCGGGGCGCAGCTGCCGCACCGGCTTCGGCCTCGTGCCGCCCGCGCTGGCCTTGCCGCTGCAGGCGGACGGCCTGCCTGCCGTGCGCGTGCTGCCTGCCGCCGAATACCTGGGATTCGAGGAGGCCTCGCGCGCCGCCTTCTGGGCCGGCGAGTGGAAGATCACCGCGCAGAGCGACCGCTACGGCTACCGGCTGGCGGGCGAGGCGCTGCGGCCCGTCGCGCCGATGGAGATGCGCTCGCACGGCATCGTGCCGGGCGTGATCCAGGTGCCGCACAGCGGCCAGCCCATCATCCAGATGCGCGACGCCCAGCCCTCGGGCGGCTATCCGAAATTCGGCACGGTGATCGAGGCCGATCTGTGGCGGCTCGGCCAGGCACCGATCGGCAGCCGCATCCGCTTCGTCGAAGCCACCTGGGACCAGGCCATCGCGGCGCTGGACGAGGTCCAGGCCTGGCTGGACAAGGTGAGGCGCATCGTCGATCTGCACCGCAGCTCGCCCTGCATGAGCTGACATGCGAACAGCTGAGCAACTGCAGCAACTGGCCGCCTGGCTGGCAGCCACCGACATCGGCCTGCTGGAACTGCGCACGTCCGAAGGGACGTTGCGGCTGGGCCGCAACGGCGCATCGTCCGGCGAGATCGTGCAACTCGATGCGGGCGACGACGGCGCTGCGCCGGCCCCGGCCGTCGCCGCCGCCTCGAGCGTGGGCCTGTTCCTGCACGGCCATCCGCTGCACGCCGCGCCCCTGGTGCGCATCGGCGAGCACGTGCCGGCGGGGCAGCTTCTGGGGCTGCTGCGGATCGGCCCGCTGCTGCTGCCGGTGACCGCTCCGCTGGCCGGCGTCGTGGCGGGCATCCTCGTCGTCGCCGGCCAAGCCGTGGGCTACGGCACCGCGCTGGTCGAACTGCAGCGCCTCGAATGAAAGGAACAGCACGATGGACATCGACCTGAACGCCGACCTGGGCGAGGGCTTCGGACCCTGGCGCATGGGCGAGGACGAGGCGCTGCTGGAGATCGTCTCCTCCGCCAACGTGGCCTGCGGCTTCCATGCCGGCGACCCGGTCATCATGGACCGCACGGTGCGCATGGCCCGGGCCAGGGGCGTCGACGTCGGCGCCCATGTGGGTTTTCCGGACCTGCTCGGCTTCGGGCGGCGCCCGATGCAGATCGACACCGCGGAGCTCGCCAGCTACGTCGTCT
Organism: Variovorax paradoxus; assembly: GCF_018614955.1. Lineage (GTDB taxonomy): Bacteria > Pseudomonadota > Gammaproteobacteria > Burkholderiales > Burkholderiaceae_C > Variovorax > Variovorax paradoxus_J. Next base: position 78,501 of record NZ_JAGGNV010000001.1, read on the forward strand.
ACCAGCTCGGCGCGCTGGCGGGCATGGCGCGCGCCGCCGGCCACCGCATGACGCACATGAGCTTCCACGGCGCGCTGGGCAACATGGCCGCCGCCGATGCGGCGCTCGCAGGGCCGCTGGTGCGCGCGGTGGCCGACTTCGATCCCGGGCTCATCATCAGCTCCTCCGCCAGCCGCGCCATCGAGGACGCGGCCGAACGCTGCGGCCTGCGCGTGGCGCGGACCTTCCTGGCCGACCGCGCCTGCGACGACGAGGGCCTGCTGGTGCCGCGCAAGCTGCCCGATTCCGTGATCCACGACCGCGACGCCGTGCTGGCGCGCGTGCGCCAGCTGCTCGACGAGGGCACGGTCACCAGCTACGGCGGCAAGAAGATCCCGATGAAGGTGCGCTCGATCCTGCTGCATGGCGACACGCCCGGCGCCGTGGCGCTGGCGCGCGCCGTGCGCGGCGTGGTCGAGGCGGCAGGGCGCGTGGTGCCGATCTCGCGGCAGCTGGCGCCGTGACGGAAGAAGCGACATAAGGACGGCTTATCTCTACACAGCCATTCCGTCTTGGCGCTGCTGCCGGGTGCTCGATACAGTGAATTTCTCCCAACGAAGGACGCAAAGATGCCGTTTTCCGACTACAAGACCGCGCTGGTGACGGGGGCCTCTTCGGGCATCGGCGCCGCGGTCGTCGAGCGCCTCTGCAAGGAAGGCCTGCAGGTCCATGCGCTCGCGCGCAGCGCCGGCAAGCTGGCCGAGCTGGCCGCGCGCACGGGCTGCATCCCGCACGCCATCGACGTGAGCGACCTCGAATGCATCACCCGCCTGGCGCAGGAGGTCCCGTTCGACGTGCTGGTCAACAACGCCGGCGTCGACCGACCGGGCTCGATTCTCCAAGCGGATGCCGAAGGCATCGACCTGCTGGTCGACGTGAACCTGCGCGCCGTGCTGCACCTGTGCCGGCTGGTGGTGCCCGGCATGGCGGCGCGCGACCGCGGCCACGTGGTCAACATCAGCTCGATCGCCGCCGCCTACAACTTCGGCGGCAACAGCACCTACCACGCGACCAAGGCGGCGGTGAGCATGCTGTCGCGCCAGTTGCGCATCGACGTCTTCGGCAAGCGCGTGCGGGTCACCGAGATCTGCCCGGGGCGGGTGGCCACCGACATCTTCGCGCACGTGCACGGCGACTCCGAAGAGACCCGCAAGCGCTTCGTCGAAGGCTTCGAGCTGCCGCAAGCCGAAGACATCGCCAACGCCATCGCCTTCGCCATCGCGGCGCCGATCGCGGTGAACGTGGGCCACATGGAAATCACGCCGACGCTGCAGGTGCCGGGCGGGCTCTCCACCACGCGCCCGGAAGCGCCGCAGGCCTGAGCGGCGCTGCAAAGGAACGGCAATGAAGGACTTCGACCTGCTGGCCGTCCTGCTGAAGCCGGAGTTCGGCGCCATGCTGCTGCACGGCGTCGAGATGACGCTGAAGATCGCGGCCGGGTCCTGGCTGCTGGCAATGGGGCTGGCCATCGTGCTGCTGGTCGTGCGGCTCATGCCCAGCCGCATCGCCGAGCGTGTGGTCGCGGCCTACGTCTCCTACCACCGCAACGTGCCGACGCTGGTGCAGCTGATGTTCTGGTACTTCGGCATCTTCAGCCTCTTGCCAGATGTGCTGCAGGGCTGGCTGTCCGCGCACAACGCGGAAATGATCCTCTCGATCGTCGCGCTCGGGCTGTGCCAGGCCGCCTACTTCAGCGAGGACATGCGCTCCGGCCTGCGTTCCATTCCGAGCGGGCAGGCCGAGGCCGCGCGCGCCCTGGGCCACAGCTACATCGGGTCGATGCGCCACGTCATGCTGCCGCAGGCGATCCGCAATGCGATTCCCGCGCTGGTCAACCACAGCGTGTCCCTCTTCAAGAACAGCAGCCTGGCGATGGCCATCGGCGTGGCCGAGCTGACCCACGCGGTCAAGGAAGTGGAGAGCCAGAGCTTCCGCGCCTTCGAGGCCTACAGCGTGGCGACGGTGCTCTACCTGCTGTTCTCGCTCTTCATCATGGCGGCCGGCGCCTGGCTGTCGAAGCGCTATCGGATCGTTGGGGCGAGGTGAGCGATGTTCAGCGTCTTCGAGATCCTGCGCGACAACTGGCTGCTGCTGCTGGTCGGCCAGTATCCGAGCGGCCCCCTGGGCGGCATCGTCGCCACGCTGATCCTCTCGGTGCTGGGCATCGTGCTGGCCTTTCCGCTGTCGGTGCTGCTGGCGCTGGCGCGCCTGTCGCCCTGGCGGCTCTTGCGCTGGCCGGCGACAGTGCTGGTCTACGTGGTGCGCGGCGTGCCGCTCCTGATGGTGATCCTGTGGGTCTACTTCCTCGTGCCGATCCTGATCGGGCGCGAGGTCTCGGGCTTCACCACCATGCTGTGCACGCTGGTGATCTACGAGGGCGCCTACCTGTCGGAGGTGGTGCGTGCCGGCGTCCAGGCCCTGCCCAAGGGGCAGACCGAAGCGGCGCGCGCGCTCGGCCACAGCCATCTCGGCACCATGTGGTACGTGATCCTGCCGCAGGCGCTCTACAACATGCTGCCGAGCATGCTGAGCCAGTTCATCTCGACGATCAAGGAGACGACGCTCGGCTACGTGATCAACGTGCAGGAGCTCACCTTTGCCGCGAACCAGATCAACAACCAGCTGCTGACCAAGCCGTTCCAGGTGTTCTTCATCCTGGCGATGACCTACTACGTCGTCTGCTTCAGCCTGACGCAGCTGGCGCAATGGCTGGAGCGGCGCATTGCCCACAAGCGGCTCGGCGTCACGCAGGCCCCGCTGTCGCCCGAGGGCGCCTCGCTGCCGCCGCCGGTGGCGGCCAATCCCTGACAAGGCCGCACACGACGGCCGGCGACACCACGAAGGAGACAGAACCATGCCCACCCCAGCGACTTCCGAAGACGCTCCCATGATCCTGTTCTCCAACATCAACAAGTGGTATGGCGACTACCAGGCGCTCGCCGACGTCAACGCCGAAGTGAAGAAGGGCGAGGTGGTCGTGGTCTGCGGGCCCTCGGGCTCCGGCAAGTCGACGCTGATCCGCACCGTTAACCGCCTGGAGGAAATCAAGTCGGGCCAGCTGCTCTTCGACGGCCACGACATCCACGCGCCGATGAGCAGCGCGGCGCTCAACAAGCTGCGCAGCCGCATCGGCTTCGTGTTCCAGAGCTTCAACCTGTTTCCGCACCTCTCGGTGCTGGAGAACATCATGCTTTCGCCGATGCGCGTGCTCGGCGTCAAGCGTGCTGCCGCGCGCACCAAGGCCATGCAGTTGCTCGAACGTGTCGGCCTGTCGAACAAGGCCGGCGCCTATCCCGCGCAACTGTCGGGCGGCCAGCAGCAGCGGGTGGCGATTGCGCGCGCGCTCGCCATGGAGCCGCCGGCCATGCTGTTCGACGAGCCCACCAGCGCGCTCGACCCCGAGATGGTGGGCGAGGTGCTCTCCGTGATGCGCGGCCTGGCCAGCGACGGCATGACCATGATGTGCGTCACGCACGAAATGAACTTCGCCCGCGAGGTCGCGGACCGCGTCTGGTTCATGGACGCCGGCCGGATTCTCGAGAAGGCCGAGCCCGAGACTTTTTTCAACAGCCCCCAGCATCCGCGCGCGCAGCGCTTCCTCTCGGACTTGCGCGCGCACTAGGCATTTCCCATCCCCGTCCTCACCAGGAGTTCATCATGTCGAAGAAGACCGTCTTCCGTCTCGCCGCCATCGCTTGCTGCCTTGGCACGCTGTCCGTCCTGGCCCATGCCGACCAGTGGGACGACATCAACCAGCGCAAGGAACTCAAGTGCGGCACCTTCGCCGATGTGCCGCCCTTTGCCGCGCCCGATCCCAAGACGCGCGAGATGGTGGGCTTCGACGTCGACCTGTGCAACGCGCTGGCCAAGCAGCTCGGGCTCACGGCCAAGGTCACGCCGCTGTCGGTCGAGGCGCGCGTGCCCGAGGTCAAGCTCGGCCGTGTCGACGTGACCGTGGCCAACCTGGCCTACACCAAGAGCCGCGGCGAGCAGATCCAGTTCAGCGATCCGTATTACGTGGCCAAGGAAATGCTGGCCGTGAAAGCCTCCGACCCCGGCACCACCAAGGCCGACTTCAAGGGCAAGCGCCTGAGCTCCACCAAGGGCTCGACCTCGGAGCTGTCCATCAAGATGAACGGCTCCGAGCCGGTGACCTTCCAGGACACGGGCTCGGCCTTCATGGCGGTGCAGCAGAACAAGTCGATGGGCATGGTGGCCAACACCATGACCATCACCAAGCTCGTCAACCAGTCGAAGACCTCGGGGGTCGAACTCAAGATGATCAAGGAGCCGATGGTGCTGCAGCCGATCGGCGTCGGCATGAAGAAGGACGAGCCGGTGCTGCTGGCCAAGGTCAACGCGGCGCTGGTGGCGCTGGACAAGGCCGGCGAGATCGACAAGATCTGGGTCAAGTGGCTCGGGCCGAACACCGAATACAAGATGACGCGCGAAGAGAAGGTGATGCCGCTGTCCGAACTCAAGTTCGAACTGCTGCCCTGAGCGTCCGTAGGCAGCTTGGCTGGTACGTCCGCGCGCTCGGGCGCGGCCGAGTGCGAGAAGTTGCTGGCAAACTCAGCTTCTTCTTCCTCCCTCGGGGCACCGGTATGCGCGTGAAACCTTGCTTCTTGGCCCTCGCGCTGGCTCTAGCAGTCCCCTCGATCGCGCAGCCCACAGACCAGGCGGACAACACCGGTTGCAAAGCCGAGGAAGCCGCTCTCGAGCGCGACATCGATCTCGCTCGCTCCAAAGGCCAAATGCTGCGCCGGCGGCAACTGGCCGAGGCCTTGGCTGCACTGCAAACTCGTTGCAAGACTCTCGCCCCGGAGCAGAGCCGCGCAGCGCGAATTGAACGACTCGAACTGGAAATCAGGGAACTTCGGCTGGAGCTCGACCGTGCAGAGGAGCAATTGCGCGAGCTGAAGTCCGGGCGGCCGTGACGGCTCGCCCCGCATCGGTGGAGCGGAACTCAATGCGGGGCCGAGAGTGCCTCTGAAAGATTGCGCAACAGCGATGCGCCATCTCCGTGCCACGCGCTGCCGTGCATGCATGCGAGCGTGCGGGGCTCCTGCTGCGCGAGCCCGGCCAACAATGCGACCGTTTGCGGTGCATGCGCGTAATAGTCCATCTGGCGTCGAAACGCCTCGCTGGGTCCCAGGATGTCGGTGTCGACCAGCGCCCGCTCACTGTTGCCCGGCTGCGTGAGGAGGTCGCCGCAGAAGAAGGTGCGCGTGTGCGCGTCCATCATCAGCCCACACTCCCAGCCGTGCGGAAGATGGGGCGTGTCGAACCAGCGCATCGTGTGGGTGCCGAGCGCGAGCTCTTCGCCATCGGCGAGCGCGCGCGGCGGGCGGTCGGCCATGTCGCCTATCGAGACCATGGCCGCGATGCTGCCGCACAGGGGCACGGCCTGCGTCGCTGCGGCCAGGAACAGGTTCAGCGCACCGCACTCGTCCGCCTCGACGTGGGACAGCCCGATGTAGCGCAGGCGCTCGACCGGCATCACGCTTGCGACGGCTTCGCTCACCAGCGGAAAAAGCTGGCGCGGGCCGGAGTGGAACAGCAGCGGCTGGTCGTCGACCACCAGGTATTGGTTGAAGCTGAACAGGTTGCCGTCGGGAAGCGGTACCGGCGTGTTGATGCGGAATATGCCCGAGGCGATTTCCTGCACATTGGTGCCGGCCTGCGGATTCGTGATCATGCGCGTCTCCTGTGTTTTGTGGGCTGCAACTCGACGGGCAGAATGCGGCCTCTAGCTGCCATCGGCCTTTGCACGCGCAACGACCGCTTCGCCCACCTGTCGTCCAATCTCCCAGCCGGACGTAATGTCGCTGCGGAAATGAATCCCCGCCCATAGGCGCGATTCTCCGAATTCCTGTACCCAGCCGTCGTATCGCGCGCGCTCGCGGGGAAACAAGTAGGTCAGAACTACAGCTGGTGCCTTGCCGAGCGTAGCCGCATTGGACGGATACGTCGGGAATGGCGGGGTCGGAATCACTGTGGTTATCGCCGCGTCGAACTGATTCGGACGCGCTGCCCAGTAATGGAATTTGGCGTCCTGCGAGGCAATCCAGCCCTCGTAGTGCGCGACGTGCACCAGCGTGTACGCACGCGCGGCACGTGGTGCACTCGAGTGCGTTCCATCCTCTGCCAGCCGGCGCCCCACCTCTTCGCTCAATCGAAACGCGACGCCCGGCTGCCCCAACTGTCCGAACTGCCAATAGCTCACCTTGCTGTTCGTGAACGGCGTGCGCTTGAAACCCTTGACTTCGGCGAGCTCCGCGGCGCGTTCAGGCGAGTCGTGTGCTGGAGGCGGCCCAGGGCGAAACTGGCTCGGAGAATTGAGAACGAAGAGCTTCCAACCTACCTCGTCGACACCCACGGGATTGGTTCCCTTCCACAGACCGGGTCCAGTGGGTACGGGCCCGGCCCATTTGCCGCCATCAAGCTTCATTCGCTCGATGACGCGCGCAGCGACGGCACGCCCGAGCTCCAGTCCCGCCTTGGTATCGCTAGGGAAAGCTGCCCCCGCCATGACGCGTGAGCGAGCAGCCTCCTCTGCCGCGCTGGTGACACGCTGCGCTTCTTTCGGATAGACATGCGCAAGAACTGCGGCAGCGGCACCTGCGGCCACGGTGTGCTCACAAGGATAGGAAGGATTGCGGGGCGTGGCCACGGAAGCTGGAAACAGTCTGTCGATCTCGCCAGGACGTTGACGGTTGTATGTGTACTTGGAGTCCCAGGCCGCGATCATCGCGTCATTGATCGCGATATTCATCATTGCAAACGCCCGCTGCACGGCTCCACCCGGGATGGGATTGGCCCCCGAGATGTCGATCAGCATTTCGTTCCATCTATGAGACGGCGACCAAAAGTCCCAGTACCGAATACGCTCCTGGGCCGTGGAGTCCCGCTGCGCTGCAAATGTCCGCAGCTGCTCCAACTCGGCGGCAGTTGCGGCAGCGTTCGGCGGAGGCTGCAGTCGGAGTTCCTGGCCGGAGGTCAGTACCCACGTGCGCCACGCGCCGGCACCTCGGTCGGCGAGCGGACTGGATGACTTGTCTGGCGGTGGGACGCTGGTGGCGCAAGCTGTCAAAAGCGCAAGCAGCACAGCAGAAACAGCGAACCTGTTACGCATGGCGAATCTCCTGTGCGAACGACGATCAGGTGAGGCGGACCCGCCGCGTGACTTGCCCGTTGCTTTCCCAGTAGGTGCGTTTCTTGGCGATGCGGGGATCCTCCATCGCTGGCTGGACATTCCCCTGGGTGTCGACAGCACGTGAAGTGATGGCGTGTTCTCCTGGCGTCGCATTCGCCCACTCCAGGGACCAGAGCTTCCACGCAAAATCGGCTTGCTCGCTCCGGTCGATCGTTGCTGCGACCCACGGTCCCGCGTCGATCTGCACCTCCACGCGCGCGACGGATGGTCCCCACGCCGCACCGACGATACGGTATTTGCCGCTGCTACTGGTGACCTTGGCCGGGACGGACTTGAGCAGCGCTCGACCCACGGACGTTTCCGTCCAGACGGTTTCCTGGTTGCGCTGCTCTTCGCGGATCGTCACGTAGTCACGCGCCATGAAGCGGCCCATGAAGCGGGTGTCCCATATCTCGATGCGCTTCAGCCATTTGACGTTCGCAATGCCATACCAGCCCGGGGCGATAAGCCGCACGGGAAACCCGTGGGGCTGCGGAAGCGCTGCGCCGTTCATCTCATAGCAGAGCAGGTTGTTCGGGTTCATCGCATCAACGAGCGACATGCTGCGGGCAAAGTGCTGCGGCATCTTGGCCTGGCGGACTTCCTCCTCACCCGCGTCGCTCCCGACGAAGACGACCTCCATCCCTCGATTCAGCACCCCGGCTTCCTTGAGCAGTGGGGCGAGCGGCGTCCCCGCCCACCTGGCGGTGCCAATTCCGCTGATGAACCACGGGAACCCATGATTCCCGGAGCATTCGAGTGTGAAGACGACCTCTTTCCGAGGTCGGGCCTTGAGCGCGGGGAGCGTCAAGGTCTTGGGCTGCTTGACGAGCCCGGTGATCTCGAGGGCCCACGCCTTCTCGTCGATGACTGGCTTGTTGTAGTGCGCCACATGAAAGAACTTGTCGTTGGGCGTCAAAAAAGAACTCAGCTCTTCCCACTGAGGCAGATTCTCGACAACCCCGCCACTCGGGTTCGGTGGCGGCTGATCCAGCCAGGGAATAACCTCCTCGCCCGGCCGGGCCGGGAAGGCCTGGGCAAGCAAGTGGGAATGCAGCAGCGCCAGACCGGCGAGCGCCGCACCGCCTTGCCGCATCAACTCCCGTCGTGCCATATCTTTTGAGTCCATTGCGCGCCTCCTTTGATATAGCTTCGAATAATCGGCGGCGCTTCCTGGAAATACAAGAAACGGGAAGGCCTGGTCGATGAATGGTCCAAGCCTTGCGCACCACCCGGTGGTGCGCGTGATGTCAAGGCTTCTTGCTGAGCTCCATCACCATGCGGGTGAGCAGGTAGAAGCGCGGCACCACGCTCTCGACCTCGGCATATTCGTCCGGCGTATGAATGCCACCGCCGACGATCCCGAAGCCATCGAGCGTGGGAACGCCGACATCGGCGGCCAGGCTCGCGTCGGCGGCGCCGCCCGAGCCCTCGATGGTGAGCTTCTTGCCGATCTCGGCGTAGATCGATTCGGCCGTCTTGACCAGTGCGTCTGACTGCGGCGTGCGCGGCATCGGTGGCAGGCCGCGCGACAGCATGGTCTTGACCTGCGTCTCGGCGATCAGCTTGCTCTGCGAGACGCGGGCCAGGTCGCGCTCGATGCGATCGAACTCTTCGCGCGTCACCGCCCGCACGTCACCCCTGGCAGATGCGTTCTCGGGGATCACGTTGGTGGCGCCGTTGGCTGTCAGCACGGTGAAGTTGATCGTGGTGAGCTTTTCCGCATCGCCCAGCTTGCCGAGCTGCAGGATCTGGTGGGCCACCTCCATGGCAGCGTTGCGACCTGCGTCCGGCGCCACGCCGGCATGGGCCGCGCGCCCCTTGACCTCCACCGTGGCCGTGGCGCTGCCCTTGCGCCACACCACCAGGCCGTCCGCCGGGCGGCCGGGCTCCAGGTTAAGGGTGACATCGTGTTCCCTGGCTACGCGGCGGATCAGCGCGGTGGTGTCGAGCGAACCCACCTCTTCGTTGGTGTCGATCAGGAAGGTGATGCGGCCGTAGTCCCTGAAGTTCATCGCTTTCAGGATCTTGATCGCGTACAGCCCTGCGACCACGCCGCCCTTGTTGTCCATCACGCCGGGGCCATAGGCGCGGCCGTCCTTGATGTAGAAGGGCTTGGCCTTCGCCGTGCCGTCGGCGAACACCGTGTCAATGTGCGCCATCAGCAGGATCTTGCGGGTGCCGGTGCCCTCGAAGGTCGCGACCACGTTGGTTCCGGGATGCGGCGTAGCCGGAAAGGTCTCGATCTTTCCGCCGAGCTTTTGCAACTCTTCGACCACCACACCTCGCACCTTCTCGAGGCCTGCGGTGTTGGCCGAGCCGGAGTCGATGTTGACGAGGCGTTCAAGCAGCAACAGCGCTTCGTCCTTGTAGCCGGCAGATCGGTCGAGAACTTCCTTGTGGGGCTGGGCATGAAGCGTGGACACCAGCATTGCCGCGCCGAGCCCCAACAAAAAACGAGACAGCCAACGTGCCGCAGGCGCACAGGTGGTCGATGCGAATGTCATCGGGAAATCCTTCGTTGAACAGAGACGCGGGAGTCTAGGCCAGGTCTCTTCGGGACCAGCCGCCATGCGAGCAGCTACATTGGCCGGGATCGGACCTCAAACCACTTGATGCACAGCAAATCCGCGATCCTTGACTCCACGGCAATGAACTCACATGCGCGTGACCTGCTCGCACTAAGCGACCTCAGGGCGGCTGACCTGATGACCATCATTGAGCGCGCTCAGACGATGGCAGCTTTTTGGAACGAGCGCCGCATGCCGCAGAGCCTCGCGGCAAAACGGGTGGCTTTGGTAGTCAACGATGGCGGATGGCGCAACACGACGGCTTTCGATATTGGCATCCAGGCGATGGGCGGCTTGTGCATCCACGCACCGCTTCGCTGGGATTCACGGGAGGAACTGGCGGACCTTGCCGCCTACCTGGGCAACTGGTTCGATGGCGTCGTCACTCGCGCTCCAGACTTGTCGCTGATGCGCTCGCTGGCCGAAGCGTTCGACGGCCCCGTGCTGAATGCGCGCACGCGGCTCAACCATCCTTGCGAGACGCTTGGCGACCTGGCATTCAGTTTCCATCGTCGTGCTCGCATCGACGGAATGAAAGTGGCCGTCGTCTCTCCGGCGGCCAACATCCTGGGTTCCTGGATCGAGGCCGCGGCGGTGTTGCCGCTCGAAGTTGTACAGGTCTTCCCCGCCAAATGGCATGCGCCTGCTGTCCCGCCCACAGTCCGGTTTCGTACGAGCGAGGACATGGGCGAACTGGAGGACGCCGACCTCGTCGTAACGGACTGCTGGCCGGAAGGTGCCGAACACGGCGAACTTCAGCAGTTCCAGGTTACGGCGAAACACCTTGGAACGCTTCGCCCAGAAGCAAGCTTTGTCCCGTGCCCGCCGGTTTCGAGGGGGAAGGAGGTGTCAGCGGAAGCGATGGTGCATCCCGCGTGCCGCGTCATAGCCGCCAAGGCCTTTCTGCTGCACGCGCAGAACGGCTCTGGAATGGGCCTTCACCCATCCTTGACCATACTGCAGGAAACCTACCCGTTGAGCGCGACACTGCGCCGTCGCTAGACTTGGGAATGTCCAGAGCTCTGTTCGCCCTCGTCCTCTTGCTGCTCGCCTGCAGCGCGCAGGCACAGCGCCAGCCTCCTTCCAGCACCGAGATCCGATCGGCGTACTGCATCAGCGTGCTGACCGGCCGAGCCAGGGATGCGCAAATGCTCGCTTCTCTGCCGGCGCCCAGGTCGCTGCAGGAAGGCTTCCGGGAAGTGCAGGCAGGATACGAACAAGACGTGCGCCGCCTCCGAAGTTACCTCGTGCCCCGGATGAAGCACCTGGACGGAGAGGCGCTGCTGGAGGCGGCCGACCGTGGGCAGTCCGACGTGAACTCATTCCTGCGGACGCAGCTTGCCTGCAAGACCCGCTGCGACACGAAGCTGGCGCCCGGGCCGGACGCCAGCGCAAAAAACACGGCGTGCCTCAGCGCTTGCTCAGCGGAGGACCCTGCGTTCGATCGGGTCAATGCGTGCAGCGCGGTGAACTGGTTGTGATCTTGACCCGGTCGCCCGGGCGGTTGAATCGAAGGTCCGACGATTCAGACCGCGCCAGCCGTCCGGTTCACTCAGCCGCCACGGCCCGGGCAGCCCCTCCAATACTGGTGTCCGTGGCGGCGTAACCGCCACCCCTGAGCTGGCTGGTGTCTGTCGATTCGAACTTGCAGTAGGCCGGCACCGGCGTGAGGGAACTGCTGGGAGTGGAAGGAAATTGCCTGGCGCGGTCCGTGGTTGGCTCGATCGTGAAGGTGGTCACGCGGTCCGGTACGGGGCTGCCGTCCGGCTGCGTTGCCTCCACGTGGTAGGTGAGGGTCACTTCCAGCGGGACAGTGCTCAGATTCACGAGCGTGCACGAGCCGATTTGATTGGTCTCCAGGAAGAAGGGTGGCGTCGCCAAGACCGTCGGCGCCCGCTTGCCCGCGGCGCGGGAGCGTTCGTGATTGCGCTCGTTCTGGTCGGCCGATGCCGTGGCCACGATGGTGCTGAGAACGCGACTGCCCTCCTGAATCGCAGCACTCGCCCGGAGTGCGCTGGTGTCTGCCGATTCAAAAATGCACCAGTTCCCCGTTGGAAAAGGCACCACCCTCGGAACGCTGAACGTGAAGGACCGGATGGGCCCTGGCGGCAGGGTGATGGTCGTGACGGTATCCGGGAGGGGGCCTCCCCCGCCGATCAACCTGAACTCCGTGTGCCTGGTCACCGTGACTTCCTGAGGCGCCGTGCCCACGTTCTCGATCGAACAGACGAAGCTCTGGAGGTTGTTCCAGTAGAGCGGTGGCGTCGCCAGGAGCGTCGGTGTCTTTTGGCGGCCATCTGCGCGTTCGTTCTGGTCAGCCGATGCGGGAATCGCGATCGCCAGCAAGCCGATTGCAAATGCGGCTCTGGCGCGGGCGGCCGCCCGATGCGCGAACGGGCGGCGTGCGAAACGCGCTGCCGGAGGAACTGGGTCTTCCATGGCTCGATCTCCATTTGAGATGCCGCGGTGCGGACGACTCGAATCTGCGGCAAAGACGAGCCGGGGACCCATGCTGCTGCTCGAACGCCGGTGGTCGCCGAGCGGGCATGTCCGGCGCAAAGTGTAGGCGCCCCTCATCGGAGTTCAACCCCCAAAAAGGGGGGCTTTGACAGCCCCTAGTCGCCCGCCACCCACTCCACCGTCGCGCCGAGCGCGTTGAGGTTCTCGACGAAGTGAGGGTGCGCACGCCGTATCGGCAATGCATTCAGGATGGTCGAGCGGCCTTCGATGCTCGCGGCCAACATGAAGAGGGCAATCGCGACGCGGATGATGTAGGGGCTCTCGACGGTCGCGGGCACGAGCGGCTTGCCGCCATAGACGATGAGCCGGTGCGGATCGCACAGCACCGCGTGCGCGCCGAACTTGCCGAGCTCCGAACTCCAGCCGAGCGCGCCTTCATACACCTTGTTCCAGAACATGACCGAGCCTTCGGCGCGCACGCCCAGCGCGACGAAGATCGGCAGCAGGTCGGCTGGCACGTAGGGCCAGGGCGCCGCCTCCACTTTCTGGAGGATGTTGGTCGTGAACGGCGGGCGCACCTGGAGCGGTCCGCGGACATGCGCTCGGCTGAAGCCGTCGCGGTGTTCGAGCTCCACGCCGAATTTGGCGAAGGTCCGGTCGATAAGCGGGAACTGCGCCGACGCGCCATTGCGCACCGCCACGTCGCCCCCGGTGATTGCGCTCAACGCCAGGAAGGTGGCCACCTCGTGGAAATCGTCGGCGAAGGTGTACTCGGCGCCGCCGAGCGAATCCAAACCCTCCACCTGCAGCTGAGAACCGCCGGTGCCGGCGATGCGGGCTCCCATCAAGGCCAGGAACGCGCAGAACTCCTGCACATGCGGCTCGCACGCGGCATTGGTGAGCCGCGAGCGGCCCTGCGCCGTCACGGCGCAGAGCACGAAGTTCTCGCTCGTGGTGACCGAGGCGTAGTCCAGCCAATGGTCCGTGGCCACGAAGCGGCGGGGCGCCCTGATCGTCACGGCCCCAGGCTCCATCGCCACCTCTGCCCCGAAGGCGCGGAATACCTCGATGTGCGGATCCATCTCGCGCACGCCCAGCGTGCAGCCGGTGACGTCGTCCTCGATCCTGGCGATGCCGAAGCGATGAAGCATCGCCGGCACAAGCATGATCGAAGAGCGCATGCCCGCCGGCACGCGGGCCCGGCTGGCATCCAGCAGTGGGCCATGGCACAGCTTCAGCGTGCCGCCGGCGCCCATCTCGACTGTCGAACCCAGCTCGCGGAAGAACGCCAGCAGCTTGCTCACGTCAGTGATGTCCGGGACGCCGTGAAGAACGACCTGTTCATCGGTGAGCAGCGTGGCGCACAGCACTGGAAGCACCGCGTTCTTGTTTGCCGACGGCGAGACGGTGCCGGCCAGCGGACGGCCGCCGTAGACGATCAGATGGCTCATGACTGAAGCTGCTTCCTGGAAAAAGCGCCAATGATGCACGCTTGGGCTGCGCTTCCAGGTCGTTCCAAAAGCCGAGATGTGGCAGCATGCGCCGACAGCGAAAGTCCAAGCGGCCTACGGCCGCCTAAGCCGGACGATTCAAGAAAGAGAGGCACAAAGTGGCAGCATTGCACGAAGCGATGGTCGTCAGCCAGACGGTCGACGTCTCCGCGGATGTCGTCTACGCCTTCGCCCGGCAGATGGAGAATCTGCCGCTCTGGGCGTCTGGCTTGGCCAAGGGTATCGAGCAACGTGATGGGGAATGGTTCGCCGACTCGCCGATGGGTCAAGTCAAGGTGACGATGGCTCCCGCCAATTCGTTTGGCGTGCTCGACCATGACGTCACGCTCCCGGATGGCGTCAGCGTCCACAATGCGCTCCGGGTGACACCCTGTGGAGATGGGAGCGTGTTGACCTTTGTCGTGCTTCGATCGGCTGGCGCCAGCCAGGAGAGCTTTGACGCTGACGTAGCGCATGTACGTCAGGACCTCCTGGCCTTGAAGCAGCTGCTTGAGCAGCAAACTTCTTGACGACGCCTGCTATGCGGTCCGGTCTTTCACGGCCCTGACCGCTCGGCGATAGATCAAGATCATGGAAACCAGGCCAAAGAAGGACGCCATGGTCGAGGCCAGCGCGATCGCAAACAGTACCCCTGGCACCGCATCGTCCGTGGCAAGGAGCGCGAGAACCAGGCAAGCCGCCCACAGTGCACCCCAGCGCAGGATGTAGATGTCCATGTACGTTTTCAGCCAGACGTAGTTCCGGCTCCTGATCGCCGCACGCTCAGGCGCGCTTGCGTGGGCCGGAGTCGGTTCCAAAGCGGAGGTCGGCGACCAGAACCGGATCCAGACAGAGCCGGCATCGGCGCTTTCCTTGGAGGGTGTCATCAGGCCTCCAGCCTAACCCTTCTCGCCAACCCTCCCGACAAATCGGCCGGGCCCGATGACGGGCTGACTCAGTCGTCCTTGCCGCTGGAGCGGTCGTTCAGGAACTCGAAGGTGGCCTGCCAGGTCTGTGGCGAGTTCAGGATGCCGAGGTGCCCGGTGCGCAGGATGGGATCGTAGGCGCCCTGCCCCGTGAGCACGATCTCGCGCGTGCCGCGCAGGCTGGCGCTCCTGGAGAAGTCCGTCGGCCTGCCGAACGAATCCACGGCGGGCACCGGCGCAACCGAGCCGTCCTGCACCGGGAAGTAGACGAAGCTGGCATCGCCGTTGCGGATCACCAGCACGCGCGTGGGCCCGTCGTTCTCGTTGCGCCCGTTGCGGCCATTGAGCAGGCGCAGGAAGGGCGTGTCGGGCGAGCCCAGTTCCTGGCACACGTCGCTCGCAGGCGTGAAGCCGCCCGCGGCCGGGGCCTGCCAGTAGTTGGCGGGGTCGGGCGAGCAGTTGATGATGCCGTGGTTGGGCCCGTCGATCGCGACGACGCGGCGCACCATGTGTTGCACCTCGTCCTGCCGCATCCATTCACGCGCGAGCGTCACGCCCAGGCTGTGCCCGACGATGTCCACCCGCTTGGCGCCCGTGAAGTCCATCACCGCGCGCACGAAGCGGCGCAGGTCGGGCACGTTGGCCGCATTGGTGTGGGCGATGCTCGAACGGCGTGTCTGGTCCGCGGCCAGGTCGCACTGGTCGCCCTGGTAGCCCACGCCCCAGAGTTCGCTGGTGGAATAGCCATTGTCGGCGAGGTATTGCGCGATCGCCTGAACCCGCCCGTAGGGGTTGCAGGCGGTGGCGAACGGTGTGTCGTTGTTGCCGTGAACGAAGATGACCGGCGTTCGCGTCACCGGCCCGGCGGCGCCGAAGCCGATGAGCGGGCGGGCGAGCGAGGTGTCCTCGATCGAGGGAAAGCCCGGCGGCAGCGTGTTGCCCACGAGGGCCGCTGCCTGCGCGGCGGCGGCCGCGGTCACGAAGGTGGCGAGAGCGGCGGCATGGCGAATCCACGTTTTCATCAGCGGGCTCCTTCTTTAGCGCTCGCGATGATGCCGACCAAAGCCGTCGCTGGCAAGGTTCGCCGCGGGCCGGGCAGAATGCGCCACCTCAGCGACTCCTCGAGCATGCTTTCATGACAGCCCCGACCATTGCCGAAGCGACGCAAGAAGAAGTGAGATCGGGTGAGATCGGTCGTCGCCTGCGCCACTTCAACTATGGATTCGTCGGGGAGTACCCGGATTCACAGCCCGTCTGGCTGAACGCCAAAGACGAAGAAGGCCGGCTGGTCGGAGGGATGCGCGGATCCGTCTTTCTGTACTGGCTGCACATCGACGTGCTTTGGGTTGACGAGGCGGCTCGAGGCAACGGGCTCGGCAGCAAGCTGCTGCGGCGAGCCGAGGCCAAGGCGAAGAGCTTGGGCGCGCACAGCGTGAAGCTTGACACCTTCGAATGGCAGGCACGCGACTTCTACGCCAGGCACGGCTACCAGGAGTTCGGTCGCATCGACGACCACACCAAAGGCTACTACCTCGCCTTCATGATGAAGAAGCTGGCAATCTGAAGCTGCAAGCAGAATTCTCGATAAACCGGCACCGGCCACATGTCCCTGACACTCCTCTTCCTGCAGCTCACCGTCATCCTGGTCACCGCGCGGAGCTGCGGCCTCGTGCTTCGGGCATTCGGCCAACCGATGGTCATTGGCGAGATGGCGGCGGGGATCCTGCTCGGGCCGGTCGTGTTCGGCGCGCTGTTCCCGCAGTGGCATCAACAGCTTTTTCCGCCCGCATCACTGCCGGGCCTGTCTTCGCTGGCGACCGTAGGGGTCGTGCTCTTCATGTTCATCGTTGGCGCCGAGCTGCGCGCGCCCAGCGGCATGGGGGCGCAGTTCAGGGCTGCGGGTTGGGTCGGCGTGTCGAGCATGGTGCTTCCGATGGTCCTGGGCCTGGCGATCGCGGTCCTTCATCCTGCGCTCGCACCGCAGGGCGTGGAATTCTGGCCATTCGCGCTGTTCCTCGGCGTGGCGCTGTCGATCACCGCGTTCCCGGTGCTGGCCCGCATCCTCAAGGACCGCAACATGACGCGCACGCGCATCGGCCAGCTGTCGCTCGGTGCAGCAGGTGTGGTGGATGCGCTGGCGTGGATTCTGCTGGCGCTGGTGGTCGCGCTGGCGAGTGCTGGCGCCGGACTGCAGGGTTTCATGCGCATCGCGATCGGCCTGGTCGTGCTGGTGACCGTGGTATTCCTCGCCGTGAAGCCGCTGCTGGCCTGGCTGCTGCGCACCCACGCGCCGGACGGCGTGCCTTCGCCGATGATGCTGGCGGCGCTGCTGATCGGCATGTTCGTCTGCGCCATGCTCACCGAATGGCTGCATCTGCACGCAGTCTTCGGCGCCTTCCTCTTCGGCGTTGCCCTGCCGCGCGACGACCGGCTTCTGCATGCGCTGACCGAGCGGATAGAGCCGCTGTCGATCGTCGTGCTGATGCCGATCTTCTTTGCGCTGGCGGGGCTGGGAACCAGTGCCGGCGCGTTCGCGAGCAGCGGGCTGGGCATGCTTGCACTGATTCTGCTGGTGGCCAGTGTCGGCAAGATCGTTGGCGGCGCGGCCGGCGCGCGGATGTGCGGCTACGGCTGGCGGGAGAGCCTCGCGACGGGATCGTTGATGAATTCACGCGGCCTGATGGAACTCATCGTGATCAAGGTCGGGCTCGATGCCGGGCTGATCGGGCCCGAGTTGTTCACGATGCTGCTGGTGATGGCGCTGGTCACGACGGCTGCGACCGGCCCGTTACTTACGCTGATCGCCCGGAAGAGCCCGAAGCCGATCGATCGGCCGACGAGCGCCTAGAAATTTAAGCCGTCATCGGGACCGAATGCCTATTGGATGTCGATGAGTGCAGGCTCGTGAAATGCACAAGGGCGTTCGTTAGAACTCGGTTATCTTTGCCGCCGAACGCCAAACCAGTTTCGTACACACAGCCCTACCGACCATGTTTCGAACTCTGCTCAAGTCAAAGATCCATCGCGTCGCCGTCACCGATTGCGAACTGCACTACGAGGGCTCCTGCGCTATCGACGAAGACCTGCTCGACGCTGCCAACCTGGCGGAGAATGAGCAGGTCCACATCTGGAACATCAACAACGGCGAACGCTTCGTGACCTATGCGATCCGCGGCCAGCGCGGCAGCGGCATCATTTCGGTCAACGGTTCGGCCGCGCGACGGGCATCGGTGGGCGACCTGATCATCATTGCCGCCTTCGGCCTGGTGCCCGAGGACCAGGTGGCCGGCTACCGGCCAAAGCTGGTGTTCGTGGACGACGCCAATCGCATCAAGGAAGAACGCGCCCACATTCCGGTACAGGCCGCCGCGGTCGACGTGTCTGCGGTCTGAGCGTTGGAACGCGCTGCCATCGACAAGCGGCGCAAGCTGAGGCGATGAGTGCGCGCAGCTAGGCACTCCGCTGCGGCGCGCTCCTACATGCATCGCCGAGAGATGCGATGTACGTTGTCATTCCAGCCGAAGGAGACACGTCATGGCCACTCAGCAGACACCATCCCGTCCACGGTCCCCTGACAGATCGAAGGTTCTTCCCGAGAGCCCTGCAACCGTTGTTCCTGCGGAAGCCGACAGCGACAGCGAGTATGCCGACGCGACCGAATCCACGGGCGGCAGCGCCGCCGACCAGGCGGACGCGGTCAAACCGGCCGGGGATGAGAACGCCCCAGGTTCCGTCAAGCGCAAAGAAGCCTCATAACCGGGCTTGAAGCATCTCGATGACGTTCCTCTGGTGCCAGGGATTTGTCATCTGCCCCGGAGCGGCGTATCTTGGCTGCCGAGAAGGAGCGATCCATGCCTTCACCAACAAGCTTCGTACGAAGAGACAAGCGCGGCACGCCCCCGGTGCCCTCGAGCTCATTGAGCTACGCCGAAGCAGTGACTTCGCCAGCGGATGCCGAGTTGTGCGAGCGCGCCGTGCTGGCGATCTGGCGCAGTCTGGACGAGCACGATCTCGTGGACGAGCGGGTACGAGCCGAGCTGGCAGGTGTCCTCGAGCCGTTGATCGTTCTTGCCCTGGGAGATCGTCCGCAACGGTTGATCAACACGCTCAGGTTGCCAGACCCGATCGATGCGACCCACCTGTATTGGCTCACTCGCCGGCTGCTGACTCTTGTTCCCGAACTGCAAGCCATGGCCGCCAAGCCGGGAAGCAATGGAGGTCCGCCCCTCGCCTGACGCGATGACGTTCGAGGCGTCCCCGCGCGCTGGTCGTGGGGCTTGCTGCCTGAGCTCAGGCGCCCGACGCTCCCGCACGCGCCGACTGCACTGTCGCCATCGTGAACGAGAGCGCAGCCAGCACCCCCATCACCGTGCGCAGGTGGTTCCACCGAACCCAGGGCCCCGCGTAAGCCGGCCACTGCACCGCCGAGGTCGAGAAGGCGAAGAGCAGCCTAGCGATGACGGCCGAGCCGACGGCGGCGAGCACGGTGAGGGGGAGCATGAGCGCGTTCAGGGTTCCCATGTCGTTTGCCTTCTGCAGGTGCGTTCCTGGAATTGCGAAGGCCGCTATTGGGCCCTGGCGGCGCGCGGATTTCAATCACGCCGCGTCCCGGTCTCGTGCTCCGTCGTCCAGCTTGGGACAGCGTGCGCATGTCGCCAATCTCCAAGACGAGCGCTGCGCGCCTGCCCGACACTGGCCACACCGCTCGGGAAGCCCATGCATAGCACCTCCTCCGCCATCCTCGCCCAGGCCAGCGACATCGACGCGCCGATCGCGCGGCAAGGCTACGTGG
Organism: Variovorax paradoxus; assembly: GCF_018614955.1. Lineage (GTDB taxonomy): Bacteria > Pseudomonadota > Gammaproteobacteria > Burkholderiales > Burkholderiaceae_C > Variovorax > Variovorax paradoxus_J. The sequence continues at coordinate 97,973 of NZ_JAGGNV010000001.1, forward strand.
ACGCCTTTCGCGGCCTCCTGATCGCGCACATGGCGCTGGACCACGCCTCGCTGATGTTCAACGCCGGCCGGGCCGGCGAAGAGCTGGCCGCGGCCGCGGCGCCCGTGCCCGGCGACCTGCTGCAGTTCCTGACGCGCTTCACGGGCGTGCCGGTCGCGCCCGCCTTCTTCTTCATGGCCGGCTTCATGGTGGCGCTGACCTGCGCCGCGCGCGAGCAGCGCGGCCTGCCGCATGCCGAGGTGACCCGGCGGCTGATCGTGCGCGGCCTGGTGCTGATCGCGGTGGACGCGCTCGTCATGGGCCTGCCGCGCGCCGCCATGGGCTTCTATTCCTTCGTGGTGCTCAGTTCGATCGGCGCGGTCATCATCCTCCTCGCGCTCGTGCGCGACGCGCCGGGCAAGCTGCTGCTGGCGGCGGCGATCGCGGTGCTGGCGCTGCACCCGCTGCTCGACGTGTCGGCGCTGCCGCTGCCCTTGCGGGCGGTGCTCTACGAGCCGGTTCGAAGCGGCGCGTTTCGTTCGCTCTACCCGGTGATCCCCTGGGCCGCGATCGCCGTCGTGGGCTTCGTCGTTGGCCGCGACGCGCTGCACCGCCGGCAGCCGGCGCGGTTCTGGCTCGGGCTGGCGGGCGTCTGCCTGGCGCTGTTTTTCGCGATCCGCCTGGCCGGCGGCTATGGCAATGCCTACGCGTACACGAAGGTCGCCAGCCTCGCGTTCTGGACCTTCGCCAAGTACCCGCCGGACCTGCCCTTCCTCGCCTGGTCTTTCGCCGCGACCTTCGCGGGCCTGGCCGTGCTGTGGCGGGTCACGCGCAGCGGCGTGCCCGTGTGGCTGCGTCCGTTCGTGGTCTTCGGCCGGGTGCCGTTCTTCTTCTACGTCGTCCATTTCTACGTGCTGGGCCTGGCCGCGGCCGCTGTGCACACGAAGTGGGGACTGGCGCAAACCTACCTGATCTGGCTGCTGCTGCTGGCCCTCATGCTTTGGCCCTGCGCCTGGTACTACCGCAAGAAGCGGGAGCGGCCGAACTGGATCACACGCTACGTCTGACCCTCTACCGCTTCGGCATCCCGCAGCCAGTTGTCGATCAGCGTGTATGACACCGCCAGCATCACCGGCCCCACGAAGATGCCGACCAGCCCGAAGCCGAGCAGCCCGCCGATCACGCCCGCGAAGATCAGCACCAGCGGCAGATCGGCGCCGCGCCGGATCAGCACCGGACGCAGAAAGTTGTCCATCGTGCCGACGATCACCGTCCATACCAGGAGGAAGATGCCCCAGCCGGTCGATCCGCTCCAGAAGACCCAGATCACCGCCGGCGCCAGCACCAGCGTCGGCCCGACCTGCACGATGCACAGCATGAACATCACGGCCGTGAGCAGCGCCGCGAAAGGCACGCCGGCAATCGCCAGGCCGATGCCGCCCGCCACCGCCTGGACGAAGGCCGTCACGCCCACCCCCAGCGCCACGCCGCGGATCGCCTTGCCGGCCAGCACCACGGCATCTTCCCCGCGCTGGCCGCCGAGCTTGTGGCCGAAGCGCCGGACCACCGCCGCCGCCGATTCGCCGCCCGCGTACATCATCGCGGCGATGACGACCGTGAGCAGGAACTGCAAGGTCAGCGCGCCCAGGACGCCGGCCTGCGAGAACAGCCATCCGGTGACTTGCCGCATATAAGGCGTCACCTTCGCCTCCAGGCCCGCTACGCCCGAGGCCACGAGATCGTTCCAGGCGATGGTCAGCCGCGGTCCGACGATGGGCAGGCGATCCACCCAGCCGGGCAACTGCGGCGGGCCCCGGCTGATCAGCAGCCTGATCCATGCGACGACTTCTTCCGCGTTGGCGGCGATGGTCGAGATCGCCAAGGTCAGCGGCAGCACGAACAGCAGCAGCAGGATCAGCACCATCGCGAGCACCGCCAGGCTGCGGCGCCTCCACAGCCGCGCCTGGATCCACAGGAAGGCCGGCCAGGTCGCTACCACCACCATCGCGGCCCAGATCGTCGCGCCCAGGAAGGGGCGCAGGATCCAGAGCGAAGAGCCGATGAGCAGCACCAGGGTCAGGACGCCGAAGGTGGTCTTGGCGAGGTCGGGGCGGGGTTCGGACATGGCGGGCGAGGGGCTGGGTGAGAGTGACCCGCAGTGTGCGCGAAGTGGCACTGATCGGGCGCCTGGCGCGCTCTGGCGCCTCCCTGTCGGCCTGGCGGCATTTCGCGCGTAGGCGAATGCGCGTACGTCGCGCAGTGACGGCCAGGGGTGCGGAAACCGTGGCACATTCCCACGGTGATTTCGCCCCGGAGCCGGCAGCCCATGAACTATCCGAGATACGCCACCACGGTGATTGGCGCGCACAGCGTGCCGGACTGGTACGAGGCCCTTGACCGTCTCGTCGCCGTGGGACAGCTGGCAATGGGCACGATGGCCGACGCCCAGTACCGCTGCACGCAGGCGGCGGTTCTCGATCAGGAGCTCGCCGCGATCGATGTGGTCACCGGCGGCGAGATGCACCGGCGCACCCACAACCGGCACTCGCCGCCCAATGCGATGCTCAACCACTTCTGGCAGAAGATCCCCGCATTCCAGGGCGCCACGCGACCCAAGCCGATCACGCAGCACGATCCGGACGTGTTCCATCCGGCGGCGACCTGCCGGACCGCGATCGGCCACGCCATCGACCTGGGCTTGGTCGACGAGTTCCTGATGGTCTCCGCGCTCACGCAGAAGCCGGTCAAGATCACGATGACCGGGCCGCTGATGCTCGCGAGGGTGGCCTACGACGAGCACTACGGCGACCTCGGCGCGATGATGCTCGACCTCGGCAAGCTGCTCAACCACAACTTCAGGCTGCTGGCGGAGGCCGGCTGCAAGTACATCCAGATCGACGAACCCCTGTTCACCGTTGCGGACGAAGCCGAGGTGGATGCGGCGATCACCGCCATCAATGTTGCGATCGAAGGGCTGCCGGCGGACATCCACATCTCGGTGCATGTCTGCCAGGGCAACTACGCAGTGGGCAAGGAGTACGACGGGCAGATCGGCCACCGCTACTTCGACCATGGCCGCTACAAGGCGGACAAGATCTGCACCATCGAATGCGCTTCCCTGCTGGTGGAGCACGACATGATGTATCACTACGAAGGCCTGGCGGGCGACAAGCAGATCGGCGTCGGCGCGGTCGACGTGCAGGATCCCAAGGTGGAGACCGGCGAGCTGGTCGCGCAGCGCATCCTGGCCTACCCATGGCTGGCGCCTGAGCAGACGATCATCACCAGCTCCTGCGGAATGAACCACCTGCCCCGCAAGACCGCGTTCGGAAAGCTGAAGGCGATGACCGAGGCCAAGCGGGTGCTGGGGGGCTGATGGGTCGGCCCGAGCCAGCATCCTCGGCGGAAGCCGGCCTCGAGGCCAGGCTTCGCGAAACCGAGGAGCTGCTCGCGTACGCGCAGGAGGCGGGCCGGCTGGGCATCTTCGAGTGGCATATTCCCAGCGGGGCGGTGCATCTGTCTCCACGCTTCCTCTCCCTCTATGGGCTGGACCGCTTCGACGGCAGGTACGAAACCTGGCACGAATGCATCTTTCGCGAAGACCGCATCCGGGTTGCGAACCTGATCGAGGAGGCCCTCGCCGAAGGCGCCCGCGAGATCAACACCGAGTTCCGCATCAGCAGGGGCACCGATGACACCATGCGCTGGATCGAGGCCAGGTACATGGTTTTCTACGACGACGAGAGGCGAGCGCGCCGCGCCGTCGGCATCAATGTCGACGTGACCGAGCAGAAGCGCGCCATCGTCCAGCTGCGCGCCTTCACCGAAAGCCTGGAAGACCGCGTGCGGGAGCGGACGCGAGAGCTGGAGGCCGAGTTCCTCGCAAGACAGAAGGCCGAGGAGTCGCTGCGCCAATCGCAAAAGATGGACGCGGTCGGTCGCCTGACGGGCGGCATCGCCCATGACTTCAACAACCTGCTGACGATCATCCTCGGCGGACTGGAAGTCATCGGGCGCCATGCGGCCAACCTGCCGCCGTCGCCCGCCATCGTGCGTATCGGCAAGGCGCGCGGGATGGCCGTGCAAGGCGCCCGGCGAGCCGCGTCCCTGGTCAGCCGGCTCATGGCCTTCTCGCGCCAGCAACCGCTCGCGCCCAGGCCCGTCGATGCCAACAAGCTGGTGGCGGGCATGTCGGACATGCTGCGCCGGACGCTGGGGGAGCCCGTCTCGCTGGAGACCGTGCTCGCAGGCGAGCTGTGGTCGACCTTCGCCGACGAGAACCAGCTCGAAAGCGCGATCCTCAATCTCGCCATCAACGCGCGGGACGCGATGCCCGAGGGCGGCAAGCTGACGATCGAGACCGCGAACTGCCATCTGGACGAGGCTTACGTCGGCTCGCTCACCGAGCCGGTGGCAGCGGGCCAGTACGTCCAGATCGCGGTGACCGACACCGGCGTGGGCATGAGCGCCGCCACCGTGGAACGGGCCTTCGAGCCCTTCTTCACGACGAAGGAGGTCGGCAAGGGTACCGGCCTTGGCCTGAGCCAGGTCTACGGCTTCGTGCGGCAATCCTCAGGCCACATCAGGATCTACAGCGAACCCGGGGAAGGAACGACGGTCAAGATCTACCTTCCGCGGCTCTTCGGCGCCGTCGAGAACCCGGCCGTCGTCGCCGCTGCATCCAGCAGAATCGCCCCCACCGCGATCGGCTCCGAATGCATATTGGTCGTGGAAGACGACGAGGCGCTCAGAAGCTATGCCACGGAGATCCTGCGCGAGCTCGGCTACCGCGTGCTGGCCGCCACGAACGGCGAATCTGCGCTCAAGCTCCTGGAGGCGCATTCCGACATTGCGCTCCTGTTCACCGACGTGGTGATGCCCGGCAGCCTCAACGGGCGCCAGCTGGCCGACCTCGCAGCCGCGCGCAGACCGGAGATCAAGATCCTGTTCACGACCGGCTACACGCGCAATGCCATCATCCACCACGGGCGGCTGGATCCCGGCATCCACCTGATCACCAAGCCCTATTCGTTCGAAGACCTGGCGCTGCAGGTCAGGCTTCTGCTGGATTCCTAGGACATTCAGTTCACCACAGCGTTCCGCGCCTATTCACCTCGGCGCCAAAAAATGGCATGCTGCCCCTCCTTCCTTCCTTCGTTCGCCTGGAGGCAATCCCATGGCTGCTCGTTCCATAGCGTCGCTGTCGCTCGGCTTCGGCTTGGTGTCGATCCCCGTCAAGCTGTATTCGGCGACGGAGAGCTCGGCGACCGTCCGCTTCAACCTGCTGTCGAAGGACGGCTCGCGCGTGAAGCAGCAATACATCTCCGAGAAAGACCAGACGGTCGTGCCGCGCACCGAGATGGTCAAGGGCTACGAGTTCGAGAAGGACCGCTACGTCATCTTCGCGCCCGAGGAGCTCAAGGCGCTGGAGGAGGGCGGCAGCCATGTGATCGACATCGTGTCCTTCATCCCCGAGCAGGCGGTGGACCCGCTCTACTACGACAAGGCCTACTTCCTCGCGCCCGACAAGCGCGGCGGCAAGCCCTACAACCTGCTGAAGGCCGCCATGCAGGAGAGCGGACGCTGCGCGCTGGCGCGCTGGGCCTGGAAGTCCAAGCAGTACGTGGTGCAGGTGCGCGCCAACGACGACGGCCTGGTGCTCCAGCAGCTGCTCTTTGCCGACGAGGTCCGGTCGATGAAAGACCTGGAGATCGAGCAGCTCTCGCCGCCTTCGGCCGCCGAGCTCAAGCTGGCGCTGCAGCTCATCGAGCAGATTTCCGCCGATGACTACGATCCCGCGCTCTTCGAGGACGAAGAGAAGAAGCGCATCCTGGCCGCGATCGACGCCAAGATCGCCGGCCAGGAAGTGGTGGCGGTCGAGCATCCGGAAGATGCCGCCGCCGGCGCCCAGGTCATCGATCTCACCGAAATGCTGCGCGCGAGCCTCGGCCGCGCCGTCAAGCCCGGCGCGAAGCAGCCCGCACCCGCAGTCGAAAGCAAGGGCGCAAAGCGTGCCCCCCGGGCGGCAAAGGTGGCCGAGGCCGCGCCGCCGGCGCGCGCGCGCATGAAGAAGTGACGAACGGCGCCCCGCTGGCAAGCACGCACCCTTACACCTTGCGCGGCGTCCGGCAGATGCTGGGCCTGACGCGGCATGCCATCTCGAAGCTGATCGAGCTCGGATTCGTCGACCCCTCGCGCGGACCCGGGCGCGCCTTGCGCTTTTCGTTTCGCGACGTCGTGCTGCTGCGCTCGGCGCACGACCTGCGCGTGGCGCGCATTCCCACGCGGCAGATCCTGCGCTCGCTGCGTCGGCTCAAGGACACGCTGCCGCCCGAAGTGCCGGTTAACGGCCTGCGCATCACGGCCGCCGGCGACCGCATCACGGTGCGCGAAGAGAACGCGCAATGGGAGCCCGACACGGGCCAGCTCGTGATGGACTTCAGCGTGGCGCCGGCGACCGGCTCGGTGAGCTTCATCTCCCAGCGCGCCCCCGAGCCGGCGACGCCCGAGTCCGACGACCTCGAAGCCCTCTTCGAAACGGCGGAAGAACTGGAAGCCTCCGACCCCACCGCCGCCGAAGACACCTACCGCCTCATCCTCGAGCAGGACCCGGCCCACGCCCACGCCTACCTGAACCTCGGCTTCATGCTGTGCGAGGCCGGCCGTTGCCGCGAGGCCGTGTCGCTCTACGACGAGGGCATCGCGCATTGCCCCGACGACCCGCTGATGCACTACAACCGCGCCGTCGCGCTCGAAGACCTGGGCCGCGTGGCGGCCGCGCTCGCGAGCTACGAGGAGTGCCTGCGCCTGCAGCCCGACCTTGCCGACGCGCACCAGAACGCCGCGCTGCTCTATGCCCAGGCCGGACAGAAGCAGATGGCCATCCGCCACTTCAGCGCATTCCGGCGGCTGCAGCCGCGGGCGTAGCCTGCGATGGCCCGCGCCGACCCGCTCAAGAAATACAAGGCCAAGCGCAACTTCGCGCTCACGCCGGAACCGGCCGAAGGCGGCACCGAAAGTGCCCACGCGCGGCAGTTCGTCGTGCAGAAGCACTGGGCCACCCGCCTGCACTACGACGTGCGGCTCGAGCTCGACGGCGCGATGAAGAGCTGGGCCGTGCCCAAGGGCCCGAGCTACGACCGTCAAGTGAAGCGCATGGCCGTGCACGTCGAAGACCATCCGATCTCGTACAACAGCTTCGAAGGCACGATCCCGCCCAAGCAGTACGGCGCCGGCAAGGTCGTCATCTGGGACAAGGGCACCTGGACGCCGATCGGCGACCCGCACAAAGGCTATCGCGACGGCGACCTCAAGTTCGAGCTGCACGGCTACAAGCTGCGCGGCAAGTGGGTGCTGGTGCGCATCAAGAGCAAGGAGGAAAAGCAGAACGCCTGGCTGCTCATCAAGGAACGCGACGCCTACGAACGCCCTTCGGCCGAGTTCAGCGTCGTCGACGAGTTCCCGGACAGCGTGGCCGAGCTGCCGATGCCCAAGCCCCAGACGGAAGCGGCCGCCGCCCCTGCGACTGCATCCGCACCGGCGAAGAAGCGCGCCGGTGCGCGCGGCATGCCCGCGGGCGCGGTCAAGGCAGAGATGCCGCGGAAGTTGTCGCCGCTCCTGGCCACGCTGGTCGATGCGCCGCCGGGCCGGCCGAGCGAGTGGGTCTACGAGATCAAGTTCGACGGCTACCGCATGCTGGCGCGCATCGATGCAGACGGTGGCGTGCGGCTCATCACGCGCAACGGCCACGACTGGAGCAGCCGCCTGCCGCACCTGGTGCAGGCGCTGGAGCGCATGAAGCTCAAGCCCGGCTGGCTCGACGGCGAGATCGTGGTGCTCGCCGAATCCGGCAGGACCGACTTCCAGGCGCTGCAGAACGCCTTCGAGAGCGCCAGGACGCAGGGAATCGAGTTCTTCCTGTTCGACGTGCCGTACTACGACGGCCACGACCTGCGCGGCGTGCCGCTGGTCGAGCGGCGCGAGTTCCTGCGCGCGCTGCTCGCCAAGGCGCCGGCCGGCATCCGCTTGAGCGAAGCCTTCGATGCGCCGCCGAAGGACATCATCGCCTCGGCCTGCAAGCTCGGGCTCGAAGGCATCATCGGCAAGCGCAAGGAGAGCGGCTACAGCACGCGCCGCTCGACGGACTGGATCAAGCTCAAGTGCAGCCAGCGGCAGGAGTTCGTCATCGGCGGCTACACCGACCCGAAGGGCTCGCGCATCGGCATCGGCTCGCTGCTGCTCGGCGTGCACGACGATCAGGGCGATCTGGTGTACGCCGGCAAGGTCGGCACCGGCTTCGACGACCGCTCGCTCGCGGACATGCACCAACGCCTGCAGAAGATCGAGATCGACCACCGCCCCTTCAAGAACAAGACCGAGGACGAGCGCCACGCCCACTGGGTCAAGCCCACGCTGGTGGCGGAGATCACGTATTCGGAGTGGACCGCCGGCGGCCACATCCGGCACGGCGTGTTCCAGGCGCTGCGCACCGACAAGCCGGCCCGGGCGATCGTGCGCGAGAAGCCCGTGCACCTCGCTGACGCCGACACCGGCCAGCAGCCCATCGCGCACACGCTGCCGCCGACGCTCAAGGTCACCCACCCCGAGCGCGTGATCGACCCGAAGAGCGGCGTGACCAAGGTCGAGCTGGTGCGCTTCTACGGCCTCGTCGCGCCGCTGATGATGGAGCACCTCAAGGGCCGGCCGGTGTCGATCGTGCGCGCGCCCACCGGCATTACCGGCGAGCTGTTCTTCCAGAAGCACCTGGACAAGGGCAGCATGCCAGGCATCCGGCAGCTCGACCCCGCCATCTGGCCGGGCCACGAGCAGATGCTCGAAGTCGCGACGCCCGAGGGGCTGCTGTCGGCCGCGCAGATGAACGTCATCGAGTTCCACACCTGGAACGCCGTGAAGACCGCGACCGGCAAGCCCGACCGCATGACCTTCGACCTCGACCCGGGCGAGGGCGTCGGCTGGCCGGCGGTGCAGCATGGCGCCGAGGTCGTGCGCGTGTTCCTCAACGAGCTGGGCCTGGTGTCTTTCTGCAAGACCACCGGCGGCAAGGGCCTGCACGTGGTAGTGCCGCTGCGCAAGCATCACGACTGGGACACGGTGAAGGATTTTTCGGAAGCCATCGTGCGCCACCTGGCGCGCACCCTGCCGAAGATGTTCGTCGCCAAGAGCGGCCCGCGCAACCGCGTGGGCAAGATCTTCATCGACTATTTGCGCAACGGCTTCGGCGCCACGACCGTCTGCGCCTGGTCCGCCCGCGCGCGGCCCGGGCTCGGCGTGTCGGTGCCGGTCGAGTGGGCGGAGGTGCACACGCTGACGGGCGGGGCGCAATGGACGGTGCGCAACATCCACACGCGGCTGGACAAGGGGAACGAGCCCTGGAAGGACTATGCGAAGTCGGCGCAGGGGATCGGGCCGGCGATGAGGATGCTGGGGTTTCGGGCCTGAGGGCCCCGCCCTACACGCGCTGCGGCCAAATGCCCACCACGGCCACGGTCCGCCGCACCTATGAATGGTCCCTCGGTCAGTTCGACCGTTTTCATTCAAGGGGCTGCCATGGACAATTCTGATCAGGAAACTTTGACGCAAGGTTCCGCGCAATCGAACCCCGCTGAAGAGGGGGCCACCGCCGCAGAACTCGCAAGGCGCGCAGCGCGCGAAGCGATCGACTCCGGAAAAGGCTACGCCCAGAACGCCATCAACGAGGCCGGCAAGAGACTGACGGCAGCGAAGGAGCAGGTGAGCCGAGCTGCCGACCAGGGGACTCACTATGTCTCCGAGCAACCCGCGCGCGCCGTAGCGATTGCAGCTGCCGGTGGCGCGATCCTCGGCGCTCTCCTGGTTGCCGCGATGCGCGGCCGCCGCTAGTCCCACACGCAACCGGAGAACAAGATGAACATCGTTATTTGGCTGGTGGTCGGCGGGCTTATCGGCTGGGTCGCCAGCATGATCATGAAGACGAATGCGCAGCAGGGTTTGGTCCTCAATATCGTGGTGGGCATCATCGGTTCGATGATCGGCGGCTGGCTCATCGCGCCTCTGCTCGGCGCGGCCACGGTCAATCAGAACGATTTCAGTGTTCGAGGGCTGGTGGCCTCCCTGATCGGCGCGGTCATCCTGCTCGCAGTGGTGAACCTTGTGCGGCGAGGGCGCGTGCGGTAGCTCGCCTGGGCGGTGAAGATCGCCACGTTCAACGTGAACGGCATCAACGGCCGCCTGCCGCGCCTGCTGGAGTGGCTGGAGGAATCACGGCCGGATGTCGCCGGCCTGCAGGAAATCAAGACCAGCGGGGATCGCTTTCCCGGCGCGGCCATCGAAGCCGCCGGAGGACCGCTACGCTCAGGAAGGCCCATCATCAGCTGAAGATGCCGGGGTTCCGCGGATGAGGGCTCCCGCCTTGCTGTACCCATGACAATCGCCATGCAGCGGCAGCAGTCCTTTCGGCCGCGAAGCCAGCCGATTCATCCTCTTTCAGCGATACATGTTCACCCTGACCCGCCTGACAATCCAACGCGCCAGGAAAGAGCGCTTGCCCCAGGTCGCCGGGAGCCTGACGTTCACGACCTTGCTGTCCATCGTGCCCTTGCTGGCAGCGAGCTTCGCGCTGCTCACGCGATTCCCGATCTTCAGGCGGTTCAAGGACGCGCTTCAGGAGCTCTTGTTGAGCAGGCTGCTTCCAGCGGACATAGCACGCACAGTGCTGAAGTACCTGAACCAGTTCGCCGCGAACGCCAGCGGCCTGACCTGGGTCGGCTCGCTCTTCTTGCTGGGCACAGCCATCGCGATGTTGCTGACCGTGGAGAACGCACTGAACCAGATGTGGAAGGTCAGGAAGAATCGGCCGTTCTTCAGGAGGGTCGGCTTGTACCTGCTGATGTTGGCCGTCGGGCCACCCGTTCTGGGCCTGAGCCTGTGGGCAACGTCGTATTTGCTGGGCATTTCCATGGGCCTGATCGGCGCGCTGCCGCCATCGCTCGCATTCGTGCTCGACCTCGGGCCGCTCATGCTCGGCGTGACCGTACTGACGAGCATGTTCTACCTCGTTCCGAACACCAAGGTACGGCTTCGCGACGCCTTCGCGGGCGGCTTGATCGCCAGCGTGGCTTTCGAACTCGGCAAGCGCGGCTTTACCACCTACCTCGTCAAGGTGCCAACGTACAAGGCGCTGTATGGGGCGTTCGCGGCTCTCCCCATGTTCTTGCTGTGGGTGTACTTCTCGTGGTTGGTCACGCTGGTCGCGGCCATGATGACGGCCAACCTGGCGCTCACCCGACGGCGAGCGGCAGGCACCGTAACGCGATGACCACGATGACGACGGCCGCACCGTAGCGTCTGGCTTGTCTGGCGCTCGCTCTGCTGTCCGCCTGCAGCGGCGTGCTTTCCCCCAAGACCTCCTCCGGCGCAGAGAAAGTGCGTCCTGCAGTCGTCGAGAACAGCCTCGGCATGAAATTCGTCCGCGTGCCTGCCGGAGATTTCGTGATGGGCAGCGATGAGCGTGCCGAGAGCTTGGCGCGCGTCTTCCCGCAATACACACCGGAAGACCTGCAAGTCCTCGGTGACGAAGCGCCGCGGCACGCGGTGCGCATCACCCGCGCGTTCTATCTGGGCCAGCATGAAGTGACGGTCGACCAGTTCCGGCTGTTCGTCGAACGCTCAGGCTACGTGCCCGAGTCCATCGCAGACGGCACCGGCGGCTATGGCTACAACCCCGCCTACGACCCCGCCAGTTCGGCGCGCGGCGACGCCTTCGAAGGGCGCAGCCCCCAATACTCGTGGCGCAACCCCGGCTTCCCCCAGGCCGGCGACCACCCGGTGGTCAACGTCAGCTGGAACGACGCTACCGCCATGGCGCGCTGGCTCAGCCAACGCGAAGGCGTGGTCTACCGCCTCCCGACCGAAGCCGAGTGGGAATACGCGTGCCGAGCCGGCAGCTCGACCCGCTACAACACCGGCGACGAACCCGCCAGCCTTCTCGGCGCCGCAGCGCTCCTGGATCTGGACACCGCGCAACGCTGGCCGCGCCGACGCCCCTACGCGTTGCCCGGCCATGACGGCCATGTGTTCACCGCCCCGGTCGGAAGCTTCGCGCCCAATGCCTTCGGGCTTTTCGACATGCACGGGAACGTGTGGGAGTGGGTCGCCGACTGGTACGGCGAGCACTACTACGCAGAGTCCCCTCGGAACGATCCGCAGGGCCCGGGCACTGGAGAGCTCCACGTGCGCCGCGGCGGCTCGTGGGCCAGCTCGGCCTTGTACGCGCGGTCGTCGTACCGAAACTGGAATACGGCCCAGACCCGCTACGCGCTGGTGGGCATGCGCCTTCTGCGAGAGGTGAGGGCGCGGGAAGAATGAAGCGCGACCTTTGGCGGCCACGCCTCAGGCCGCCTGCTCGGCAACCAGCCAGAGCTGCGCTCCTTGCTGCGGCGTCGAGGCCCAGGTCACGCGTTCATGTAGGCGGCTACTTTGAGTTGAGCCTGGCGGCCGTGTCCCCCGTCCCGATCCAGCGGCTGATCTTGGTGTCGTCTTTCCACGTAAAGACCTGGACCCATTCGGACTCGTGCACCTTGCCGTCCGGAAGCGCTCTGCCCTTGATGCGGCCGAGGACTGTCACGTGCTTGGGCCCTTCGAGGAACTCGCGAGGCTCGAACTCCAGGATCTCATCGGCCTGCGCGAGCTTTCCGAAGAATTCGGCCACCTTCTGCTTGCCCTTGCAGGTTCCGCCATAGGGCGTACCGGTTGCCGGGCTGCCGAAGAATCGCCATTCCACGTCATCTGCAAGGAGCTCGAGGAGGGCCGGAATGTCGCGGCTGGCGAACGCCACATAGCCTTGCTTCGCGATCTCGGTGGGGGTACCCATGGCGCGTCTCCTTGTGGATTGAAAGGGGCGAATAGTTTAGTACTACACGCACAAGATGCAACCCGCTGCCTGTCGCCTCATGCTGTGGCACGTTCAAGTGCGATGGCCGTACGCATTGCTCACAGATGACTTCGTGTGAAGAGGCGATGTACTTCTTGAAGAACTGTCCTGGGGCGAAGATGGACGGGAATGGCGAGGGGTGCCTTTTGAGAAGCAGTGGTGTCGGTGAGCGCGAGGCACCTTCATGAAGGTGCCTCGTGCCGCCTAGGAGTCTGCGCGGCAGAAGGATTGAAAAATGAACCGCAAAATTTTGACCTCTCAGAATCGCGCAGGAGCGTTTTTTTTGAAGTACCTAAGGGGTCAAGGACCCCTCAAACTGCCACTTTTTCGGGCGCACAGCTTCTGCCGCGCAGACTCCTAGGCCCCAAAGTTGCCTTTCGACGACCAGAATCCGATTGGGTACTTCTTACTCGCTGATCTATGGCGAATGGCGCGTCTCTCTCAAATGCCAAATCAGTGATTGCCTGGCGGACGTCGCCGTAGTCGTGAACGACCTGGTCGACTGAATAGCCAAGCTTCAGCAGTTCTCTTCCATGCGCAGCGGCGCTCAGGCCCAGTTCAGACAAAGCCATAGGTGCACACATTGGAGAGAAGGGAGCCTATGGCGCCGGACTCACGCAAGAAGGTGGGCATGCCGCCCGACTCCTTGTGGGACCGACACCTGCGGACAGCTGCAAGTTGCTTAAGCCTTGAACGCCGTGTCGCCGGCGTTGTCGACCTGATCCGCCCGCGGGGGGCGCCATCCACAAGGATGTATGGCCGAGTACTCCGGCGACAGCTCGCGCACGTTGGCCAGCGTCGGCGCGGAGATGAGTCTCTACGCTGGCTTACAACTTCAAGAGTAGTACTTTCTTGTTGTTTCTCGCGCACGCAAGGACTAAGCTGGCGCCCGTCGGACAAAGACAAAAAAGGAGGAACGATGACCACCGTTCCATCGGCGCGCGCCTTGCGCGGGCTTGCTTGTGCATCCCTGGTGTTCCTGGCTTTGTGCGGCGGTGACGACGGAGGCGGCGCCCGAGCGCAGAGCGCCAGCCCGGCGCTGGCGGACACGTCCGCATCGAGCAACAGGCCGGCACCGCCAGACGGACAGCCGGCGGTCCTGACCAGTCCGACCCCCGGCATCAAGTTCGCCAGCCGCAGCGCGACCTTCGTCTGGACCAACACCGGCGCCAACCAGTACGGCTTTTCGATCCAGTCGGCCACCTCGGCGACACCGGTGGTCGATACCGTGACCAGCGCGACCACGCTGACGGTGACGAACCTGCCCATCGACGGCGCGGGGCTCGTGGTCCGGCTGCGCTCCCGATTCAAGGGAAAGTGGCTGCCGGCCAACGAGTACCAGTTCACGGCAGCCGGATATACCGCGGCGCAGTCCACCGCCGCCGTCAAGCCCTGGTCCGATCCGATCGCGCTGCCGCTCGTGCCCGCCTCGGCCGCCAACCTGCCGGACGGCAAGCTGCTGCTGTGGGCAGCCCGCTCGCCCACCAGCTTCAGCACGAGCAGCAGCGAGGCCTACACCTACACCTCGGTGTTCGACCCCGCCACGCGATCGTCGAGCCCCATGACGGTCACGGCCACCGGCCACCAGATGTTCTGCCCCGGCCTCAGCATGCTGGCCGACGGCAGCGTGCTGGTCACCGGCGGCAGCGATGCGACGAAGACCTCGATATACGACCCGGCGCTGGGAGGCTGGGCGACGGGTGCGCAACTCGGGATCGCACGTGCCTACCAGTCCAGCACGACCATGTCCGACGGCTCCGTCTTCACGGTCGGGGGTTCGTGGAACGGCGGGCTCGGCGGCAAGTATGGCGAGGTGTGGTCGGCCAGCACCAGGACCTGGCGCACGCTGGCCGGCGTACCGGCCAACATGCCGGACGCGAGCAATGTCTCCAACCCGCCGCTGGCCGGTCCGGATGCGGCCGGGGTCTACCGCGGCGACAACCACATGTGGCTGTTCGGCGCCGCCGGCGGCTGGGTGTTCCATGCCGGTCCCGCCGCCGCGATGCACTGGATCGACACGCGCGGCAGCGGTGCCATCCTGCAGGCCGGCCCGCGCAGCGACGATCCCTACGCCATGACCGCCAGCGCCGTGATGTACGACATCGGCAAGATCCTCAAGCTCGGCGGCGCGCCGAACCACGACAGCGGCAACGCCTTCAATACTGCCTACATCATCGACATCAACGCGGGCCCGCCGAACCCAGCTACCGTGCGCAAGGTCTCGCCCATGGCCTATGGCCGCACCTTCGTCAACAGCGTAGTGCTGCCCAACGGCGAGGTGTTCGTGATGGGCGGCCAGACGCAGCCCGTGACCTTCTCCGACTCCTACAGCGTGCTGGCTGCCGAGCTGTGGAGCCCGGTGTTCGAGCGCTTCATCACCCTGCCGCCGATGCAGAAACCGCGCAACTACCACAGCGTGGCGCTGCTGCTGCTGGACGGACGCGTGCTGGCGGGCGGCGGCGGGCTGTGCGGCTGCCCTGCCGACCACCCGGACGCGGAGATCTATACGCCGCCCTACCTGCTGGCGCCGGACGGAACGCCCGCACCGCGACCGGCCATCACGGCCGCGCCGGCCACCGCCACGTGGGGCAGCCAGATCGCCGTGGCCACCGACCGCGCGGCGGCCAGCTTTGCACTGGTGCGCATGGCGTCAGCCACCCACTCGGTCAACACCGACCAGCGTCGCATCCCGCTCGCCTTCACCGGCACCGCAGGGAACTACCAGCTGGGCATTCCGGCCGATCGCGGCGTGGTGCTGCCGGGCAACTACATGCTGTTCGCGCTGGACGGCAGCGGCGTGCCCAGCGTGGCGCGCACCATCAACATCCGCTAGTGACCGGCGCGCTTCGCAAACTGAGGCTCCAGATGGCGATGGCGCTGGCACTCGCAACCGCACTGGTCGCGGGCCCGGCGTGCCGCGGGTTGCGCGAGCCCGCGGTGCCGGCCTCGGTGGCGCGCGGCGCGCGCCTGTTCGACGGCACCGAGCCGCTTGCCGGCACGCTGTCCGGCCACAGCGCGCCGCTGCCGGTCGTGGCGACGCGCTGCATCCAGTGCCACACCGGCCCTGGCAAGTCCACCGCCGCGGTCTCCAATTTCGCGCCGCCGCTGGACCGGCGCCAGCTGCGCGAAGTCCGCGCGCGCCGGGGCGGCCCGCCCGTCGCGTACGAGCAGGCGAGCTTCTGCCGCACGCTGCGCACCGGCATCGATCCGGCCCACATCGTGTTGCCGCGAGCGATGCCGCGCTTCGATGCCGACGATGGCCAGTGCGCGGCCTTGTGGGACTACCTGACGCAGGCCGCCGCCGAATGAACGCGCATCGCCCCCTCGTCCCATCCCGGGTGGCATCCCTCGGGCGCCGGCACCTGCTGGCCGCCGGTGCGCTGGCGTGGCTGGGCGTGCCGCCGGCCGCCCGTGCCAACACCGGCGTCGGCCCGGTGATGCCCGCCGTGACGGCGCCGGCCTTGCCGCTGCGTCGCCACGACGGCGCCGCGCCGACGCTCGCGGCGCAGCTGCGCGGCGCCCCGACCGCCGTTCAATTGATGTTCACCGGCTGCAGCACGGTCTGCCCGATCCAGGGCGCCTTGTTCTCGGCGCTGCAGGCCGCATTGCTGGCCGAGCGCGATGCGGCGGCGCGCCTGCTGTCGCTGAGCATCGACGCGCTGGCCGACGACCCCGCCGCCCTGAGCGCCTGGCTGCGGCGTTTCGGCGCCAGGCCTCTATGGAGCGCGGCGGTGCCTGCCCCCGAGGCGCTCGACCCGATGCTCTCGCTGTTCAATGGGGGCGCAGCCGCGAGCGACCGCCATACCGGCCAGGTCTATCTGTTCGATCGCCACGCCCGGCTGGTCTGGCGCACCAGCGAGCTGCCGCCGGCGGCCGAGGTCATGGCCGCGCTGCGGCGCCTTGCGTAGCCGGCCACTGCATCCCTCGCTGCGGCGGCTCGGCTTCCCCGAAGCCCGGCATTCAGCCAGCTCTGCCCCGAGCACCCTTCCTGCTGCCCTCGGCGCGCGGGCTATCCGTACCCACCGAGGCACCGCCGCCATTCGCCTGGTCGACCCACAACAAGGTGTCGACATACGACATGAAGCAGTGGAGGTACTCCGGCGACAGCTCGCGCATCAAGGTGAGCGATTGGTGCACGAGGCGGTGCGAGTTGAGGGGGCCGGCGTTCTCCGGCACCAACGCCCGCGACTGCGTCAGCCGCCGATCGGCGCTGAGCCTCGACCAGGTGTTTCTGAAATAGTCGAGCGTCTTCGAGTCGAGCGCCGCGCCGTCCCGATGCGACGGCGCATGCCGGGCGACATGGTCGACGAGCGCCGCGAGCGCGCCGCGATGAGGCTGGCCTGCCTGCGCCGCGGTGTCGCCGTCCGCGCATCGGGCCCCTTCGAGATCCTCTCCATAGGCCGCGAGCAGCTTGTGCACCTTGTCGTCCAGGACGCGTCGCGCCTCGCCGCTGTGGGCGGCCGCGCGTCCGGCCAGCACCTCGATGAAACGAAAGCGGACCGGCTCGAAGCGATGATCGCCGCGCTCGCGCCATGCCTCGATCATGGCCGCGGTCTCGCCGGTCCCTTCGCTACCCACGGGGCTTCGTGCTTGCATTGGAGGGCCTCGGCGTGGGCGCCATCTCCACGCGCCGGTTCCTGGCACGTCCGTCGGCATCGGCATTCGACGCCACCGCCTGCTCGGAGCCGAAGGCCGCGGCAAAGACCGAGGCCGATGGGATGCCTTCCTCGATCAAGGCCCGGGTCACGGTCAAGGCCCGCTGGGCGGACAGCTCCCAGTTGTCGGCGAACTGGCGGTTGCCTCCGCGCACCTGCCGGTCGTCGGTGAAGCCGCTCACCATCAGGATCTCGTCGCGGGCCTGGAGATACGCGCCGAGCGGTGCGCTCAGGCTCTTCAACAGTTGCCGGCCCTCGGGCTGCAATTCGGCGGAGTTGAGGGCGAACAGCACGCTGCCGCTGATGCCGATGCGCCCGTCGTTCAGCGTCACCCGGCCCGCCGCCAAGGGGCCCGCCAGGGCTTGCTCGAGGGCCTGCAGCCGCTGCGCCGCCGCCCGCCGCTGCTTGACTTCGGCTTCCAGCTGGGTCGTGAGGTCCAGCTGCATGCCGACCACGCACACCAGGATCAGCACGAAGGCGCCCAGCAGGCCCGACATCAGGTCGCCGAAGACGGCCCACACCGGCACCGTCGGCTCCAGGCCGGCGTCGACGTCCTCCGTCATCACGCTTCGCTGCCCACGGGCGCCCGGCTGCTCGCGAGCTGCTGCAGATCCTCGACGATCTGCTTCTGCGACAGGATGCTGAGGTCGATGACTTCCCGGGCCTGCGCCACGTAGTAGTCCAGCTGCTCGTCGCTGCGCGCGATGGACTTGCCGAGCGCGCCTTCGATGCGCTGCAGATGGGCCACCAGCTTGTCGTTCGATTGGCTGAACAGCTGCACCGCGAAGCCGAATGCCTCGCCCAGGCTCGCCACCTCGACGGCACTGCCGGTGATCTGCGCGGCGACGCCGGCCATCTTTTCGGTTTCCGCTTCGACCTTGTCCGTGAAGCGCGTGCCGACGCGGTCCAGCACATCGGCCGACGCGGCGACCAGCGCGTCGATCGCCGAGCGCTGTTCGGTGGAGGCATGGTTCACGCCGTCGAGCAATGTTTCCAGCGTTTCCAGGATGCGGCTGCGCTCCTCCAGCATCGCGTTGTCGCGCACCATGCTGTCGGACAGCTTCTGGCGCAGTTCGGCGATCACTTCGGCCGCGGCGCGCGGAGCCTCCGAGGCGGCTTGCATGAGCTGGGCGATCTCGGCGATGGTGCTCCGAGCATGCGCTTCGGTCTGGGCCGACAGCTCGCGCGCGGTCTCGGCCAGCGTCTTGCAGATCTCCTGCTGCTGGCTCTCGCTGCGCGCGCCCGCCTGCTGCCATTCCTGCTGCAGCGACGCGGCCATCGCCCCGAGCGCATCGGTCCAGGCCGCCAGCCGCTGCTGGTCTTGCGAGGCCATCTTCGCCTGCAGCTGCGCCTGCGCCTGGCCGACCGTGCCGAGCAGCGAGGCCGAATGCTGCTCGAAGCGGGTCGACAGCCCTTCCAGTTGCCGCTGCACGCCATGCTCGATGGTCTCGTGCAGCGCGGCCGCCTCCCGCGCGATCCCGGCCATCGTCGCTTCGACGACCGGCTGGATCGCCGCGCCAGCCACGCGGGCACTTTCGGTCAAGCTCTGCTTCAAGGAGCGGTCGACGGAGGAGGCCAGGCCTGCATACGCGGCCTCGGTCTTGCTGTGGAAGCTGTCCTGGCTGGCGAGCAGGCGTTCGTTCAAGGCCTGGCTCTGCCGTTCCATCGTTGCCATCATGGCCTGCAGCCGGTCGACCAGCTCGGGCATTGCCTCGCCCTGCCGCTGCAGCAGCTTGAAGGACTCCTCGCGCTGATGGGCCAGGGAGAAGACGCGCAAGGTGCTCGCGATCTTCGTGTCGAGCAGCTGCGCAGCCTGCAGCCTGTCGCGCCGGCACAAGGCGGAGACCAGGCCCAGCATCGCGGAGGCGGCCACGCCCGCGACCGAGGTGCCGAAGGCCAGCCCCAGGCCCTTGACCGGGGCGGCCAGGGAGGCGCGGATGGCCTGCAGGTCAGCGGCGCTCTCCAGCGCGATCCCGGTGCCGTTGAGCGTGACCACCATGCCGAGGAAGGTGCCCAGCATCCCCAGCAGCACCAGCAGCCCGGCCAGGTACGGCGTCAGGGCCGGGCCGGGCAGGCCAACGCGCTCGCCCTCGATGCGCAGGCGCACCGCGTTGCGCAAGGAAGGATGCAGCTGGTCGAGCCAGTGGCCCAGGCTCGCCGGCGGACCGGGCATGTCCGCCAAAGATTGCGCCAGGGTCGACGTGGCTTGGCGGAAGCGGTGCAGCTCCAGCGCACCCATCATGTAGAACGCGCCGACAAGCAGCGTGATCGCCAGCGCCAGCGGATTCGAGCCGATGTATCCGATGCCGACCCAGCACACGGCGGCCAGGCCGACGAAAAAAGCGAAGTGTTGAAGAAATCTAGTCATTACCTTTTGCGAAGGGCTTCGAGAAGCCCTTCGACCGGTTGAAATCGAATATCCAGCTCGGCAAGCAACACGCTCTGCATGTCCTTGCAGAACACGTTTGACCACTCTTCGGGCTGGACCCCGCCGTCGGCCTGGCGCAAGCGCTCGAAATGCTTTTCGAGCAGTGCGGGCACGGTCGACAGCACGCGGTGCTCGTGCGCACCCAGCGCCTGCTCCATCACGGCATCCACCGCAGCAAGCCGGGCCATGGCGGGCGACTTGGCCGCCAGCCTCGCGCGCAGACGAGCGCGCAAGGGCTCGACAGCCGCCTCCATCGCCTGTTGCCTGGCGAGGTAGCGCCGGCGGTACGCAGCGAAGTCGGCCCCGAGCGCTCTGTCTGCGGCGATGGCATTCGCCAGCGCGGCTCGCACGCGGGCGCATTCGCGTTCTTCGGCGTCGCTTCCAGAAGCTGCTGCGCCGGATGGCGCAGTCGCCGGGCTGCTCTGCAACGCCGCGGCCAGAGAGATGGCGTCGGTCCAACGGAGCCATTCACTCAATCGATCCGCGAAGCCTTGTTTGGATTCGGGAACGTCGGTGTCGGTCAGTTGAGCGAGCAAGCGAATGAGCGCCGAGCCGCTGACACCTTTGCGACCTGTGCGCCGTGACACTTGCACCATACCGCCAGAGGGAAAAAGCCCAACAGTCTACACCGGTCACTCAGCCCGGGAACCGGCGAAGCAGGGCCAGTCGTCGCGCGACCGCGCGCGAGCCTTTGCGCCTCAGGACTCTGCGTTGCCGTCTGACAGCAGGCAGCAGGGTCATGGTTCTAGCCTGGAGCTTTCGATGCGGAAACGAGATGCCATGAATGCCCCCAATCCACGAGCGAACGACCGGGACAACAAGCGCGCTTTCCGATGGGCGGCGATCGTTGCGGCCCTTCTGATCGTGGGTGCGCTGGTGTTCAACGTGTTCTGGTACAAGAAGCCGCCGGCGAATGTCGACGACTCGCCTGCCGCAGGCGCGCCCGCACAGACGCCGCGGCCCGCACCCGAAAAGCCGCCGGGCTCATAGCCCGTGCCGGCTTTCGAGACCACGACAGGAGCCCACGATGCCCGAAGACCCGACTATTCCCGTTCCACCCGGCCTGTCGTCCCCGCGAGCGGTTTATCAGGCGCTCGCCCAGCGCCTCGGTGTGCTGGCACCGGGCGAGACGCTGTCGGACGAACTCATGGCTTTTGCGGAAGAGGTTGTACGCATGGCCGTGGAAGGCCGCGACAGCGGCCGAGGCGCCGAATGATCCGATTCGCCGTCGGGTAGTAACCTCCCTCCATCGAAGCTCCGATGGAGGCGGCGGACATGTACATCGAACAAGGCGGCGAAGGCCCGGACCTGCTCCTCATGCTGCATGGGATGGGCGCGACCGGCGCCGTGTGGTCGCCGATGTGCGCGGAGGCCGGCACCCGCTGGGCCGGCCGCTGGGTCGCGATGGACCTGCCCGGCCACGGCCAATCCGATCGGCAGGACAGCTATGCCATCGGCCAGTACGCGGCAAGCGTCGCACGCGCCGTGCTGCCGCACGTCGATCCCGCCGGCCGGCTCGTGGTGCTCGGCCACTCGCTCGGCGGCGTGGTCGGTCTCGCCCTGGCCACGGGCTGGTTCGGTGTCACGCCGCACCAGGTCTTCGGGGCCGGCATCAAGGTCGCGTGGAATGACGATGAACTGCGCCGCATGGAGACGCTCGCAGCCCAGCCCGCCAAGCGCTTCGCCACGGAGGAAGAAGCGTGGGAGCGGTACCTGAAGGTCTCCGGCCTTGCCGGCATCGCCGACGCAAGGTCAGCTGTCGCCCAGCGCGGCGCCCGGCGCGGCGCCGACGGGTGGTGCGTCGCGATGGATCCTCGGGCCCACGGCGTCGGCAAGCCGCCCATGTCCGAGTTGGTGGCCTTGGCCGGCTGTCCCGTTCATCTCGGCCGCGGGGGCGATGACGCGATGATGACGACGGAACAGCTCCGAGCGCTCGACCCCGATGCCTCGGACCTTGGGCCGCATGGCCACAACGTCATGGTCGAGGCGCCTGCGCGGGTCTGGGACTGGGTTGCCTCGTTCATGTGAGTGGGTGCTTTCCTGTCGCTCCACTGCACCGGGGTCCCGTCCTGCATCCCGCGTCCGCGCGAGCAGGTACATTGACCGGCCGACGATCGATATCGCGCTATTGGAGTGGGTATGAGTTCAACGATCTTGCCGGATGAAGGCGACCCGAAGGAAATGGTGCTGCAGGTGGGCGTGCCCGGCCTCGACGACGTGCTGGGCGGCGGCCTCACGGCCAACCGGCTGTACCTGCTGGAGGGCGCGCCCGGCGCCGGCAAGACCACGGTGGCGATGCAGTTCCTGCGCGAAGGCGCCGCGCGGGGCGAGCCGGTGCTGTACGTCACGCTTTCCGAGACGGCGGACGAACTGCGCGGCGTCGCGCGCTCGCATGGCTGGGACCTGGTGGGCATCGAAGTGCGGGAGATGCTGCCCGCGCACGACGCGCTGGAGCCGGACGATCAGTACACGATGTTCCATCCCTCAGAGGTCGAGCTCAGCGAGACCACGCTCAAGATCCTGGCGGATGTCGACGTGATCCGGCCGACGCGCGTGGTTTTCGATTCGCTGTCGGAGCTGCGTCTCTTGGCCGGGGCTTCGCTGCGCTATCGGCGCCAGATCCTGGCGCTCAAGCAGTTCTTCGCCGGCCGGCAATGCACGGTGCTGCTGCTCGACGACATGACGTCCACGGAGCACGACCAGCAGATCCAGAGCATCGCCCATGCGGTGATCCGGCTGGAGCAGATCAATTCCGACTACGGTTCGTCGCGGCGCCGGCTCATCGTCACCAAGTACCGCGGCAAGGAGTTTCGCGGCGGCTATCACGACTACAAGATCGTGCGCGGCGGGCTGCAGGTGTTCCCGCGGCTGGTTGCGGCGGAACATACGCCGCCGTTCACCCAGACGCGCATCGCCAGCGGCATACCGGCGCTCGACGCGCTGCTGGGCGGCGGCATCGAGAGGGGCACCAGCACGCTGTTCGTGGGCGCGCCGGGCACGGGCAAGTCGAGCGTGGCGGTTCAGTTCGCGCTTGCAGCGGCCAAGCGCGGCGAGTGCGCGGCGCTCTTCATCTTCGACGAGAGCGTCAACACCTTGCGCACGCGCTGCGAGGGCATGGGCATGGACCTGGCGCCGCATCTCGAATCCGGGCACATCCGGGTACGCCAGGTCGACCCGGCGGAGCTGTCGCCGGGCGAATTCGTCGATTCGATCCGGGTCGCCGTCACTGAGCACAAGGCCACCGTGGTCGTCATCGACAGCCTCAACGGGTATCTCAACGCGATGCCCGACGAGCGCTTCCTCATCGTCCAGCTGCACGAGCTGCTGACTTATCTGGGGCAGTCAGGCGTCGCCACGCTGCTGATCGGCGCGCAGCACGGGCTGATCGGCCTGCAGTTGCAGACGCCGGTCGATGCGAGCTACCTGGCCGATTCGGTGGTGATGCTGCGTTACTTCGAGGCCGACGGCGAGGTGCGGCAGGCGATCTCGGTGCTGAAGAAACGCGGCAGCGCGCACGAGCGGACCATCCGCGCCTTCACCATGAGCAATACCGGCGTCCACGTCGGTGCGCCCTTGCGCAACTTCCGGGGCATCTTCACCGGAGTGCCCGTGCCCATTGAAGGACCTCCGCAGTCGTCGTGAACGAACAAGCGTCGTCGAACCTCGAGCACCGCATCCTGTTGCGGACCGCGACCAGCAGGGACGCGCTCATGGCGAGCGCCGTGCTGGAGCGCGCGCAGCTGGTCTCGCATACCTGCGCAGACATGCCGGAGCTGCTGAAGGAGCTCTCGCGCGGCGCCGGCGCCATCCTGCTGGCGGAGGAGGTGATCGCCGGCTCCACGCTCGCCGAACTGAGGCGCGCGCTGGCGGCGCAACCGCCCTGGTCTGATGTGCCGCTGCTCGTGCTGGCGCGGCAAGGCGCGGACTCGCGCGCCATCGCCCACGTCATGGACGAATTCGCCAACGTCACCGTGATCGAGCGGCCGGTGCGGGTCGCCTCGCTGGTGAGCGCGGTGCGCAGCGCATTGCGTGCGCGCCGCCGGCAGTACGAGCTGCGAAACGTGCTCGACGGGCTGCGCGAGTCCGACCAGCGCAAGACCGAGTTCCTCGCCACGCTGGCCCATGAGCTGCGCAACCCGCTGGCGCCCCTGAGCACCGCCTTGTCGCTGCTGACGCGCAAGAAGCCGGAGGCGGCGGAGGCCGAGAGGTACTACGAGCTGATGCGCCGGCAGGTCGAGCACATGGTGCGCCTCGTCAATGACCTGATGGAGGTCTCCCGCATCACGCGCGGCAAGATCGACCTGCACTGGAGCTCGGTGCTGCTCGACGGCGTGATCAACGACGCAGTGGAACTGAGCCGTCCGCTGGTCGAGGGCGCCGGGCACTCGCTCGCGGTCGATCTCGTCGATTGCGGCCTGGTCGTGCGCGGCGACAGCGTGAGGCTGACGCAGGTCTTCTCCAACCTCCTGAACAACGCCGCCAAGTACACGCCGCCCGGGGGAAAGGTGAAGCTCGCGGTGCGCCAGGACAACCGGCAGGCCGTGGTCGAGGTGAGCGACACCGGCGCCGGCATCGCGCCGGCCATGCTGAAGTCCATCTTCGAGATGTTCGTGCAGGTGAGCGGAACCGCCAAGGCGGCGCAGGGCGGGCTCGGCATCGGGCTGACCCTCGTCAAGAGCCTGGTCGAGCTGCACGGCGGCAGCGTCGAGGCCGCGAGCGAGGGCCTGGGCCGCGGCGCTACCTTCACGGTGCGGCTCCCACTGGCAAGAAACACCCGCATGCCCGACCGGCACCTGCCGGCACCGCAGGATGCGTGGATGCCTTCCATCGAGCAGACCATCCTGGTGGTCGACGACAACCGCGATGCGGCCGACAGCCTGGCCGAGCTGCTGGGCTCGATGGGCGCGACGGTGCTGACCGCCTACAGCGGCGAGGAGGCGCTGCGCCTGGCCGCGGAGCACGAGTTCGATACCGCCATCCTCGACATCGGCATGCCGGGCATGGACGGCTGCGACCTGGCGCGCTACCTGCGCGCGCGGCAAGACGGCACCGACCTCACCTTGATCGCGTTGACCGGCTGGGGCCAGCAAGGGGACAAGGAACGCATCGCGACGGCGGGCTTCGACCACCACCTGCTCAAGCCGCTGAATCTGGCTGAGCTGATGGCGGCGTTGTAGCGCGGCTCTACCACGCGATCGGCGCCGCCCCGAAGGACAGGAGCTTCGCGTTGACGGCGCTGAACGGATTGGGCCCGCCGATGAAGCCCGGCGCGACCGGGTGAGGCAAGGCGACGTCCGCGGCGCGCGTGTCCCAGGTTCCGGCCTGGATCGCGGCCAGCTTCACGCCTTCGCTCGCCAGCAGCTTCTGCGCCAGCTGGCCGAGGCAGAGAAAGACCACCTGGCCGCTGCCGCGCGTCGCCATCGAGCGCAGCACCTGGCCGACCACCGGCCGCCAGAACGGGATGTGGCCCTTGAGCTGTTCCGGCGCGCCGCCCGATTTGTAGCGCGTGATGGTGAGTCCGGCATTGAGGAAGAGCAGGCCCTGCGTCTGCTGCAGCCGGTCGAACAGCGCGCGCGGCGACTCCAGCCCGACGGCCGGCGTAGCGGCATGGCGCGCGAAGGAAGCCCAGCTCATCTTCAGCACCTCGTTGTCGAGCGTGCGCGCCGCGACCAGCATCCGCAGTAGCACGCGCAGGCTGTTGGCGACCGATGACGCGGGCACGCCCCAGCCGGCGATATCGCCCTGCTCGAAGGAGCGGCCGGTCGCGCGGACCAGCGCCGGATACGGGTCCTGGCCGATCAGCACGCAGCGCACCTGCGCAGGCTCGATGCCGTCGAAGGCGCGGAAGACATGGGCGTCCGCGCGTGCACCCGGCAGCGGCGTGCCGCGCCTGGCGGGGTAGATCGGCTGCAGTGCGTCGAAGCCGAGCGTGCTGCCGACAGCGAGCGGGTTCGGGCTCGTGCCGGCCAAATGCGTTCGCCAGCCCGGCGAGAGATCGTCATGCCAGCCGTTTGCGAAATCGCTCAGGGCGTCACGCAAGTTCATGGTTGCCGGCCGCTACGACCAGAGGTCGCGCAGCCCCTCCTTGATCATGGCCGGCACATTCTTCTGCATGTCGAGCGCGTCCAGGTAATCAGGATCGTCGACCACCGTCAGCCGGTCGATGGCCAGCGGCGCGACGGCGGCCGAGAGTTTGGGCGGGGCGGCAGCGAACAGCGGCCGCATCATCGCGGCGCGCAGCGTGCGGCCGCCGGGCCCGCGCAGCGGCAGGTTGGGGCGCAGGTCGACGCCGGTGTCGAGGACCTCGTCGAGCGCCAGCCGCCAGGTGCTGCCGGACTTGCGCGCCAGTCCCGCTTCGGACATGAGCTTCGGGCGCTCGGCCTTGCGCGCGAGCGCGGGCAGGCTGCGCAGCGCGCCCTTGAGCGCCTCCTGCGCCGCGGAGAGCGACAGGTTCTGCACCAGCGGGTCGGCGGCCGGGTGCGCGAAATACAGCATCCTTCTCGCGCCGCCGACCTCCAAGGACTCGCCGGAGAAACCGAGAGCGCGCATCAGCGCCTCGGCGCCGAAGCGCGCGATGCCGTTGATCATGACCAGGGAGAGGTCCGACTCCTTGGCGCGGATGAGCTGCAGGTATGGGTCACCGCTCACGCCCTCGACCACCACGAGGTCGGCGCGCTTGGCCGCAGCCAGCGAGCCCAGCGCGGCGTCCCACTCGAGCAGCCTGGCCGCGTTGCGCGTCACCATCGCGACCAGTTCGCGCGGCGTGAAGATGGCATGGGCTTCGCTCCACAGGTGCGCGACCTTCAGCTCGTTGAGCAGGTTCCTGCTGCCCGAAGGCGCCCAGTCGCATCCGAGCGAGATCGGAACGCCCGCCGCCTTGGCCGCGGCGACGTCGGCGGTGCCGCCGTAGAGCAGCAGGTTGCTGAAGGGCGACCACACCATGCTGCCGCCCTTGGCGGCGAGGGTCTGGAAGTCCTCGGGCCGGAGGGCTGCGGCATGAATGCCGCACAGCGAGGGCGTGATCGCCCATTCGCCGGGCGCGAACTGCAGCGATTCGAAGGCGCGCCGCGCCGTCGGGTCCAGGCCTTCCGACAGGTGCAGCAGATAGCAGGTCTTCTCCTTCTTCAGGCGCGCGAGGAAGGCTTGCGCATCGCGCGCCGCCACGTCGGGCACGCGCGTGGAGACGGCGGGCAGCGTCTCGTCGTCGGTGGCTTCGACGTTGCGAACCACGCCTTTAAAGTAGCGCCGGATGCCCGCCTGGTTGGCCAGCGTGATGCCCTGGCTCGTCGTCGTGCCGCCGATCAGGGCCTTGGCCTCGACGTAGCGACAGATCGCCGCCAGCAGCTCCGGCGTCGCGGCGAGCGTCTGCATCGGCGCCGAGATCTTGCTGTGGTACTCGGCATGGCGGCTCCACTGCCCGCGGTTCGTGAACTTCTTCGGCACCTGCCACAGTGGCAGCACGTTGTAGGGCAGGTGGTTGTGCAGGTCGATCAGGCCGGGGTAGATCGTGCCGCCAATGTCCGTCACGGCCGTGTTGCCGAAGCCCGCGGGCGCCGGCGCCGCCGCATCCTGCACCGCGACGATGTCGCCGTTCTGCGTGTAGATGCGGCCGCGGGCGATCACCTTGAACGCGCCGTTCATCGTGACGATGCGCCCTTCGAGCGCGAGCTTCGGGCTGTCGGCCGGATCGAAAGGCTTCTTGCGGGTGGCCACGGTTCAGCCGTCCCTGCCGACCGGCCTGATGTTGACGCCGCGCGAGCGGTCGAGCCGGCCGCGCGCTGCGCCGGCGGCGGCCGCACCTCGCGGCGCCGAAGACGGACCGGCCGCCTGGGCCCAGTTCGCAATGCCGTTCTGCAGCTGCAGCGAGTAGTCGAGCGACAGCGCGTTCGCATCGAAGGGCGTGCCGGACTTGATGTTGCGGAAGTACAGCCGAAGCGTTTGCACCGTGGCGTTCGCCGGCGGAATCGCTGCGCGACTGGGCCGCGACAGATCGTTCTGGATCTGCGCCGTCGAATGGCAGGACAGGCAGGACGAGCGCGGGTTGTCCACGGGGCCGTTGAGCCGCTTTTCGAAGCCGAGGTGTTGCGGTATCTGCAGGCCTGCATTGATCTTGGTCTGCTGCAAGGCCTGGGCCGTTCGCACGCGCGTCGGGTCGTTGCCCCACATCAGGCCGACCGGCACCAGCCGGTCCCACGGCGTGGCGCCCGGCGCGTTGCCGTCGTAGACGAAGGTGCCGAAGACCCAGCCGGTCGTCGAGGCCGCGCGGCTTTCGCGCACGGCGACGTCGACCTGCAGCAGGCGCAGCGTGGGCCGCGGGCCGGCGTTGTTGGCGCGGTTGATGTCGGCCTGCCACTCCACGGATCCCGCCAGGTAGGGAACCTGGCTCACCGGCGCTTCGGTGAAGATCAGCTTGATGCTGACGCTGCCAACCGGGAACTTCGCGACGCTTGGGTTCGGCGCGTCGGGATCTTTCCAGACCTGGCCGAGGGTGAAGCCGCCGCGGGGGTTGTAGACGCTGACGGCCCAGTTCTCCCAGGTGCCGGTCTGGTTCGGATGGAGTTCGCCGGGGCGCGAACTTCTCTCGCGCGTCAGCCCGCGGACGAATTCGCGGCCTGCCGCGCCGGCATGCATCCAGGGTGCGTGGTACCAGCCGCGGGTGCTGTTGTTCTGGACCACGAAGTCGACCTGCTTGTTGCCCTCGAGCGCGTAGTCGAGCACGGCCTTGATGTATTCGTTCGGCTGGGTGCGGAAGTCGAAGCTCATCCACGGACGCGCGCCGAGCGAAGGCAGCGTCTGCGGATAGTCCTGCTTCAGGCGAAAGACCGGGCCTGTCCAGCCTGCGGGCGGTGGGTCGTGGGCGTCGGGGAACTGGGCTGATGCGCTTGCACAGAAGAAACACGAAGCCGCGACGATCGCGGCCCGGAAGATGCGTGCGGCAGACTGGTCTTCGACCATGTGAACGCCTCGTCAGGTTTGCGGGTTGAGCGCTTCGATCAAGCCGAAGCTGCTCGCCCATCTCAAACTCCCCGAGGCGCATCCTCGCGCGCAGCGCGCGGCTGCGCATCACACAAAGGGGATATGCCCGAAGTGCAAGCCTCAGCCGACGCTCACGCCCACCTTCGCACCGGCCGCGACGATCTCGCCCCAGGTCGCATCGTCGAGCCAGATGCCCTCGCGCTCGCGCGCCGCACGAGCCTTGCGCTCGGGTTCGCCGGCGATCTGCACCGCATCGAAGCCCTGGCCAGCCGGGCTTTGACGCAGCCAGGCGATGAATGCGCTGGCCTCCTCTTCGAAGCTCGCCTGCGTGCCGAGCTTGGCCGGGTCGATCACGATGGCCAGCATGCCGTTGAGCACGGTGCGCGCGGTATCGGCGGGGCGGTGCCAGGTGCCGCCGCCGGTCAGCGCGCCGCCGAGCAGCTCGCAGGCCACGGCCATGCCGTAGCCCTTGTGTTCGCCGAAGGTCATCAGCGCGCCGAAGAGACCGTTGCTCTGCGGCACCACGACCACGCCGGGGTCGTCGGTGGGCGCGCCGTGCTCGTCGATCAGGTAGCCGGGCGGCACGCGCTCGCCCTTGTTGTGCGCCACGCGCATCTTGCCCTGCGCCACGCGGCTGGTGGCGTAATCGAGGATGAAGGGCGCTTCCCCCTTGATCGGTATGCCGATGCAGCACGGGTTGGTGCCGAAGCGCCCGTCGCCGCCGCCCCAGGGCGCGACCACCGGACGCGAGAGCACGTTGACGAAGTGCATCGAGACCAGGCCCTGCGCGGTCGCCATCTCGGCGAAATGGCCGATGCGGCCCAGGTGGTGCGCGTTGGCGAGCGAGAGCACGCATGTGCCATGCTGCTTGGCACGCGCGATGGCGAGTTCCATCGCCTGCACGCCGACGATCTGGCCGTAGCCGCGCTGGCCGTCGAGGGCGAGCATGGGGCCGGTGTCGAGGTTGATCTTGACCGACGCGTTGGGTTTCAGGCCGCCTTCGGCCGCGGCATCGACATAGCGCGGGACCATGCCCACGCCGTGCGAGTCGTGGCCGCTGAGGTTGGCGAGCACGAGGTTGGCGGCGACCTGCTCGGCTTCGGCGGGCGTGCTGCCGGTGCCGGCGATGATGGCGGCGACCTGGGTGTGGAGGGTGGATGCTTGAAGTGTTTGGGGCATGAAAATTTCCGATCCAGCTACATCACGGCACCGACTTGCCATGGGACGAATTCGTTCTGGCCGTAGCCGTGTCTTTCGCTTTTGGATTGTTCGCCCGACGCCGTCGCCAGCACCATCTCGAAGATGCGCTGCCCCATCTCCTGGATCGACACCGTGCCTTCGACGATCTCGCCGCAGTTGATGTCCATGTCTTCTTCCTGCCGCTGCCACAGCGCCGAGTTGGTCGCGAGCTTGAGCGAAGGCGAGGGCGCGCAGCCGTAGGCCGAGCCGCGGCCGGTGGTGAAGCAGATCATGTTGGCGCCGCCCGCCACCTGGCCGGTCGCGCTCACCGGGTCGTAGCCCGGCGTATCCATGTAGACGAAGCCGTGCGCGGTCACGGGCTCGGCGTATTCGTACACCGCCTCGAGGTTGCTGGTGCCGCCCTTGGCCACCGCGCCCAGCGACTTCTCGAGGATGGTGGTGAGCCCGCCGGCCTTGTTGCCGGGCGAGGGGTTGTTGTTCATCTCGCCCTCGTTGATCTCGGTGTAGTGCTCCCACCAGCGGATGCGCTCGACCAGCTTCTCGCCGACCTCGCGCTTCACCGCACGGCGCGTGAGCAGGTGCTCGGCGCCGTAGACCTCGGGCGTTTCCGACAGGATGGCCGTGCCGCCGTGCGCCACCAGCAGGTCGACCGCGGCGCCCAGCGCCGGGTTGGCGCTGATGCCCGAATAGCCGTCCGAGCCGCCGCACTGCAGGCCGATGGTGATGTGCGCCGCGCTGCAGGGTTCCCGCTTCACCGCGTTGGCGCGCGGCAGCATCTCGTTGATGAGCGCCACGCCTTTCTCCACCGTCTTGCGCGTGCCGCCCGTGTCCTGGATGTTGAAGACGCGGAAGTTCTCGCCCTCGGCGAGGTTGCCGGTCGCGAGCCAGGCGTTGATCTGGTTGGCCTCGCAGCCCAGGCCGACCACCAGCACGGCCGCGAAGTTGGCGTGCGTGGCGTAGCCGGTGAGCGTGCGTTCGAGGATCTGCATGCCCATGCCGCCGGTGTCCATGCCGCAGCCGGTGCCGTGCGTGAGCGCGACCACGCCGTCGACGTTGGGGTAGGCCGCGAGCGCCGCCGGATTGGTCTTGCGCGAGAAGTGGTCGGCGATGGCGCGCGCCGCGGTGGCCGAGCAATTCACGCTGGTCAGCACGCCGATGTAGTTGCGCGTGGCCACGCGGCCGTCGGCGCGCTTGATGCCCATGAAGGTAGCCTCGCGCCGCGCGGGCGGCGCCTTCACGTCGGCGCCGAAGGCGTAGTCGCGGTCGAAGTGGCCCTTGTCGGGGCCCATGTCGAGGTTGTGCGTGTGCACATGCTCGCCGGGTGCGATCGGCTTGCTCGCGAAGCCGATGATCTGGTTGTAGCGGCGCACCGGCTCGCCCTGCGCGATGGCGCGCACGGCGATCTTGTGGCCGGGCGGGATCAGGCCGCGGGCAGTGACGCTTTCGACCGGCGTGCCGCCGACGAGCTGGCCGCGCGCGATGACGACGTCGTCGGCGGGGTGGAGGCGGATAAAGGGATTCATCGTGTGTGTCCTGATCGAGGTCAGAAGAACATTTTCGGCAGCCAGAGTACCAAGGAGGGCATGTAGGTGATCGCCACCAGGCTCAAGAGCAGCGGGATCAGCCACGGCAGGATCGCCATCGTCGTGCGCTCGAAGCTCAGGCCCGCCACGCGCGCCAGCACGAAGAGCACCATGCCCATGGGCGGATGCAGCAGGCCGATCATGAGGTTGAGCACCATCACCAGGCCGAAGTGGACCGGGTCGACGCCGAGCTGCACGGCAATGGGCAGCAGGATCGGCACCAGGATCGTGATGGCCGCCGTCGGCTCCAGGAAGCAGCCGACGAAGAGCATCAGCAGGTTGGCCAGGAGCAGGAAGACCCAGGCCTCCTTGGTGAAGGCCAGCACCCAGCTCGCGATGTCGGCCGTGACGCCGGTGGCCGTCAGCATCCAGCCGAAGATCGAGGCCGCGGCGACGATGAAGAGCACGGTGGAGGTGGTTTCGATGGTGTCGAGGCAGACCTTGACGAACATCTTCCACGTGAGCGTGCGGTACCAGGCGAAGCCGAGGATCATGGCCCACACGCAGGCCGCGATCGCGCCTTCGGTGGGCGTGAAGAGCCCGGTGGTCATGCCGCCGATCAGGAGCACCGGCGTCATGATGGGCAGCAAGGCCTCGAAGCTGAAGATCCTGTCGAGCACGAAGAGCGCCGCGAGACCCGCGAAAACGGTGATCTGCGCCGGCGCGCCGAGCTTGACGACCAGCGCCCACAGCAGCAGCGGCCAGCCGATCACCACCGCGAACTCGCTGAGCGCCTTGAACAGCCGCGTGCTCGAGAACTTGACGTCGCCGCCCCACTTGTTCTTGTGGGCGAAGTAGGCGACGGTGAGCATCATCAGCACGGCCATCAGCGCGCCGGGCAGGAGGCCCGCGAGGAAGAGAGCGCCCACCGAGACGTTGGCCATCATCCCGTAGATCACGAAGGGCAGGCTGGGCGGAATGATGGGCCCGAGCGTCGCCGACGCGGCCGTCACGCCGACGGCGAACTCCGTCGAGTAGCCGTGCTCCTTCATCGCCTTGATCTCGATGGTGCCCAGGCCCGCGGCGTCGGCGATGGCGGTGCCGCTCATGCCGGCGAAGATCACCGAGCCCAGCACGTTCACATGGCCCAGGCCGCCCTTGAGCCAACCCACCAGCGCCAGCGCGAAGTTGTAGATGCGCGTGGTGATGCCGGCGTTGTTCATCAGGTTGCCGGCCAGGATGAAGAAGGGCACGGCCAAGAGCGGAAAGCTGTCGATGCCGCTCACCATGCGGTGGATCACCACGAAGGGCGGCAGGCTGCCCGACATCAGGACGTAGGCCAGCGAGGCGCCGGCCATCGCGATGGCGACCGGGATGCCGCCGGCCATGAAGGCTAGGAAGAAAATCTTGAGCATGTGTTGTTCTGTGTTCTTTCTCAGCGGTCCGCCAAGGTGGACTCGGGCCGTTCGAGCACGCTGTAGCCGCGCCGCCAATGCAGGCGCGCCACCTGCACCGAGCGCCAGGCCATCGCGGCAAAGCCGAAGAGGCAGAGGCCGTAGACGATGTTCATCGGCAGGTCGACGATGGTCATGCGGGTCTGGTTGCCGATCTTCAGCATCATCTGCACGGTCATGACGACGGCGGCCGCGAAGAAGGCGGTGCGCAGCACGTCGACCGCCCTCGACAGCCAGCGCCCCATCGCGGCCGGCATGTGGCGGTAGAAGAAGTCGACCTGGATCTGGCTGTTCTTGGCCACGCCGATGGCGGCGCCGACGAACACCACGCCGATGAGCATGTAGCGCGCCACTTCTTCCGTCCAGGCCGCCGAGTCGTTCATCACGTAGCGTGTGACGAATTGATAGAACACGGTCAGCCCGAGCAGCCAGAAGATGGCCAGCGCGATCCAGCCTTCGGCGATGGTGTCGGACAGGTCGACCACTTCGTCCTCGGCATGGAAGTGGCCTTCGTCGTCGATGATCTTCTGTTGTTCCATCGTCACTTGATCGCGATGATCCGGTCGTAATCCTGCTGCCGGTAGCCGTGGTCCGTCGGCTTGGTGTTCTTCAGCACCGCTTCGCGGAACGCGTTCTTGTCGACCGTGATGACGTTGTTGCCCTTCTTCTTGAACTCCTCGGCCAGGCGGATCTCGGAGGCGATGATCTCGCGGCCGGTCTTCTCGGCCGCTTCCTGCATCACGTCGCTGAAGATCTTCTTCTCGTCGGCCGAGAGCTTGCCCCACAGCGGGCCCGAGACGATGGTGAGCAGCGAATCGACGATATGGCCGGTGAGCGAGATGTTCTTCTGCACCTCGTAGAACTTCTTGGCCTCGATGGTCGGCAGCGGGTTCTCCTGCGCATCGACGGTGCCGTTCTGCAGCGCAAGGTAGACCTCGGCAAAGGCGATCGGCGTCGGGTTGGCACCCAGCGACCTGGGGAAGGCCAGATAGGCCGGCGCATCGGGCACGCGGATCTTCAGGCCCTTCATGTCCTCGGGCTTGGCTACCGGCCGGGCCGCACTGGAGGTGACGTGGCGCGCGCCGTAGTAGTTGAGTGCGGTGATGTGGTTGCCGGTCTTGTCGTCGTAGCCCTTCGCGAGCTCCTTGAAGACGTCGCTCTTGGCGTACTTCAGCTGGTGCTCCGCGTCGCGGAAGATGAAGGGGAAGTACGACACCGCGAGCGGCGGATGGCTGCGGCCTGCGAAGCTCGCGCCCGAAAGAATGATGTCGACCGTGCCCAGCGTCAGCCCCTGGTTGATGTCGGCCTCCTTGCCCAGGCTGGAGGCCGGGAAGACCTGGATCTCGTACTTGCCGTTGGTGCGCTTCTTGATCTCTTCGCCGGCCCACACCGAGTACTTGTGGAAGGGCTCCGAAGTCTCGTAGACGTGGGCCCACTTGAGCTTGGTCTGGGCCTGGGCCGTGCCCAGGGTTCCGAATGCGCCTGCTGCGAGCGCGCAGGCCGCGAGGGTCTTGAGGGCGAAACGCTTGGTCGTCATTTTCTTGTCTCCGTCGGTGGTTGAAAGAAGAGATTGGCGCGGCGCCAGCTTGCGCTGAAGCGCTGGTGCGACTTGTCCATGTGCGCATGCATCGCGCTGCGCGCCGCGTCGGCGTCGCGCGCGGCGATCGCGTCGCGGATCGCCTCGTGCTCGGCGATGGCGCTGCGCCACGACTTCACGCTCTCGAAGTAACCGCCCAGGCGCGTGAAGATCGGGCCGCGGCGCGAATCCCAGAAACCCTGCACGGTTTCGGCGAGCACCGCGTTGCCGCAGCACTCGACGATCGCGAGGTGGAAGGCGCGGTCGCCGTCGAGCGGCATCACGTTGCGGTCGGCCAGCTCGCGCATGCGCTCGATGGCGCGGGTCATCGCATCGATATCCTTGCGCTTGGCGAGCTCCGCCGCAATCGCCGCGGTTTCGCCCTCGACCACCCGGCGCGCGCGGATCAGTTCGAGCGGGCCCCATTCGGTGGCGGCCACGGGCGCGGCGGCGCGGTGCGAGCGGTCGAGCACGTAGACGCCCGAGCCGGTGCGCACCTCGACCCAGCCCTCGACCTCGAGCGCGATCAGCGCCTCGCGCACCGAGGGCCGGCTCACGCCCAGCTGCTTGGCCAGGTCGCGCTCGGCCGGCAGGCGCGCGCCGACCGCGAACTCGCCCTTGGCGATCAGCGCGCGCAGCTGGTCCGCGATCTGGCGGTAGAGGCGCTTGGGTTCGACGGTCTGCAAGGGCACGTGGTGCAATGGCTTTAAGGGTTGTCCTGAATTGGACAGGTGGTAAGGCCAATTCAGAATACGATCCGAAGCGCGATGCAGCCATCGGGCCAAACCCTGAACGCCTGCATCGCTTCCTTTTGTGACCAGACCCGACGAGGACATCCCATGAGACTGAAGGGCAAGACCGCGCTCGTGACCGCGGCCGGGCAGGGCATCGGCCATGCCAGCGCACTCGCACTCGCCGCCGAGGGCGCACAGGTCTTCGCGACCGACGTCAACGAGGCGCTGCTCGCGCGCTACGCGGGCGTCGCCAATATCCGGGCCGCGAAGCTCGACGTGCTCGACAAGGCCGCCATCGAGGCCTTCACCAAGACCCTGCCCGCGCTCGACATCCTGTTCAACTGCGCGGGCGTGGTGCACAACGGCGCCGCGCTGCAGGCCAGCGACGACGACCTGGACTTCGCCTTCCGCCTCAACGTGCGCGCCCAGTTGTGGCTCATCCAGGCCGTGCTGCCCGGCATGCTGGCCGCGGGCCGCGGCAGCATCATCAACATGGCCAGCGTGTGCTCGAGCATCAAGGGCCTGCCCAACCGCTGCGTCTACGGCACCACCAAGGCCGCGGTGTTGGGCCTCACCAAGAGCGTCGCGGCCGACTATGTGGGGCAGGGCATCCGCTGCAATGCGGTGTGCCCGGGCACGGTCGACACGCCTTCGCTGGGCGAGCGCATCAATGCCAACGCCGACCCGGTCGAGGCGCGCCGTGCCTTCATCGCGCGCCAGCCCATGGGGCGGCTCGCGCAGGCCGAGGAGATCGCGCCCTTGGTGGTGTTCCTCGCCAGCGACGAATCGCAGTTCGTCACCGGCCAGGCCTACGCGGCCGACGGCGGCATCACCATATGAACCAGCTCGACTTCGCCGGCCGGCACGCGGTCGTCACCGGCGGCGCAACGGGCTTGGGCTACGGCATCGCGCAGCGGCTCATCGCCTCCGGCGGCAGCGTGACCTTGTGGGACCGCGACAGCGAAGCGGTCACCAAGGCCGCCTGGGCGCTCGGCGCCAAGGCCTTCGCGCTCACGGTCGACGTGTCGCAGCAGCTCTCGGTGGCGAAGGCCGTGGCGGCCACGCTGGCGCAGGCGGAGCGCATCGACGCGCTGGTCAACAGCGCCGGCATCACCGGGCCCAACACCAAGCTCTGGGACTATCCGGTGGATGCATGGCGGCAGGTGATGGAGGTCAACATCAACGGCGTTTTCCTCTGCTGCCGCCAGGTCGTGCCGCAGATGCGCAGGCAGGGCTATGGCCGCATCGTCAACATCGCCTCGGTCGCCGGCAAGGAGGGCAATCCCAACGCCAGCGCCTACAGCGCGAGCAAGGCGGCCGTGATCGCGCTCACCAAGTCGCTCGGCAAGGAGCTGGCCGACACCGGCATCCGCGTCAACTGCGTGACGCCGGCCGCGGTGAAGACCGCGATCTTCGAGCAGATGTCGCTCGAGCACATCGCCTTCATGCTCTCGAAGATCCCGATGGGCCGCTTCGGCACGGTGGAGGAGATCGCCGCCATGGTGAGCTGGCTTTGCACCGAAGATTGCTCCTTTTCCACCGGCGCCGTATTCGACCTGTCGGGCGGCCGCTCCACCTACTGAACTCTCAAGAAAGAAGAAAGGCACACATGAAACTCGTTCGCTACGGCAACCCTGGCAAGGAGAAGCCCGGCCTCATCGACGACAAGGGTCTGTTGCGCGACCTGAGCGCGGTGGTCGAAGACATCGGCCCCAAGCAATTGGGCGATGCCGCGCTCGCCAAGCTGCGCAAGCTGAAGACCGACAAGCTGCCTCTGGTCAAGGGCAAGCCGCGCTACGGCAGCCCGGTGGCCGATGTGGGCAAGTTCATCGCCATCGGCCTCAACTACGCCGACCATGCGGCCGAGTCTGGCCTGCCGATCCCGGCCGAGCCGGTGGTCTTCATGAAGGCCACCAGCTGCATTCAGGGCCCGAACGATCCGGTCATGCTGCCCAAGAACTCGGTCAAGAGCGACTGGGAGGTGGAGCTCGGCGTGGTGATCGGCGCCCAGGCGCGCTACGTCTCGCAGAAGAGCGCACTCGACTACGTGGCCGGCTACTGCGTCATCAACGACGTGAGCGAACGCGAATACCAGATCGAGCGCGGCGGCACCTGGGACAAGGGCAAGGGCTGCGACACCTTCGGCCCCCTCGGCCCCTGGCTGGTGACGCGCGACGAGGTGCCCAACCCGCAGAAGCTTTCGATGTGGCTGGACCTCAACGGCAAGCGCATGCAGACCGGCAACACCAGGACCATGATCTTCAACATCGCCAAGATCGTGAGCTACGTGAGCCAGTTCATGACGCTCGTGCCCGGCGACGTCATCACCACCGGCACGCCGCCCGGCGTCGGCCTCGGCATGAAGCCGCCGCTCTATCTGAAGAAGGGCGACGTGATGACGCTGGGCATCGAGGGGCTCGGCGAGCAGCGGCAGGAAGTGGTGGGGTTCAAGCTGCTGTCCTGATCGGGCGCGCCGGCAGTGCCGCGCGAGGTTCGGACTACATGGAGTGTGGGTCGACGCCGAGGTTGAAGGACAGGGAGGCCGCGAACATGGGCCCTCGTCCCTTCGTTCAATCACCTCGCTCAACCAGGAGCAACTCCATGTTCTCTCACAACAAGCGCCTTCAATACACCCTGCGTGTCGACTCGACCAACCCGGGCCTTGCCAACCTGATGCTGGAACAGTTCGGCGGCCCGCAGGGCGAGCTGGCCGCCGCCTGCCGCTACTTCACCCAGGCCATCGCCGAAGACGATCCGGGCCGCAAGGACATGCTGTTCGACATCGCGACCGAGGAACTGAGCCACCTCGAGGTGATCGGCACGATGGTGGCGATGCTCAACAAGGGGGCCAAGGGCCGGCTGGCCGAGGGCGTCGATGCCGAAGCGGATGCGTACCGCACCATCACCGGCGCGGGCAACGACAGCCACCTGACCCAGGTTCTCTACGGCGGAGGGCCGGCGCTGGTGAACTCCGCGGGCGTGCCCTGGACGGCCGCCTACATTGACAGCATCGGCGAACCGACGGCCGACCTGCGCTCGAACATCGCGGCCGAGGCGCGCGCCAAGATCGTCTATGAACGCCTGATCAACCTGACCGACGATCCGGGCGTCAAGGAGGCGCTGGGCTTCCTGATGACGCGCGAGATCGCGCACCAGAAGTCCTTCGAGAAGGCGCTCTATGCGATCACCCCGAACTTCCCGCCGGGCAAGCTGCCCGGGATGCCGGAGTTCACCAAGGTGTACTTCGACATGTC
This sequence comes from Variovorax paradoxus, assembly GCF_018614955.1. Classification (GTDB taxonomy): domain Bacteria; phylum Pseudomonadota; class Gammaproteobacteria; order Burkholderiales; family Burkholderiaceae_C; genus Variovorax; species Variovorax paradoxus_J. The sequence goes on from NZ_JAGGNV010000001.1 coordinate 136,680, forward strand.
CAAGGGCGGCGAGGTGCGGGGGCCGTGGAACCAGGGTCCTCAATGGGAATTCGTGAGCGATCCGGACGAGCAGATGGCGGTCGACGGGGGAAGCGGCGAGCCCACGGTCGCGCTCGATCCCGACGAGCAGTCGGCCGTCGACGCCATGGCGCTTCGGACCGCCTCCGATCCGGCAAGCGACCCGCAAACCGGCGCCGAGCTGGGGATGGCGGAAGACGCGGTGCTGGACGAGGTGACGACGCAATTGAACAAGCCCAAGCCGTGATGCCGGATTCCGGCAGCAGGAGTACTTCATGACCCGTCGAAGCGCAAACTTCCGTCGGGGCTTCGCTGCGCTTGCGCTCGCATTCGCCGTCGGCCCCGCGATGGCCCAGCCCACTGGAAACCCCAAGGGGACCGCAGCGCCCGCAGCGGAGGGGAGTTCTTCCAAGTCGCCCGCGACCCGCAATCGGGCGGCGCAGCAGGAGGACCGCCGTTCGGACAGCGGCACGAAGCAGGACTCTCGCACGGTGCGCAGCGGCAATCTGCGCACGCCCGGGAGCGGGACTTCGGGCGGCCTGTCCGGGCGGCATCCGGGTGATGGCTCGGCGACCGGCACGACGCAGCCCAACCAGGCGCCGCCCGCCACCAAGCCCTAGGCTCGAGCAGGGTCGCCGCCGAGTTGCGCGGCCCGCGCCAGCGCTTCCTGGAGCTGATCGATCGAGTAGGGCTTGCGCAGCCAGATGCCGTGCCGCGGCATCGGGTCCGGCGCGGGCTGTCCCGTGGCGAAGATGACCGGCAGGTCGCAGCGCGCCTCGAGCTTCTCGGCCAGATCCCTCCCCGACAGTCCGGGCAAGCCCACGTCCGCGATCAGAAGGTCGAAGGCGCCTTCTAGAAAACGGTGGAGCGCGAGTTCCGCGCTCCTGACGCCGGTGGCCCAGTGCCCGAGCGCCCGAAGCAGTTCGATCGTCACCGTGAGGGTGTCGGGATCGTCTTCGACGACGAGGATGCGCAGCCTCGGTGGCGCCTTCGGCGGCGGCGTATCGGCGGAGATTCCATCAGGCATGGGTCGAACGTCAACCGAGTGCGGTATCGAGAAGCATCATGACCACGTAGCCCAGCATCAGGCCTCCGGTTGCATAGGCTTCATGCCCCATGCGATGCGACTCGGGAATGATCTCGTGACTGATCACGAAGAGCATGGCGCCCGCGGCCATCGCCAGGCCCCAGGGCAGGAGCCCGGCCGAAAGACCGATGAGGGCGGCGCCGAATACCGCGGCCACGGGCTCGACCAGGCCGGACAGCGCACCGAGGCCGGCCGATGCAAGCCGCCCGTGGCCCACGCTGCGCAGCGCAAGCGCCACCACCATGCCTTCCGGGACGTCCTGGATCGAGATGCCCGTGGTGAGGGCCACGGCGCCGACCGGATCGGTGCCCGCGAAGGCCACGCCGATCGCCAGGCCTTCCGGCAGGTTGTGCAGCACGATGGCGAGGACGAACAGCCAGACGCGCTTGAGCGCGCGCGCCTGCGGCCCTTCGGCGCCCTTGACGAAGTGCTCATGCGGAACCGCACGGTCGATGGCGAACAGCAGCAACGCGCCGAGCAGGATGGCGGTGCCGACGATTCCTCCGGCGCCCCAGTTGTTCGCCCCCTGGGCCTTGGCGGCCGCCAGTGCCGGGATGACCAGCGAGAACGAGCTGGCGGCCAGCATGACGCCGGCGCCGAAGCCGAGCAGGGTGTCGTAGCTGCGTTGCGAGAGCCGCTGAGAGAACAGAACCGGCAGCGTCCCGAGCGCCGTGGCGAAGGCCGCCACCAGGCCGCCGAGCAAGGCCCCCTTCATGCGCGGATCGTTGCCGGCCATTCCTTCAAAGGCCTGGTGCGAAACGACGATCGCCCCCGCCAGCACGATGGCGATACCGATCCAGCGCCGAACCGACAACTCCCGGCGTGGACCGACGCGCAGGGAAGAAGCATTCGCTGTCATCGGGCCCTCCAGGGAGCGAAAAAAGGCGGTGGCCGGGACCACCGCCAAACCCACACGAAGATTGCTATGCCGTCGCGCCGGTCAGCTCGGCCATCAGCTCTTCCTTGCGCGCTTCGAGCTGCTCGCGCATGGCGACCAGGTCGAGCCCCCGTGCGGCGCGCGCCTTCACGAAGATCTGGGTGCGCTCTTCCTTGACGTGGTGATCGATGTACTCGCCGAGCACTGTGACCTTGGCGTCGAACTTGTCGTCGATGTCGGTGGCTTCCTGGATCTGGGCAATCAGGTCCTTGGCGCTGGCGTGCTCGACTTCCGCTTCATCGAGCAGATCGCTTTCCTTGATCGCGTCGCGCAGGCCGGGATAGAAGATCTCTTCCTCGATCTGCGCGTGGACGGTCAGCTCCATGCAGATCTCATTGGCAAGGTCGCGCTTCTTCTGCGAGCTGCTCGCCGCCTTGGACTGGGTGAGCTCCTCGTAGGCCTTGAACAACTTCTTGACGTTGCGGTGATCGGTGTCGAGCAGGCTGCAGGCGTCGCGCTCTGCGCGCTTGGTGGTGGTGGGCATCGTGGGCTCCAGGGCAATAAGTTTGGGGATCTGGAGAGTGCGATGCGTGCCTGCCCGTCTACGTAGGATTTCGTCGCATGCCCCTGGCGGTCAAGCCTCGCCCGTATGTCTTATGACGTAGGGGTGCGTAGGCGATGGCGGCGAAGATCTCGATCGTCCTACTCGCGCACGGTGCCGGTGATCGTTAGATCCACCCCATGGCCGAGCCTTCAAGGAGCGCAGCGATGATCAGAATCGGAATCGTCGACGACCACGCCATCGTGCGTCTGGGCCTGCGCGAGTTCTTCCATGAGCAGGAAGACCTGCAGGTCGTCGGGGAAGCTGCGGACGGGCGCGAAGCCATCGAGCTGGTGCGCCGGACGAAGGTCGACGTGCTGATGATGGATCTGAACATGCCGGGGCAAAGCGGCGTCGACGCCCTCATCAGGATCCGGGCGGCGGCACCCGAAGTCGCGATCCTGGTCTTCACCGCCTATCCGCAGGAGCAGTACGCGGCCATTCTTTTCCAGCTCGGCGCGGGCGGCTTTCTCGGCAAGGAATGCGATCCCATCGAGATCGTCCGGGCGATTCGCGAACTCGCGCTCGGGCGCCGCCACGTCACCCCGGCCCTGGCCGCGTTGCTCGCGAATCGGCTGGAAGGCCGAGGCGAGGCGCCTCACAACCGGCTCTCGGAGCGCGAATTTCAAGTCTTTCTGAAACTCGCCGGCGGGATGAGGCCGTCCGCCATTGCACCCGATCTATCGCTGTCGGCCAAGACCGTCAGCAGCTACAGGGGGCGCGTCATGGCGAAGCTGCGCCTGTCGTCCACCAGCGATCTCACCTACTACGCGTTGAAGCATCAGTTGCTGAGTTGAATCGGCGAGCGGCCCGATAACCTTCATTGGCCGTGGGTCTTTGGACGGCGCGGGTCCAAAGGACTGCAAAATAGAACGACCGTTCGTTTTATTCGAAGTCCATGCCCACAGCCCCTTCCAAGACCGCCCGTGCGCCCCAGAAAGGCCAGCAGACCAAGGCCGTCATCGTCGATGCGGCACTGAACCTGGCGGCGCAGATCGGGCTCGAGGGCCTGTCGATCGGCGCGCTGGCCGAGGTCACGGGCATGAGCAAGTCGGGCGTGTTCGCGCACTTCGGCTCGCGCGAGGAACTGCAGATCTCGGTGGTGCGCGAGTACCACACGCGCTTCGAGCAGGAAGTCTTCTACACCGCCCTGCAGGCGCCGCGCGGCCTGCCGCGGCTGCGCGCGCTGTTTGCCAACTGGATGAAGCGCACCTCGGCCGAGATCGACTCGGGCTGCATCTACATCAGCGGCGCGGTCGAGTTCGACGACCGGCCCGGCCCGGTGCGCGATGCGCTGGCCGAGTCGGTGAACATCTGGCTCGCGGCCATGCTGCGCGCCGTGATGCAGGCCCAGGAAGAAGGGCATCTGCACGCCGATGCCGATGCGAAGCAGATCTCCTTCGAGATCCACGCGCTGATCCTGGCGCTGCACTACGAGGCGCGCTTCCTGCGCTCGCCCGATTCGCTCTCGCGCGCCAACGCGGGCTTCGACAACATCCTTGCGCGCTGCGCCACGCCGGAGGCCCTGGCCGGCGACACCGCGCCGTCTGCGCGCCGGCTCAAGACCGTGCGCTGAATCAGCCGCCCAACCGTTTTCCTTTCCCTTTTTCTTTCCCGGAGAGCTTTCCATGCCCGCCTACACCCCGCCCCTTCGCGACATGCAGTTCGTGATGCACGAAGTGCTCAAGGTCACCGAAGAACTCAAGGTGCTTCCCAAGCACGCCGACGTCGATGCCGAAACCATCAACGCGGTGCTCGAGGAGGGCGGCAAGTTCGCCTCTGAAGTGACCTTCCCGCTCAACATCAACGGCGACGAGGAGGGCTGCGTGCTCGACAAGAGCACGCACGAGGTGAAGACGCCCAAGGGCTTCAAGGAGGCCTACGCTCAGTACGTCGAAGGCGGCTGGGCGGCGCTGTCCTGCGATCCGCAGTACGGCGGCCAGGGCCTGCCCTTCGTCGTGAACCAGTGCTTCTACGAGATGCTCAACTCGGCCAACCAGGCCTGGACCATGTACCCGGGCCTCTCGCACGGCGCCTACGAGGCGCTGTCGGCGCACGGCACCGACGAGCAGAAGAAGACCTACCTGCCCAAGCTCACCAGCGGCGAATGGACCGGGACCATGTGCCTGACCGAGCCCCATTGCGGCACCGACCTCGGCCTCTTGCGCACCAAGGCCGAGCCGCAGCCCGACGGCAGCTACCGCCTCACCGGCAACAAGATCTTCATCTCGGCCGGCGAGCACGACATGGCTGAGAACATCATCCACCTGGTGCTGGCCCGCCTGCCGGACGCGCCGAAGGGCAGCAAGGGCATCAGCCTCTTCGTCGTGCCCAAGTTCAACGTCAAGGCCGACGGTTCGCTCGGCAGCCGCAACGGCATCTACTGCGGCGGCCTCGAGCACAAGATGGGCATCCACGGCAACGCGACGGCGCAGATCGTGCTCGAAGGCGCTGCCGGCACGCTGGTCGGCGAGCCCAACAAGGGCCTGGCCGCGATGTTCGTGATGATGAACGCGGCGCGCCTGGGCGTGGGCAACCAGTCGCTGGGCCTGACCGAGGTGGCGTTCCAGAACGCGCTGGCCTATGCCAAGGACCGCATCCAGATGCGCTCGCTGTCGGGCGTGAAGGCCAAGGACAAGGAAGCCGATCCGATCATCTTCCACCCCGACGTGCGCAAGATGCTGATGACCGCCAAGGCCTACGCCGAAGGCGGCCGCGCGCTGGCCATCTACTGCACGCTCCTGCTCGACAAGGAGCACCACCATCCCGACGAGAAGGTGCGCAAGGACTCGGGCGAGATCGTCGCGCTGCTGACGCCGATCGTGAAGGCCTTCATCACCGACAACGGCCACATCTCGACCAACGCCTGCATGCAGGTTTTCGGCGGCCACGGCTTCATCAAGGAATGGGGCATGGAGCAGTTCGTGCGCGACAACCGCATCAACATGATCTACGAGGGCACCAACACCGTCCAGTCGCTGGACCTGCTGGGCCGCAAGGTGCTGGGCAACAACGGCGCCACGCTCAAGAAGTTCGGCAAGCTGGTCGCGAAGCTGGTGGAAGAAGAGGGCGTCAACGAGAAGATGAGCGAGTTCATCACGCCGATCGCGGTGCTCGGCGAGCAGCTCACAAAGTTCACCACCGAGCTCGGCTTCAAGGGCTTCCAGAATCCCGACGAGGTGGGCGCTGCGGCAGTGGACTACCTGCGCGTGGCGGGCCACTTCGTGTTCGGCTACTTCTTCGCGCTGATGGCGCGCGTGGCGCTCGCCGAGATCGCCGCCGGCAACACCGATCCGTTCTATCAGGCCAAGCTGCAGACCGCGCGCTTCTACTTCGCCAAGCTGTTCCCCGAGACCGCGACGCTGATGCGCACCGCGCGCACCGGCAGCGCGCCATTGATGAACACCGACGCCGCGCTGGCCTGAATGTCATGAAGCGCCTTCTTGCAGCCATCGCACTCGCGTCGGCCGGCTCGGCTTTCGCGCAGATGACGCCGGTCGGCGTCTGGCAGAGCATCGACGACAAGACCAACGAAGCCAAGTCGCAGATCCGCATCGCGGAAACGGGCGGCGCGCTCAACGGCCGCATCGAGAAGCTGCTGCGCAAGGACGCGAAGCAGGATGCGGTGTGCGACGAGTGCACCGACGACCGCAAGGGCAAGCCGCTGGTCAGCCTCGAGATCATCCGCGGCGCGAAGAAGGCCGAGGGCAAGGAGGTCTGGGAGGACGGAAAGATCCTCGACCCCGAGAACGGCAAGACCTACACGCTGCGGCTCACGCCGATCGACGGCGGCAAGAAGCTGGAAGTACGCGGCTCGGTGTTCGGCATCGGCCGCACGCAGACCTGGGTTCGCGTCCAGTAAGACACCTATTTGTTGGAAATTCCATGTCCCGATTTCAAGTGAAAAAGGTCGCCGTGCTCGGCGCCGGCGTGATGGGCGCGCAGATCGCGGCCCATCTCGTCAATGTGCGCGTGCCGGTGGTGCTGTTTGACCTGCCTGCAACCCAAGGAGACGGGGCGTCAGCCCCGTCTTTATCCTCCAAGAATGCCATCGTGAGCCGCGCCATCGACAACCTCAAGAAGCTCAAGCCCGCGCCGCTGGGCGACGTGGCCGATGCGGTTCTCATCGAGCAGGCCAACTACGAAGACGATCTCGCGAAGCTCGGCGAGTGCGATCTCGTGATCGAAGCGATCGCCGAGCGCATGGACTGGAAGCTCGATCTCTACAAGAAGATCGCGCCGCACGTCGCGAAGCACGCGATCCTGGCCTCGAACACCTCGGGCCTTTCGATCACCAAGCTCAGCGAGGCGCTGCCCGAGGCGCTGAAGCCGCGCTTCTGCGGCATCCACTTCTTCAACCCGCCGCGCTATATGTTTCTGGTCGAGCTGATCAACACGCCGACCACCGAGCCCGAGGTGCTGGACCAGTTGGAAGCCTTCGTCACCAGCACGCTCGGCAAGGGCGTGGTGCGCGCGCACGACACGCCCAACTTCATCGCCAACCGCGTCGGCATCGCCGGCATGCTGGCGACCCTGAAGGAAGTCGAGAAGTTCGGCCTCACGCCCGACGTGGTGGACGACCTCACCGGCAAGAAGCTGGGCCGCGCGAGCTCGGGCACCTTCCGCACCGCCGACGTGGTGGGCCTGGACACCATGGCTCACGTGGTCAAGACGCTGCAGGACAACCTGAGCGAGCAGACCGATCCGTTCTACGCCAACTTCGCGACGCCGCCGGTGCTCGCCAAGCTGCTGGAGCTCGGCAACCTGGGCCAGAAGGCCAAGGCCGGTTTCTACAAGAAGGCCGGCCGCGACATCCTGCGCTTCGATCTGGAGGCCAATGGAGGGAAAGGCGAGTACGTGCCCTCGGGCGACAAGGCCGACGAGGTTTACGGCCGCATGCTCAAGAAGCCCGCGCCGGAGCGCCTGAAGTTGCTGCGCGAGAGCGAAGGCGCGCAGGGCCGCTTCCTCTGGGCCATCCTGCGCGACAGCTTCCACTACGCGGCCGTGCACCTCGCGACCATCGCCGAGAGCGCGCGCGACGTCGACTTCGCAATGCGCTGGGGCTTCGGCATGAAGCAGGGCCCCTTCGAGCTCTGGCAGGAAGCCGGCTGGGCGCAGGTCGCCAAGTGGATCCAGGAGGACGTCGATGCGGGCGAAGCGCTCGCTACAGCGCCGCTGCCGAAGTGGGTGTTCGAGGGGCCGGTCGCACAAGCGGGTGGCGTGCACACGCCCGAAGGTTCGTGGAGCGCCTCGCAGAACAAGTTCGTCCCGCAACGCCGTCTTCCCGTGCATGAGCGCCAGCTGTTCCCCGAAAGCGTGCGGGGCAGCAATGCACCCGACGCCAACAAGGCCGGCACCACGATCCAGGACGAAGGCGACGTGCGCCTCTGGACGCTCGACGGCGAGGTGCTGATCGCGAGCATCCACTCCAAGATGCACGCCATCAGCCCCGACGTGGCCGATGCGCTGGCGGCGGGTGTGGATCTCGCCGAGCGCGAATACAAGGCGATGGTGATCTGGTCCCCGGACGAGATGTTCTCGGTCGGCGCCGACCTGCAGGCGATGCTGCCGGCCTTCGTGGTCGCGGGTATCGGCGCGGTCGAGGGTGCGGAAGAAGAGCTGCAGAACGTGATGCTCAAGATCCGCTATGCCGGCGTGCCGGTCGTCTCGGCCGTGCGCGGCATGGCGCTGGGCGGCGGCTGCGAGCTGGCCATCCATTCGGCGAAGCGCGTCGCCGCGATGGAAAGCTACATCGGCCTGGTCGAAGTCGGCGTGGGCCTGGTGCCCGGCGCCGGCGGCCTGACCTACATCGCGCGCCGCGCAGCCGAGAACGCCGAAGCCTCCACCGGCACCGACCTGCTGCCGTTCCTGACCGAAGGCTTCACCGCCGCGGCGATGGCCAAGGTCGGCACCAGCGCGCTGGAATCGAAGAAGCTGGGCTACCTGCTCGAGAGCGACGTGATCGTGCCGAACAAGGACGAGCTGCTCTACGTCGCGCTGCAGCAGGCCAAGGCCATGGCCGACGCCGGCTGGCGCGCGCCGCTGCGCCGCCCCTTCAAGGTGGCAGGCCGCAGCGGTGCCGCGACCATCAAGGGACAGCTGGTCAACATGCGCGACGGCGGCTTCATCAGCGAGCACGACTTCCACATCGCGAGCCTGATCGCAGGCGTGGTGACCGGCGGCGACGTCGATGCCGGGAGCCTGGTTACGGAGGAATTCCTGATGGCGCTGGAGCGCAAGGCCTTCTGTTCGCTGATCCTGCATCCGAAGACGCAGGAACGGATCATGGGGATGCTTTCGACGGGCAAGCCACTACGGAATTGAACCCACCCCCAGGCTTCGCGCACTTCGTGTCGCAACGCCAACCCCCTTGCAGGGGGCAACACCAGCGGCCCGGCAAAGCCGGTTCCGCGGTGTTTCCCGACAAAGCCAAAAGGAGCCATTGATGACGAAACAGATCCAAGACGCCTACATCGTCTCCGCCACCCGCACCCCTATCGGCCGCTCGCACCGCGGCTTCTTCCGCAACATGCGTCCCGACGACCTGCTCGCGACCACGCTGAAGGCGGCGCTCGCGGCGGTGCCGGGGCTCGATCCGAAGGCGATCGAGGACATCATCTGCGGCTGTGCCATTCCGGAAGCCCAGCAGGGCCTCAACGTCGCGCGCATCGGCGCGGTGCTCGCGGGCCTGCCGACCAGCATCGGCGGCATCACGGTCAACCGCTTCTGCGCCTCCGGCCTGTCGGCGGTGCAGATGGCGGCCGACCGCATCCGCGTCGGCGAGGCCGAGGTGATGATCGCGGCCGGCGTCGAGAGCATGAGCATGGTGCCGATGATGGGCAACTCGCCCTCGCTGTCGCCCTCGATCTTCGAGCGCGACGGCGACGTCGGCATCGCGTACGGCATGGGCCTCACGGCCGAGAAGGTGGCGCAGCAGTGGAAGGTGAGCCGCGAGGCGCAGGATGCCTTCGCGCTGCAGTCGCACCAGCGCGCGCTGGCCGCGCAGCAGGCCGGCGAGTTCGCCGCCGAGATCACGCCCATCGAGGTGACGGACCGCGCGCCGAACCTCGAGACCGGCGAGGCGATTGCCAAGACCCGCACCGTGAAACTCGACGAAGGCGCGCGCCCCGACACCAGCCTCGAAGGCCTGGCGAAGCTGCGCACCGTGTTCGCCGCGCGCGGCTCGGTCACGGCGGGCAACAGCTCGCAGACCTCCGACGGCGCGGGCGCGCTGATCCTCGCGAGCGAGAAGGCCTGCAAGCAGTTCGACCTCAAGCCGCTCGCGCGTTTCGTGAGCTTCGCGAGCAAGGGCGTGCCGCCGCACATCATGGGCATCGGCCCGATCGAGGCGATTCCGGCGGCGCTGCGTTATGCGGGACTCACGCAGGATGCGATCGACTGGATCGAGCTCAACGAAGCCTTTGCCGCGCAGTCGCTGGCGGTGATCAACACGCTGGGCCTCGATCCGGCCAAGGTCAACCCGATGGGCGGCGCGATCGCGCTGGGCCATCCGCTGGGCGCGACCGGCGCCATCCGTTCGGCGACCGTCGTGCATGCGCTGCAGCGCAAGAAGCTCAAGTACGGCATGGTCACGATGTGCGTGGGCATGGGGCAGGGCGCCGCCGGCATCTTCGAGAGGGTCTGACCGTTCGAGCAGTGCTTGCTCGAAAAGAAAACAAGGAGACAAGCGTGAGACAAGAGACAGTGCAGCTCGCCGACGGCACGCAGCTCGCGCTGCGCATCTACGAGCCCATCGGCCCGCAGCGCGCCAGCGTGGTGATCGGCGGCGCGATGGGTGTGCGCCAGGCTTTCTACGAGCCCTTCGCTCGCTGGCTGACGCAGGAGGGCATCTGCGTCTGGACCTTCGACTACCGCGGCTCGGGCGATTCGCGGCCCGCGACCGCCGGCGGCTCGCTGCGCGGTTTCGAGGCCGACCTGTTCGACTGGGCGCGCGACTACGAAGCCGTGATCGACGCCGCCAAGGCCGCGCGCTCCGACCGGCCGCTCTACCTGCTGGGCCACAGCCTGGGCGCGCAGCTGCCGGGTTTTCTCGAACGGCCGCAGCAGGTCGACGGCCTCATCGGCATCGCAGCGGGCAGCGGCTACTGGCGCGAGAACGCGCCGCGCCTCAAGCGCAGCATCCTCTACTTCTGGTTCTTCCTGGTGCCGCTGGCCACGCGGCTCTGGGGCTACTTTCCCGGCCGCAAGCTCAAGAAGGTGGGCGACCTGCCGCGCGGCGTGATCCTGCAGTGGCGGCGCTGGTGCCTGAACCCGCGCTACAGCGTGGGTGCCGAGGGCGAAACGGCCACCCGCAGCTACGGGCGCGTGCGCTTCCCGGTGCTGGCCCTGTCGATGACCGACGACGAGCTCATGACGCTCGAAGGCACCGAAAGCCTGCTGAGCTTCTACGCCGGCGCGCCGCGCGCGGTGCAGCGCATCGCGCCGGCCGACGTGCAAGCCCGGCAGATCGGGCATTTCGGCTTCTTCCGCGAGCAATTCAGCCTGAGCCTGTGGCCGCGCCTGGCCGACAGCCTGCACCGGCTCGCGGCGCTGACCGCTGCAGCGCCAGCGGGCGTCCCGCACACGACTGCATAAGCCAAGGTCACGGAGGCACACTGCGACGATCATGAGCACACATCCTCTGGACAAGGCCCTCGCGCTCGCGCACAGCGATATCCGCGCCGGGCTTTTCACCGGCGCCACGAGCCCGGACTACTGGAACATGGTCGGGCCCTTCGGCGGTACGACCGCGGCGGTGATGCTGCAGTCGGTGCTGAAGCATCCGGAGCTGCTCGGTGCGCCGGTGGCGCTCACGGTGAACTACGCCGCGGCGCTGGAGGCAGGCGCCTTCGAGGTGCTGGCGATACCGGTGCGCACCAACCGCTCGACGCAGCACTGGACCATGCAGATGTCGCAAGTCGGCGCCGGCGGCCAGCCGCATGTCACGACCACCGCGACCGCGGTCACGGCCCTGCGCCGCGAAACCTGGGGCGCCAACGATCTGCCGATGCCCGAGGTGCCGTCGCCTGAAGAGGTCGAGCGTGTGAGCATCGGCCCCGCGCGCGTGGCCTGGATCTCGCAGTACGAGATGCGTCCGATCAGCGGCGCGATCCCGACCAAGTGGGACGGCAGCGGCGATCACAGCGAAACGCGCATGTGGCTGCGGGATGCAGAGCCGCGTCCGCTCGACTTCGCCTCGCTCGCCGCCTTGAGCGACACCTTCTACCCGCGCGTCTGGCTGCGCCGCGCCAAGCCGGTGCCGATCGGCACGGTGTCGATTACGACCTACTTCCATGCCGACGCGGCGCACCTGGCCGAGATCGGCCACGGCTACCTGCTGGGCCGTGCGACCGGGCAGCAGTTCCAGAACGGCTACTTCGACCAGTCGGCGCAGTTGTGGAGCGAGGCGGGCGCGTTGCTGGCGACCAGCAATCAGATCGTCTACTTCAAAGAGTGACTCGATGTCTTCCAGAAAAGCCGCCCTGATCGTCGGCGCCGGCGATGCCACCGGCGGCGCCATCGCCCGCCGCTTCGCGCGCGAGGGCTATACGGCCTGCGTCACGCGCCGCAGCCTGGACAAGCTGCAGCCGCTGGTCGCGCAGATCGAAGCCGAAGGCGGCACCGCGCACGCCTTCGCCAGCGACGCACGCAAGGAGGAGGAAGTGGTCGCGCTCGTCGAGCAGATCGAATCGACCATCGGCCCGATCGAGGTGCTGGTCTTCAACATCGGCGCCAACGTGCCCGAGAGCATCCTCACCGAAACCGCGCGCAGGTACTTCAAGGTCTGGGAGATGGCCTGCTTCTCCGGCTTCCTGAACGGACGCGAAGTCGCCAAGCGCATGGTGGCGCGCGGCCGCGGCACCATCCTCTTCACCGGCGCCACGGCCTCGTTGCGCGGAAGCGCGAACTTCGGCGCCTTCTCGGGCGCGAAGATGGCCTTGCGCGCACTGGCCCAGAGCATGGCGCGCGAGCTCGGGCCGCGCGGCGTCCACGTCGCGCACACGGTGATCGACGGCGCGATCGACACCGAATTCATCCGCAGCAATTTCCCCGAGCGCTATGCGCTGAAGGCGGAGGACGGCATCCTCAACCCCGAGCACATCGCCGACGCCTACTGGATGCTGCACGCGCAGCCGCGCGATGCCTGGACGCACGAGCTCGACCTGCGGCCGTGGTCCGAGAAGTTCTGAGGAGACCGGCATGACGACAACGCGATCGGTCGAGTTCTATTTCGACTTCGGCAGCCCCGCCTCCTACCTGGCCGCCACCCAGCTGCCGCACCTGTGCGCCGACATCGGCGCCGAGCTGGTGTGGAAGCCGATGCTGCTGGGCGGCGTGTTCCAGGCCACCGGCAACCAGTCGCCGGCCAACATTCCGGCCAAGGGCCCGTATGTGTTCGTGGACCTGGAGCGTTTCGCACGCCGCTACGGCGTGCCCTTCCGACGGAACCCCTATTTCCCCATCAACACGCTGCTGCTGATGCGCGGGGCCACGGGGATCCAGATGCGCGAGCCCGAGCGCTTTCGCACGTACGTCGATGCCATGTACCACGCGATGTGGGTCGAGCCGCGCAATCTCAACGACCCCGCCGCAGTGGCTGCCGTGCTCGGCGAGGCCGGCTTCGATCCGGCCCAGGTACTCGCGCTCGTCGGCGCGCAGGAGGTCAAGGACCGCCTCAGGGCCCAGACCGAGGAAGCCGTGCAGCGCGGCGTCTTCGGCGCGCCCACCATGTTCGTCGGCGACCAGATGTTCTGGGGCCAGGACCGACTCGATTTCGTGCGCGAGGCACTCGGCGCCTGATCGCCCGATACTTTCATTTCTTTGAGCAAGGAACTCCCATGAGCGACATCCTCGTCCACACCGAAGCCGGTGTGATGACCCTCACCTTCAACCGCCTCGACAAGAAGAACTCCATCACGCGGGCGATGTATGCCGAGCTCGCCGATGCGCTGGCCAAGGCCGCCGAGGACGGCGCGGTGCGCGCCGTGCTGATCCAGGGCGACGCCACCATCTTCAGCGCCGGCAACGACATCGGCGATTTCCTGGAGGGGCCGCCCTCGACGCCGGAGTCGCCGGTGTTCCGCTTCCTGCACGGCATCGCGACCTTCCCGAAGCCGCTCGTGGCCGTGGTCTGCGGCCCGGCCGTGGGCATCGGCACCACGATGCTGTTCCATTGCGACCTGGTCTACGCGGGCGACAACGCGGCCTTCTCGATGCCCTTCGTCAACCTGGGCCTGTGCCCCGAGGCGGCCTCCAGCCTGCTGGTGCCGCAGATGCTGGGCTACCACCGCGCGGCCGAGGCGCTGCTGCTGGGCGAACCCTTCATGGCCGAGGCCGCGCTCGAAGTCGGCCTGGTCAACCGCGTGGTGCCGCCCACCGAGGCCAACGCCATCGCCCAGGCCCAGGCGCGCAAGCTGGCGGCCAAGCCGCTCACGGCGCTCGTCGAGACCAAGCGCCTGATGAAGAAGTCGCAGCAGCCGGCGGTGCTCGAACGCATGGGCGAAGAGGGCCAGAGCTTCGGCCGCATGCTGCGCGAGCCGGCCGCGCGCGAGGCCTTCACCGCCTTCATGGAAAAGCGGCGGCCGGATTTCTCGAAGGTTTGAACGCCCCGCGCTCGAAAGCAAAAAGCGGCTGCTCAAGTCTTGGCAGGAGCAGCAGTTGAGGCAAGCGACGCTTGCTGAAGCTGGCTGCTCGATGGCGGGTTGGGCCGCCTCGGGGAGCGCGTAAGCGGCGTGGCCACAGGTGGGGCCATCCGCTCCACAAACCGGGGGATGTGCCCCATCAGGGGAGCGGTTCACACTGGGTGCACAGGGCGTCAATCGGCGCGCCGAACGCAGGAGGACACGTGATCACAACACGCTTCCCATCGGTTGGACTGGTCGCGCCGAGAGGCTCGCATGTGAGCCTGGTTTCCTCCTTGATGACATGGCTGTACTCGGCGCTGCTCGGACTAACGCTTGTCGGCTGCTCCGTCATGTGGGTATCCGACTACGACAAGGAAGCGGTCGATCGCACCAATGAAATTTCCAAATCGGTTCTCAAGTTCTATCAAGACCTGACGGCAACCGATGCGTCGAAACGCGCGGCTGCGATCGCAGGCCCGCTCGGAAAAAGTCAGGGTGACGTGGAAAGCCAGATCCGGCTGCATCTGCTGCGGGAGCAAGCTCGTGCCAGGAACGCCGAGAGCTCGAAGATCGCCACGAATCTCCTGGGCTCTTGGCAGACGTTCTCCGCCTCGCACAAGACTGGAACCGCTTCCGCGCTGAGCGACGCGACCTTGCGCGTCGAGCGAGGCATTCTGGAGCGCGAACTGCGCGCCGCTTTCATCGCGGAAGAGGGAAAGAAGCTTGGCAACGGCGCAGCGACCACGGCCGAGAAATAGGAGACCACCATGGCTCTTGACTTCGACAAGGTGTTCCAGGAAGCACTGACTGCCGGGATCAATGCGGCCAAACCCGGCGGAAAGATGGTCGAGGACTGGTTGCGCGAAAGCGCCTTGGCAAACGAGTCGACGCTTCGGGGAATTGCAGATGGCGTGAAGGACAAGCAGATCTCTCGCGACACCGCGTCGATGCTTTTGCACGAGAACGGTAGGGCACTGGAGTCCGAGGCAGCCGCGCTCGCCCTCGTCATCAGAGCCACCGCGCAGGCCGCGGTGAATGCCTTTCTCAATTCTCTGGGCAACGCGCTGTCGTCGGCGCTGAAGCTCGCCATCTAAAGGACGCCCTCATGGCCACCGCCAACGACTACGTCAAGCTCGCCAATGCCCACCGTGGCGAGACTTACATCCTCGGCGCATTCGCGCCAAAGAACAATGCGAAATGGAAGGGTCCCTGGGACTGTGCGGAGTTCGCCTCGTGGGTCACCTTCCAAGCTACTGGTCTTGTGCTCGGCTGCGTCAACAACAACGACGATCCGTCAAGGGCTGATGCGTTCTCGGGGGCTTGGGCGCGGGATGCGAAGTCCGCACAGCGCGTAGTGAGCATCGGCCAGGCCAAAGCCACCCCAGGCGCCGTGCTTGTGCGAAAGCCGGCGCCAGGGGGCATCGGGCACGTCGCGATCTCGCAGGGCGATGGCACCACCATCGAGGCGCACTCCGCAAAAAAGGGGGTGAGCAACCAGCAGGTCGACGGCCGGCGCTGGGACCTCGCGATGCTTGTTCCGCTGATCGAGTACCCAGCCGACCTGCCTGTCGCCGTGTTCTCGCCACCCGCTGGCCTTGTCCTGCGCCTCACATTTCCGCCGATGCATGGCGCGCTTGTGAAAAAGCTACAGAAAGCGCTGAAGGCACAGGGCATCGACCCCGGCACGATCGACGGGGTGTTCGGCCCCCACACCGAGGCCGCAGTGCGAGCCTTCCAGATGCAGTCCGAGCTGGTGCCGGACGGCGAGGCGGGTGGCGTAACGCTCGCAAAGCTCGGCATCAAGCCATAGCGGCCGTTGGAAGATCATGAAGCTCGTAAGTTTCTCGCTCGAACAGGGCAGCAAGTACTTCGGCAAGATCGACGGCGAGCGGTTTTTTGTCGGGACGCGGGTGCCCTATGACGGCGGCAAGGGCTTGATGAATACGCAGGGCACGGCTGCTCAGCGGTACGACAGAGCTGCGTTCCGCGGCGCGTTCGGGTTCTGGGCGGATTTCATCCACCCTACGGCGATGGCCGAAGGTGCTCAGTTCCATACGCTCAACACCTACGATCGTGCGAGGTTCACCTTCTCATTCCTGCAGTTTGCGGCGCACGTGACGAATGGCGATTTCGTGCACTACCTGCGGCGCTTGCTCGAACTGCCCCTGGCGGCCGAATACTTCCCCGATCTCCAACTAAGCAACGGGCGAGTATGTCGCGTGGCGGAGCGCGACATCGTGCCTCTCGAGTCCGACGACTCCACGGACGGCCTGCTCGACTATCTCAATCCTTCGCTGCGCGAGATAGAGGACACGGAGATCATCCAGGCTGCGAAATTCGTGCATTGGGCGCAGAACGATGCACGCCATAGGGAGCTGCAGATCGAGATCGGAATCGCAGAAATCCGGAAGAAGATGGCACAGTACTCAAGACGCTATCGCCTGGATGGGGCGACTGATGTCGTCTGCTTGCTGGTAATGGACATCCGGCACCAAGGCCGCGCGACGAGCGATTCGATCGTCGCTGCGTTGCAATCTTCGAATCCGGTTGCAAGACTGTTGGAGATCGGTGCTTCGCGCTATCCGAACCGCATCGCCGTGCTGCGAAAGGAGATCAATGCGTTGACCGCCGATGGTACGTTCGGCGCGCTCAAGTACAGCGACGCCGCGGGCGAGTTCGTCGATGCGTAGGGGCGACTCGGACGGCCTTGCAGCTCGCATGCTGCGAGTCGCCCCGGTAATCGTTCGCCTCGATCAGTCCTTGACGATCGCCCTCGGGCGGCCGTTGTCGTCGATCGCGACGTAGGTGAAGGTGGCCTCGGTCACCTTGATGTACTCGCCCTGCGCCTTGAAGCGCTCGGCGAACACCTCGACCGTGACGGTGACCGAGGTGCGCCCGATGCGCACCAGCTTCGAATAGAAGGAGAGGATGTCGCCCAGCCGCACCGGCTGCTTGAAGATGAACTCGTTGACCGCGACGGTGGCCATCCGACCCTTGGCGTAGCGGGCCGGGATGACGGAGCCGGCCAGGTCGCACTGGGCCATGACCCAGCCGCCGAAGATGTCGCCGTTGGCGTTGACGTCGGCCGGCAGCGGAATCACCTTGAGCACCAGCTCCATGTCGGCGGGCAGGCTCTTGAGGGTGGCGGCCACATTGGCACTTGGAGATTCGGACATGGGCACAATCTGAGAACAACAAACAGCCACGATTGTCTCCGATGCGCCGCAGCGGCGAAGCCCTTTCCTCCCCCCATCACGCCTCCGCGGGCCAGCCCGCGCGCAGCGACCGCTCCGACTGGGCCACGCTGCGCCGTCTGTTCCCTTACCTCTGGCGCTACAAGTGGCGCGTGATGGCCGCGCTCGCCTTCATGGTGGGCGCCAAGGTCGCGAACGTCGGCGTGCCGGTGCTGCTCAAGAACCTGGTCGACACCATGACGCCCAAGCCCGACATGGCGCAGGCGCTGCTGGTGGTGCCGATCGCGCTGCTGGTCGCCTACGGGCTGCTGCGCTTCTCGACCTCGCTGTTCGGCGAGCTGCGCGAGCTGGTCTTCGCCAAGGCGACCGAGGGCGCGGCGCGCAGCATCTCGCTGGAGGTGTTCCGCCACCTGCATGCGCTGTCGCTGCGCTTCCACCTCGAGCGGCAGACCGGCGGCATGACGCGCGACATCGAGCGCGGCACGCGCGGCGTGCATTCGCTGATCTCGATGTCGCTCTACAGCATCGTGCCGACCATCATCGAGCTGACGCTGGTGTTGACCATCCTGGGCGTCAAGTTCGATTCGCTCTTCGTCTGGATCACCGCGGTCGCGCTGGCGATCTACATCGTCTTCACCGTCACGGTGACGGAGTGGCGCACGCAGTTCCGCAAGACCATGAACGAGCTCGACTCGGTGGCGCAGAGCCGCGCCGTCGATTCCTTGCTGAACTACGAGACCGTCAAGTACTTCAACAACGAGGAGTTCGAGGCCGGGCGCTACGACGCCAGCCTGGACCGCTACCGGAAGGCGGCCATCAAGAGCCAGCGCACGCTCTCCATGCTCAATACCGGCCAGCAGCTGCTGATCGCGGTCAGCCTGGTGCTGATGCTGTGGCGCGCGACAGCCGGCGTGGTCGACGGGCGCATGACCTTGGGCGACCTGGTGATGGTCAACGCCTTCATGATCCAGCTCTACATCCCGCTCAACTTCCTGGGCGTGATCTACCGTGAGATCAAGCAGAGCCTGACCGATCTCGACAAGATGTTCGTGCTGATGGAAAAGGAGCGCGAGGTGCGCGATGCGCCCGACGCTAAGCCCTTGGCCGGCACCGATTCGACCGTGCGCTTCGAGGACGTGAGCTTCGCCTACGAGGCCGCGCGGCCGATCTTGAAGCATGTGAGCTTCGAGATTCCGGCTGGCACGACGGTGGCGGTGGTCGGACCTTCGGGCTCCGGAAAATCCACCCTGGCGCGGCTGCTCTACCGCTTCTACGACGTGCAGCAAGGCCGCATCACGATCGGCGGCGAGGACATTCGCCAGGTCACGCAGGCCAGCGTGCGGCAGGCCATCGGCATCGTGCCGCAGGACACCGTGCTCTTCAACGACACCGTCGAATACAACATCGCCTACGGCCGGCCCGGCGCCAGCCGCGCCGAGGTGGAAGAGGCAGCACGCGCGGCGCGCATTCACGACTTCATCGCCGCCACGCCCAAGGGCTATGAAACCACGGTCGGCGAGCGCGGCCTCAAGCTCTCGGGCGGCGAGAAGCAGCGCGTGGCGATCGCGCGCACGCTGCTGAAGAACCCGCCGATCGTGATCTTCGACGAGGCCACTTCGGCGCTCGACTCGGCCAACGAGCGCGCGATCCAGTCCGAGCTCAAGAGCGCGGCGCAGAACAAGACCACGCTGGTGATCGCGCACCGCCTCTCGACCGTGGTCGACGCGCACGAGATCCTCGTGCTCGAAGGCGGCGTGATCGTCGAGCGCGGCACGCACGCGGCCCTGCTCGCGCAGCAGGGCAAGTACGCGCAGATGTGGGCCTTGCAGAAGATCGAGGCCCAGCCGGTTCTTTGAACTCTTTTTACTGATCCAGGAGCGATTCGAGAATGTCCGAGAAGATTCCCCTGCTGGTGCTCAACAGCCTGTCGAGCGCCCACCAGGCCCAGATTGCCGCGCTCTACGACATGAGCTACGCGCCCACCCAGGCCGAGCGCGCAGCTGCCATCGCCGCGCACGGCGCAAGGTTCCGCGCCGTGCTGACCATCGGCGTGATCGGCCTCACGCCCCAGGAGTTGGCGGCGATGCCGAAGGTCGAGCTCATCTGCGCGATGGGCGCCGGCTACGAGGGCTTGCCGCTCGAGGCGGCGCGTGCGCGTGGCATCGCGCTCGCCAACGGCGCCGGCACCAACGACGACTGCGTGGCCGACCACGCCTTCGGCCTCCTGATCGGCGTGGTGCGCGGCATCCGCACGCTCGACCGGCTGTGCCGCGAGGGCGTGTGGCGCGAAGAGATCCCGCAGCCGCCCAATGTCTCGGGCAAGCGCCTGGGCATCCTCGGCCTGGGCACCATCGGCCAGAAAATCGCCAAGCGCGCCGCGGGCTTCGACATGGAGATCGGCTACCACAACCGCAAGCCGCGCGAGGGCGCGGCGCACCGCTACTTCGACAGCCTGAAGGCGCTGGCTGGCTGGGCCGACGTGCTGATGGTCGCGACGCCGGGCGGGCCGGGCACGCGGCACATGGTCGATGCAGGGATTCTCGATGCGCTGGGGCCGCAGGGCTTCCTGGTCAATATCTCGCGCGGCAGCGTTGTCGACACCGATGCGCTCGCGGCCGCGCTGCGCGACAAGCGCATCGCCGGTGCCGGCCTCGATGTCTATGAAAGCGAGCCGAAGCGCCCGGAAGCGCTGATCGGCCTCGACAACGTGCTGCTCACCCCGCACATGGCGGGCTGGTCGCCGGAGGCGACGCAGGCCTCGGTGAACCGCTTCATGGCGAATGCCGAAGGGCACTTCGCGGGGCGCAGCCTGGTGTCGCCGATTTAGGCGGCAGACATAATCAGCTTCCATGGAAACCAAGTGGCTTGAAGACTTCGTCAGCCTTGCCGAGACCCGCAGCTTCAGCCGCTCGGCTCAATTGCGCCACGTGACCCAGCCCGCCTTCTCGCGCCGCATCCAGGCGCTCGAGGGCTGGGCCGGCACCGACCTGGTCGATCGCAGCTCCTACCCCACGCGCCTCACGCCCGCGGGCCAGACCTTGTACGGCCAGGCCATCGAGATGCTGCAGGCGCTGCAAAGCACGCGCGCCATGCTGCGCGGCCACTCGGCCGCGGCGCAGGACGTGATCGAGTTCGCGGTGCCGCACACCCTGGCCTTCACCTTCTTCCCGGCCTGGGTCACGAGCCTGCGCGAACAGTTCGGGCCGATGAAGAGCCGGCTCATCGCGCTCAACGTGCATGACGCAGTGCTGCGCCTGGTCGAAGGCAGCTGCGACCTGCTGATCGCCTACAACCATCCCTCGCAGCCACTGCCGCTGGACGCCACGCGCTACGAGATGGTGAGCCTCGGCCAGGAGGTGGTCGCGCCCTGGGTCAAGCCCGATGCCGACGGAGCGCCGCGCTACCGCCTGCCGGGCCGGCCCGGCCAGCCGCTGCCCTACCTGGGCTATGCGCCCGGCGCCTACCTGGGCCGCGTGGTCGACCAGCTGCTCAAGGAATCCGACACCGCCATCCACCTCGATCGCGTCTACGAGACCGACATGGCCGAGGGTCTCAAGGTGATGGCGCTCGAAGGCCATGGCATCGCCTTCCTGCCGCAGAGCGCGGTGCGAAGGGAAGTGCGCGCCCGCACGCTGGTGAGTGCCCTGCCGCCGGAGATCGAGAGCCTGGAGGCGACGATGGAGATCCGCGCCTACCGCGAGCGGCCCGCCGCATCGGCGCCTGCCAAGGCCGGTGCGCGTGCGGCCAAGAACGAAGCCGCCGGCCCGCGGGCCAAGAGCACGGTCGAGGCGCTGTGGGCCTATCTGGTCGGGACCCAGCCGGCGCTGTGAACGAGGCACGGCCTCGTTGTGCACTGCACCAATCTATGACGCCGCGGCATGCCGATCTCCGCATTGCGCATTTGCCTGCGCGCGATGGGCGCTCTACAGTCGGGCCGCAAGTTTTGCTGTCGCACACGGTTTTGATGCACGCGCCCGCGCGTGCTTTTTTTTAGCCGGGCCTTCGGGCACAAAGGCTGCTTAGTCGAATGCGATCACAGCGAAACTCACGCGACGCACCAGCGCGGAACTCCTGCACACTCGGCATGTCCGCCGACGGTGCAGAGCGCACCGGGTTGGTCCGGGTATTCCCGCAAAACGCGAGTGTCTAGAATTTCGTTGTATCTCTCTCAGTCACACAGGAGTTTTCTATATGAAGAAGCAAGTATTGGCAATGGCAGTGATGGCGCTCGTCGCGGGCGGCGCTTTCGCGCAAGCCAATGACACTCTGGCGAAGATCAAGGCTTCCGGCAGCATCACCGAAGGGGTGCGCGAATCCTCCGGGCTTTCCTACACGCTGGGTGGCGGCCAGTACACCGGCTTCCACTACGACATCTGCGCCAACATCATCAAGGACATCGAGAAGGCTGTCGGCAAGAAGCTGGAGACCAAGTACCAGCCCGTGACCTCGCAGAACCGCATTCCCCTGGTGCAGAACGGCACCGTCGACCTCGAGTGCGGCTCGACCACCAACAACGCCACGCGCCAGAAGGACGTCGCCTTCGCCGTCACCACCTACGTCGAAGAAGTGCGCATCGCCGTCAAGGCCACCTCGGGCATCACCAAGATCGCGGACCTGAACGGCAAGACCGTTGCCACCACCACCGGCACCACCTCGGTCCAGACGCTGCGCAAGAACGAGCGCGCCACCGGCGTCGACTTCAAGGAGCTCTACGGCAAGGACCACTCCGACAGCTTCCTGCTGCTCGAATCGGGCCGCGCCGATGCCTTCGTGATGGACGGCTCGATCCTCGCCTCCAACATCGCCAAGGCGAAGACGCCGGCCGACTTCAAGATCGTCGGCGAAGTGCTGAGCGTCGAGCCGATCGCGATCATGATCCGCAAGGACGACCCGGCATTCAAGAAGGCGGTCGACGACAGCATCAAGGCGCAGATCAAGTCGGGCGAGCTCAACAAGCTCTGGGACAAGTGGTTCCTGCAGCCGATCCCACCGTCGAACGTCAAGATCGGCCTGGCCCTGTCGGACGCCACCAAGAACGCGTGGGCGAACCCGAACGACAAGCCGATGGAAGACTACGCGGCGAAGAAGTAATCCAAGCGCCCGTCGCAGCGCAACGCCCGCCACCCCTGGCGGGCGTTTGTTTTACCGCGGCATAACGGCATAACAACAGTCAGGAAAAAGGAGAGTCCCGATGGGATCGAACTGGGATTGGCAGGTCTTCTTGCAAGACCCCGGGGGGAAGTACCCGACGTACTGGGAATGGATGCTGTCGGCCTGGGGCTGGACCGTGTCCGTGGCCCTCTTGGCATTGATCGTCGCGCTCGTGCTGGGTTCGCTGATCGGCATCATCCGCACCTTGCCCGACAGCCCCTGGCTGATCCGCTTCGGCAACGCGTGGGTCGAGCTCTTCCGCAACATCCCGCTGCTGGTGCAGATCTTCCTCTGGTACCACGTCATACCGGCCATGATTCCGGTCATGAAGGATGTGCCCAGCTTCATCCTGGTGGTGCTCGCACTGGGCTTCTTCACCTCGGCGCGGATCGCCGAACAGGTGCGCTCCGGCATCCAGGCGCTGCCCAAGGGCCAGCGCTACGCGGGCATGGCGGTGGGCTTCACCACGCCGCAGTACTACCGCTACGTGATCCTGCCGATGGCCTACCGCATCATCATCCCGCCGCTCACGAGCGAAACGATGAACATCTTCAAGAACTCGTCGGTGGCTTTCGCGGTGTCGGTGACCGAACTCACCATGTTCGCGATGCAGGCGCAGGAAGAAACCTCGCGCGGCATCGAGGTCTACCTGGCTGTCACGGCGCTCTATGTGATCTCGGCCTTCACGATCAACCGGCTGATGGCGTACATCGAGAAGAAGACCCGCGTGCCGGGCTTCATCGTCTCGGCCAACGCCGGCGGCGGAGGACACTGACATGATGAATCTCGATCTCTCGTTCTACAACTGGGACGTCATCAGCAACTTCGTCGTCAAGGGCTTCTACTTCAGCATCATGCTGACCATCGTCGCCACCATCGGCGGCGTGATCTTCGGCACCATCCTCGCGCTGATGCGGCTGTCGGGCAAGAAATGGCTCGATGCGCCCGCCGCCGTCTACGTCAACGGCATGCGCAGCATTCCGCTGGTGATGGTGATCCTGTGGTTCTTCCTGCTGGTGCCGGGCTCCTTCTACGCGTCCTTCGGCTCGATCGGCAGCAACTACCGCTCTGAGATCTCGGCCGTGATCACCTTCATCGCCTTCGAGGCGGCCTACTTCAGCGAGATCATGCGCGCGGGCATCCAGTCGATCCCGCGCGGCCAGGTCTACGCGGGCCAGGCGGTGGGCATGACCTATGGCCAGAACATGAAGCTGGTGGTGCTGCCGCAGGCCTTCCGCAACATGCTGCCGGTGCTGCTCACGCAGACCATCATCCTGTTCCAGGACACCTCGCTGGTCTATGCCATCGGCGCCTACGACATGCTCAAGGGCTTCGAGACCGCCGGCAAGAACTTCGGCCGCCCGATCGAGGCCTACCTGCTCGCGGCGGTCGTGTACTTCATCATGTGTTATGCCTTGTCCTGGCTGGTGAAACGCCTGCACAAGAAAATCGCCATCATCCGCTGAAGGAGAAAAAGATGTCCGACAAAATGATCGAAATCAAGAACGTTTCCAAGTGGTATGGCCCGGTGCAGGTGCTCCAGGACTGCTCGGTCGACATCGCCAAGGGCGACGTGGTGGTGGTGTGCGGGCCCTCGGGTTCCGGCAAGTCCACGCTCATCAAGACGGTGAACGCGCTCGAGCCCTTTCAAAAGGGCGAGATCACGGTCAACGGCATCCCGCTGCACGACCCCAAGACCAATCTGCCGAAGCTGCGTTCGAAGGTCGGCATGGTGTTCCAGCACTTCGAGCTGTTCCCGCATCTTTCGGTGACCGAGAACCTCACGATCGCGCAGATCAAGGTGCTGGGCCGCAGTTCCGCCGAGGCGATGACCCGCGGCTTGAAGATGCTCGACCGCGTGGGCCTGATGGCGCACAAGGACAAGTACCCCGGCCAGCTCTCCGGCGGCCAGCAGCAGCGCGTGGCGATCGCCCGTGCGCTCAGCATGGACCCGATGGTGATGCTGTTCGACGAGCCGACCTCGGCGCTCGACCCCGAGATGGTCGGCGAAGTGCTCGACGTGATGGTGGCCCTGGCGAAGGAAGGCATGACCATGATGGTGGTCACCCACGAGATGGGCTTTGCCCGCAAGGTGGCCAACCGAGTGATCTTCATCGACGTCGGCGGGCGCATCCTGGAGGACTGCTCGAAGGACGAGTTCTTCAGCCATCCGGAGAACCGTCAGCCGCGTACCAAGGACTTCTTGAACAAGATCCTCGCGCACTGAGCGCCCATTCCCAAAAAAGCCCCGCGATGCGGGGCTTTTTTTGCGTTTCATGGATGCAGCGCCGGGCATGCGGTGCGGGCCGTTCGACCCCACTGCCCCGGCCCTTCGGGCTTCCCTGCAGTGCTCGCCTTTCGCGGGGTCTCGCAGAACTCGCTTCGCTCAGACAGCTGCGAGCCCTGATCCGCGAAAGGCTGCGCGCTTCGGCGGCGCAGAGGGGTCGCCCGACCCGCACCGCATACCGGGCTCAATGGTTGATCGGTCGCTGAAGATGCAACCCCGACCCGTCCACGGCGGCGGGCGGTGTGCCCTGGGCCGGCCGTTGAGGCACTGCCGAGCAGCGCAGCGGCAGGCGGATAAGGGCCGCGCGTGTTTGAGCGAAGCGAGTTTGCGCGGACCCCGCCTGACGCGAGCAGCGCAGGGAAGCCCGAAGGGCCGGTGACGTCGGCCGGCCCAGGGCATACCGCCCGCCTCCGCGCCCCAGCGCCATTCAAGTCCTATTTCTTCCGAGCCGCAATCGCCTGCTCTGCCTTCGCCACCAGATCGTTCCCGATCGTCGGCTTCCACTTCGCATACACCGGCCGCGTCGCCTTCACGAAGGCCTCGCGCTCGGCAGGCGACAGTTTGGTGACCGTCACGCCGAGCGCGGCGATGTCCTTGAGCAGGGGCTGGTCGGCCTCGGCCAGCCCCTTGCGCGCGATGGCGATCTCTTGCTTGCCGGCGTCGATCGCCGCCTGGCGCACGATCGCCTGATCGGCCGGCGTCCAAGAATTCCAGATCTCCTTGTTGACCACGAAGACCAGCGGATCGGCCACGTAGCCCCACATCGTCACGTTCTTCTGGCCCACGGTGTGCAGCTTGGCCGCGGTGAAGATCGACATCGGGTTCTCCTGCCCGTCGACCGCGCCGCTGGCGAAGGCGGGCTGCGCGTCGGCCCAGCTCATCTGCGTGGGATTGGCGCCCAGCGCGGTGAAGGTGTCGGCGAAGAGCGGCGAGCCCACCACGCGGATCTTCAGGCCCTTCAGGTCCTCCGGCGTCTTGATGGGCCGCTTGGAGTTCGTGATCTCGCGGTAGCCGTTCTCGCCCCAGGCCAGCGGCACCACGCCGGCCTTCTCGAGCGTCGCGAAGATGTCCGTGCCCACCGGGCCCTGCGTCAGCGCATCCACCGCCGCATAGTCGGGCATCAGGAAGGGCAGCGAGAACAGGTTGAGCTGCTTGACCTGCGGCGACCAGTTGATGGTCGAGCCGATGGCCATGTCGATCACGCCCTGGCGCAGCGCGCTGAATTCGCGCGTCTGGTCGCCCTGGATCAGCGAGACGCCGGGATAGAGCTTGATGTTGATGCGGCCCTGGGTTCGCTCGCGAACCAGGTTGGCCCAGATCTCTCCGCCCTTGCCCCAGGGGAAGGCGGTGCCGACCACGAGCGACATCTTGTATTCGGGCTTGTAGGTCTGCGCGGGCGCGGCCGCGGAGAAGCCGCCGAGCGTGGCGGCGATGGCCATCAGGCCGAGCAGGGAACGACGGAATTTCATGGGTGTGTCTCCTTCAAAAAATCTAATAGCCTAGTTTTCGGGGTAACCACAGCGCCAATTCAGGCCAGGCGATCACCGCCACCATCACGAGGAACATCGCAAACAGCATCCAGCCGACCCAGCGCACGGTTTCTTCCATGCGCACGCCGGCGATGCGGCACGAGACCATCAGGTTCACCGCCAGCGGCGGCGTGAACTGGCCGAGCGCCACCTTGAGCGTGAGGATGACGCCGAACCACACCGGGTCCCACTTGTAGTACTGCACGATCGGCCACAAGAGCGGCACGAAGATCAGGAAGATCGACACGCCGTCGAGGAACATGCCGACCGTGATGAGCAGCAGGATCAAGAGCGACAGCACGCCGTACTCGCCCAGCCCCGAGTTCACGATCGCGCGCGTGACCGGATCGATCACGCCCAGCGTCGAGAGCGAGTAGGCGAAGATGCCCGCCAGCGACACCACCAGCAGGATCACGGCCGAGAGCTCGCCCGATTCGCGCAGGATCAGGAACAGGTCGCGGACCTTGATCGTGCGGTGGATCGCCATGCCGACGAAGAGCCCGTAGAACACCGCCACCACGGCCGCCTCGGTGGGCGTGAACCAGCCGGCGCGCATGCCGCCGAGGATAAGCACCGGCGCCGCCAGGCCCCAGACTGCATCGCGAAAACTCTTCCAGAAGGGCGGGCGCGGCAGGGTGGATTCGAGCGCGCCCATCTTGTGCTTGCGTGCCAGCCACACGGCCGGAACGATCAGCGCGAAGCCGGCCAGCACGCCGGGCACCATGCCGGCTGCGAACAGCGCCGGCACCGAGGCGCCCGGCACCAGCACCGAGTAGACGATGAAGGCCACCGAGGGCGGGATCAGGATGTCGGTGGCCGCGGCCGCGCCGACCACGCTGGCCGAGAAGGCGTTGGGATAGCCCGCGCGCGACATCGCGCCGATCATCACCGCGCCCACCGCCGCCGCATTGGCCGGGCCCGAGCCCGAGATGCCGCCCAGGAACATCGCCACCACGATCGCCACCAGCGGCAGCATGCCGCTCCCGCGCCCGACGATCGCGATCGCGAAATTGACGAGGCGCAGCGCCACGCCCGAGCGGTCGAAGATCGAGCCCACCAGCACGAACATCGGGATCGCGAGCAGCGGGTACTTGCCGAGGCCGGCATAGAAGTTCTGCGGCACCGCGAGCAGGCCGAACCACTGCGCGTCGGCATTGGCGAGCCCGATGGCCACCGCGCCGGCAAGGCCGAGCGCCGCGCCGATCGGCACGCCGACCAGCATCATCAGGATGAAGGCGACGAAGAGCAGCGTCGGGATCATTCGCCCGAACCCCCGGCCCGCTTCTCGCGGCTGCGCCGGACGAACAGGCCCAGGGCGCGCAGCCCGATCGCGGAGCACACGATCGGCAGCCAGATCGAGTACCACCACTGCGGCACGCCGATGCCGGGCGAGGTTTCCTCGAAGCGCCAGTCGTCCCAGACCACGCGCACGCTCAAGCCGGCGATCACGAAGAACAGCAGCGCCACCATCAGCGCGCCGAACTGCGCGAACCGCTTGCGCCTGGCCATCGATCCGCCCTCGGCGAAGTACTCGATGCGGATGTGACGGTCGCGCGCCACGGCGGCCGAGCCCGCGACCATGGCCAGCAGGATCATGAGGAAGACCGAGAACTCCTCGGTCCACGCGAAGGAGGAATCGGTGAAGTAGCGCACCAGCACGTTGGCGAAGGTGATGCAGGCCAGGAGGCCCATGATGATCACCGTGGCCCAGTCCTCGATGGCGAGCGGCACGCGCGTGGGCTCGTCGGCGGCTGCTATTTCGGGAGGAAGAGGGCTGGCGGCGTCCAGCACGGGGCCGGACTCAGGGGGAGAGGACATCGGGGGAACGGGTCAGCAGGTCAGCGGCCGGAATTCGGCCAGCACGGATCGTAACGATCCATAACCGTTCGCCCCATCGGGGCTTTCCTTACTCGAGCTTGGCGCCCGACTGCTTGATCAGCCGCTCCCACACCGGGCGCTCCGCCTTGTAGGCAGCGGCAAAAGCTTCGGGCGAGCTGTCCTTGAGCTCGAAGCCCATGGCTGCGACTTTCTGCTGTACGTCGGGCTGCTGCGTGGCCTTGCGGATCTCGTCGGCGAGCCGCTGCACGATCGGCTTGGGCGTGCCGGCGGGCACCGCGACCGCCAGCCAGCCGGTCAGGCGGTAGGCCTCGTCCTTCAGGCCCTGCTCGGCCAGCGTGGGCACGTTGGGCAGGGTGCTCATGCGGCGTTCGCCGGTCACGCCGATGGCCTTGAGCTTGCCGGCCTCGATGTGCGGCTTGGCCTGCAGCGCGCTCGCGTAGGCCATCTGGATCTGGCCGCCGATCAGGTCCTGCACCATCGGTGCCTCGCCCTTGTAGGCGACGTGGTTCATGTCGGCGTCCTGCGTGAGGCTCATGTGCGCGCCGGCCAGGTGCGGGTAGGCGCCCAGGCCGTAGGAACCGTAGGCCAGCTTGCCCTTATTGGCGGCCACGTACTTCAGCAGCTCGGGCGCGGTCTTGGCCGGCACGCTGGGATGCACCACCAGCACCAGCGGGCCCATCGCGACCTGGTAGACCAGCGTCAGGTCGCGCTCCGGGTGGTAGGGCAGCTTCTCGTAGAGGAACTGGTTGGTGAGCAGCGCGTTGGAGAGCGACATCACGATGGTGTAGCCGTCTGGCGCGGCCTTGGCGACCGCGTCGGTGCCGATGATGCCGGCCGCGCCGGGCTTGTTGTCGATCACCACCGGCTGGCCCAGCCCGACCGCCAGCTTCTCGCCGATCACGCGCGCCAGCACGTCGGTGCCGCCGCCGGCGGCGAAGGGGACGACCATCTTGATCGGCTTGTTCGGATAGGTTTGGGCGTGGGCCGCGCTGCCCGCGCCCAGCGCGAGGGCCGCGGCCGCGGCGCAGAGCCAGGCGCGGCGGTTCCGGGAGTGGGTGTTCATGTGTGTCTCCTGTACAGGTCTTGGAATCGGAGCGGGCCTTATCGCAGGACGACCTGCGTCTTGAAGGGCAGGCGGCCGAGCGCCTCCGTAAGCCGCGCCTGCAGCGGCGCGGCCTGCGCCCCGGCCACGGCCGCATCGACCACGACCTTGAGCGCGCTCTCGCCATCGGCCTGCACCTCGGGCCGTGCTGCCAGCCCCAGCGCAGCACAGGCCTCGCCGACCAGCGCCTCGGCGACCTTGCGCGCGGCCAGCGCGCGCAGCTCGGGCTTGTAGATCTTGCCGACGTTGGTCATCGGCATGTGCTCGATCACGACCACCGATTTCGGCTTGGCCGGCGCTTCGTCGACGCGTGCCGCGGTGAAGGCCAGCAGCTCGGCTTCGCTCGCCTTCATGCCGGGCACCAGCGTGGCGAAGGCCACCGGCAGCTCGCCGGCATAGGCATCGGGCGCGCCGACCGCGGCGCACAGCTGCACCGCCGGGTGCGCGCCCAGCGCGTCCTCGATGGTCTTCGGGTCGATGTTGTGGCCGCTGCGGATGATCAGGTCCTTGGAGCGTCCGCTCAGGTTGAGCCGCTCCTCGCTGTCGATCCAGCCGAGGTCGCCGGTGGCGAGCCAGCCATCGGCCGTGAAGGCACGGGCCGTGTCGGCCGGATCGACGAAGCCAGAGAACAGGTTGGGTGACTTGAAGAGCACCATGCCCTGCTCGCCCACCGGCAGCTCGCGGTCGCTCGGGTTGCCGTGCTCGTCGAGCGCGACGATGCGCAACTGCGAATAGGGCAGCCGGAAACCCACGCAGCCTGCCGGCCCGATCACGCCCGGCGGCGTGATGGTGGAGATGCCGGCCATCTCGGTCATGCCCAGGCTCTCGTGCACGTGCAGGCCGAACAGCCGCTCGAAGCGCGCCGCGAGCTCGGGCGCCAGCACGGCGGCGCCGGTGCGGCAGTACTTGATCGACGAGATGTCGGCGCCATTCAGCGGCACATTGGCCAGCGCCGCGAGGACCGTGGGCACGGCTGAGAGCGAGGTCGGCCGGTACTTCTCCACCAAGCGCCAGTAGTTGGCCAGCACCTGCTTGTTGCGCAGCAGGGCCGTGGTCGGAATGATCACCTCGACGCCGGCCGACAGCGCGGACAGCGAGGCCGGCAGCACGCCCGCCACGTGGAACAGCGGATAGCCGTTGATGGTGACGTCGCTGCTCTTCAGGCCCTGCAGCTTCACGCTGGCCCAGGCGGTGAACACTTGCGCGCCGTGGCTGTGGCGCGCGAGCTTGGGCGCGCCTGTGGTGCCGCCGGTGTGGAAGTAGGCGGCGATGTCGCCGGGCGCGATGTCGCGGCCGCTTGCGAGCCGGTCGGCCGGCACGTGCGCGCACATCGCGTTGAAGTCGGCCACGCCCTGGGGCAGATCGCCGGTGCTGCCCACGGGCTCGTCGTGCGGCGCCACGCGCAGCACGGTGGTGAGCGTGGGCACCTGGCCGCGCAGGCGCATCGCCTTCGACCACATGCCGGATTCGTCGTCCGAGCCGTAGGCGATCAGCACCTTGGCGCGGCCGGCCGTCATCAGCGAGACCAGCTTCTCGTCGGCGAGCAGCGGGTTGAGCGGCTGCACGATGCCTGTCGCCTCGCCGCCCCACAGCGCCAGGTGGTACTCGAGGCAGCCCGGCAGCAGCACGGCCACCGCGTCCTCCGGCCCGACGCCGAGCGCGTGCAGCAAGTTGGCGGTCTGGTGGATGCCGGCCAGGAGCTCGGCATACGACCAGCGGATCGGCTCGTCCGCCGGGTCGGCGCTGCGCAGGAAGGTCAGCGCCGTCTTGTCGCCGAAGGCCGCGGCGGCATTGCGGAAGATCTCGTAGGTGCTGCGCACGGTCAGCGCCTCGGCAAGCGGCGTCTGCTCGAGCCTTCGCACGTCCTCGATGCTGCGGACGGGGAAGGAGGGGCTGAAGGGCGCGGCGTTCATCTTGCCTGCCTTCCGAATGCGATGAAACGCTGCAGATGATGGTCTTCGTCGCCCAGCTGGTGGTCGATCATCACGAGGCGCTTGGCATAGTGGGCCAGCGGCAGCTCCCAGGTCATGCCGATGCCACCGTGCATCTGGATGCTCTCTTCGGCCACCAGCGCGCCGATGCGGCCGATGCTGGCCTTGGCCGCCGACAGCGCGCGCTCGCGCGTGGCGCGGTCGGCATCGTCGACGGCGGCTGCGGCATTGATCACGGCCGAGCGGGCCTGCTCGATCTCGAGCAGCAGGTCCGCCATGCGATGCTGCAGCGCCTGGAAGCTGCCGATCAGCGTGCCGAACTGCTTGCGCGTGCGCAGGTACTCCAGCGTCGCCGCCTTGGCGGCTTCCATCGCGCCCAGGCTTTCGGCGCACAGGGCCAGCACGCCACGCCCGACGGCGCGCTCCAGCACGGCATGGCCCTGGCCTTCGGCGCCGAGCAGCGCGTCGGCGGGGAGCGTCACGCCGTCCAGCACGACCTCGGCCACGCGGCCGCCGTCGATGGCCGGGGCGCCGCGCACGTAAACGCCCTTGGTCTTCGCGGGCACCAGGAACAGCGAGATGCCGGCCTCGTCGTCCGGCGCACCCGAGGTACGGGCCGAGACCAGGAACAGATCCGCCTGCTCGCCCTGCAGCACCACGGCCTTGGCGCCGTTGAGCAGCCAGCTGTCGCCGCTGCGGTCGGCGCGGGTCTGCACATGCGCCAGTTCGTAGTGCGTGCCGGGTTCGTCGTGCGCGAGCGCCGCGATGGTGCCGCCGCCGATGATCTCGGCCAGCGTTTCCTTTTGCGCCTCGCTGCCGGCCGCTGCGATGGCGTCGCCGACCATGACCGCGCCGAGCAGGGGCTCGACCACCAGGCCTCGGCCCAGCGCCTCGAAGACCACGGCCAGGTCGAAGCCGCCGCCGCCGAAGCCGCCGTCTTCTTCGCGGAAGAGGGCGCCGATCACGCCCAATTCGGCGAACTGCTGCCAGATCTCGGTGCTGAAGCCATGGGCCGACTTCGCGATGCGATCGCGCGTCTCGAAGGCGTACTGCTCGGCGATGAACCGGTTCAGACTGTCGGCGAGCATGCGCCGGTCTTCGGTGTGTTCGAAGTTCATGGCAGTTTCCTCACAGGCCCAGGATCATCTTGGAGATGATGTTTTTCTGAATCTCGTTCGAGCCGCCGAAGATCGACAGCTTGCGGTTGTTGAAGTACTTGGCCGCTGCGGCTGCCGCATAGTCGGGCCCGATCGGTACACCGCCGAAGCCTTCTTCGAGCGCCTCGGCGACGAAGGGCCGCGCATAGGGGCCCATCGCGCGCCGGATCAGCGAAGAGATCTCCTGCCGGATCTCGGTGCCGCGGATCTTGAGCATCGAACTCTCGGCGCCCGGCACGCCGCCGCCGGCCACGGCCGCGATCACGCGCAGGTTGGTGGTCAACATGTTCTCCAGGTCGATCTCGACGCGGGCCATGCGCGCGGCGAAGGCTGGATCTTCCGATAGCGGCCGGCCCTTCTTCGTCTGCTTCGCGGCAATGGCCTTGAGCTGTTCGAGCGCCGCCACCGAGAAGCCCACGCCCGCTATGTTGGTGCGCTCGTAGGTCAAGAGGTACTTGGCGCAGGTCCAACCCTTGTCCTCCTCGCCGACCAGGTTCTCGGCCGGCACACGCACGTCGGAGAAGAACACTTCGTTGACCTCGTGCTCGCCGTCGAGCGTGATGATCGGCCGCACCTCGACGCCGGGCGTCTTCATGTCGATCAGGAGGAAGCTGATGCCTTCCTGCTTCTTGGCCTCGCGGTTGGTGCGCACCAGGCAGAAGATCATGTTGGCGTGCTGGCCCAGCGTGGTCCAGGTCTTCTGGCCGTTGACGATGTAGTGCTCGCCCTGGGCATCGCTGCCGCGCACCGCGGAGGTCTTGACCGAGGCGAGGTCGGAGCCCGCGCCCGGCTCCGAGTAGCCCTGGCACCACCAGTCGGAGCCGTCGAGGATGCGCGGCAGCCAGCGACGCTTCTGTTCTTCGTTGCCGTACTTGATCAGCACCGGCCCCAGCATGTTGACGCCGAAGGGCACGATGCGCGGCGCATGGGCCAGCGCGCATTCGTTCTCGAAGATGAACTTCTCCACCGCGGTCCAGCCCGGGCCGCCGTACTGCTCGGGCCAGTGGTTGGCGAGCCAGCCGCGCGCGTGGAGGATGGCATGCCATTCCTCCATGTCGGCCTTGCTGAGGTGCTTGCCGCTCGCGACCTTGTCGGAGAGGCGCTTGGGCAGCTTCGCGGCGAGGAAGCTGCACACCTCGTCGCGGAAGGCTTGCTCTTCGGGGGTGAAGTTCAGGTCCATGTCCTTGCTCCTCAGTAGATTTCGAACAGGCCCGCGGCGCCCATGCCGCCCGCGATGCACATCGTGACCACGGCGTACTTGGCGCCGCGCCGCCTGCCTTCGATCAGCACATGGCCCGTGAGCCGCGCGCCCGTCATGCCGAAGGGATGGCCGATCGAGATCGCACCGCCGTCGACATTGAGCCGCTCGGCCGGAATACCCAGCTTCTGCTGGCAGTAGATGGACTGCGAAGCAAAGGCTTCGTTGAGTTCCCAGAGATCGATATCGTCGACCTTCAGGCCGTTGCGCGCCAGCAGTTTCGGCACCGCGAACACCGGGCCGATGCCCATCTCGTCGGGCTCGCAGCCCGCGATCGCGAGGCCGCGGAAGGCGCCCAGCGGCTGCAGGTTGGCGCGCTCGGCGTCCTTGGCTTCCATCAGCACGCAGGCCGAGGCGCCGTCGGAGAGCTGCGAGGCATTGCCGGCGGTCACGAACTTGTCCGCGCCCATCACCGGCTGCAGCTTGGCCAGCGCCTCGTAGGTGGTGCCGCGGCGGTTGCAGGTGTCGACGTCGATCGTCACTTCGCGCTGGCTGACTTCCTTGGTGTCCTTGTCGGTCACGGCCATGGTGGTGGTGCAGGGGACGATCTCCTCGCGGTAGCGGCCGGCGAGCTGCGCCTCTTCGGTCTTGCGCTGGCTCTCGGCCGAGAAGCGGTCTTGCGCCTCGCGGCTGATGCCATAGCGCTTGGCGACGATGTCGGCGGTCTCGATCATCGCCATGTAGAGCGCGGGCTTGTGTTCGACGATCCACGGGTCCATGCCCGAATCGCCGCTGTCGGTGGCGCTGCGGCTGCGGATCTGCGAGATGCTCTCCACGCCGCCCGCGATCATGGCCGGCGCGCCCTCGACCACGATGCGCCCTGCCGCGATCGCGATCGCCTGCAGGCCGGAGGCGCAGAAGCGGTTGACCGTGGTGCCGGCGATCGTGATCGACAGCCCGGCGCGCACGATGCTCTGCCGCGCCACGTTGCGGCCGGTGGTGCCCTCGGGATAGCCGCAGCCGAGGATTGCGTCCTCGATCAGCGCCGGGTCCAGGCCCGAGCGCTCCACCGCGGCGCGCACCGCGAAGGCGGCCAGCGTCGGGCCGGGCGTGATGTTGAATTCGCCGCGGTGTGCCTTGGTGAGCGGCGTGCGGGCGGTGGAAACGATGACGGCTTCGCGCATGATTTGTCTCCTGGAACGGCTTACTCGGATTGATTGAGGCTCGCGAAATCGGCGCCGCGTTCGACCAGCTCGACCAGCAGCGGCGAGGGCTGCCAGAACAGCGGGTCATCCTTGGCGAATTCGCGGATATCGGCCAGCACCTTCGCCAGGCCCACCGTGTCGGCGTACTTCATCGGCCCGCCGCGGTGGCGCGGAAAGCCGTAGCCGTAGAGAAAGGTCACGTCGACGTCGAGCGGGCGCAGCGCGATGCGCTGGTGCACGACGTTGGCGCCCTCGTTGATCATCGCGGCCATGTAGCGGCGCATGATTTCCTCATCGCTGAACTTGCGCGGCGTGACGCCCGCGCGCTGGCGCTCGGCATCGATGATGGCCTCGACTTCCGGGTCCGGGGTGCCGGTGCGCGCGCCCTCGGGATAGAGGTAGTAGCCGCGGCCGGTCTTCTGGCCGAACCAGCCGCGCTCGCAGATGCGGTCGGCGATCTGCACGTAGCGCGCCTTCGGGTCGCGCGTGGCGGCCTTGCGCTTGCGCGTGGCCCAGCCGATGTCGCCGCCGGCCAGGTCGGAGACCTGGAACGGGCCCATCGGGTAGCCGAAGTCGCGCACCGCCTTGTCGATCTGGTAGGGCGAGGCGCCGTCTTCCATCATGTGGTCGGCCGCCTGGCGATACACCGCGAGGATGCGGTTGCCGATGAAGCCGTCGCACACGCCGGCGCGCACCGGCGTCTTCTTCAGCTTCTTCGCGAGCTCGAAGCCGGTGGCCACCACGTCGGCGCTGACCTTCGCCGGCACCACGATCTCGAGCAGCTTCATGATGTTGGCCGGCGAGAAGAAGTGCAGGCCCAGCACGTCGGCCGGACGCGAGATGCTGGCCGCGATCTCGTCGATGTCGAGGTAGGAGGTGTTGGTGGCCAGCACCGCCCCCTTCTTGCAGACGCGGTCGAGCTCGGCGAAGACGGCCTTCTTGACCGCCATGTCCTCGAACACCGCTTCGACCACCAGGTCGACATCGGCGAGCGCGTCGTAGGTGGTCGCGCCCGAGAAGCGCACCATCACCGCGGCCTTGGCCTCGGCCGTCATGCGGCCCTTCTGGATCAGGCCGTCGTAGACCTTCTCGACGTGCGCGCGGCCGCGCGCGAGGCTGGGCTCGTCGCGCTCGATCATGGTCACCGGCAGGCCGGCATCGAGCATCGCCACCGCGATGCCAGCGCCCATGGTTCCGCCGCCGACGATGCCGCAGGACTCGATGGGCCGCGGTTTCGCGGCCTTGGTCTCGGGCGCCTTCAGCACTTCGCGTTCGGCGAAGAAGGCGTGGATCAGGCCGGCGCGCTGCGGGCTCTCGATGCACTGCAGGAAGAGCTTGCGTTCCAGCACCATGCCTTCGTCGAAGGGCAGCGCGAGCGCGGCCTCGACGGCTTCGATGATCTTCATCGGCGAGAAGAGGCCGCGGCTTTTCTTGGCGGTGTCTGCGCGCGCGGCTTCGAGCGCGGCGCGCTGCGTCTCCGGCTCGGCCAGCGCGTTCGCGTCGCGCGTACGGCGTACCGGCGCCTTGGCTGCGACCAGTTCTTTTGCATAGGCCAGGCCTTCGGGCTGCGCGTCGGCGCCTTCGCCCAGGCGATCGATCAGGCCCAGGGCCAGCGCTTCCTTGGCACCTGCATGGCGGCCGCTCAGCATCAGATCGAGCGCGGCTTTCACTCCGATCAGGCGCGGCGCACGCTGCGTGCCGCCCGAGCCGGGCATCAGCCCGAGCTGCACTTCCGGCAGGCCCAGCTTGGCGGAAGGCACGGCTAGGCGGTAATGCGCCGACAGTGCGATCTCCAGCCCGCCGCCGAGTGCGGCGCCGTGGATCGCGGCCAGCACCGGCTTGCTGCAGTTCTCGATGCGGCTGCACACCTCCGGCAGCGAGGGCGGCAGCGGCGGCTTGCCGAATTCGCGAATGTCGGCGCCGGCAATGAAGTTGCGGCCGGCGCCCACGATCAGCACCGCGGCCACGGCGCCGTCGGCCTCGGCCGCGTCGATCGCGGCGATCAGGCCGCGGCGCACATCCACGCCGAGGGCGTTGACCGGTGGGTTGGCTATGGTGACGACCAGCACATCGGCCTGGCGCTGGAAGCTGACGGAATCGGACGCAGGAAGGGTGTCGGTCGTGGCCATGGTCTTTGTCTCCGGGTGAACCCAGCATTCTTGGCCCGGCTCGCCGCTTTGACAATTGCATGGGCGATTGACAGACTGTCAAAGAATATTTGACACAATGCGCGCCTCATCATGGATTTGCAATCGCTGACCCTGCTGGTCGAGATCCTCGATGCCGGCAACCTGAGCGCGGCCGCGCGCCGGCTCAAGATGAGCCGCGCCAACGTGAGCTACCACCTGAACCAGCTCGAGCGCTCGGTGGGTGCGCAGCTCGTGCGGCGCACCACGCGGCGCGCCGAAGCCACCGAGATCGGCCAGCGCCTCTACCAGCACGGCCTCGCGATCCAGAACGAGCTCCAGGCCGCGCGCGAATCGGCCTCGGCGCTGGGCCAGGGCCTGGTGGGGCGCGTGCGGCTCAGCGTGCCCAGCGGCTACGGGCAGCTGGTCATGTCCGACTGGCTGATCGACTTCAAGCGCCAGTACCCGGGCATCGTGCTCGACGTGCTGTTCGAGAACCGCATCGAGGACCTGCTGCGCGACGAGGTCGACATCGCGATCCGCGTGATCCCCGAGCCGCCCTTGAACCTAGTGGCGCGCGAACTCGGGCCGGTGCGCTATGTCGCCTGCGCCTCGCGTGCGTATGCCGAGGCGCATGCGCTGCCCACGCAGCTCGACCAGCTGGCGAGCGCGCCGGTGGTCACCGCGGCCGTGATCGGGCGCCAGCTGCGCATGTCGGCCTACCAGGGCGAGGAGCGGCGCGAGGTGATCCTGGAGCCGACGCTGATCTCCGAGAACTTCCTGTTCCTGCGCCAGGCCGTCCTGGCCGGCCTCGGCATCGGGCTGGTGCCCGACTACGTGGTGCAGGAGGACGTGCGGCGCGGCGAGGTCCTGACCACGCTGGACGACTGGCGGCTCAGCATCTTCGGCACGCAGATGTTCATGCTCTACATGCCGAACCGGCAGCACACGCGAGCGACGCGGACCTTCATCGAGTTCATTCTGGAGCGGGCGCGTGGGGCGGCGGCGCAGACGCCGGGCCGTCAGGCCTGACCGCGTGCGAAGCGCCTATCTCGAGATTGCGTTGGCAGGCTGCGCGCTGAACACCTCGCGCAATGCTTGAGCCGCTTCGATGGCGCGCGGAAAGCCTGCCGTGACGGTCGTCAAGTAGACGATTTCCTTGAGTTCGTCCGGCTTGACGCCCAGTTTCAGCGCGTAGCCGGCGTGGATCTTCAAGACTTGGATGTTGCCTGTGGCTGCGAATGCCGCCACTGCAGTGAGCTGTCGCGTGCGGTCGTCGAGGCCGGGCCTGGCCCACACATCGCCCAAGGAGTAGTCCACGATTGCGTCGGCGAGAAAGGGAAAGTCCTGGCTCATGGCGTTCAGAACAGGCTGACCCGCGCCGCCGGACAGCTTGGACATCGTGGCCTCTCCCTGCGCGCGACGCGGGCTCTTGTCGGCTTGGGCGTGAGACACCGAGCCGACAAGCGAAAGCGCGACCGCAAAAGAGAGAGATAAAGCATGCTTCATTCGAGGCTCCGGAAAGTTGGAAAAAGCGCCGTGCTGGTCGACCACTTGAATCGATGCCGCTGCGTCTTGAACGCCTGCGATCACTTTAGGGACCCGCTCACCGCGAGCGCTGATATGGCTTGATCCTGTCAACAGCGCGAGCCGATCTCTCCGGGAGCCGGATTGCAGAACCGTTGGCGAATGCCGGATGGGGAACGCGACGGAGCCGGGTGCGTGAGCGACGGTTGATCATGCTGATATACGTGGATTGGCTACCGACAGTTCATGTATTCGTCGCGGGGCTGCCTGCTTTCTAGGGTCTGCGGTTGGTCACTTGCGTGGCTGCGCAATAGCGCTCCCGAGGATTCCCCTGTGGCCGTGGCTGCGCCGCGTTCCCGATCCGGCCTCAAACTGATTGTTCGATAAGCGCCTCCTTGGTGGTGGGCCATGTCATCGCGGGCTCATGCGGAGGCAGCCGGTGGTGGCATCACTTCGCGCGCGATGGCCCACACGAAGCCCGAGAGTTCGCGCGCGATGGCCACGACGATCTTGTTGTGCGGCATGTGTCGCGCCCTCAGTCGCTTGAAGCGCGCACACAGCCGCAATTGCGCAGTCCAGGCGATGTCGGTCACGGCCTTGGGCAGGTTCGACTGGCGCTTGGCGATGTCTGCGCTGACCCGAGCCGGATAGCGGTAGAGGTGTGCCACCTCCACCAGCATGCGTCGCGCCGCCGAGTTGCCGGCCTTGGTGATGGCCCCCTGTCGGCGGCGCTGGCCGCTGGAGTCTTCGCTGGCACCAGGCCCAGGTAGGCCATCAACCGGCGCGGGTTGTCGAAGCGGTGGAAATCCTGGATCTCGGCCACCAGCGTGACCGCGGCGATGAGCTGCACACCGCGCAGTGCTTGAAGCGCGGCCACCACCGGCGCCAGCGACCAGCCCGCCAGCGCATCGCGCAGCGACTGCTCCAGGCGTGCGATGCGCGCCCCCGACTCGCTGACCGCGTGCAGGTACTCCTGGAAGGCAATCTGCTGCGCGGCGTGCGGCAGCGCCAGGCTGGCCAGCCAGCGCAGATGCGCCGCCGTCCAGGCGCTCTTGCCCGCGTACACCACGCCACTGCGCAGCAGCAGCGCCTTCAGGCGGTGGCGTGCATTGCGCTGCTCGCGCACGGCGTCCTTGCGGGCGCGCACCAGGTCGCGCAGCGCCTCGTCCACGGCGTCTGGCACGCGCACGGCACTGAGTTCACCCGCGCGCGCCAGGCGCGCGAGCATCAACGCATCGCGGCGATCGGTCTTGACCCGATCGCCCGAGCGCTTGGGGATGGACGAGGGCGCCACCACTTCGCAGTGGTAGCCCAGGGCGGTGAGGTGGCGCTGCAGCACGAAGCCGCAGGGGCCCGCTTCGTAGACCACATGCACGCAGTGGCCTCGGCTGACCAGGCGGCGCAGGGCCTTGCTGACGGCATCGACGCCACCGGCCACCGCACCCAGATGGCGTACTTCGCCGTCACGGCCGGCCTCGGCCAGGGCAATGTCGATGCTGTCCTTGTGGACGTCCAGACCGACGTAAATCGTGGCCGCGGTAGTGGTAGATTGACTCATGGCCCGTCTCCTTGCTCGTTGACACGCTGTCCACCCCTCGGGGTGCAGCGTTGTGGCTCGGCGCACCTACGGTGCGCAACCCACGGTAGTCCCGGAGACGGGCCACCTCAACGGCTCAAGCCATTCTGTCTAGCCCGTTTCCGCAAAGTTCTTGCCTATACGTCCAGAGGGAATCCGCAGCCGCCGTGTGTCGGCCGCCGTTGGACTTGGGCATGCTTTCTGCTGTACTCCCGGGATGAACGACACCGTGACCTCACCCGTGGCCCTTGTGGCCAGCAGCCCCGCCACGCTCTCGATCGACCCGCAGCGCCTCTGGGATTCGCTGATGCAGCTCGCCAAGCTCGGCGCCACCGACAAGGGCGGCGTCTGCCGCCTCGCATTGACTGATCTCGATCGCCAGGGCCGTGAACTCTTCGTGCGCTGGATGGAGGAGGCCGGCTGCAGCGTGCGCGTCGATGCGATCGGCAATATCTTCGCGCGCCGCGAGGGGCAGGACGCAAGCCTGCCGGCCGTGGCCACCGGCAGCCACATCGACACCCAGCCGACCGGCGGCAAGTTCGACGGCAACTACGGCGTGCTCGCAGGCCTGGAAGTGCTGCGCACCTTGAACGATGCCGGCATCCGCACCGTGGCGCCGCTCGAAGTCTGCGTCTGGACCAATGAAGAAGGCTCGCGCTTCGTGCCGGTGATGATGGGCTCGGGCGTCTATGCCGGCGCCTTCACCCTGGCACACGCGCTCGCAGCCACCGACCGCGAGGGCGTGACGGTCGCGGCTGCCTTGCGCGCCATCGGCTTCGCGGGCGACGCGCCGGCCGCTGTGGACGAGGGCGCGCCGCGCTTCGGCGCGTATTTCGAAGCCCACATCGAGCAGGGCCCGGTGCTGGAAGAGGCCGACATTCCGCTCGGCGTGGTCACCGGCGCGCTGGGCCAGCGCTGGTACGACGTGGTCGTGACCGGCCAGGAAGCGCATGCCGGCCCGACGCCGATGCAGCTGCGCCGCGACGCGCTGCGGGGCGCCACCGGCCTCATGCAGACCGTGCATCAGATTGCGATGGGCGAGCAGCCCAACGCCCGCGGCACCGTCGGCTACGTGCAGGTGCATCCCAATTCGCGCAACGTGATTCCCGGCCGCGTGACCTTCACGGTCGACCTGCGCCATGCGGACGACGAGGGCCTCGCCCGCATGGACGCGCGCCTGCGCGCGGCTTGCGCTGCCGTGCAGGCGCAGGGCGGGCTCGCGGTCGAGGTCGAGCAGACCGTCTACTTCCCGCCGGCCCACTTCGCGGAGCCCCTGGTGCGCGCGGTACGCGAAGGCGCCGAACGTGCCGGTCTCGCGCACCTCGACATCGTGAGCGGCGCCGGGCACGACGCGGTGTACGTCGCGCGCACCACGCCGACCGCGATGATCTTCGTGCCCTGCAAGGACGGCATCTCGCACAACGAGATCGAGGATGCCAAGCCCGAGCACCTTGCGGCCGGCGCCAACGTGCTGCTGCACGCCATGCTGGACCGCGCGGGGATTGCGCAGTGATGCTGCTTGCGCAGCCGCTCACCGCAGAAGCCTTTGCGCCTTACGGCACCGTGCTCGCGGCGCCCGCGGGCTCGGGGCGCCTCATCAACGGCGGCAACGCCGAACGCTTCGACCTCGTCGGCGACCTGCAGCTCGGCGCCGAGGGCGGCCGGCCGATGTTGGCGCTGTTCCGCGCGCAGGCGCGCAGCTTTCCGCATGCAGTGACAGAGATGGAGCGGCACGCACTGGGCAGCCAGAGCTTCGTGCCGCTCGGCGAGCGCCGCTTCGTGATCGTGGTCGCGGCCGCAGGTGCCGCGCCCGCGGCCGAGTCGCTCGCCGCCTTCGTCACCGACGGCTGCCAGGGCGTGACGCTCGCGTCCGGCACCTGGCATCACGCGCTGCTGGCGGTGGACGCGGGCGACTTCGTGGTGGTGGAGCGTGCCGGCGCGGCGGTCGACTGCGACACCGTGGCATTGGCAGCGCCGGCAGATATCTCGCTCATGCCACGTTGAGTGCCTCTGCGGCGAGGCGATCGAGGTTCTGCTCGTTCGCCTCGACCACGAACTTGGCAATGCGCTGCCGTTCAGCCTCGGTGTCGAACACCTGGCGCCATCCGACCAGTGTCTTGGTTCCTCGCGCCTCGAATGTGATGGTCAACTGGAAGTGATGCTGAGACATGTGCTCGAAGACGATTCGCTCCGGCTCGACGACTTCGAAGAAGACGCTTTCGTTCGGGTAGTTCGCCCCGTCAGGCCCGTGCATGACGAAGCGCCAAGCGCCACCGGGACGCAGGTCGAACTCGTGAAATGTGCTCGTGAATCCGTTCGGACCCCACCAGCGTGCCAGGTGAGCGGGATCGCTGAAGGCCTTGAAGACGCGCTCGCGCGGCGCGTCGATCAAGCGCGCGTGGACGAACGCTCGGTCCGCGATGGATTCTTCATCGGCAGTGGGCTTTTCGTTCATGTGCAAATCCTCAATTGGAGCCGTCCGCCTTGGTGGCGACTGCAGTACTGCTCGTGGGAAAGCGCGGCAACGCGTCGTCTATGTGAAACCACGGGACCTGTTGCTGCGTCCATACATGATCGTCGATGCGCGCACGCTGCGGTTCGTCCAGGCTGCCGACGGTGATTTGAACGCGGTCCGCCAGGACTTCCTCGTGCATGCTGAGGGTGCTTCCGCACGCCGGGCAGAAGCCGCGTTCCGCGAAGGCCGAAGATCGATAGCGGGCGGGCTCGCCATGAAGCCAGGCGAAGTCCTGCGTGCGGAAATGAACGAAGGCCAAGGCCGGCGCGCCGGAGTGCTTTTTGCACACGGCGCAGTGGCAGATGACACCGCGGATGGGTGCCGAAGCGGCGCGATACCGGATCGCGCCGCAGAGGCAGCCGCCTTCGAAGACCGTTGCGTCGCTCATGGTTATCCCCTTGCGCGCCGTTGCGTTCAAAATCCAGGGCCATTCCCCACATCGAGGTTCCCATGACCCGCACTGTCGCCGAAAAACGCGCCAATTTTCGCGCTCTCCACGCCGAGGGCTGCTTCGTGCTGCCGAATCCCTGGGACGTGGGCAGCGCGCGCTTCCTGCAAGGCCTGGGCTTCAAGGCGCTGGCCACGACGAGCTCGGGCTTCGCCTGGTCGCGGGGTCATGCCGATGGCGCCCTCTCGCGGGAGACGATCCTCGCCCATCTGCGCGAGATGGTCGCTGCGACCGATCTGCCGGTGAACGCGGACTTCGAGAGCGGCTTCGCCCCCGATCCGCAAGGCGTTGCGGAAAGCGTGCGGATGGCCATCGAGGCCGGGGTGGCCGGGCTGTCGATCGAGGATTCGACCGGCGACCCGGCGAATCCGCTGCATGCCATCGACGTCGCGGTCGCGCGGCTTCGTGCGGCACGCCGGGCGATCGACGAGGCGGGCGGCGACACCCTGCTGGTGGGACGCGCGGAGAACTTCTTTCAAGGCCGGCCGGATCTCGACGACACGATCGCCAGGCTGAAGGCCTATGCGGAGGCCGGTGCCGACTGCCTCTACGCGCCGGGCATCCGCACGCGCGAGCAGATCGCGGCCGTGGTGGCTGCCGTCGCGCCCAAGCCGCTCAACCTGCTCGTCGGATCGACCAGCGAGCTCACGCTGCAGGAGATCGCCGAGCTCGGCGTGCGGCGCGTCAGCGTCGGCGGCGCGCTGGCGCGCGCGGCCTGGGGTGGGTTCATGCGTGCGGCCCGCACGCTGTCGGAACAGGGGCGTTTCGACGGCTTCGCGGACGCCGCCTCGGGCGTGGAACTCAACGCCTTTTTTGCAAAGTCGTCCTAGCCCGCTTGCTGCGCCCGTGTCAGGACCGTTCGCACGGCGTAGCCGTCGCGGTACACGCCCTCGATCGTTCCCATGACGGGGTCGTTCGGGGCCGCCGTCACGAACTTCTCGTCGTCGGTCCTGTAGACGACGATGGTGCGCGCCGAACGCGCACTCAGTGTGCGGGCGACGCCGGTGGCTTGATTCAACGTGCGATAAGTATTCATGCAAGTCCCCTTTGGCGGGCGAATGCTAACGCGAAGGTACTCATGCAGGGCGGCGCCGAAGATCGGGCTCGGTCCCAATACGGCAAAAGGCCACACTTTTCGCGGCTAAGTGAGCCGGGGCGCTATCCCGCCATGCGCTCCGCCAGCGCGATCAAGGACCGATCCGTCCCCGCCGGCCCGAGGAGCGAAATGCCCAGCGGCGCGCCCTCGCGCTGCGCCAGCGGCATCGAGAGTTGCGGAAAACCGCTGAGTCCCGCCACGCACAGCATGCGGATCGCGCGGTTGCGATAGTCCTCGAGGCTGCTGTCGGCGGCGTCGCGCCGCGGCGCGATGTCGGGCATGGTGGGCATCAGCAGGACGCCGTCGGTGCCGAGCAGTTCCGCGAGCTGGGTGCGGAAGGCGATGCGGAAAGCGCGCGCGGCGTTGACCTGCTCGTCGCTCACATCGCGCGACCAGGCGAAGCGCTCGGCGACGCCGGGGCCGAGCGGCGGCGCGTAGCGCTCGATCAGCGGGCCGTCGGTGAGCCAGGATTCGCGCCCCTGCACGTAGCGGAAGTTCCAGTACATCGCGTCCCAGGATTCGAGCGCGACCTC
Source organism: Variovorax paradoxus (assembly GCF_018614955.1). Lineage (GTDB taxonomy): Bacteria > Pseudomonadota > Gammaproteobacteria > Burkholderiales > Burkholderiaceae_C > Variovorax > Variovorax paradoxus_J. Next base: position 181,301 of record NZ_JAGGNV010000001.1, read on the forward strand.
GACCGGCGAAGCCTTGCCGAGCAGCGACTGCACGCGCTCGGCCACGCCGTCGAGCGCGTCCTTGACCGGTGCCTCCAGCATCGCCCACAGGTCCGTCGGCCACAAGAGCCGCGGCTTGGCCGGCAGCGGCACGGCATCGGCTCCGAGCAGCACGTCGGCCACGCGCGCGAAGGTGCCGGCATCGCGCGCGAACCAGCCGCAGGTGTCGAGGCTGGGCGCGAGGTCGAGTGCGCCTTCGAGGCTGACGCGGCCGTGCGTGGGGCGCAGGCCGTACAGGCCGCAATGGTTGGCCGGCGCGCGCACCGAGCCGCCGGTATCGGTGCCGAGCGCGAAGTCGCACAGGCCCGAAGACACGGCAGAGGCCGAGCCCGAGGACGATCCGCCCGTGATCCGGTCCCTGGCCGCGCCGTTGATCGGCGCGCCGAAGTGCGCGTTGTTGCCGTTCATCGAGAACGCGAGCTCGTCGGTCACGGTCTTGCCGGCGAAGCGGGCGCCGGCATCGAGCAGCTTCTGCACGGTCGGCGCGGTGCGCGTCTTGATGCCAGACATCGCGAGCACGATGGGGCTGCCGCCGCCGGTCGGGTAGCCAGCCACGTCGAACAAGTCCTTGACGCCGAAGCGCAGCTCGGCCAGCGGGCCGGTCGGCGCGCCGCGGACGGGCACGTCGGGGTAGGGGACGAAGGCGTAGGCGGGATCGTGCAATGGCATGGTGAAGTGTTGAAGTGAGGTTCAGGCGACGACCACCGGCGCGATGGCCGCGGCGGCGCCGGTATGGATGCAGCGCGCGCGGTGGCCCGGTGCGAGTTCGACCACCGGCGGCTGCGCTGCGCGGCAGGCCTCGCTCGCGAGCGCACAGCGCTCGGCAAAGGCGCAGCCCGGTGGCAGCGCCGACAGGTCGGGCGGCGCGCCGCCGATGGTTTCGAGTCGGCTGCCGCGCGCCAGCGCGCCGTGGGCGCGGCTCTTCAAGAGCGCGATCGTGTACGGATGCCGCGGCGAACGGATCAGCTCGCGCGCCGTGCCTTCCTCGACGATGCGGCCGGCATACATCACGGCGATGCGGTCGGCCACCTCGACGGCGGCGCCGATGTCGTGCGTGACGAAGACCACCGACAGGCCCAGGTCGCGCTGCAGCTCGCGCAGGAGCAGCAGGATCTGGATCTGCACGGTGGCGTCGAGCGCGGTGGTGGGTTCGTCGGCCAGAAGCAGCTGCGGCCGGCAGGCCAGGGCCAGCGCGATCATCGCGCGCTGCCGCATGCCGCCCGACATCTCGTGCGGATAGGCCGCAAGGCGGCGCTCGGGACTCGGGATGCGCACGCGCTCGAACAGCTCCAGCGCGCGTTGGCGCGCCTCGGCGGCGGACACGGGTTCGTGCCGGCGGATCGATTCGACGATCTGCGCGCCGACCGAATAGACCGGGTCCAGCGCCAAGAGCGGCTCCTGGAAGATCATCGAGGCCACCTTGCCGCGAAAATCCATGAGCTCGGCCTGCGCCATCGCCAGCACGTCGCGGCCCGCCACGCGGACCTGGCCGCCGATGCGCGTGCGGCGCTCCGGATGCAGGCGCAGCAGGGTGCGCATGGTCACGCTCTTGCCCGAGCCCGATTCGCCGATCAGCGCGACCACTTCGCCGCGCTGCACCTCGAGGCTCACGCCGCTCACGGCATGCACGGGCTTGCGGCCGCCTGTGAAGCTGACGCTGAGCTCGCGCAGGCTCACCATGGGTTCAGGCGCGCAGGAGGCTGTTGATGAAGTGTCGGACATGGAAGTCATGCGGCCTGCGCCAGCGCTCGAGCCATCGGATGCCCGCTGCCCGGCTCGTGGATCAGGCAGCTCACGGCCTGCTGCGCGCCGGCGACAACGCGCGCCGGCACGCGCTGGCTGCACACCGGCGCGGCCAGCGCACAGCGCGGATGGAAGCGGCAGCCCGAAGGCGGATTGATCGGATTGGGCGGATCGCCGGCCAGCGCCGCTTCCTCGGTGCGGTGGTCGGGGTCCATCGAGGGCATCGACGACAGCAGGGCGCGCGTGTAGGGATGCGCCGGCGCTTCGTAGAGCGCGTTCGAGGAGCCGATCTCGGCCACCTGGCCCAGGTACATCACCATCACGCGGTCGCTCATGTAGCGCACCACGTTCAGGTCGTGGCTGATGAAGAGGTAGGTGAGGCCGAACTCGGCCTTCAGATCCAGGAGCAGGTTGATCACCTGCGCCTCGACCGACTTGTCGAGCGCCGACACGGCCTCGTCGAGGATCACCATGCGCGGCTGCAGGGCCAGTGCGCGCGCGATGTTCACGCGCTGGCGCTGGCCGCCGGAGAGCTCATGCGGATAACGCTCGGCAAAGCGCTGCGGCTCCAGGCCCACGCGCGCGAGCAGGTCGCGCGCGCGGTGCACCGCCTCGTTGCGCGCCACGCCGTGCACCTGCGGCCCGAAGGCGACCGAGTCCTCGATCGTGAGGCGCGGGTTCAGCGAGGCATAGCTGTCCTGGAACACCATCTGCACCCGGCGGCGGAATTCCTTCAGCGGCAGGTCGCGGCCGCCCACGGCGCGGCCGTCGAAGATCACCTCGCCGGCGGTCGGCGCGATGAGCTGCATCAGGAGCCGCGCGGTGGTCGACTTGCCGCAGCCCGATTCGCCGACCACGCCGAGCGTCTCGCCCTTCAGCACCTCGAAATCCACGCCGTCGACCGCGCGCACCACGCCGCCGCCGCGGCCCAGCGGGTCTTTCTTGAGCGGGAAGTGCTTCTGCAATCCGCGGACCGTGAGCAGGGGCTGCGCGGGGCCGCCGATGTCGTTGATTGCGTCCATCGGATCAGCTCTTATTGTCCATCGCCGAGCGCAGGCCGTCGGAGAGCAGGTTGAAGGAGATCGAGGTGATGAAGATCATCACGCCCGGCAGGGCAGCCACCCAAGGCTGCACGTAGATCGCGGTGCGCAGGGTGTTGAGCATCAGGCCCCACTCGGGCTCCGGCGGCTTCACGCCCAGGCCCAGGAAGGAGAGGCCCGAGGCCAGGATCATCGAGACCGCGATCAGGCTGGTGGCGTAGACGAAGATCGGCCCCAGCACGTTGCCCAGCACGTGCACGCGCACGATGGTGAAGGCGCTGGCGCCCGAGGCGCGCGCGGCCTCCACGTAGTCGCGCCCGCGCACCTGCGTGGTCACGCTCTCGGCCACGCGCGCGATCTGCGGGATGAACACGATGGTCAGCGAGATCAGCGAGTTGACAACGCCCGCGCCGAGCACGCCCGACAGCGCGATCGCGAGCAGCACCGACGGGAAGGCATAGAACACGTCGATGGTGCGCATGATCGCGGTGTTGACGATGCCGCCCGCATAGCCCGCGAGGATGCCGATCGCCGCGCCGAGAATGAAGGCGCAGATCACCGGCGTGATGCCGATGAAGAGCGACAGCCGCGCGCCGACGATCAGGCGCGAGAGCATGTCGCGGCCCAGCTCGTCGCTGCCCAGCGGCAGGCCCTCGGTGCCGATCGGCTTGAGCCGCTTGAGCACCGACGATTGGTACGGGTCCGCCGGCGCCAGCCACGGGCCGAAGACGGCCAGCGCGATCAAGAGCAGCACGACCAGCGCCGCGCCCATCGCGACCGGGTCGCGCGTGAAGCGCAGCATGGCGGAGGTCCAGTAGCCGCGCGAGCGCTGCATGGGCAGCGGTGAGACAGTCGAAGCAGAGATGGGGGCTGGCAGAGCCGACATGGTCGTTCTCGCTCAGGCGCGCGCGATGCGCGGGTCAAGTAAGGTTTGAAGCACGTCGACCAGCAGATTGAGCAGCACGAAGAACAGCGCCAGCACGAGGATCGTGCCCTGCAAGAGCGGCAGGTCGCGCTGGAAGATCGCGGAGTTCAGCAGGAAGCCGGTGCCGGGCCAGGAGAATACGGTCTCGATCAGGATCGAGCCGCCCAGCAGGTAGCCGAGCTGCAGGCCCATCACGGCCAGCGCGGTGGGCGCCGCGTTCTTCACCATGTGGCGGAACACGCCGAAGTGCGTGAGGCCCTTGGCGCGCAGCCCGACGATGAACTCCTGCTCGAGGATCTCGGCCACCAGCGCGCGCACGGTGCGCGCGATGATGCCCATCGGGATCACCGACATCGTGAGCGCGGGCAGCACGAGGAACTGCAGGTGCTCCCATTCCCAGGCCCAGTCGCTCGAGCCGCCCGGGCCGGCGCCGGTGGCGGGCAGCCACATGAGCTGCGAGGAGAACACGATCACCATCACCATGCCCAGCCAGTAGTGCGGCACGCTCACGCCCAGCACCGACAGCATGGAGGCCGCGCGGTCGAGCCAGGAGTTGCGGAAGTAGCCGGCGACGAAGCCGAACAGGCAGCCGAGCACGAAGCCGATCGCGGTCGCGACCACCGCCAGGCGCAGCGTGTTGCCGACCGCGGTCAGCACCTCGCCCGCCACCGCGCGGTTGCTCGCGATCGAGACGCCCAGGTCGCCGTGCATCGCGCGCCAAACCCACAGCGCGAACTGCTCGGGCAGCGAGCGGTTGAAGCCGTAGAGCTCGCGCAGCTGCGCCTGCAGGTCTGCCGAGGCATCGGGCGGCAGGATCGACACCAGCGGATCGCCCGGCGCCAGGTGCACGAGCGCGAAGCACACGAAAGCCACGCCGATCATGATCGGGATGGCATAGAAGACGCGGCGCAGCAGGTAGGCGAACATGCGGCTGGGGGCCTCAATCCATCGTCATCGTCGCAATGTCGATGAACCAGCTCTTGGGCTGCACCACGTTCTTGACCTTGGCCGACAGCGCTCGCGGCCCGACGTCGTGCGCGATCCAGACGAAGGGCGCGTCGTCCACGATGTACGCATGCAGCTTGGCGAGCGCGGCGTCGCGCGCCTTGTCGTCGAAGCTGGTGCGGGCGTCGGCCACCAGCTTGTCGACCTCGGGGCTGCCGTAGTAGCCCCAGTTGTTCGACACCGGCGGGAAGGCCTTGGTGCTCACGAAGCGCACCATCGCGAAGAAGGGGTCCATCGCCGCGAAGCTCACGTTGGTGGCGTTGGCGCCGTTGGCCGATGCGTCCTTGGCGCCCTTGCGCCAGTTGGTGAACAGCGTGTTCCATTCGATCACGTCGAACTGCACGTCGAAGAAGCATTGCTTCAGCGACTGCTGCACGAACTCGTTCATCGGCAGCGGCTGCATCTGGCCCGAGCCCGAGGCCGAGATCTGCACCTTGACCTTCACCGGCTTCGCGGCCGAGAAGCCGGCCTGCGTCATGAGTGCCTGCGCGGCCTTCACGTCGTACTTCATGTCGAACTTGGGATTGCCCCACCACGGATGGCCCGGCGCCACCGTGCCCTTGGGCTCGGCCATCATGCCGCCCAGCAATTGCTTGAGGCCGCCGCGGTCGACGCAGAGGTTGGCTGCCTGGCGCACGCGCTTGTCGAGCCAGGGCGAGCCTTCGACGAAGGAGAGCTGCCAGGGCCACACGTGCGGCTGTGCGTTCGAGTAGATCTTGAAGCCGCGCTGCGTGATCTGCGGCATCGCATCGGGCGCGGGGGCCTCGATCCAGTCGACCTGGCCGCCCAGCAGCGCGGCCGTACGCGCATTGGCCTCGGGCATCGGCAGCATCACGACCTTGTCGATCTTCGGCACGCGCTTAGCATCCCAGTAGCTCTTGTTGGCGGCCAGTTCCAGGCGCTCGCGCGCGACGAAGCGCGTGACCTTGAAGGGCCCCGAGCCCGCCGGGTCGGCCGCGAAGGCGGTCCATGCGGCCTTGGAGCGCTCGGCTGGCACCGTCACGCTGGCCGGCACGGCCTTCAGCTTGGCGTCCCACTGAGCCGGCGAGGCCATGAACAGGTTGGTGAGGTTGATCGGCAGGAAGGCGTCGGGCTCGCTGGTGGTGAGCTCGATCGTCAGGTCGTCGACCTTGCGGGCGCTCTTGAGCGTGGGCATGCGCGAGGCCGTCACGCCGACCTGGCTGGGGTCGAACTGCGGCGCTTCCTTGTCGAGCACCTTGGCCACGTTCCAGACCACCGCGTCGGCATTGAAGGCCGAGCCGTCATGGAACTTGACGCCGGGGCGCAGCTTGAAGACCCACTTGGTCTTGTCCTTCGCGTCCACCGCCCAGGAGGTCGCGAGCGCAGGGATCACCACGCTGGGCGCGTCGGACTTGGAGAGGTCCCATTGCGTGAGCGAGTCGTAGATCGGGATGCCGGTGAAGCGGTTGCCCTCGAAGCCCTGGTCGGGCTGGCCCAGCGTGCGCGGAATGTCGGCGGCGGTCATCGCGATGCGCAGCGTTTTTTCCTGGGCGAAGGCGGCGGGGTGCGCCAGCGCCACCGTCAGCAGGGCGGCGCAGGCGGCCAGGGGTTTCAGGGGCAGTTGGGAAATCGCACGCTTCACGTAGAACTCCTGTTGAGGGCAAAAACGAATTCATGAGAAGTCATGCACGAGCCGTGCCAGCGCGGGTTTCCGCGGGCGACAATCCCCCTCATGAAAAGCCCTGCCGATACCCTCACCATCACCCGCCCCGACGACTGGCACCTGCATGTGCGCGACGGCGCCGCGCTCGAGGCCGTGGTGCCGCATTCGGCGCGCCAGTTCGGGCGCGCGCTGATCATGCCCAACCTGCGCCCGCCGGTGACCAGCACCGAGCAGGCCATTGCCTACCGCGACCGCATCCGCGCCGCCGTGCCCGAGGGCCTGAGCTTCGAGCCGGTCATGTCGCTGTACCTGACCGACAAGCTGCCGCCCGAGGAAGTCGCACGCGCCGCCGCGGCCGGCGTGTGCGCTCTCAAGCTCTACCCGGCCGGTGCCACCACCAACAGCGATGCCGGCGTGACCGACATCCGCAATACCTACAAGACGCTCGAAGCGATGCAGAAGCACAACCTGCTGCTGCTGGTGCATGGCGAGGTGACGGACCCGGCGGTCGACCTCTTCGACCGCGAGGCCGTGTTCATCGACCGCGTCATGATTCCGCTGCGCCGCGACTTCCCCGAGCTCAAGGTGGTGTTCGAGCACCTGACGACCAAGGAGGGCGCCCACTACGTGCGCGATGCCGGCCGCTTCACAGCCGCCACCATCACCGCCCACCACCTGCTCTACAACCGCAACGCCATCTTCACCGGCGGCATCCGGCCGCACTACTACTGCCTGCCTGTGCTCAAGCGCGAGACGCACCGCGTCGCGCTGGTCGACGCCGCCACCAGCGGCAGCGACCGCTTCTTCCTCGGCACCGACAGCGCGCCGCATCCGGCGCACCTCAAGGAGCACGCGCTGGGCTGCGCCGGCTGCTACACCGCGCTGACCGCGCTCGAGCTCTATGCCGAGGCTTTCGACCATGCCGGCGCGCTCGACAAGCTCGAAGGCTTCGCGAGCTTCCACGGCGCCGACTTCTACGGCCTGCAGCGCAACACCGACACCGTGACGCTGAAGCGCGAAAGCTGGACCGTGCCGGAAGCGGTGCCGTATGGCGATGCGACCCTCAAACCCTTGCGCGGCGGCGAAACCGTGGCGTGGAGACTGGCATGATCCCCACCCCGTGCGTGATGCTGCTGATCGACGCCGACAACGTCTCGTCCGACGTGATCGAGCAGGCCGTGCAGCGCACGATGGCCGAGCACGGCGCCATCCATGTGCGGCGCGCGTACTGCAATGCCGAGACCGCGCTCAAGCAGCAGGCCCTCTTCAAGCGGCTCTCCGTTCGGCCGATGGTCAACCTGTCGGCCGGCAAGAACAGCACCGACATCGCGCTCGCAGTCGATGCCATGGATCTCGCGGTGGCCGAGCGTCCCGACATCGTGGTGCTGGTGTCCTCCGATTCCGACTTCGCGCCGCTGGTGATCCGGCTGCGGGAAAAAGGCTGCCGCGTCTGCGGCATCGGCCAGCAGGGCAAGACCGGCGACGAGACCGTCGCGGTCTACGACAGTTTCATCGACCTGCAGCACCATCAGTCCGACCGGCCGGCCGCCGCCGAGCCGGCGGCCAAGCGGGCGCCGCGTGCACCGCGCCGCGCCAAGGCCCCGGCACCGCCCGTGGCGCGCATGCCCGTGCTGCCGGAGGACGTGCTGCGCATCCTCGACGCCGTGCCCGAACTGGGTGCGGGCGGCAAGATCGAGCTCAACCACGCGGCCGAGCGGCTGCGCGGCGCCAAGCTGCTGGGCAAGAGCGCGAGCTCGCCCAAGCTGTTCAAGAAATACCCCGAGCTGTTCGCGCTGACGCCGGAGAAGACGCCCAACAAGGTGCAGTACGTCGGCCCGCTGCCGTCGTGAACCCTGCTTGGCCGCTCGATACGGCGCGGCCCTGGCTGGCGCCCTATGCACGGCGTGCGGCCGTTGCCGGCGCGGCGATGGCGCAAGGCCTCGGCGCGGCAGAGGCGCTGTCGAGCGAACCGGTGCCCATCGAGCTGTCGGCCGGCGTCTTGCGCTTCGTGCCCGCGCACGCGGCGCCCGACGACGAGGCCTACGAAGCCTTCATCTTCCGCACCGCGCAGGTGCCCACGCGCGACAACCTGCACGACTTCTTCAACGGCCTCGTGTGGCTGCATTTCCCTCTGGCCAAGCGGCGCCTCAACGCGCTGCAGGCGGCCGAGATCGCGCGCGCCGGCATCGGCGCCGTGCGTGGGCCGCTGCGCGATGCGCTCACGCTCTTCGACGAGAACGGCGCCGTGTTCGATGCGCCGCCTGCCTTGTGGGAAGCCTTGCTCGCGCGCGACTGGCAGCGGCTCTTCGTGGCCGAGCGGGCCTTGTGGCGCGAGGCGCGCTTGCTGGTCTTCGGCCACGCCTTGCTCGAAAAGCTGAGCTCGCCGCGCAAGCCGATGACGGCGCATGTGCTGTGCGCGCCCGGCGCCAGCCCATCGATTCCGATCGACGATGCGCGGATCGCGGCTGCGCTGGACCCCGCACACCTCGCGAGCAAGCCCTTCGCCCCGCTGCCCGTGCTCGGCGTGCCCGGATGGTGGGCGCCGAACGAAACCGCAGGCTTCTACGCCGACGCCGAAGTGTTCAGGCCACCGCAGCCGTCGCGGCGCTGACGGCCGGACCGTCCACGAACACGTCGGCGTGGAAGTCGGCCGCAGCCAGGCCGCAGCGCTGCACCGCGATGTCGCGCACGGCGTTGACCATGCCCGGCGAGCCGCAGCAGTAGAGCTCGTGGCCTTCCAGCGCGGGGCAGTGCGCGATCAGCGCCTGGTCCACGCGGCCTGCGAAGGCGTCGCCGGCCGCATCGGCGGCCTCCTCGCTCAGCGCCGCGATGAAGCGGAACGACGGCCACTGGCGCTGCCACTTCGCCACTGCCGCGCGCAGGTAGATGCCCTCGGCCCGCCGCGCGCCCCAGATCAGCGTGATCGGCCGTTCGATGCGGCGCTTGGCCATGTCGTCGAGGATGGACTTGACCGGCGCAAAGCCGGTGCCGCCGGCCACGAAGACGATGGGCCGCGTCGAGGCTTCGGCCAGCGACACGGCGCCGAAGGGCAATTCGATGTCGATCAGATCGCCCTGCTGCAGGGCCGGCACGCGCGCGCTGAACGCGCCGCCCGGCACGTGGCGGATGTGCAGCGTCAGGGCATCGCTCTCGTGCGGCGCATTGGCCATCGAATAGCAGCGCGTGCTGCCGTCGCCCACCGCGAGCTGGAGGTACTGGCCGGCATGGAACTTGGCGCGCTGCCCGGCCGGCAGGCGCAGCTGCAACACCGACACGTCGGGCGCCGCCGGCTGGTTGCGAAAGATCTTGGCCGTGAAGCGCTTGCGCGCCGCCGGGTCGACGCGGTGCCACGAGACGGGTGCGATCTGCACGTCGGTGCGCGGTGTGCATATGCAGTAGAGCACCTGCTCGGGCAGGCAGGTTTCGTTGCGCATCGAGGCGCCGTCCAGCCCGTCGACTTCGCCTTGCGCGATGCCGCCGGCGCAGTTGCCGCACACGCCCTTGCGGCAGGAATACGGCAGCTCGATGCCGGCATGCAGCGCGGCGTCGAGCAGGCTCTGGTCTTCGGCGCAGTCGAAGGCGATGTCGCTGCCGGCGATGGCGATGCGATGGCTCATGATGTTCTTTCCTCTTGCCGGATGCCCGACAGCAGTGCGATGGTGCGCAGCACCGCGCCCGCATCGGCGATGCCGCGGCCGGCGATATCCATCGCGCTGCCGTGGCCCACGCTCGACAGCAGCACCTCGGCGCCGATGCTGAGGGCGCTCGCTGCCTGCGGCGCCAGCAGCTTGATGGGGATGTGGCCCTGGTCATGCAGCATGGCCACGTAAAGATCGTGCTTGCGCTGCGCGAGCAGCATGTCGGCGCCCTGCGGGCCGTCGATGCGAAGGCCCTCGGCGCGCAACGCGCGCACGGCGGGCTCGACGATGGCCGCGTCCTCGGGGCCGAACAGCCCGCCCTCGGAGGCATGCGGATTGATGCCGAAAACCGCGATCGAGGGATCGCCCGCGCCCAGCAGCGCGCAGGCGCGCGCGCCCGCGCGCACGGCATTCGTCACCAGCTCGGGCGTGAGCCGGTCGAGGGCCGTGCGCACGCTCTCATGCAGCGTCGCGTGCACGATGCGCAGGCCGCCGCCCACCAGCATCAGGAACACGCTGTCTTCGGGCACGCCGCAAACGCGCGCGACCAGCGAGGGATAGCCGCTGAAGGCGATGCCGGCCTGATGGATTGCGGTCTCGTGGTGCGGGCAGGCGACGACCGCGTCGACCTCGCCGCGCCGGCAGGCCTCGATGGCCGCCGTCGCCGAGGCCACGGCCGATGCGCCGGCGGCTGCGTGAAGCTGTCCGGGGCACGCCGCTTCGGCCGGCAGTTCGCCCGCGCCGATCATTCGAAGTTCGGTCAGCAAGGCGTGGAGTCCAAGCTGCGAAGCCGTGCGTTCGAGCACGCTGCGCGGGCCGAACAGCGTGATGCGCGCGCGTTCGCCCGCAGGCAGCGCCGCCAGCGCCTTCAGCGCGATCTCCGGCCCGATGCCGTTGGGATCGCCGGCGGCGAGCGCGAGGCGCCGGGAAACCACGGCGTCGCTCACAGCGGCAGCGCCAGCAGCGTGTCGGTCACCGTGCTGTCGCAGACCGCCACGCGGGATTGCAGGCGCAGTTGCCCGTCCTGCTGCACGAAGCGGTCCTGGTAGATGCCGGTGGCGAACACTTCGGTCTGGCCGGTGGCCATGATGCGCGCCACGATGAAGGGCGTGCGCGCCTCGGCGGCTTCGGCGCTCGATTGCTCGACCAGCGGAATGCCCAGCAGATGGCGATAGCGCTGCCGCTCGTAGATGTTGGCCTCGCGCAGCGCGGCGATGCGGTCTTCCAGCATCGCACGCGAATCGGCATAGACGATGCCTGCGTCCAGACCCTCGCGCTCGTTCTCGACGTGGGTGATGCGGTAGTGGCAGTCCTCGGTGAAGAAGCCGGGCCATTGCTCCAGCGCATCGCTGTCGATGGCGTGGGCATAGGCCGCGTTGAAGGCGCACAGCGCCAGCAGGTCGATCATGATCGTGTGTTCCTCAGGTGCCCATGTGGTGACGGTAGGCCTTCCAGAAGCCGCGCACCGAAGCCTCGGTGGCGCGCCCTTCGCTCGATCCGGCGCTCTCGCCGCCCATCTCGACGACGGCCTCGTGGTCGCGTGCACCGGCTATGCCGCGCTGCACGAAACCGCCCACCGCGCCGTCTTCCATCGAGATGAAGCCGGCCGGGCCGACCAGGTTCGACTGCTTGAGCCGCGCACGGCGCTGCTCGGGCGTGTCGTCCGCATAGCCGATGTAGGTCCAGTTGAGCTCGGTGCGCTCCACGCCCTTGGGCAGCACCTGGCGCACGGCCAGGCAGTTCTGGATCTGCTGCAGCACGAAGCCCGGGAACACCGAGAGGATCTGCAGCGTCACGCCGTCCTCGTATTCCTTGAAGCCGGCGAGCACGCTCGGATCCTTCAGGCGATAGCGGTCGTTGTCCGAGCGCAGGGCCTGTTCCTTGTACGAAGCGTCCTTCTCGGCCGCAGCGTCGATCATCGAGTAGCTCACGTGGTGCCCGCCGCTCTCGTCGACGATCACGCCGCCCTTCTGCGACAGGCGGTTGAGTTCGAAGGTAGTGAAGAACAGGTGCAAGAGGCTCGCGTGGTAGCTGTCCTTCACGTTCTCGACATAGAGCTTCCAGTTGTTCGGCAGCGCCTGCGTGAAGCGGCCGATGACTTCCACCGGCTTGTGCAGCACGCGCTCGATGCGCGCGCAGATCTCGTCGCCCAGGTACTCCTCGATGCCCGGCACGTCCTCGCTGAAGCTGCCGAACACCAGGCCGCAGAAGGTGGCGACGCGCAGCTTGCGCGGACCGTGCGCTTCCTTGCAGAAATCCGGCGGCATGCCGCCCTGGCCCTTGACGCCCTTCTCGAAGGCGACACCTGTCAGGTCGCCCTGGCGGTTGTAGCTCCATGCGTGGTAGACGCACTGGAAGTTATCGGCGCGGCCCGATTTCTCGAGGGCGATCAGCGCACCGCGATGCGCGCAGCGGTTCTCGAAGGCGTAGATCTCGCCGTCGTCGTCGCGCACCACCACCACCGGCGTCTCGCCGGCGAAGGTCGTGCGGTAGCTGCCGCTCGCGGGCAGCTCGGCTTCGAGGCACAGGTAGTTCCAGACCTCGCCGCGGAAGATGCGGTCCTGCTCGTCGGCCGCAGTCCGTGCGTCGCTGTAGAGCGCGAAGGGAATGCGCGTCAGGCCGGGGCCGGCCCAGTGGATGGGTTGGGATGCGATGTCGTTTTGCATGTCGATGTCGTCGTCAATCGAGGCTGACCTTGGCGCTCTTGATGACCTTGTCCCACTTGGCGGACTCGGCCTGGATGAACTTGCCGGTCTGGGCACTGTCCCAGCCGCGCGGTTCGGCGCCTTGTTCGGCGAACTTCTGCTTCACGTCCGGCAACGCCAAGGCGTCGGCGATGGCTTTCTGCGTCGAGGCGACCTTGGCCGCCGGCGTGCCGGGCGGCGCGACCACGGCGAACCAGGTCACCGCATTCATCGCCGGCAGCTTCTGCTCGGCGAAAGTGGGCACATCGGGCAATGCGCGCGAGCGCTGCTCGTCGGCAATCGCGAGGATGCGCAGCTTGCCGGATTGGTGGAACTGCAGCGACGAGCTCAGGTTGTCGAAGAACACGTCGATCTGGCCGCCGACCAGGTCGACCAGCGCGGGCGCGGTGCCCTTGTAGGGCACGTGGACCATCTCGATGCCGGTCAGCTGCATGAACATGCTGGCCGTCAGATGCGAGGTGGTGCCGTTGCCCTGCGAGCCGTAGCTGAGCTTGCCCGGATTGGCCGTCGCGTAGGCAATGAACTCGGCCAGGTTGCGCACCGGCAGCTTGGGGCTCACCACCAGCACGTTGGGCACCGTTGCAAGCACCGTGACCGGCACCCACTTCGCGGGATCGAAGGACAGCTTCTTGTAGAGATGCTGGTTGATCGCGATCGGCGCCGGGGGCGACACCAGCAGCGTGTTGCCGTCGGGCTCGGCGCGGAACACGGCCTCGGCGCCGATGTTGCCGCCCGCGCCGGTGCGGTTCTCGATCACCACGCCGCCGGCATAGGCGCTGCGCAGCTTCTCGGCCACCACGCGCGGCAGGATGTCGGCCGTGCCGCCGGCCGGGAAGGGCACGACGAGTTTCAGGGTGGCCGGGCTTTGCGCCGCGGCCGTGCCCAGCAGACAGGCGAGCGCCATGCAGGCGGCGCCCATGCGCCGGGCGAAGGTGTTGGACATAGGGTCTCCGTATCAGTCGTTCATCGGGGTGCACGGAGTTTGTTGGCACAAGGGGTACGAACAAGCTAGATTTGCGCTATGCGCAAAAATGAGCCCGACAAGAACTTCGTTGCCTCGCTGCAGAAGGGATTGGACGTGCTGACCTGCTTCGGGCGGCAGCACAGCCGCCTCACGGTGTCCGAGGTGGCGCGCCTCACTTCGAGTTCGCCGGCCTCGGCGCGGCGATCGCTGCTGACCTTGCATGCGCTGGGCTATCTCGACAGCGACGGCAAACGCTTCTGGATGCTGCCGAAGGTGCTGCTGGTCGCGCATGCCTACCTCGCCTCACGGCCCACGCCCTCGCTGGCGCAGCCGCTGCTCGATGCGCTGTCGGAGCGCACGCGCGAATCGGCCTCGCTCGGCAAGCTGCTCGGCGACGACGCGATCATCATCGCGCGCTCCACCGCGCGGCGCAGCCTCAGCACCGGGCTGGGCATCGGCTCGCGGCTGCCGGCCTATTGCTCCGCGCTCGGGCGCGTGCTGCTTGCGAGCCTGCCGCCGGCGGAAGCCGTACGGCGCGTGCGCGCGATGCCGCGCCACGCCCTCACTGCACGCACCGTGTTCGAGGCCGACGAGGTGCTGGCGCTGATCGAGCGCTGCCGCGAGGAAGGCTATGCGGGCAACGACGGCGAGCTCGAGCTCGGCGTGCGGTCGATGGCCGTGCCGGTCTACGACCGCAGCGGCGCGACGGTCGCCGCCATGAGCATCGCGGTGCGCGCGGAGCGCATGAGCCTGGTCGAGCTTCGCGATGCCTTCCTGCCTGCGCTGCGCAAGGCCCGCAACACCCTGGCGGGCCGGCTTTACCCGGAGTGAGCGTGGTGGCGTGCACCTGACGCCGAACTTTTGCTCCTATCATCACTCTGTACGCCTGAGTCGCACGGGGCTCCACAACCAAGAACAACTGCCTGCCCCGACCGTCCACCGCTTGAAACCAGGGTGGCGGCCCTCATTTGCTCGCCACGGCGAGCCATCGTCTGTACCCACGGAGTAATCAACTTGAAACGCATCCTTCTGTTCGTCCTGACCAACGTCCTGGTGGTCGCGGTGCTCGGCGTCGTCGCCAGCCTGCTCGGCGTCAACCGCTACCTCACGGCCAACGGTCTCAACCTCACAGCCCTGTTGGGCTTCGCACTGGTCATGGGCTTCGGCGGCGCGATCATCTCGCTCTTGATCAGCAAGCCGATGGCCAAGTGGAGCGCCGGCGTGCGCATCATCAACGAGCCGCAGTCGCCCGACGAGGCCTGGATCGTGCAGACCGTGCGAAAGTTCGCCGACAAGGCCGGCATCGGCATGCCCGAGGTCGGCATCTTCGAGGGCGAGCCCAATGCCTTCGCCACCGGCGCGTTCAAGAACTCCTCGCTGGTCGCGGTGTCGACGGGCCTCTTGGCCAACATGACGCGCGAAGAAGTCGAGGCCGTGATCGGCCACGAAGTGGCGCACGTCGCCAACGGCGACATGGTCACCATGACGCTGATCCAGGGCGTGATGAACACCTTCGTCGTGTTCCTCTCGCGCGTGATCGGCTATGTGGTCGACGGCTTCCTGCGCCGCGGCAGCGACAGCACCGGCCCGGGCATCGGCTACATGATCACCACGCTGGTGCTCGACATCGTGCTCGGTTTCGCCGCCGCGATCGTGGTGGCCTGGTTCTCGCGCCAGCGCGAGTTCCGCGCCGACGCCGGCTCGGCCCAGTTGATGGGCCGCAAGCAGCCGATGATGAGCGCGCTCGCGCGCCTCGGCGGCCTGCCGCCCGGCGAGTTGCCGAAGGCGGTCGAGGCCATGGGCATCACGGGCAGCATCGGCAAGCTCTTTGCGACGCACCCGCCGATCGAAGAGCGCATCGCGGCGCTGCAGAATGCGCAGGGCTGAGTTTTTCCGCAGCATGTAAAAAAGGGGCCGGTTCACCGGCCCCTTTTTTGTTGGGTTGGAGCCCTGCTCAGAGATTCATGGCGGCGATCGCCTCCAGGCCCTGCTTGATGTTGTTGCGCGCCGCGCCTTCAACTGCGAGGCGCAGGCGGGTGACGCCCACCAGCGAATCACCCATCGACGCCGTGTAGCTCGAAGTGATGGACTTGCGCATCACGACCGACTTGTCGGAAGCCTTGACGAGCGACCAGCCGGCCTCCATGTCGACGGTGAAGGAGGCGCCGAACGTCGGCTTGCTGAGCCGCGCCACCGTGACCGACAGCTCGTAGTCGCCGTTCTTGCCCTGCACGACTTCCTTGAACAGGGCCGATTGCGTCACCGATTTCTCGATGGCCGCGCGCAGGTCGTCGTTGGAGATTTCCGAGCTGCCCATGGCGCTCGTCTCGTTGCCGCCGCCCGTCTTGACCGAGAGCGAGTAAGGGTTCTTCTTCGCCGACGAGATGCGGCCGGCGGTCATTGCGTCGCGGTTCGCGGAAGTGGCACAGCCGGCGAGAAGCACGATGCCGGCGAGGGCGGCCAGCGCGCCGGCACGGCGCAGGGTGTTCTTGATCATTGTTTCTTTCCTGATTCTTTGAAGATGTTGCCGAGCACTTCGTCCACCATTTCGGGCGGCGATTTGCGTGTCAGCGAGGTGTGGTACGAGTTGCCGTTGGCGAGCGGATAGTCCGTCTGCGGGTCGCGGATCGTGATCGTCAGTTCGAGCAGGTACATGGTGATGTCCCACATCCACTTGTCGACATAGGTCACGACCGCATCGACCTTCTCCTGCGCCTGGCTGTCCGTCGCCACCGCATAGCCGCGCGCCCGGAGGTTGTCGGCGATGAGCTTGCGGACGGTGCCATCCTCCCCTTCGAGCTTCTTCACCTGCACCGTGCGCAGCTTGTCGAGCTGTGCCGAGGGATCGACCGTCGCCGTGGCCCGATTGACCGCACAGCCGGTCATGAAGACCGACGCGATCACGACCGCGGACAGCAGTCCGATGATTCTTTTCAATTGAGTCCTCCTCGCCCGGAATTGGGCCCGCGCAATGTAGCTTTGGCGCGGGCTGGCCCGGCATCGGCGCGGAGGCTCGAAGGTCAGGCCGGGCTCTTATTCGGCGCGAGTGTGAACTAGTTCACGCGCAACCGCTTCCGCCACCTTGATGCCGTCGACACCCGCCGAGAGGATGCCGCCCGCATAGCTCGCGCCTTCGCCGGCCGGATAGAGGCCGCGCACGTTGAGGCTCTGGAGATCGTCGCCGCGCGTGATCCTGATCGGCGAGGAGGTGCGCGTCTCGACGCCAGTCAGCACCGCGTCGTGCAGGTCGAAGCCCTTGATCTTTCGGCCGAAGGCCGGGAAGGCCTCGCGCATCGCCTCGATCGCATAGCCGGGCAGGGCGGCATGCAGGTCGCCCGGCGTCACGCCCGGCTTGTACGAGGGCTCGACGCTGCCCAGCGCGGCCGAGGGCTTGCCGGCCACGAAATCGCCGACCAGCTGGCCCGGCGCGCGGTAGTCGCCGCCGCCGAGCACGAAGGCATTGGATTCGAGTTCGCGCTGCAGCGCGATGCCCGCGAGCGCGTCGCCGGGGAAGTCGCGCGGGTCGATGCCCACCACGATGCCCGCGTTCGCATTGCGCTCGTTGCGCGAGTACTGGCTCATGCCGTTGGTCACCACGCGGCCCGGCTCGCTGGTGGCGGCCACCACCGTGCCGCCCGGACACATGCAGAAGCTGTACACCGAGCGGCCGTTGCTCGCGTGGTGCACCAGCTTGTAGTCGGCCGCGCCCAGCAGCGGATGGCCGGCATGCCGGCCCCAGCGCGCGCGGTCGATCAGGCCCTGCGGATGCTCGACGCGAAAGCCGATCGAGAAGGGCTTGGCCTCGATGTGCACGCCGCGTGCATGCAGCATCTCGAAGGTGTCGCGCGAACTGTGGCCGAGCGCCATCACCACGTGGTCGGCGCGCAGCTCGCTCTTCTCGCCGGTGCGCTGGTCGAGCACGGTCAGGCCGCGGAGCTGTCCGTCCTCGATCAGCACATCGGTCACGCGCTGCTCGAAGCGGATCTCGCCGCCCAGAGCGGTGATCTGCTCGCGCATGTTCTCCACCACCTTCACCAGCTTGAAGGTGCCGATGTGCGGATGCGCGACGTAGAGGATCTCGGGCGGCGCGCCGGCCTTGACGAACTCCTCCATCACCTTGCGGCCGAGGAAGCGCGGGTCCTTGATCTGGCTGTAGAGCTTGCCGTCCGAGAAGGTGCCGGCGCCGCCCTCGCCGAACTGCACGTTCGACTCGGGGTTCAGCACGCTCTTGCGCCACAGGCCCCAGGTGTCCTTGGTGCGCTGGCGCACGGTTTTTCCGCGCTCGAGCACGATTGGTTTGAAGCCCATCTGCGCCAACATCAGCGCGCAGAAGATGCCGCAGGGGCCGAAGCCGACGACCACGGGGCGCAGCGGCAGTCCGGCCGGTGCCTGGACCGGGGCGCGCCACACCATGTCCGGCGAAGGGCCGATGTGCGGATGCCCGGCGAACTTCGCGAGCAGCGCGGCTTCGAGCGCCGGATCCGCGATCGTCGCGTCGACGATGTAGACCTGAAAGAGCTGCGGCTTGCGCGCATCGAAACTGCGCTTGAAGACCTTGAAGCCGGCGATCGCCGCGACAGGCGCGCCGAGGGCCGTGGCGATGGCTTCAGCGAGCGCCGCATCGCCGTGGTCGAGCGGCAGTTTGATTTCGGAGATTCGGATCATGGCTTGAGGCCCGTGTCGATCGGGCAGAGGCTGTGGCCGGAGCTTTGGATTGTAATACAATTCTGTATTACAGGAGCCTGATCATGACACTGTCGATTCGATTGCCTGCGGAAGACGAGACCCTGCTGGAGCGCGCGGCGGCTGCGCTGCACATCAGCAAGTCGGAATTCATCCGCCGCAGCATCGCTGCCTATGCGGGCAGGGTGATGCCGGTCGAGCGCGCGGCTGCCGAGATCGATGCGCTCTATATCGGCAAGGGCGGCGGCCTGCGCCGTCCTGAAAGCGTTGCCAACCCGGCCAAGCGAGCGATCCTGGAGCGGCTGCGTGAAAAGCACGGATACGCTCGCTGACACGGGTTTCCTGGTCGCGCTGTTCAACGACGGCGATGCCCATCACGCGGGCGCCGTGGGCATGCTGAAACAGCTTGCCGGCAAGCGTCTCTATACCGTCTGGGAAGTGCTCACAGAGGCCGGCCACTTGCTCGACGATGTTGCATGGCTCAACTTGCTGCGCTGGGCGGCTGCAGGCCGACTCACAGTGCTGGCGAGCGATCCGGCCAATCTTTCGGAGATCGCCGACTTCACCGAACGCTACGCCGATGGCGGTGCCGACCTAGCCGATGTTGCGTTGGTTTTTGCGGCCGATCGAACGGGCATCTACAACGTGCTGACGGTGGATCGGAAGGACTTTGATCGCTATCGTAGTCCCCGGGGTCAACGATTGAAGCGGCTCTAGCTGAAGGATTGAGCGGCGTTCAAACCGGCAGGAAGCCGTCGACCGACAGATAGCGCTCGCCGGTGTCGTAGTTGAAGCCAAGCACCACCGCATCGGGTGCCAGTTCCGGCAGCTTCTGCGCGATCGCGGTCAGCGTCGCGCCCGAGGAGATGCCGACCAGCATGCCCTCTTCGGCCGCGCAGCGGCGCGCCATCTCGCGCGCCGGTTCGGCATCGACCTGGATCACGCCGTCGAGCAGTTCGGTATCGAGGTTCTTCGGAATGAAGCCCGCGCCGATGCCCTGGATCGGGTGCGGCGAAGGCGCGCCGCCCGAGATCACGGGCGAGGCCACGGGTTCGACCGCAAACACCTTGAGCTTGGGCCACTTCTTCTTGAGCACCCGTGCGCAGCCCGTGATGTGGCCGCCGGTGCCGACGCCGGTGATCAGCACATCCAGCCCATCGGGAAAGTCGGCCGCGATCTCCTCGGCCGTGGTGCGCGCGTGCACCTCGACGTTGGCCGGGTTGTTGAATTGCTGCGGCATCCAGGCGCCGGGCGTGCCGGCGACGATCTCCTCGGCGCGCGCGATCGATCCCTTCATGCCCTTCTCGCGCGGTGTCAGGTCGAAGCTCGCGCCGTAGGCCAGCATGAGACGACGGCGCTCGAGCGACATGCTGTCGGGCATCACGAGGATGAGCTTGTAGCCCTTGACGGCCGCGACCATCGCGAGCCCGATGCCGGTGTTGCCAGAGGTCGGCTCGACGATGGTGCCGCCGGGCTTGAGCGCGCCGGACTTCTCGGCATCCTCGACCATCGAGAGCGCGATGCGGTCCTTGATCGAGCCGCCGGGATTGGCGCGCTCGGACTTGATCCACACCTGCTGCGTCGCTCGGCCGAACAGGCGCTGGATGCGGATGTGCGGCGTGTTGCCGATGGTCTGCAGGATGTTCTGGGCTTTCATGCGGGATTCCTTCGTGTAGCGCCAAGGGGGCCGCCATTGTCGCGATAATCGCCGGGTGAAGCACGCCAGACCGCCGCTGGTGCAAGTCTCGAAAGAGCGCACTGGAGGAAGGTCCGGACTGCACAGGACAGCGCAGGAGCTAACGGCTCTCCACCGCGAGGTGAGGATCAGAGCAACAGAGACGAGTCGGCCGGGGGCGACCCCGGCCGGGTGAAACGGGCAATCTCTGCGCGCAGCAACACCAAGTAGGCCAGCGTCGATGTGGTTCCGCAGAGCTGGCGGGTAGGTGGCACCGAGCCGTTTGGCGACAAACGGCCCAGAGTAATGGCGGTCACGTTGGGGGCAACCTCAATGCACAGAATCCGGCCTACAGGCGCGCTTCACACTTTTTTCGGCGTCGGCTTCTTGCGGCCGATCGCCACCAGCAGCGCGGCGACCAGCGAGAAGCCGATCAGCACGCCCACCGCATTGAGCGCGGTGCGGCCATAGCCCAACGCACCTACGTCGATGAATGGGTAGGGGTAGACGCCAGCGATCGCGCCGCGCACCAGTGCATAGACCAGATAACCCAGCGGATAGATCCACCAGTGCGGGAGGTCGCGCCAGCGCAGGCCGCGCGCGGGCACCGCGATCCACCAATAGGCGAGAAAAAGCACCGGCATCAGGTAGTGCAGCAGCACGTCGGCCAGCCACAGCATGCCCTGCGGATTCCAGATGTGGCGCAGCACGAAGAAGTAGACCAGGCCCACCACCGCGATGTTGGCGCCGATTGCGCTCGCCACGCCGGGCCTTCGGAAGAAACGCCGCAACGTGCCCTGCGCAGCGCTCGCCGCGGCCGTCAGCGCCAGCGCCGCAA
This sequence comes from Variovorax paradoxus, assembly GCF_018614955.1. Lineage (GTDB taxonomy): Bacteria > Pseudomonadota > Gammaproteobacteria > Burkholderiales > Burkholderiaceae_C > Variovorax > Variovorax paradoxus_J. The sequence continues at coordinate 202,180 of NZ_JAGGNV010000001.1, forward strand.
GCAGGTTGGTCAGGATGGTGAAGTAGCCGAGGTACATGAAGACGCCCCAGCCGGCTGTTCGCCCGCCGGCCGTGGCCAGCCCGATCGACAGCGCCAGCTGCAGCGCGAGTGCAGCCCAGCCGGTGAGTGCAGCTGCGGCGGCGAACAGGCGCACGGGCACGGGCATCAGAAGCGCTCGTTCGGCAGCAGGTAGCGCCACTGCCCGGGCAGCAAGCCCGCCAGCGGCACGCGGCCGATGCGGATGCGCTTCATCGCAAGGATGCGCAGGCCCGCCTCGTCGCACAGGTGGGCGATCTGCCCCGGCCGCGGACCTTTGATCGCAAAGCGCAGGCCGGTGTGGCCCTCGGCCTGCTGGCCGATGCTGACGCGTGCCGCAGAGGCGCGTTCGAGGCGCGCGAGCACATCGGGCCCGACCGGCCCTGCGACGTCGACCATCACTTCGTTCTCGAGAATGCCCGCGTCTTCCTGCAGCTTGCGCTCGATGCGCCACTCCTGCGTGAAGACCACCAGCCCGCTGGCGCCGGTTTCGAGCGGCGTCATGCAGCGCTGCGCCGCCACGTGACGCGGCAGGAAGCGCAGGCCCGCACGCTCCGGCTCGTGGTGGTTGGCGGGCACCAGCAGGCGATGCGCGTTGTCGGTCGGCGTGCCGGCCGGCTTGTGCAGCAGCAGCGTGACCGGCACCACCGGCTCGGGCCGCGCGCCGGCTTCGATCTCGACCTGCTGGTGCGCCTGCACGCGCGTCTGCGGCAGCAGCGCCGGTTCGCCGTCGATGCGCACCGCGCCGTTCTCGATCAGCAGCTCGGCTTCGCGCCGCGAGCAGCCGGCCATCGCGGCCACGCGTTTGGCCAGGCGGATGCCTTCTTCGGTGTCGGTCATGGCGCCGCCATTTGCCGGATGCGCTCCACATGCGCGGCCAGCGAACGTGCGGCCACCGGCCACATGCGTTCGGGCACGTCGTCGTAGGCGAGCGGCAGCCAGTCCTCGGGCGTGCCCTGCGGCAGGCGCTGCATCGCGGCGGCGATCTTGGCCTCGCGTTTCAGGCGGTGTGCCTTCAGATAGGCGATGGCGGCGCGCGCCTCGCCGAGCGCGTAGCCGTGCGCCGGCAGGATGAAGCGGATGTCGCCTTCGGCGCAGACCGCGTCGAGCCGGTCGAGCGAGTCGAGGTAGGCGTTCATGTTGCCGTCCGGCGGATCGACCACCGTGGTGCTGCCGTTGAGCACATGGTCGCCGGAGAACAAGAGGCCGTCCTCCTCCAGCACCAGGCAGAGGTGGTTGGCCGCGTGGCCGGGGGTGTGGACCGCGCGCAGCGTGTGCGTGGCGCCGTCCGGGCCTGCCAGCACGAGGCGCTCCTGGTCCTGCAGCGCGCGGTCGGGCGAGAAGCGCGCCGAGGCGCGCGCGGTCGGCGCCGAGGGCAGGCCGAGGATCGGCGGCCTCGATGCTGCGCACAGCGCCTGCAGCGGTGCCGCGCCCGGCGAATGGTCGGCATGCGAATGGGTGCACACGATCATGCGGATGTCGCCGCCGGTCGCGCGGTGCAGCCGCTCGATGTGGCCCGCCTCGTTCGGCCCGGGATCGATCACGATGTAGCCGCTGGCCGCATCGCCCACGATGTAGCTGTTGGTGCCCGGCCCGGTCATCGCGCCGGGGTTCGGCGCGGTCAGCCGCTGCACGTTCTTCAAGAGCGCCACCGGCGCCTCGCTCTGCCAGTCGAGCGCATGCACGATCTGGCCGTCGGGGCAGGCCAGCGCCAGTTCGCCGTAGGGCGAGTCGTGCTCCATGTAGCGCGCCTCCTGGCCGAGCAGCAGGCCAGCGCGCGGACAGCTGGTGAACAGCGGGCCTTCGCCGCCGGCCCGGTTCGCGCATGCGTCGAGCAGGGCATCGACCGAGTCGTAGGCGGCCATGCGCTCCAGCGTGCGCAGGGTCGGGAAGATCATGAAGAAGCCGCCCGCCTGGTGCCGCGCCAGGGCATCGGCCGGCCGCACCCAGCAGGGCTCGAACTGCTCGGTCTCGTCGGCGGTCGGCGTCTGGCCCACGGGCATGCGCGCCACCAGGAAGGGCACGTCGAAGCGCTTGGGCAGGTCGCGGTCGGTGATCCAGTGCGCGAAGGTGAAGACTTCGTCGGTCGCAAGCCGCAGTCCGCGCGCCGCGCACTGGTCGGCCAGGGCGACGGCGCTCGCGGCGGTGCTGCGGTCCATGGCGGCCACGTCTTCGGCACTGACGGGGCGGCCGTCCTCGTGGCGCGCGAGCAGGACGCCGAGTTCCTCGAAGCTTTCACGCACCGCGGCCACGGCCTGCGTGAGCTGCACCTCGCCTTGCGTGGCCCGGCGCGCCGCGATGCGGTGCGCGGCGCGGTCGCCTTCGTCGATGCGCCCGCCGGGGAACACATAGGCGCCGGGCGCGAAGCTCGCGCCGGCGGAGCGGCGCGTCATCAGGACTTCGATGCCTGCGGGCGTGTCGCGCAGCAGGAGCACGGTGGCGGCGGCGAAGAGCGGCGCCGGTTCGCGCGGGGGATGAAGTTGTTGGGTGGGGCGGACCATGGGCGCAATGTATGGGGATCAGTTCAGCCGGCCGTCCGGCATAAGCTTCGACACGGTTTCGCATGAGCCTCGCGCCACAATCGACGCTTGCTCCATCCGCTTCGAAGGACAGTCATGCCCGATTCTCTCTCCAGCCGCTCGCGCCGTCTGCTCGCCGCTGCCGGCCTCGCCCTCGGCGCCTGCGGCGCGCCTTCCGCCTTCGCGCAGGCCGAGTGGCCGCAGCAACCCGTCACGCTGATCATGGGCTTCCCGGCCGGCTCGGGCGTCGACGTGGTGGCGCGCACGATCCAGGAATCCTTGCAGCAGAAGCTCGGCCAGCCCGTGGTGATCGACTACAAGTCCGGCGCCGCCGGCAACATCGCGAGCGAATACGTCGCGCGCGCCAAGCCCGACGGCTACACGCTCGCCTTCGGCACCGCCGCCACGCACGGCAGCAACGCGGCGCTCTACAAGAAGCTGCCCTTCGACGTCGAGGCCGACTTCGTGCCCGTTGCGCCGGTGCTCGACGTCTCCAACGTGCTCACCGTCAATCCCGAGGTGATCAACGTCAAGACGCTCAAGGAGTTCGTCGAGCTGGTGAAGGCCAACCCCGGCAAGTACAACTACGCCTCTACCGGCAACGGCGCCGGCACCCACATGGCTTTTGCCGAGTTGAACTCGCGCCTCGGCCTGCAGATGGTGCACGTGCCCTACAAGGGCGGGCCGGAGGCCATCGCCTCGGTGGTGCGCGGCGAGACCTGCTGCATCATGAACCAGGTGCAGACCGTGCTGCCGCAGTACAAGGCCGGCAAGGTGCGGCTCTTGGGCGTCACCACCGCCAAGCCGGTGGCGGCGGTGAAGGAGGTGCCGACCATCGCGTCCAGCGGCATCGCCGGCACCCAAGGCTTCGACAGCTCGATCTGGTTCGGCGTCTTCGCACCCAAGGGCACCGATGCGCGCATCGTCGACAAGCTCAATGCCGCGATCAAGTCCGTTCTCGAGCAGCCCGAGATCCGCGAGAAGTTCGAAGGCCAGGGCAACACGGTGCGCATCGAGACGCCCGCGCAGTTCAAGGCGACCGTCCATGCCAACCGCGTGAAGTGGGCCGAGGTGGCGAAGGCGGCGAACATCAGTATCGACTGAGGAGGCGCACGCTCCCTGGACGCACGCCCGGTATGCGGTGCGGGCCGTGCGACCCCACTGCGCCGGCCCTTCGGGCTACCCTGCGGTGCTCGCCTTTCGCGGGGTCTCGCTCGAACTCGCCTTCGGCTCAGACAATCGTGAGCCCTGATCCGCGAAAGGCTGCGCTCCTCGGCGGCACAGAGGGGATCGCCCGACCCGCACCGCATACCGGGCTTGGTGGGTGATCGAGACTTGCGTGCGCCTCGAAGGCCCGGTGCCCTCGCCCCCGCCCTCTCCCAGAGGGAGAGGGAGTAAGACCGGCGCGTGGGGCGATCTGTCTTGTTCCCTCTCCCTCCGGGAGAGGGTTAGGGTGAGGGCACACCGCCCGCCTCCGCGCCCGCACGTCGTCAACAAAACCTACTCCCCGGCGCGCGAACGCTTGAACTTCGCGATCTTCTCCTTCAGCTCCGTGTACTGCTCGCAGGGGAACCAGCAGAGCCTGTCGAGCGCCTTCAGGTGCTTCTCCGCGCCTTCGAGCCGGCCGACCTGCAGATAGGCCTCGCCCACGTACTCGTGCGCGTCGCGGTGGCCCGGGTTGAGCTGCAGGGCGCGCTCGTAGTGCTTGAAGGAGTTGTCCATGTCGCCCAGGTGGCGATAGGCGAAACCCAGCAGGTTCCACGCATCGGCATTCCCGGGATCGGTCCGGATGGCCGCGTTCAGCCGGGGCAGCGCCTCGGCCCATTGTTCGACCTTGACGTGAGCCTGGCCGGCGCGGTAGTCGGGATCCAGCTCCTGCTGCGACGGGCCGCCGCCTCCGCCGCCACCCCCGCCGCCTCCGCCGCCACCCCCGCCGCCTCCGCCGCCACCCCCGCCGCCCGCGGGCCATGCGGGCAGGCTTAAACCAACAAGACAAGCCACCGTCGCCAGGACCTTCTTGCGCATGATGTTCTCCTGATGAGTGCCCCGCCACTCTCTCCCTACCGAATTCGAGTCCTGCCGGCCCTGCGTGTCAAGAGAGATACGCGCGATTGACCGGCTGCGCCGGAGCTTGAAATTCGCTAGGCTTTGCTGGCGAGCGATCCCATCGAGCGCGGAGACAACGCGATGAGCCAGGGCGCACCTCTTCGTCTGCATGTGCCGGAGCCCACCGGGCGTCCGGGCCGCGAGACCGATTTTTCCTACCTGCACATTTCGCGCGCCGGCGAGGTGCGGCGTCCCCCGCTCGAGGCCTCGCCGGCCGACACCGCCGACCTCGCCTACACGCTGGTGCGCGTGCTCGACGACGAGGGCCGTGCCGTCGGTCCGTGGGTGCCCGAGGCGGATGCAGCCTTGCTGCGCCGCGGCCTCGTCGCGATGATGAAGACGCGGGCCTTCGACGCCCGCATGCTGATCGCGCAGCGGCAGAAGAAGATCTCCTTCTACATGCAGTGCCTGGGCGAGGAGGCCATCGCCACCGGCCACGCGCTGGCGCTGCAGCAGGGCGACATGTGCTTTCCCACTTACCGCCAGCAGGGCCTGCTGCTGGCGCGCGAGGACGTGTCGATGGTGGACATGATCTGCGAGCTGATGTCCAACGAGCGCGACCCGCTCAAGGGGCGGCAGTTGCCCGTGTGCTATTCGATGAAGCGCGCCGGCTTCTTCTCGATCTCGGGCAACCTGGCCACCCAGTTCATCCAGGCCGTGGGCTGGGGCATGGCCTCGGCGATCAAGGGCGACACGCGCATCGCCTCGGGATGGATCGGCGACGGCGCCACCGCCGAATCCGACTTCCACACGGCGCTGACCTTCGCCCACGTGTACCGCGCGCCGGTGATCCTCAACGTGGTCAACAACCAGTGGGCGATCTCGACCTTCCAGGCCATCGCCGGCGGCGAGGCCACCACCTTCGCAGCGCGCGGCGTCGGTTGCGGCATCGCCTCGCTGCGCGTCGACGGCAACGACTTCCTCGCCGTGCTGGCCGCCTCGCGCTGGGCCGCGCAGCGCGCCCGCGGCAACCTCGGGCCGACGCTGATCGAATGGGTCACCTACCGCGCCGGCGCGCATTCGACCTCGGACGATCCCTCGCGCTACCGGCCGGCCGACGACTGGGCGCACTTTCCGCTCGGCGATCCGATCCCGCGGCTGGCGCAGCATCTCATCGGCGTCGGCGCCTGGTCGCAGCAGGAGCACGAAGAGACGCAGGCGAAACTGGAGGCGGAGGTCAATGCCGCGCTGAAGGAGGCCGAGCGCTACGGCTCGCTGGCTGATGGGCATCTCGCCGGCGCGGCGACGATGTTCGAGGATGTCTACAAGGAAATGCCGGCGCACCTCGAGCAGCAGCGCGAGCAGCTGCGCGCGGGAGCGGCGTCGTGACCGCCATGACCATGATCCAGGCGCTGCGCTCCGCCATGGACGTGATGCTCGAGCGCGACGACAACGTCGTCATCTACGGCCAGGACGTCGGCTACTTCGGCGGCGTGTTCCGCTGCACCGAGGGCCTGCAGGCCAAGTACGGCCGCTCGCGCGTGTTCGATGCGCCGATCTCAGAGGGCGGCATCGTCGGCTCGGCCATCGGGATGGGCGCCTACGGCTTGCGCCCGGTGGTCGAGGTGCAGTTCGCCGATTACTTCTATCCCGCCTACGACCAGATCGTTTCCGAAGCGGCGCGGCTGCGCTTTCGCTCGGCCGGCGACTTCAGCGCGCCGATCACAATTCGCATGCCCTGCGGCGGCGGCATCTACGGCGGTCAGACGCACAGCCAGAGCCCGGAAGTGCTGTTCACGCACGTCTGCGGCGTGCGCACGGTGATGCCTTCCAATCCGCGCGACGCCAAGGGCCTCTTGATCGCCTCGATCGAGAACGACGACCCGGTGATCTTCCTGGAGCCCAAGCGCCTCTACAACGGCCCCTTCGACGGCCACCACGACCAGCCGCTGGTGTCCTGGTCGGCCCATCCGCTGGGCGAGGTGCCCGAGGGCTACTACACGGTGCCGCTCGAATCGGCCACCGTGTTCCGCCCCGGCGCCGACCTGACGGTGATCAGCTACGGCACCATGGTCTTCGTCTCGGAAGCGGCCGCGCATGAGACCGGCATCGACGCCGAGATCATCGACCTGCGCAGCCTGTGGCCGCTGGACCTGGAGACGCTCGTCGCCTCGGTCAGGAAGACCGGCCGCTGCGTGATCGTGCACGAGGCCACGCGCACCAGCGGCTTCGGCGCCGAGCTGACGGCGCTGGTGCAGGAGCACTGCTTCCATCACCTCGAGGCGCCGATCGAGCGTGTGACCGGCTGGGACACGCCCTATCCGCACGCGCAGGAGTGGGCCTACTTCCCGGGCCCGGCGCGCGTGGGCGCGGCCTTCCGGCGCGTCATGGAGAACTGAATGGGCACGCATGCGATCAAGGTGCCGGACATCGGCGAAGGGATCGCCGAGGTGGAGCTGGTGGCGTGGCGCGTGCAGCCCGGCGACATGGTGGCCGAAGACCAGGTGCTGGCCGACGTGATGACCGACAAGGCGACGGTCGAGATCCCGTCGCCGGTCGCGGGCAAGGTGCTCGCGCTCGGCGGCGAAGTGGGGCAGCAGATCGCGGTGGGCGCGGAGCTGATTCGGATCGACGTGGGGGACGGCGGCGAGGCTGAGGCGGTGTCGGCCGCGCCCGCACGCGCGCCGGCGCAGGTGCTGGCACCGGCACCGGCACCGGCA